>NZ_JADDIX010000062.1 GCF_015070855.1 Pseudomonas lopnurensis
GAAGCCGGGGTGGCTGGCTTCCAGCGCTTCGACGAAGGAGTAGGTCAGGGTGCCGTCCTCGTTGATTGCACGCCACATCAGGCCCTGGGTGATGCCATTGACCCACATCGAGGCGATGTAGAGCACGGTGCCGATGGTGGCCAGCCAGAAGTGCGCATTGATCAGGCCGATGCTGTGCATCTGCTCGCGACCGAACACTTTCGGAATCAGGTGATACAGGGCGCCGATGGAGACCATGGCCACCCAGCCGAGGGCGCCTGCGTGCACGTGGCCGATGGTCCAGTCGGTGTAGTGGGACAGGGCGTTGACGGTCTTGATCGCCATCATCGGGCCTTCGAAGGTGGACATGCCGTAGAAGGCCAGCGATACCACCAGAAAACGCAGGATCGGGTCGGTGCGCAGTTTATGCCAGGCGCCGGAGAGGGTCATCATGCCGTTGATCATGCCGCCCCAGCTCGGCGCCAGGAGAATGATCGACATCACCATGCCCAGGCTTTGCGCCCAGTCCGGCAGGGCGGTGTAGTGCAGGTGGTGCGGGCCGGCCCAGATATAGAGGGTGATCAGCGCCCAGAAGTGAACGATCGACAGGCGGTAGGAATACACCGGACGCTCGGCCTGCTTCGGCACGAAGTAGTACATCATGCCGAGGAAACCGGTGGTCAGGAAGAAGCCCACGGCGTTGTGGCCGTACCACCACTGCACCATGGCGTCGGTCGCACCCGAGTAGATCGAGTAGGACTTGAACCAGGTGACCGGGATTTCCATGTTGTTGACGATGTGCAGCATCGCCGTCACCAGGATGAAGGCACCGAAGAACCAGTTACCCACATAGATGTGCTTGGCCTTGCGCTTCATGATGGTGCCGAAGAATACCAGCGCATAGGTGATCCAGACGATCGCCAGCAGGATGTCGATCGGCCATTCCAGCTCGGCGTATTCCTTGGAGCTGGTGAAGCCCTGGGGCAGGGTAATGACCGCCAGCACGATCACGGCCTGCCAACCCCAGAAGGTGAAAGCGGCGAGACCGTCGGAGAACAGTCGCGTCTGACAGGTGCGCTGAACCACGTAGTAGGACGTAGCGAACAGCGCACAGCCGCCGAAGGCGAAGATCACCGCATTGGTGTGCAAGGGTCGCAGACGGCCGAAGCTCGTCCACGGTAGGTCGAAATTGAGCCCGGGCCACACCAACTGCGCGGCGATGAAAACACCCAGGCCCATCCCAATGATTCCCCACACCACCGTCATGATGGCGAATTGGCGAACCACCTTATAGTTATAAGCAGTCTCACTTATTGCTGTGCTCATGCAAGGCTTCCACGCTAATGGCATTTTCGAAGGCAAAAACGGCGGCAAGTATGGAGAAAGCAGGGGGGCAATGCAAACGACGCCAGGACTGCCTTTCTCCCGCCAAGACCCTGATTCCAAGCGTTTTCCATGCGCGCTACAGGGACGTTCCGCACCAGGCCGGCGCGTCGAGATTTATGGCTTCGCCTTATCGTTCTAGGCGGGACGGCGAGCCGGAAGGAGAAGCTTAAGAGTGCAAGCGTAGAGGGGGAAGGACGCTGGTCAGCTATTGATGCGACAGATGGTCGCAGCGCTGGACGATGTTGCGTGGGGATGGGGCGGGAAGGGCGGCACGAGTGTACCGCCCTTATGAGACTCACTGCTTCGCGAGTTGCTCCGGTTTTTGTGACAGGCTGTAAACGTAGGCGGCGAGCAGGTGGACCTTGTCCTCGCCCAGGTACTGCTTCTGGGCCGGCATCTGGCCGTTGCGACCGTGACGGATGGTCTGCTGCAATTGACCCAGGCTCGAGCCGTAGATCCAGCCGGCTGCATTGGTCAGATTCGGCGCACCCAGCGCTGCCATGCCTTCACCGCCCTGGCCGTGGCAGACGGCGCAGGTCTGAGCATAGACCTCCTGGCCGGCGGCGATGTCGGCCTCGGTGCCTTCCGGCAGCGATAGGCCGGCGAGATCCTGACGTACGAAGGCGGCGACATTCTTCACGCCTTCTTCGCCGATGGCCTGGCCCCAGGCCGGCATCGCGGCGATACGGCCGTTGAGGATGCTGGTCTTGATCGAGGCCGGGTCACCGCCCCAGCGCCATTCTTGGTCGGCCAGATTCGGGAAGCCCGTGGAACCCTTGGCGTCGGAACCGTGGCAGATGGAGCAGTAGTTGGCGAACAGGCGGGCACCGATTCTCACGGCCTGCTCGTCCTGAGCGACCTGTTCCACCGGCATGGCTGCGTACCTGGCGAAGATCGGGCCGTACTTTTCATCGGCCTTCACGACTTCGCGTTCCCACTGCTTCGCCTGGGTCCAGCCGCCCTCGTAGCCCGGCAGGACGCCTTTCCAGTTGCCCAGCCCCGGGTAGAGGATCAGATAGAGGATGCCGAACACCAGCGTGCCGATGAACAGCAGGAACCACCAGCGTGGCAGGGGGTTGTCGTATTCCTCGATGCCGTCGAAGGCGTGACCCATCGTCTGGTCCGTGGTGCCGGCGGACTCGCCCTTGCGGGTGGCGAAGATCAACCAGAACAGAGCGACGATGGTGCCCAGCGTCAGCAGGGCGATGTATCCACTCCAGAAAGTGCTCATGTGCTACTCCTGGACAGCCCGAGCAACTCTGGCTGTCCGCGATTGAAGTCCCTGATGGCTGCCCTCGGCAGCGCATCATTTCTTAGGTGGGTATCGTTTTACCGCTTGTTGGTCAGCGCGGTGCCGAGTACCTGCAGGTAGGCCACCATGGCGTCCATTTCGGTCTTGCCCTTGACGGCATCCCCGGCGCCGGCGATGTCTGCGTCGCTGTAGGGGACACCCAGCGTGCGCAGAGCCGACATCTTCTTGGCGGTGTCCTTGCCGTCGAGGGTGTTCTCGACCAGCCACGGATAGGACGGCATCTTCGATTCCGGCACCACGTTGCGCGGGTTGTACAGGTGCGCACGGTGCCAGTCGTCGGAGTAGCGACCGCCGACACGGGCCAGGTCCGGACCGGTCCGCTTGGAGCCCCACAGGAACGGATGGTCGTAGACGCTTTCGCCGGCGACCGAGTAGTGGCCGTAGCGCTCGGTTTCGGCGCGGAACGGACGGATCATCTGCGAGTGGCAGCCGACGCAGCCTTCGCGGATGTACAGATCGCGGCCTTCCAGCTGCAGCGCGGTGTAGGGCTTCATGCCTTCGACCGGCTCGTTGACGCTGTCCTGGAAGAACAGCGGAACGATCTGGGTCAGACCGCCGATGCTCACCGCCAGGATCATGAACAGGG
>NZ_JADDIX010000063.1 GCF_015070855.1 Pseudomonas lopnurensis
TTGAGGAGCGTAGCGACGAAGCCCAACACCATCCGTGCATCCGTGCATTCGGCGGTACTGGAACCCGCTTTGTCGTCCTGCCGCCCATTGTTGGGCTTCGCTTCGCTCAACCCAACCTACGGGCCCGGCCAGCGCAGCACGTAGGTTGGGTTGAGGAGCGTAGCGACGAAGCCCAACACCATCCGTGCATCCGTGCATCCGTGCATCCGTGCATCCGTGCATCCGTGCATTCGGCGGCACTGGAACCCGCTTTGTCGTCCTGCCGCCCATTGTTGGGCTTCGCTTCGCTCAACCCAACCGCCCTTCTGGCCATCGACCGCGCAATCGGCGGGCAAGCACAGTAAAATGCCGCGCTTGTACGATGTCCCTGCGAGTTCCGCGCCCATGAGCACCCCCTACCGCACCGAGCTGCTGTCCCCTGCCGGCACGCTGAAATCCATGCGCTACGCCTTCGCCTACGGCGCCGACGCGGTATATGCCGGGCAGCCGCGCTACAGCCTGCGGGTGCGCAACAACGAGTTCGACCACGCCCACCTCAAGCTCGGCATCGACGAGGCGCACACGCTGGGCAAGCGGTTCTACGTGGTGGTCAACATCGCCCCGCACAACGCCAAGCTGAAGACCTTCATCAAGGATCTGGCGCCGGTGGTGGCGATGGGGCCGGATGCGCTGATCATGTCCGATCCCGGGCTGATCATGCTGGTGCGCCAGCACTTCCCCGAGATGACCATCCACCTCTCGGTGCAGGCCAACGCGGTGAACTGGGCCACGGTGAAGTTCTGGCACGCCCAGGGCGTGAGCCGGGTGATCCTCTCGCGCGAGCTGTCGCTGGAAGAGATCGGCGAGATCCGCGAGCAGGTGCCGGACATGGAGCTGGAGGTGTTCGTCCACGGCGCGCTGTGCATGGCCTATTCCGGGCGCTGCCTGCTGTCGGGCTACATCAACAAGCGCGACCCCAACCAGGGCACCTGCACCAACGCCTGCCGCTGGGAATACAAGACCCACGAGGCCAGGGAAGACGAGCTGGGCAATGCCGTGCAGCGCTACCAGCCCATCGCCGTGCAACCCGCCGAAGCGGGCCGCGCCGAGCCGACCCTGGGCGTCGGCGCGCCGACCGACGCGCTGTTCCTGCTCGAAGACGTCAGCCGTCCCGGCGAGCTCATGGAAGTCAGCGAGGACGAGCACGGCACCTACATCATGAACTCCAAGGACCTGCGCGCCGTGCAGCACGTCGAGCGCCTGGTGCAGATGGGCGTGCATTCGCTGAAGATCGAGGGCCGTACCAAGAGCCACTACTACGTGGCGCGCACCGCCCAGGTCTACCGCAAGGCCATCGACGACGCGGTCGCCGGGCGGCCGTTCGACAAATCGCTGATGGACACCCTCGAATCCCTGGCCCACCGCGGCTACACCGAGGGTTTCCTGCGCCGCCACGTGCACGACGAGTACCAGAACTACGCGCGCGGCTTCTCGCTGTCCGAGCGCCAGCAGTTCGTCGGCGAGCTGACCGGCGAGCGGCGCGGCGGCCTGGCCGAGGTCAAGGTGAAGAACCGCTTCGCCGTCGGTGACAAGCTCGAGCTGATGACCCCGCAGGGCAATCTCAACCTGCGTCTGGAAACGCTGGAAAATGGTCGCGGCGAACGCATCGCCGTAGCGCCGGGCGATGGCCACACCGTCTACCTGCCGGTGCCGGAATCGGTCGAGCTGCGCTACGGGCTGCTGATGCGCGAACTGGACGGCGGTACGACCAGAGGCTGAAGCAGCGGCAAGCTTCAAGCGCAAGCCGAAAGAACAGCTGGCTTGCCGCTTTGGCTTTGGCTTTGGCTTTGGCTTTGGCTTTGGCTTTGGCTTTGGCTTGAAGCTTGAAGCTTGAAGCTTGAAGCTTGTGGCTGCCCCTACCCCAATAGCTCGACGAACTGCTCCGCCGGCACCGGCGCGCTGAGCAGGTAGCCCTGGATCTCGTCGCAGCGATTGGACTTGAGGAAATCCATCTGCGCCTGGGTTTCCACGCCCTCGGCGACCACCTTCAGTTCCAGGCTGTGGACCATGGCGATGATCGCGCGGGTGATCGAGGCATCCTCGGCCGAATGCTCCAGTTCGCTGATGAACGAGCGGTCGATCTTCACGTAGTCCACCGGGAAGCGCTTGAGGTAGCTCAGCGACGAGTAGCCGGTGCCGAAATCGTCGATCGCCAGCTTCACCCCCAGCGCGCGCAACTGGCGGCTGATGCTGATGGCGTTGTCGATGTCGTCGAGCAGCTGGCTTTCGGTCAGTTCCAGCTCGAGCATCTGCGCCGGCAAGCCGGTTTCCTCCAGCACCTGGCGCACCAGGCTGATGAAATTGCCCTGGCGCAACTGCTTGACCGACAGGTTCACCGAGATGCGGATCTGCGCCAGCCCGTTCTGCTGCCATTGCCGCGCCTGCCGGCAGGCCTGGCGCAGGACGAATTCGCCCAGCGGAATGATCAGGCCGGTTTCCTCGGCCAGCGGGATGAATTGCCCGGGGGCGACCAGCCCCAGTTGCGGATGGCGCCAGCGCACCAGTGCCTCGGCGGCTTCCAGGGAATCGTCGGCAAGGCTCAGGCGCGGCTGGTAGAAGACTTCCAGCTGGCCTTCCTCGATCGCCTTGCGCAGCTGGTTCTCCAGTTGCAGGCTCGCCAGGCTCGAAGCCTGCTGGCGGTCGGTGAAGAACTGCAGCGTATTGCCGCCCAGGTGCTTGGCCGTCTGCATGGCCAGGTTGGCCTGGCGCAGCAGCGTCGCCGACTCCAGGCTGTTGTCGGGCATCAGGCTGACACCGATGGACGCGCTGATCACCAGCTCCTGGCCGCCAATGGTCATCGGTTTGCGGATGCGCATCAGCACCCGGCTGCCCATATGCGCCAGGTTGGACAGGCTGCCGTAGGCATCGAGCAGCACGACGAATTCGTCGCCCGACAGCCGGGCGATGGTGTCGGCACCGGACAACGTATGCGTCAGCCGGCGTGACACCTCGCGCAGCAGCTCGTCGGCCGCCTCGTGGCCGAGGCTATCGTTGAGGAGCTTGAAGCGATCCAGGTCGATGTACAGCACCGCCAGGCTGCGGCCGCTGTGGCGCAGGCGCTGGCAGGCATCATGCAGGCGCTCCTTGAGCAGGCTGCGATTGGCCAGGCCGGTCAGCCCGTCGTAATGGGTGAGGAAACGCAGGCGCTCCTCGGCCCGGCGCCGCACCGTGAGGTCGGAAAAGAACGCGACCACGTGGCTGACCGCATTCTGCGCGTCGCGCACCAGGCGCATCTGCACCCACTGCGGATACAGCTCGCCGCTCTTGCGCGCTTCGAGCAGCTCGCCCTGCCAGCGGCCTTCGCGCTCCAGCGCCTCGCGGATCTGCGCGTACTGCAGCTGCGATTCCGGCGGCGCATCCAGGCGCGCCGCGCTGCGCCCGACCAGCTCGTCGCGCGAGTAGCCGGACAGCGTACAGCAGGCATCGTTGACGGCCAGGATGCGATAGCCGGCGTCCATGATCACGATGCCTTCGCCGGCGGCCTCGAACACCGTGGCGGCCAGGCGCTGCTGTTCGGCCTGGCGATGCTCGTGGGTAATGTCGCGGCGCGTACCGATCATGCGAAGCGCCCGGCCGGCGCTGTCGCGCTGGATGACGCGCCCGCGGTCCTCGACCCAGAGGTAGCTGCCGTCGCGCTGCAGGGCGCGGTATTCGACGGTATAGATATCGGTTCGGCCCTTGAGATGCGCGACCAGCACGTCGCGGACCCGCTGCAGGTCGTCGGGATGCACCTCCGGCCGGCCATGCTCGTCCTGCTCCACGTATGCCTGCGCGCCGGCGCCGAAGTCCGCACCCGGGAAGGCATGGTGCACCACGCTGCGTTCGAGATCCCAATCCCACAGCCCCAGCCCGCAGGCCTCGAGCGCCAGCTTCAGCCGCGTCTCGCTTTCGGCGAGTGCCGCGGTGCGTTCGCCGACCCGCTGTTCCAGCCCGTCGTAGGCGTGCCGCAGCTGCTGCTCGGCGGCACGACGCTGCTCCACCTCGCACGCCAGCTCGGCATTGAGCCGCTGGGCCTCCTCGCCGGCACGCTCCAGCCGCTCGATCAGCCGCAGCCGTTCCAGCCGCTGGCGCAGACCGGCGATGACCCGGTGATTGATCTGCCAGGCGATCAGGCTGAGGGTGGCGAACAGGACGAACGCCAGCACGCCCCAGCCACGCAGGATCGGCTCGCCGCTGGCGACCAGGCCGAAGCCGGCCGGCAGCAGGCAGGGCGCCACGAAACTGAAGAAGACCGGCAGGCTGACGGCATGCATGATGCTCACCGCCAGCACGACCGAGCCAATGAGACCGTAGACGAGCACCTGCTGCAGGAAATCGTCCGCCGGCACCAGTTGGACGCTGGCATAGGCCAATGCCAGCGCCGAGACGGCGCTGCCGAGGATGAAATAGCGACGCCAGCGAGGCGCGGCCTGACGCGTGTTCGGCGCACGCTCGTGCAGCCAGGCCTGCTGCAGCAGCCATACCGCCGGCGCGGCGGCCCACATAAGCCAGGCAAGCAGATGCGCTGCCGATTGCTGCCCCCACAGCAGCACGACGCAGACCAGACTGGTGAACAGCGTCAGCAGTGCCGGTAGCCTTGCGCCCTTGAGCAGCAGGCGCAGATGCTCTGCATCCAGTTCGAGGGGCACGTCCGGCTGCTCGCCGAGCGTGCCCGAACGGGCCGGAGAAACGGGTGCCGGTTCTGTCATGTGGTCCATCGTTGTTGTCATTGGATGCCGCGGGCCCGCCGAAACCGGGGCCCATGCAAGCGGTAAAGCGGCTACCGCATAGTGGCATGTCGACAGCGCTCGGGCCCAAATGAAAGCCCATTGGCGCAGCGAGGGCAAGCACCTAACAGTCGCAGGCATGCGCGAGGGCTCTAGGACGGCCGATTCGATGAAGGCTCGCCAGCGCGACCACCGTCAGCGGCTCGCCGATTGCGAATCAGGCACCGCTCGCCGAGCGCATCGATCCGCGTCGCCCCGAGCGGCGCAGGCGAAGAGACGCTGCAGCGCGTCGTAAACAACGTCAGTGGCAGCCCCGATCCGCCGAGCCGGGATCACCAGTTGAACAATGAGCCGGTGATGTTCCAGGGCAAGCTTGGCGGTCTGGAAATGGATATGGTCCCGAGCGCGGGCGGTGCCATAGGCAATCTGTACCCCCCTTTGGACCGGGACCGAGACACGCCTTGGGCAGGGCTGTCGCGCAGGGATCGATCAGGCCAACCAGGGGTTGGCCTGCAGATGCCGGGCCTCGAAGGCCTTGATCCGATCGGTGCGCTGCAACGTGCTGCCAATGGCGTCCAACCCGAGCAGAAGCGCCTCCTTGCGCAGGGCGTCGATGGCGAATTCGATCGTTCGCCCGCCCTCGAGGACGATCGTCTGCGCCGCGAGATCGATGCGGATCGAGGACGACTCAGGCTTGCCGACCAATTGCCCGACCTCCCGCAGCTGCGCATCGCTCAACTGGATGAGCAACAGGCCGTTGCGTTGGCAGTTGTCGAAGAAGATCCCGGCGAAGCTCGTTCCGATCACCGCCCGGATACCCAGTTGCCTGAGCCCCCACACGGCATGTTCGCGGCTCGAGCCGCAGCCGAAGTTGGGCCCGACGACCAGGAAGCGGGCTTGGTTCCAGGGTTGCCGGTTGAGGATGAAATCCGGGTTCGGCTCGCCGTTCGGCAAAAAGCGAAGATCGAAGAACACGCCCCGATCGAGGCCGTTGCGGTCGATGCCCTTGAGGAACTGCTTGGGCATGATCACGTCGGTATCGACGTTGGCGGCGAGCATGGGGGCGGCGCTGCCGCTGATGTCGACGAAGGGTTCCATTTCAGGCCTCCAGGGGCAGTGAACGGACATCGGTCAAACGTCCCGAGACCGCTGCGGCGGCGACCATCGCGGGGCTCATCAGGTGCGTACGCGCACCGGCTCCCTGACGCCCTTCGAAGTTGCGGTTGGTGCTGGAGGCGCAGCGATCGCCGGGCGCCAGGACGTCATCGTTCATCGCCAGGCACATCGAGCAGCCCGACTGGCGCCATTCGAAACCGGCATCGAGGAATACCTGGGCAAGCCCTTCGGCCTCGGCCTGGGCACGCACCTGGGTGGAACCGGGAACGACCATGGCCCGTACGTCGGGCGCGACATTGCGGCCGCGCACGACACGGGCGGCGTCGCGCAGATCCTCGATACGGGCGTTGGTGCACGAGCCGATGAAGGCGTGGCTGATCTCGATGGCCATCAGGGGCTCCCCCGCCGTAAGGCCCATGTAGCGCAGGGCGCGCTGAAGGTCCTGGCGGCGAATGGCATCCGGCTCGTCTCGCGGGTCCGGCACCCGATCGCCGATGGCGGCGGCCTGGTCGGGGCTGGTGCCCCAGGTGACCATCGGCTCCAGGGCGCCGGCGTCCAGCTCGATGTCGACATCGAACGCGGCGCCTGGATCGCTGTAGAGTTCGCGCCAGCGCGCCACCGCCTGCTCCCAGAGCGCGCCTTTCGGCGCCCGGGGCTTGTCGGCCAGGTAGGCATAGACCTTGTCGTCCGGCGCCATGAAGGCGCCACGCGCCCCCGCTTCGACCGCCATGTTGCAGATGGTCATCCGCGCTTCGACGCTCAGGGCTTCGATCGTCGGGCCGGCGAATTCGATGGCGTAGCCCGTGGCGCCGGACGCGCCGATGCGGCGAATCAGCGCCATGATGATGTCCTTGGACGTCAAACCGTCGCCAAGCGCGCCATGGACGTTCACCCGCATGGTCTTGAGGCGCTTGTAGACCAGCGTCTGGGTCGCCAGCAGGTGCTCGATCTCCGAGGTGCCGATGCCGAAGCCGAAGGCGCCCAGCGCCCCGTAGGTGGTGGTGTGACTGTCGCCTGCCGCGACCACCATGCCCGGCAGGATGAAACCCTGCTCGGGAGCGACGACGTGCTCGATGCCCTGGCGCTTGTCCAGCACATCGAAGAGTTCGATGCCGAAGTCGCGGCAGTTCTCGGCGAAATAGGACACCTGCCGCGCGCCACCCGGGTCGGGCATGGTGGCGATGCGGTTCGGGCTCGTGGGATTGACGTGATCCACCACCGCCAGCGTGGCGGCCGGCCGCCAGACCTTGCGATCCGCCGCGCGCAGACCGCTGAAGGCCTGCGGGCTGGTGTATTCGTTGGCGACTTGCCGGTCGATGTAGAGCAGCACATGCCCCTGGTCGTCCAGGTCGCAGACGGCATGGGAGTCGATGTGCTTTTCGTAAAGGGTTCTGGGGCGGTTCATGGCCGTTCTCGCTTCTTGCTTGTCGTCCAGGGCAGCGCAGCGCCCGGTTGCCAGGCCTGCCCCGCCAGCATATTGAGCGCCACCGACCACTCAAAGCGCGTTAGCGGGGTTTGAGAATTCACGATTCGTGAACGATGCCGGCAGCAGGAGCGCTCGGCCGACGCAGGCGACAGCGCGTCGGGAGGGCTCTATCCGGCGCCCTGCTCGGGTTCAGCCGAGGAAGGCCATCACTTCGTCGAACAGCAGCTCCGGGACTTCTTCCGGCAGGTAGTGCCCGGCGGGAAGGGCCTTGCCCTGGACGTTGGTCGCGACCTTCCGCCACTCCGCCAGCGGATCGAAGCAGCGGCCGACGACACCTTCGGCGCCCCACAGCACCCGCAACGGCATCTCCAGTTGGCGGCCCGCCTCGCGGTCCTGCCTGTCGTGCTCCAGGTCGATCCCCGCGCTGGCGCGGTAGTCCTCGCAGATGGCGTGCGCCGTGCCCGGCAGGCGGAGGCAGCGCAGGTATTCGGCGAACGCCTCCTCGGTGAACGGCCGCATGCCGGCGCTGCGCGTGCCCATGACGCTGCGCAGATACAGCTCCGGATCGCTCTCGAGCAAGGTTTCGGGCAGCGGAGCCGGGCGAATCAGGAAGAACCAGTGCCAGTAGGCACGGGCGAACGCCTCGTTGGTCTGCGAATACATCGCCAGGGTCGGGGCGATGTCCAGCAGGATCATCCGCCGGACCGCCCTGCCATGGTCGGCAGCCAGGCGATGCGCGACCCGCGCGCCGCGGTCATGGGCGAGCACGTCGAAGCTCGAGAACCCCAGGGTTTCCATCAGCTCCAGGGCGTCGCGCGCCATTTCCCGCTTGGAGTAGGCGTTGTGGTCGTCGCCGCCGGCGGGTTTGTCGCTGTCGCCGTAGCCCCTGAGGTCGGCGGCGACCACGGTGAAGTGCCGGGCCAGCCGGTCGGCGATCTTGTGCCAGATGACATGGGTCTGCGGATGGCCGTGAAGCAGCAACAGGGCCGGCCCGCTGCCGCCCTTGCGGTAGGCGATGCGCACGCCATTGACCAGGCACTCGTCCTTGCGGAACTCAGCGAACATACCCCTCACTCCTCTCTATTCGGTGCCCGACATGCTAGGTAAGCGGCAGGCGAGCGCAAGCCGCGAAACCGTGACCTGATCATTCATGAATCGTGCATGGTCGTGACGACCAGGGCGGCGCTATAGCGACAATCGCCTGAAATGCTCGGCCAGGAACTCGACGCACACCCGCAGCTTGGCGGAGCTCGACAGCCGGGTCGGGTAGACCGCCCAGACGTTGGCGCTTTCACTATAGTCCGGCAGCACCTGGACGAGCTTGCCCTGCTCCAGCAGGGGCTTCACGTCCCACATCGAACGCAACAGGATGCCGCGGTCGTTGAGCGCCCATTGCAGGACGATCTCGCCATTGTTCGAGGACAGCGGCCCGCTGACGCGCACGCTCTGCGCCTTCCCGTTGCGTTCGAGCTGCCAGACGCCGAAGGCGTTGTTGCGCTCCTTGAGCACCAGGCAATCGTGCTGTTGCAGGTCCTCCAGGCTCGTCGGCGTGCCGCGACGGGCCAGGTAGTCGGCGCTGGCGCAGAGCACGCGCCGGTTGCTGACCAGGCGCTTGCTGATGTGCTGGCCCGGCAGGTCGTCGCCGACGCGGATCTCCAGGTCGAAGCCCTCGGCGACGATGTCCACGACCCGGTCGAATACCTCCAGGCGGATCTCCAGCTCCGAATAGCGCTCGGCGAGTGCCGATATCGCCGGCGCCACGTGGTTGCGGCCGAAGCCGAAGCTGCTGCTGATGTGCAGTTGCCCCCGGGGCGTCAGGCGCGCCTGCGAGAGTTCATCGAAGAGATCGTCCAGGTCGCCAAGGATGCGTACCGCCCAGCGCTGCGTGCGTTCGCCGTCGTCGGTCAGCGCGATCCGCCGGGTGGTGCGATGCAGCAACCGGGTCTGCAGCACCCCTTCGAGTACCTGGATGCGCTTGCTGACATAGGCGGGCGACAGCCCCAGCTCGTCTGCCGCACCGGCGAAGCTCTGCTTGCGGATGACGGTGAGAAACACCCGGAGGTCTTCCGGCAGCGGCAATTGATCACGAACTGTGTTCATGTACCCCACGTTACGTCGGCTTTAAACATGAAGCTCGAAATATAGCATGACGATGTCGCCAACAGCCTCACCGGCCTCAGCTACCTGCTGGTTGGCCTGCTGCTCCGATAGCAGCCCCGGAGACTAAACGAGCCAGGCATTGCCTGGCTCGTTTCCGGCGCGGATCGCCCGTCGATCCGGGAGCGGTTCGAGTTATTTGCTTCTCTCGACCAGGCACCGCCGGTCGACATCCTCGACCCGGGTCACCCCCAGCAGCGCCATGTCGCGCTGCAGCTCGGCGGCCAGCAGCTCGATGGCGTGCGCCACGCCCGCTTCGCCCGCATACGCCGCGGCATAGTTGAACGGCCTGCCGATGAAGACCATCCGCGCGCCCAGCGCCAGCGCCTTGAGCACGTCGGTGCCGCGGCGGAAACCGCTGTCGACCATCACCGGCAGATCGCCGACCGCCTCGACGACGCCGGGCAGCGCCTCCAGCGCCGAGAGCGTGCTGTCGAGCTGGCGGCCGCCGTGGTTGGAGACGATCAGCGCGTCGGCGCCGAGGTCGCAGGCCTTGCGCGCATCGTCCGGATGCAGGATGCCCTTGACCACCAGCTTGCCGGGCCAGAGCCGGCGCACCAGTTCCAGGTAGCTCCAGTTCAGGTGGCTGCGACCGGAGAAGTCGCGCTTGACGTTGCGCGACACGACGGCGATGCCGCGCGTCGCGTAGTTGTTTTCGAAATGCGGCAAGCCATGGTTGAGCAGCGTGCGCAGGAAGGTGCCGAACAGCCAGCGCGGCCGCACCAGCCCGTCGAAGGCCAGGCGCAGGCTTGGGCGCAACGGCGAGCAGAAGCCCGAACGGCTGTTGTTGTCGCTGTTCGGCGGCACCGGGTAGTCGACGGTGATCACCAGCTTGTCGAAGCCGGCGTTGCGCACCCGCTCGATCAGCGCCTCGATGCCGGCGTGATCGCCCGGCAGGTAGGCCTGGAACCAGTCGGTCTTGCCGTTGGCGAGCACCTCTTCCATGGGGATCAGCGAGCTGCCGCTCAAGATCATCGGGATGCCGGCCGTGGCCGCCGCCTGCGCCTGCACCAGGTCGCCGCGATAGGCCGACAGCGCGCTGATGCCCATCGGCGCGATGCCGATCGGCAGGGCGTAGCGCTGGCCGAGCAGTTCGGTTTCCAGTGAGATCTTCGACACGTCCACCAGTGCCCGCGGCAGGAACGAGTAGGCCTCGAAGGCGCTGCGATTGGCGCGGGCGGTGTGGCCGTCCTCGGCCACGTTGGCGATGTAGCCATAGATCGGGCGCGGCAGCAGGCGCCTGGCCGCGCGATCGAGATCGTGCAGGTTCAAGATCGACGCCAAACGGCGTGAATGCTTATCGGGCATGTCCTGATGCTTCCTACTGCAGGGGGTGGGGATGGCGCAGCGCCCAGGCCTCGGGGTTGACCAGGTCGCGCGGGCGTTCTCCACGCAGGGCCTGGCAGAGGTTCTCGGCCGCGCAGTTGGCCATGGCTTCGCGGGTCTCGTGGGTGGCCGAGCCGATGTGCGGCAGGGTCACCACGTTGTCCATGCGCAGCAGCGGCGAGTCGGGGGCGACCGGCTCCTGCTCGAACACGTCGAGCCCGGCACCGGCGATCAGCCCCTCTTCCAATGCGCGAATCAGCCCGGCCTCGTCGACCACTTTGCCGCGCGCGATGTTGACCAGGAAGGCCGAGCGCTTCATCGCCCGGCACTGTTCGTAGCCGAGCAGGTGCTCGGTCTCTTCGGTCAGCGGCACGCTGAGGCAGACGAAGTCGGACTCGGCCAGCAGCTGTTCGAAGCTGCGCCGCTCGATGCCCCATTCGGCCTCCAGCACCGGCTTGGGCGAGGCGTTGCTGTAGAGCACGCGCATGTTGAAGCCCAGCGCGCGGCGGGCGATCGCCTGGCCGATGCGCCCCAGCCCGACCAGGCCGAGCGTCTTGCCGTTCACGTCATGGCCGAAATGCGGCTCGCCGACATGCTGCGTCCAGCGGCCCTCGCGCACCATGTTGGCCAGCTCCACCAGGCGCCGGGCACTGGCCATGATCAGCATGAAGGCGGTGTCGGCGGTGGTCTCGGTGAGCACGTCCGGCGTGTTGGTCAACAGGATGCCGCGGCGGCTCAGCTCGGCGACGGGCAGGTTGTCGTAGCCCACCGAGATGGTCGAGACGACTTCCAGCTGCGGCGCCTCGTCGAGCATCGCCGGGCTGACCTGCAATTTGCCGCCGATCAGCCCGTGGGCCCGGCACAGCGCGGCGGCCACCGCCTCGGGCTGCTGTTGCGGTTCTTCGAAATAGGTGACCTCGAAGGTTTCGCGCAGGCGCTGCAGGTGCGCCTCGTTCAGGCGGCGCAGGGCCACGATGCGTTTCTTTTCCATGCTGCGATCTCCCGCTCAGCTGTGCTTCAGTCCCGGCATATCGAAGCCGATTTCGTCGAGCGAGGCGAACAGTTCCTGGCACTGCGTCTCGTCGAGTTCCACCAGTGGCGGCCGCAGCCGCGCCCATTGGCCGACGCCACTGTAGCGGGCGGTGACCGCCTTGAGCGCGGGAATCATCGGGAAGCGCTCGAACAGCTTGCGGGTGCGGATCAGCGCGGCCTGCTGCGCGTCGGCGTCCGCCGCCTGCCAGTCCCGCGCCAGCCGGGCGATCGGCGCCGGATTGACGTTGGCCGTGGCGCTGATGCAACCGGCGCCGCCGGCACGCAGGGTCTGCAGCAGGAACGGCTCGCTGCCGGCATAGACCTGGAAGCCGTCGGCGGCGAAGTTGTCGATCAGCGCCCGGGTGTTGGCCCAGTCGCCGGAACTGTCCTTCACCCCGACCACGTTCCTCGGATAGGCCGCGAGCAGGCGCTCGACCAGCGTCAGCGAGAGCGGCACCTGCGACACCGGCGGGATGTGGTAGAGGTAGATGCGCAGCGCATCGTCGCCGACCCGCTCGATCACTTCGCTGAAATAGCGGAACAAGCCCTCGTCGGAGACGCCCTTGTAGTAGAAGGGCGGCAGCATCAGCACGCCCTCGACACCCTTGCCGACCGCATGGCGGGTCTGCGCGACGGTGTCGGGCAGGGCGCAGGCGCCGGTCCCCGGCATCAGCCGCGCGGCGGGAATGCCGGCCTCGATCAAGGCGTCCAGCAGCCGGATCTTTTCCTCCACCGAAAGCGAATTGGCCTCGGAGTTGGTGCCGAATACGGCCAGCCCGACGTCGGCGTCCAGCAACCAGCGGCACTGCGCCACAAAACGTTCCGTATCCGCAGCGAGGTCCTGGCTGAACGGCGTGATCACCGGCGACCAGACGCGGCCCGTGGCATGACTCATGGTTCTCTCCTTATGTTGTGTTCTGCTCGGGCGGTCGGCAGCACCGCTGACGGCGGCCTGCCGACCGATGGGTGTTTTTCAGGCCAGTTGCGTACGCCGCCGACACGCCTCGATCAGCCAGCGGAACACCGGGGTGGCCTGCAGGACCGAGAACACCGCGATGCACAGCAGCACCACGGCGATCGGGCTGGACAGGAAGATGCGGTAGTCGTCATTGCCGATCAGCATCGACTGATGGAAGCTGTTCTCCATCACCGGCCCCAGGATCAGCCCGATGACCATCGGCGCCGGCGACACCCCGGCCTTGGCCAGCCAGTAGCCGAACAGGCCGAAGCCGAGCATCAGGCCTACCTCGAACAGGCTGTTGTTGATCGCGTAGGCGCCGATGATGCACAGCGCGATGATCGCGCAGGCAATGAAGCCGTCCGGGATGCGGGTGACCGCCACGCTGGCCTTGGTGAACATCAGGCCGACCAGCAGCAGGCCGACGTTGGCGAAGATCACCGCCCAGATCAGCGTGTAGGTCACGTCGCCGTAGTCGGTCAGCAGATTCGGCCCCGGCAGGATGCCCTGCACCATCAACGCACCGAGCAGGATGGCGGTGGCCGAGCTGCCGGGAATGCCGAGGGCGATGGTGGGAATCAGCGCACCGCCGACCACCGCGTTGTTCGCGGCCTCCGGTGCCGCGACGCCGGCCGGATCGCCCTTGCCGAAGCCGCTCTTGTCCTTGGCGAAGCGCTTGGCCTCGTTGTAGGCGAACCAGCTGGCGGTGTCGCCGCCGGTGCCGGGGATCAGCCCGACGATGATGCCGATGCCGCTCGAGCGCAGCATGTTCGGCATCAGCGTCTTCAGCTCGGAGAGCCTGGGAATCAGCCGGTCGGTGATGCGGCTGGCGACCTTCGCCGGGGCGTTGGAGTTCTCCACCAGCGCCAGCGCCTGCGGGATCGAGAACAGCCCGATCAGCGCCACCGTGAAGCTGATGCCGGAGAACAGGTTGATGTTGTCGAAGGTCATCCGCGGCGTGCCGGTGGTCAGGTCCATGCCCACCGTGCTCACCAGCAGCCCGACGACCCCGGAGAACAGGCCGTTGATCACCGAGCCCTGGGCCAGCGAGCCGATGATGGTGATGCCGAGCACGGCGATGGCGAACAGCTCGATCGGGCCGAACTGCACCACCAGGCTGCCGAGCAGCGGCGCCGCCAGCAGCAGCGCGACGCCGCTGATCAGGCCGCCGATGAAGGAGGCGAACAGCGAAATGCCCAGCGCCTTGCCCGCCTGGCCCTGCTGCGACATGGGAAAGCCGTCGAGCACGGTGGCGGCGGCCGAGGGGGTGCCCGGCGTGCGCAGCAGGATGGCGGCGATCGAGCCGCCGTAGGAGGCGCCGACGTAGAGCGAAGCGAGCATGCTCAGGCCGGTGCCGGTGTCCATGCTGAAGGTCAGCGGCAACAGCAGCGCCAGCGCCATGGTGGCCGACAGGCCCGGCATGGCGCCGACGAACAGGCCGAGAAGCGTGCCGCCGAGTATCGCGGCGATGTTGTACAGGGTGAACACATTGCTCAGCCCCGTCATGACGATCGAACTTTCCACGGAGAAGGCCTCGGCGAAAGATGGAAGAGACGGCGATCAGGCGATCGCCGGCGGAAGGAGCGGAACGGGAAGGCCCAGGAACTGGATGAACACCACGCACACCACGGCCACCAGCACCACCGTGGCGATCAGCGCGAAGCGCAGCGACACCGTGCGGATCACCAGCAGCGTCGCGGCCATGAACGCCACGGTCGACACCAGGTAACCGAACGTGGTGATGGTCGCGACGTAGGCGATCGCCAGGGCGAAGACCGCCGCGGTCGCCGCGTAGCGCGGGCGCAGCGCCACCGGCTCGCCGTCGTCGGGCGGCACCGCCGCGGCGTCGCTGGCCGGGCGGCGGCGCAGCAGCTCCGAGGCGACCATCGCCAGCGACAGCAGCGCTACCGTCACCGAGTAGATCAGCGGCATCTCCGCCGCCGCCTCCGGGTACTTCAGCGCGTTGACGAAAAACAACGCGGCCAGGGCGATGCCGAAGAGTCCCAGCAGCAATCTGTTCGTGTTCATGGTCGCCTCCCCTTGGTGCTCGGCGGATCGCTTCACTGTTGCTTCGCGCTCACTTCCTGCCAGATACCCTGGAATTCCTTTTCCATGCTCTCGAACATCTCGCCGTAGGCGTCGCCGGTGACGATGTCGATGTTCAGCGCGCGTTTCTTCGCGTCTTCGAGGAAGGCCTGGTCGTTCTTCAGCGCCTCGAAGGCGGCGATCAACTGGTCGCGAGCCTCGTCGGGGATTCCAGCTGGGGCGCTGTAGCCGCGCGAGGAACCGGCGACCACGTCGACGCCCTTCTCCTTCAGCGTCGGCACGTCCGGCAGGCTGTCGACGCGGTTCTCGGAGAACACCGCGAGGGCCTTGAGGTTGCCGCTCTGCACCTGGCTGTAGACGGTGCCGACGTTGTTGAAGCTGACGTCGATCTTGTTGCCCATGGCGGCGGTGGCGGAGGGGCCGTCGCCCTGGAACGGCACCTTCTTGAACGACAGGCCGGTAGCCTTCTCGATCAGCAGGGTGGTGAAGA
Source organism: Pseudomonas lopnurensis (assembly GCF_015070855.1). Lineage (GTDB taxonomy): Bacteria > Pseudomonadota > Gammaproteobacteria > Pseudomonadales > Pseudomonadaceae > Stutzerimonas > Stutzerimonas lopnurensis. The sequence goes on from NZ_JADDIX010000063.1 coordinate 15,297, forward strand.
AGTCGTCGCCGCCCATGCCGGAGTTGCCCACGGTGATGCGCCCGGGCTTTTCCTTGGCCGCGGCGAGCAGGTCCTCGATGCTGTCGTAGGGGCTGTCCTTGGCGACCACGGCGATGCCCGGGTCGGTGACCACGTTGGCGATCGGGGTCAGCTCCTTGATGTTGTAGGTGATCGCCTCGTTCATGATGTAGTTGGTCATCAGCATCGGCGTATTGGTGATGCTGACCACCGAACCGTCCTTCTTCGACTGCTTGGCCAGGCGGGTCCAGGCGATCGCCCCGGTGGCGCCGGGGATGTATTCATTGACGAAATTGACGCCCAGCTGCTTGCTCACGTACGGCTGCACCAGCTGCGCCAGTACGTCGCTGCCGCCGCCGGGCTTGAAGCCCTGCAGCACGGTGACGTCCTCGCCGGCGACGTATTCGGCCTGGGCATTGAGGGACAGGGACAGCGCCGTTGCGGCGGCCAGGACGGCAGTGGTCAGTTTCTTGTTGATCTTCATTTCGCTCACTCCACGCTTTCTTGTTGGATTTATGGCGTCCGGCGCGAACCGGACCGGGACGTGTCGAGGAACCGCGACGCAGGTGACGCGGACTCCCCGGTGGTACGACTTTTTGTTGCTCAGCGGTCCTTCTGCACGGTCAGCCAGGCGTCGCCGTTGGCGATCGAGTAACGGGCCACGGCCTGCTCGTCGAAATCGAAGCCCAGGCCCGGGGTCTGGTGCAGCTTGATGTAGCCGTCCTCCTGCGCCAGCTGGCGGTCGATCAGCCGGCGGAAGTTGAGTACCTGGTCGTCCCAGAAGAACTCCACGTAGCGCGCATTCGGCGTGGCGGCCACCAGCGGCGCGTGCACGTCGTGGAACCAGTGCGGGTACATCGGTACGCCGTAACCGGCGGCCATGGCGGCGATGCGGCGCCATTCGGTGATGCCGCCGCAGACCACCGCGTCGGTCTGCAGGATGGCCGCGCCGCCCTTGTCGAGCAGTTCCTTGTGCCGCCAGCGGCCGACCTCCACTTCGCCGGTGGCCACCGGGATCGACGTGGCTCGGGCCAGGCGCGCATGGCTGTCGATATCGTCGACCAGGAACGGCTCCTCGACGAAGGCCGGGTCGTAGCGCTCGAAGCGGCGCACGTACTGCAGCGCCTCGGTGACGTCGCTCCAGCCGTTGTTGACGTCGAGCATCAGCGCGACGTCGGGGCCGATGGCCTCGCGCGCGGCCGCCACCCGGGCTTCCTCTTCCTTCGGCGAAAGGCGGCCGGTCTTCATCTTCACCGCCTTGAAGCCGAGCGAGACGTAGTGCGCCATCTCCTCGCCGAGCAGTTCGGGGGTCTTGCCGTCGAGGTAGTAGCCGCCGCTGGCGTAGGCCGGCACGCGGTCGGCGCTGGCCGCACCGAGGTAGCGGTGCAGCGGCAGGCCGGCGCTGCGCGCGTTGAGGTCCCAGAGGGCGGTGTCGAGGATGCTGATGGCGCGCATGACCACGCCGGCGCGGCCCTGCAGCAGGGCTTCCTGGTACATCTCGCGCCACAGCGCCTCGACGTCCAGCGAGTCGCGGCCGAGCAGCACCGGCGCCAGCAGCTTTTCCACGGCGATCGGCAGCAGCTCGCCGCCGGCGCTGCCGACGTAGCAGAAGCCGATGCCGGTCACGCCGTCCTCGGAGGTCACTTTGACCAGGCCGTAGTCGCGTGCATAGACCGTGCGATTGGAGAAGGAGGTGACCCGATCCAGCGGCACCCGGGCCGCGCAGACGGAAATGGAGCGGATGATGGCCATGCTTGTTTTCCTTGTTATTCGGCGGTGGAACGAAAATGTAACCGGTTTCATTTCAGCGGCGAGCGACCCTGGGGGGCTTTGACGCTGCGGTTGCAAAGGCTATTGACAGGCGCTTGTAACCGCTTACATTTGCTCACTGAGGCGATGTAACCGTTTACAAAAAGCTAGAATCGGTTTTTCCTAATGTCAACCACCGTTCGATCACGGTGACCTTTTTCGACGAATTGCACGGGAATGCTCCATGTCCCAACCACCTGCTCTGCTGTCGCGCGCCGGTCTGCGCGATGTCGCTCGTCGCGCCGGCGTGTCGACGGCCACCGTATCGCGCGTTCTCAACGGCAGCGCGGCCGTGCGCGACGACAAGCGGCGCGCCGTGCAGCGCGCCTGCGACGAACTGGGCTACGTGCTCAACGCCGCGGCGCGCACCCTGTCGTCGCGGCGCAGCATGACCATCGGCGCGGTGGTGCCGACCCTGGCCACCGAGACCTTCTCGCGCCCGCTGGCGGCCTTTCAGCAGACCGTGCACCAGGCCGGCTACACGCTGCTGGTGGCCAGCTTCGGCTTCGACGCGCAGGTCGAGCTGAAGGAAGTGCAGACCATGCTCGAGCATGGCGTCGACGCGCTGATGGTGGTCGGCCGCACCCACGACCCGAAGATGTGGCAACTGATCGAGAGCAAGCGCATCCCCTGCGTGCAGGCCTGGGCGCAGGACAGCCAGCACCCCAGCGTCGGCTTCGACAACGTCGCCGTGGCGCGCTGCATGGTCGATCACCTGCTCGCCTTCGGCCATCGGCGCTTCGCCATGATCGTCGGCAAGCCCTCGTTCAACGACCGGATCGGCGACCGCATCATCGGGACCCACGCCCGCCTGGCCGAAGTGGGCCTGGAGCTCCCCCTGCACTGGCGCCTGGAGACCGACCTGACGCTGGAGGACGGCATCGCCGCCATGCGCCAGCTGCTACAGGGACCGACCCGCCCCACCGCAGTCATCTGCGCCAACGACCTGCTGGCCTTCGGCGCGCTACTGGCGGCCAAGAGCCTCGGCGTGCGGGTGCCCGAGGACGTCTCGGTGGTCGGCTTCAACGACTTCGACTACGCCCGGCACATGTCCCCGCCGCTGACCACCATCCGCGTGGAACTCGAACAGATCGGCGCCTGCGCCGGCGCCTACCTGCTCGATGCGCTGGCCGGCAGATCGCGGCCGGGCCCCATCGAGACCGCCACCGAATTGATCGTGCGCGGCAGCTCCGGCCCGGCACCGCAAAAGCCCGGTTGAGGTGCCCGCCACCCCGCCTTCCATCGACAGACCGAGAGGTAATGCCCCGTGAACAACAACAACGACTCCGGCAGCAAGACCCACAACCCGGCCCGCGGCATGCGCAAGGGCCTGACCAACTACGGCGACGCGGAATTCTCGCTGTTCCTGCGCAAGGCCTTCATCAAGGGCGCCGGCTATTCGGACGATGCGCTGGAGCGACCGATCGTCGGCATCACCAACACCGGCAGCGGCTTCAATCCCTGCCACGGCAACGCGCCGCAGTTGATCGAGGCGGTCAAGCGCGGGGTGATGCTCGCCGGCGGGCTGCCGGTGGACTTCCCCACCATCTCGATCCACGAGAGCTTCGCCCACCCCAACAGCATGTTCCTGCGCAACCTGATGTCGATGGATACCGAGGAGATGATCCGTGCCCTGCCGATCGACTCGGTGGTGCTCATCGGCGGCTGCGACAAGACCGTCCCGGCGCAGCTGATGGGCGCCGCCAGCGCCGGCGTGCCGGCCATTCAGCTGGTCACCGGCTCAATGCTCACCGGCTCGCACCGCGGCGTGCGGGTCGGCGCCTGCACCGACTGCCGACGCTTCTGGGGCATGTACCGCGGCGAGGAGATCGACGCCCAGGAAATCGCCGAGGTCAACGACCAGCTGGTTGCCAGCGTCGGCACCTGCTCGGTGATGGGCACCGCCAGCACCATGGCCTGCATCGCCGAGGCGCTGGGCATCATGCTGCCCGGCGGCGCCACGCCGCCGGCGGTCACCGCCGACCGGCTGCGCATCGCCGAGCGCACCGGGGCGCAGGCGGTGGCGATGATCGAGGCCGGCATCACCCCGGACCGCATCCTCACCGAGAAGGCCTTCGAGAACGCGCTGATGGTGCTGCTGGCCATCGGCGGCTCGACCAACGGCATCGTCCACCTGGCGGCGATCGCCGGGCGCTGCGGCATCGAGGTCGATCTCGATCGCTTCGACGAACTGGGTCGCGACATTCCCGTGCTGGTCAATCTCAAGCCCTCGGGCAGCCACTACATGGAAGACCTGCACAAGGCCGGCGGCCTCGCGCCGGTGCTGCGCGAACTCAGACCCTTCCTGCACCTGGACGCGCTGACCGTGACCGGCCGCAGCCTCGGCGAGGAACTCGACGCCGTCGCCGCCTTCGCGCAGGAGGTGGTGCGCCCGCTGGACAACCCGATCTACCCGCAGGGCGGCATCGCCTTGCTGCGCGGCAACATCGCCCCGGGCGGTGCCATCATCAAGCAGTCGGCGGCCAGCGCCGAACTGATGGAGCACGAGGGCCGCGTGGTGGTCTTCGACGGCCTGGAAGACCTCGCCCAGCGCATCGACGATCCGGACCTGGATGTGTGCGCCGACGACGTGCTGGTGCTGAAGAACATCGGCCCCAAGGGCGCCCCGGGCATGCCGGAAGCCGGCTACATCCCGATCCCGCGCAAGCTGGCGCGCGCCGGGGTGAAGGACATGGTGCGCCTCTCCGACGGCCGCATGAGCGGCACCGCGGCCGGCACCATCGTCCTCCACGTCACCCCGGAAGCCGCCGAGGGCGGGCCGCTGGCGCTGGTGCAGAGCGGCGACCGGCTGCGCCTGAGCGTCAGCGAGCGCCGTCTGGAACTGCTGGTGAGCGACGAGGAACTGGCCCGGCGCCGCCAGGCGGCGAAGCTGCCCGAGCCCCGCGAAGGCGACGAGCGCGGCTATCGCAAGCTGTTCCTCGACAGCGTCACCCAGGCCGATGCCGGCTGTGATTTCGACTTCCTGCGCAGCCGCGATACGCGCACCCGTGTTCCGCAGCCCAAGTGAACCGCTTCCGTCGCCCCGCGCGGACGGGGCGACACCCCTGCAACACGCCGAAAAACCCGAACTGGAGTCCCGAATGAATTCGACCGAACCCGCGCAGTACCTGTTCGACCCCGTCATCCCCAGCCTGGCCGTGGCCGGCAGCGACCGGCGCTTCCCGGTGCGGCGCGTCTATTGCGTCGGCCGCAACTACGCCGAGCATGCCCGCGAGATGGGCCACGATCCGGACCGCGAGCCGCCGTTCTTCTTCACCAAGCACCCCGACGGCCTGCTGCCGGACGGCAGCGTCTTCGACTACCCGCCGGGCACCCGGGACGTGCACCACGAGATCGAGCTGGTGGTGGCCATCGGCCGCGGCGGCGCCGACATCGCCGTCGACGCGGCGCTGGAGCACGTGTTCGGCTATGCCGTGGGCCTGGACATGACCCGCCGCGACCTGCAGGCCGAAGCGAAGAAGATGGGCCGGCCCTGGGCCGTGGCCAAGGCCTTCGACCAGGCCGCGCCCTGCTCGGCGCTGGTGCCGGCCGCCGAGATCGGCCACCCGGGCGAGGGCCGCATCTGGCTCGACATCAACGGCGAGACCCGCCAGGAAGGCGACCTGGCCGCGCAGATCTGGAGCGTGGCGGAGGTGATCGCCCATCTCTCGCGGCTGTTCGTGCTCGCCCCGGGCGACCTGATCATGACCGGCACCCCGGCCGGCGTCGGCCCGGTGCGCCGCGGCGACCGCCTGAGCGGCGGCGTGCAGGGCGTCGGCCGGCTCGAGATCGTCGTCGGCGACCAGTGACGGCGGGGAGCGCGCCGTCCGGCTGCGAAACGGGCATCAGCGGCGAACGGCTGCACCGTCCGTCGCGGCGCCCTGATAGAATGCCGCGATGCATGACGATCTCTCTCTCCTCCTGAACTCCCTCAACGATGCCCAGCGCCAGGCCGTGGCCGCGCCGCTGGGCCGTCAACTGGTGCTGGCCGGTGCCGGCTCGGGCAAGACCCGCGTGCTGGTGCACCGCATCGCCTGGCTCAACCAGGTCGAACGCGCCTCGCTGCACTCGATCCTGTCGGTGACTTTCACCAACAAGGCCGCCGCCGAGATGCGCCAGCGCATCGAGCAGCTGTTGCACGTCAACCCGCAGGGCATGTGGGTCGGCACCTTCCATGGCCTGGCGCACCGCCTGCTGCGGGCGCACTGGCAGGAAGCGAAGCTGGACCAGAATTTCCAGATCCTCGACTCCGACGACCAGCAACGCCTGGTCAAGCGGGTGATCCGCGAGCTCGGCCTCGACGAGCAGCGCTGGCCGGCGCGCCAGGCGCAGTGGTGGATCAACGCACAGAAGGACGAAGGCCTGCGGCCGCAGAACATCCAGGCCGGCGGCGACCTGTTCCTCGCCACCCAGCTGAAGATCTACGAAGCCTACGAGCAGGCCTGCGCGCGCGCCGGGGTGATCGATTTCTCCGAGCTGCTGCTGCGCGCGCTGGACCTGTGGCGCAACCATCCGGGGCTGCTGGAGCACTACCAGCGGCGCTTCCGCCACGTGCTGGTCGACGAGTTCCAGGACACCAACGCCGTGCAGTACGCCTGGCTGCGCCTGCTCGCCAAGGGTGGCGAGAGCCTGATGGTGGTCGGCGACGACGACCAGTCGATCTATGGCTGGCGCGGCGCGCGGATCGAGAACCTGCACCAGTTCAGCCAGGACTTCGCCGATGCCCAGACCATCCGCCTGGAGCAGAACTACCGCTCCACCGCCTGCATCCTCAAGGCCGCCAACGCGCTGATCGCCAACAACCAGGGCCGCCTGGGCAAGGAGCTGTGGACCGAGGGCTGCGAAGGCGAGCCGATCAGCCTGTATGCCGCCTTCAACGAGCACGACGAGGCGCGCTACGTGGTCGAGAGCATCGAGAAGGCGATCAAGGACGGCATGAGCCGCAGCGAGATCGCCATCCTCTACCGCTCCAACGCCCAGTCGCGGGTGCTGGAAGAGGCGCTGCTGCGCGAGAAGATTCCCTATCGCATCTACGGCGGCCAGCGCTTCTTCGAGCGCGCCGAGATCAAGAACGCCATGGCCTACCTGCGCCTGATCCAGACCCGCCACAACGACGCGGCGCTGGAACGGGTGATCAACCTGCCGGCGCGCGGCATCGGCGAGAAGACCGTCGAGTGCCTGCGCCAGCTGGCCCGCCAGGACGAGATCTCGCTGTGGGCGGCGCTGCACCAGGCGGTCGGCACCAAGCTCGTCTCCGGCCGCGCTGCCAGCGCGCTGAACGGCTTCGTCGAACTGGTCGACAGCCTGGCGCTGAAGGTCGAGAAACTGCCGCTGCACAGCATGGCGCAGGTGGTCATCGAAGACTCCGGCCTGCTCGCCTACCACCGCGACGAGAAGGGCGAGAAGGCCCAGGCACGGGTGGAAAACCTCGAGGAACTGGTGTCCGCCGCGCGCGCCTTCGACAACTACAGCGAAGAGGACGACGACGTCCAGTCGCCGCTGGCCGCCTTCCTCGACCACGCCTCGCTGGAAGCCGGCGAGCAGCAGGCCGGCGACCATGAGGACAGCGTGCAGCTGATGACGCTGCACAGCGCCAAGGGCCTGGAGTTCCCGCTGGTGTTCCTGGTCGGCATGGAGGAAGGCCTGTTCCCGCACAAGATGAGCCTGGAGGAATCCGGCCGTCTGGAAGAAGAGCGCCGCCTGGCCTACGTAGGCATCACCCGCGCCATGCAGCAGCTGGTGGTCACCTACGCCGAAACCCGCCGGCTCTACGGCAGCGAGACCTACAACAAGGTTTCGCGCTTCGTCCGCGAGATCCCGCCGGCGCTGATCCAGGAAGTCCGCCTGAGCAACAGCGTGAGCCGCTCGTTCAGTGGCAAGGGCATGAGCGGCGGGTCGCTGTTCGATGGCGCCGGCGTGCCGGATACCCCGTTCAGCCTCGGCCAGCGCGTGCGTCATGCGCTGTTCGGCGAAGGCACCATCCTCAACTTCGAAGGCGCTGGCGCCCAGGCCCGGGTACAGGTGAACTTCGAAGACGAAGGCAGCAAATGGCTGATGCTCAGCTACGCCAAACTTGAAGCGCTGTAACGTTAACGATAACGTCAAGCCTCATATCAAGAAGAACGTCACCAAGGAAACCACCTCCCATGAAACGCCGCCATTTGTTCGGTGCTGCCGCTGCCTTGCTCGCGACCCTCGGCCTTGCCGGCTGCAATGACGATAACGCCGGAACGCCCGCCCAACAGGCCGCCAGTGAACCGGCCAAGACCTATCACTGGAAGATGGTCACCGCCTGGCCGAAGAACTATCCGGGCCTGGGCACCGCCGCCGAGCGCCTGGCCGAACGCGTCAACACCATGAGCGCCGGCCGCCTGACCATCAAGGTCTATGCCGCTGGCGAACTGGTGCCGGCGATGGAAGTGTTCGACTCCGTCTCGCGCGGCACCGCCGAACTCGGCCACGGCGCCGCCTATTACTGGAAGGGAAAGGTGCCCACCGCGCAGTTCTTCACCTCGGTGCCGTTCGGCCTGTCCGCCATCGAGATGAACGCCTGGCTGAGCAAGGGCGAAGGCCAGAAGTTCTGGGACGAGGCCTACGCGCCCTTTGGCGTCAAGCCGATGGTGGTCGGCAATACCGGCATGCAGATGGGCGGCTGGTACAACAAGGAAATCAATTCCCTGGCCGACCTCAGGGGCCTGAAGATCCGCATGCCGGGCCTGGGCGGCGAAGTGCTGGCGCGGCTCGGCGCCACCACCGTCAACCTGCCCGGTGGCGAGGTGTTCACCGCCCTGCAGACCGGCGCCATCGACGCCACCGACTGGGTCAGCCCCTACAACGATCTGGCTTTCGGCCTGCACAAGGCGGCCCAGTACTACTATTACCCGGGCTGGCAGGAGCCGCAGGCGGTGCTCGAGCTCTTGGTCAACCAGAAGGCCTTCGACGGACTGCCGCAGGACCTGCAGGCGATCCTCAGCGAGGCGACCCGCGCCGCCAGCCGCGACATGCTCGACGACTACGTCTACAACAATGCGCTGGCGCTGGACCAGCTCAAGCAGCAGGGCACCCAGCTCAAGCGCTTCCCCGACGAAGTGCTGGCCGCGATGCAGGAGCAGTCCGAACGGGTGCTGGGCGAGCTGGCCGCGCAGAGCGAGCTGAACGGCCGCATCTGGGCCTCGATGAAGGCGTTCCAGGCGCAGGTCGAGCCGATGCACGAGATCTCCGAGAAGGAGCTGTACAACTGGCGTTGAGCCGGTGGCGAAGAGCGGAGCCTGCAGTCGGTTAAGCATGAAATGTCGACCTGTGCAGGCGCCGCCGCTGCTTCTACAAAAGGCGCGACTGGCAAACCGTAACCTGCGCATCCTCCGGCTGCCGCTGCAAAACGAACAGACCTACCAGCGCCAGCCGAATGCTGTCCGGCAAGACGGCCCGGCGCATCCAGGCCTTTGTCCGACATCCGGAGCTGCAGGAACTGCAGCCCTACCTGCGGAAGCTGCCCATCAACGGGCTTTCTGGGGGTGATCTGAGGCGATAGCGTGCTCCAGGTAGGGTGGGCTTCAGCCCACCACGCGCTCGCGGAAGCCCTGGGAACGTGTAGGAGCCCGCTTGCGGGCGATCGGCCGCAACGCCGACGATCACCGGCAAGGACTCGGCGCCCCCCGGCGCCTACAGGCTCGGTGTGCACATGCTGCTTTCTGGGGGGATCTGAGGCGATAGCGTGCTCCAGGTAGGGTGGGCTTCAGCCCACCACGCGCTCGCGGAAGCCCTGGGAGCTTGTAGGAGCCCGCTTGCGGGCGATCCGCCGCAACGCCGATGATCGCCGGCAAGGACTCGGCGCCCCCCCGGCGCCTACAGGTTCGGTGTGCAAATTGGTTGACCACTACACCTGTTTGCTGCGCGACAGCGCTGCGTCGAAGACGCGGAGGCACCGCCTACAGATCCTGTGCCAAAGCCACAGAGCGGGCATGAAGCCTTATCCGATTGACCTGCGCGCTCCGTTTCGTCATTCGCGCCCGGCGCCAGAATCCGCCAGTGCCTGCATCGCAGCGGCCAGTGCCCGCTCCCCCCCGCGCTCGGAACGCGCCAGCCCTTCGCGCACGCCGGCGGCATCCTCGGCCGAACGGTTCTGGCTGAGCTTCCACTTGCCTTCCAGGCGGCGAATCGGCAGGGCGAAGCCGACGATGGCCCTGAGCATGCCGTCGATGTAGTCGGCCGGTGCGTCGCCGACCGCCCAGGGCATCGCGCGGCCCGCTTCGTGCCGCGCGGTCAGGGCGCCGACCAGGGCCAGCAGCCGCCCCGGATCGTCGAACACTTCGACCGTGCCGTAGGCATGCACGGCGGTGTAGTTCCAGGTCGGCACCACCTTGCCGCTGATGGCCTTGCTCGGATACAGGCTCGGGCTGACGTAGCCGTCCACCCCCTGGAACATTGCCAGCGCCTCGCCATCCGCCGACAGCGCCTGCCACTGCCGGTTGGCCCGGGCGAAATGCCCGTAGAGCGTGCCGAATTCGCCCTCGTCGCGACGCAGCAACAGCGGCAAGTGACTGGCCTCGAGCGAGTCGCCGGCCCGACAGACCAGCGTGGCCAACCCGGCCTGCTCGATCAGTGCGTGCAGGCTGGGCAGGTGGTCCTGACGAAAGGCGGCGGGCAGGTACATGCTGATTCTCCATGGGGTCTGGCAAGGTTCCGTCCATAATGCGCGGCGAACGGTCGCAAGCAAAAGCCGGTAACATACTGCCCCTGGCCAACGCCTGCCCAGCTCGGCAGGATGACGCGCGTACCTCTCTCCAATAAAGCGGGAACACTCAATGCAACGTGTGCTTAGCATCTTCATGGCGCTGTGTATCGGTCTGACCCTCAGCATCGACGCCCACGCCAAGCGCTTCGGCGGCGGCAAGAGCTTCGGCTCGGCGCCCAGCCACCAGACCCGCCAGGCGCCCCAGCAGACCCAGGCCGCGCCGCCCCAGGCAGGTCGGCAGGCCGCCGCCGCGCCCAGCGGCGCCTCGCGCTGGCTCGGCCCGCTGGCCGGCCTGGCCGCCGGTGGCCTGCTGGCGTCGATGTTCATGGGTGACGGCTTCGAAGGCATCCAGTTCATGGACATCCTGATCTTCGGCGCGATCGCCTTCCTGCTGTTCCGCTTCCTCGCCGCCCGCCGTCGCCAGCAGCAGCCGGCCATGGCCGGGCATGCGCCGATGCAGCGCGAAATGCCGCAACCGGCGTCCATCTTCGGTGGCAGCGCGGCGCCGGCAGCCGCAGCCCCGGTGATCAACGCCCCGGCCTGGTTCAACGAGCAGAGCTTCGTCGCCGCGGCCCGCGAGCACTTCCTGTCCCTGCAGCAGCACTGGGACGCCAACGAGATGGACAAGATCGCCGAGTTCGTCACCCCGCAGTTGCTCGGTTTCCTCAAGCAGGAGCGCGCGGAAATCGGCGACGCCTACCAGTCGACCTACATCGACGACCTGCAGATCCAGCTCGACGGCGTCGACGACGATGCCGAGAAGACCACCGCTACCCTGACCTTCAGCGGCGTATCCAAGACCTCACGCTTCGACCAGGGTGAGCCCTTCAGCGAAAGCTGGCGCATGGAGCGTATCCAGGGCGAGAACCAGCCCTGGCTGGTCGCCGGCATCCGCCAGAACGGCTGATCGGCGCAGCGCAAAGAAACGGGTCTACCCAGGCAGACCGCCAACCGACCCCGCCCCTTGGCGGGGTCGGTCGTTTCTGGGGCCGCCCTCGGCGCGGCGGCTCTCCAGAAGCAAAAAAAACCGACCGCAGGTGCAACCCGCGGCCGGCGCAGCGACGCAGTCCACTCATTCGCTGAGGAAGTCCAGCAGATCCTTGTTGAAGCGATCCTTGTGGGTGTCGGTCAGGCCGTGCGGCGCGCCGTGATAGACGATCAGCTTCGCCCCCTTGACCTGCGCGGCGGACGCCTTGCCGGAGACGTCCAGCGGCACGATCTGATCATCGTCACCATGGATCACCAGCGTCGGCACGTCGAACTTCTTCAGGTCCTCGCGGAAATCGGTGGCCGAGAACGCGGCGATGGAATCGTAGGTGTTCTTGTGGCCAGCCTGCATGCCCTGAGCCCACCAGCTATCGATGAGGCCTTGGGAGACCTTGGCATCGGGACGGTTGAAGCCGTAGAACGGGCCGGATGCGAGATCGAGGTACAACTGCGAGCGGTTCTCCAGGGAGGCCCTGCGAATACCGTCGAACACTTCGAGCGGCACGCCGCCGGGATTGTCGGCCGTTCTCAGCATCATCGGCGGCACGGCGCTGACCAGTACGGCCTTCTTGACCCGCCCGGTACCGTGGCGGCCGATGTAGCGTGCCACCTCGCCGCCACCGGTGGAGAAGCCCACCAGGGTGACGTCCTTCAGGTCGAGCGCTTCGATCACCGCGGCCAGGTCGTCAGCGTAGTGGTCCATGTCATTGCCTTCCCAGGGCTGGCTGGAGCGGCCGTGGCCACGGCGGTCGTGGGCGACCACGCGATATCCCTGCGAGGCAAGGAAGAGCATCTGTGACTCCCAGCTATCGGAGCTGAGCGGCCAGCCGTGGCTGAAGGTGACGACCTGGCCGTCCTTCGGGCCCCAATCCTTGTAATAGAGCTGCACGCCGTCGGCTGTGGTGAGGGTGCTTGCGGTGCGGCTGATGGCCGTGCCGGAGGCTGGCTGCGCGGCCTGTGCAGCCTGTACGGCGAAGCCGGACTGCAGTGCGATGGCCAACAGCGGGATGGTGAGGGTGCGGATGGTGACGTTCATGGCGTTCGTGTCCTGTTCGTATGGGGTGGTTTCGGTCAGTCGGCGATGACGAGCGTCACGTCGATGTTTCCGCGCGTGGCGTTGGAGTACGGGCAGACCACGTGGGCCTGTTCGACCAGTGCCTGCAACAGGTCGCGGGTGATGCCGGGAGCGGTGATGGTCAATTCGGCCTCGATGCCGAAACCGGTGGGGATCTGGCCAATGCCGACCTTGCCGGTGACCGTGGTGTTCGCGGGCAATGCGACTTTCTGTTTTCCAGCGACATACTTCAGCGCACCGAGGAAGCAGGCCGAGTAACCGGCGGCGAACAACTGCTCGGGATTGGTGCCCGGCCCGCCGGCGCCGCCCAGCTCACGCGGGGTGGACAGTTGCACGTCGAGCACATTGTCGGAGGAGGTGGCGCGGCCTTCGCGGCCGCCTGTGGCAATAGCAGTGGCGCTGTAAAGAATCTTCTCGATGGACATGGCGATGGTTCCTGTTCGGGTGGATGGCCGGGTCGGTGTTGCCCGGTGAGAGGTATTCTGCTCGCCATGGAAAAACTACTGGTGATATAAAATCCTGAAAACTTGATCAGGAGTACGAAGATGGCTGACCGCCTCGCGGCACTGATGACCCACTTCCCGATGAGCGCCCAGGTGTTCAACACCGGGCCGCTGTGCGGCATCAACACGCTGCAGAGCGATGGCGTGCACGGACAGTTGCACCTGGTGCGCAATGGCGTAGTCGAGGTGCGCTACGGCAGGGAATCGCTGCACATCGAACAACCGAGCCTGCTGCTGTTCCCGCGGCCCCTGTCGCATCGTTTCATCATCGCCCCCGGGCACGACGTGGACATGGTCTGCGCGAACCTGTCGTTCGAAGGCGGCCCAGGCAATCCGATCGCGTCGGCGTTGGCGGATGTCGTCTGCCTGCCGCTGGATGGGGTATGGGGTGCCGAGCCAGTGCTGTCGCTGCTGTTCGAAGAAGCGTTCGAGCAACGCTGCGGACGCGTGGCGCTGATCGAACGCCTGCTGGAGGTGGTGATGATCCAGGTCTTGCGCCAGCTGATGGAAAGCGGCGAAGTGAATGGCGGGCTGCTCTCCGGGCTGTCGCATCCGCGGCTGCGCAATGCGCTGGTGGCGATGCACGAGGCGCCGGCGAAGGAATGGTCCCTCGAAGCACTCGCCGGTGTCGCCGGGATGTCGCGCAGCGTGTTCGCCACGACTTTCCGCGAAACGGTCGGTATCACTCCCGGACAGTATCTCCAGGGCTGGCGCGTGCGGCTGGCACAGAAGGCCCTGCGCCGAGGACGTTCCCTGAAGGTGATCGCGGCCGAGGTTGGTTACGGCAGCGAGGCCGCGCTCTCCCGTGCGTTCAAGGTGCAATCCGGGCAATCACCGCGGGAGTGGAAGAACCAGCTGTCCATGGCGACCAGCGTCTGACAGCAAGAATCCGGGTTTCCGTACGCCCCACGCGACACAGCGAAAGGCGGAATTAATCCTTCGCTTTTCGCAACTTTTTCCGCAGCCTTGGCTAAGCTGTTGAGCAGACGCCGGCAATGTATCGGCGTTCAAGCCTGATAAAAAGGAGAACAACCGATGGACATGAACCGTCGACAGTTCTTCAAGGTCTGCGGTGTGGGCCTTGGGGCGTCGAGCATGGCGGCATTGGGCATGGCCCCGCCAACGGCGTATGCCGAATCGATCCGGCATTTCAAACTGACCAATACGCGCGAAACACGCAACACCTGCCCTTACTGCTCGGTCGGCTGCGGACTGATCCTCTACAGCCAGGGCAGCGGCGGCAAGAACGTCGCGCAGAATATCATCCATATCGAGGGCGACTCCGACCATCCGGTCAACCGCGGCACCCTCTGCCCGAAGGGCGCGGGCCTGCTGGACTTCATCCACAGCCCCAACCGCCTGACCCATCCGGAAGTCCGCGAAGCCGGCAGCAACGAGTGGAAGCGCATCGAGTGGAGCGAAGCCCTCGACCGCATCGCCCGGCTGATGAAGGACGACCGCGACGCCAACTTCATCGAGCGCAACGACAAGGGGCAGACAGTCAACCGCTGGTTGAGCACCGGCTTCCTCGCCGCCTCGGCGTCATCCAACGAAGCCGGCTACATCACCCACAAGGTGGTGCGCTCGCTCGGCATGCTGGGATTCGACAACCAGGCACGTGTCTGACACGGCCCGACGGTGGCAAGTCTTGCCCCGACGTTTGGCCGCGGCGCCATGACCAATCACTGGAGCGACATCCAGAATGCCGATCTGGTCCTGATCATGGGCGGCAACGCCGCCGAAGCCCACCCGTGCGGTTTCAAATGGGTCACCGAAGCCAAGGCGCGCAACAAGGCGCGGCTGGTGGTGGTCGATCCACGCTTCACCCGTTCGGCATCGGTGGCCGATCTCTATGCACCGATCCGCACCGGCACCGACATCGCCTTCCTCGGCGGCTTGATCAACTACCTGCTGGAGAACGACAAGATCCAGCATGAGTACGTGGTCAACTACACCGACGTGGCGTTCATCGTGAAGGAAGGCTTCGGCTTCGAGGATGGTCTGTTCAACGGCTACGACGCCGACAAGCGCAGCTACCCGGACAAGACGGCCTGGGGCTACGAGCTGGACGAGGACGGCTTCGCCCGCGTCGACAAGAGCCTCAGCCATCCACGTTGCGTCTACAATTTGCTCAAGCAGCACTACAGCCGCTACACGCCGGAGGTGGTCAGCAACATCTGCGGCACGCCGCAGGACCGCATGCTGCAGGTCTGGGAAGCCATCGCCGAGACCTCGGCGCCGGGCAAGGCCATGACCGTCATGTACGCGCTGGGCTGGACCCAGCACTCGACCGGCTCGCAGATGATCCGCACCGGTGCCATGGTGCAGCTGCTGCTCGGCAACATCGGCATGCCCGGTGGCGGCATGAACGCCCTGCGCGGCCACTCCAACATCCAGGGCCTGACCGACCTGGGCCTGCTCTCGAACCTGCTGCCGGGCTACCTGACCCTGCCGCTGGAGGCCGAGCAGGACTATGCCGCCTACATCGCCAAGCGCACCGCCAAGCCGTTGCGCCCGGGGCAACTGTCGTACTGGCAGCATTACGAGAAGTTCCACGTCAGCCTGATGAAGGCCTGGTACGGCAAGAACGCCACGGCGGAGAACAACTGGGGCTACGACTGGCTGCCGAAGCTGGACATCCCCGGCTACGACGTGCTCAAGGTCTTCGACATGATGTACCAGGGGCAGGTCAACGGTTATTTCTGCCAAGGCTTCAACCCGATCGCCTCGTTCCCCAACAAGGCCAAGGTCAGCGCCGCGCTGGCCAAGCTCAAGTACCTGGTGATCATGGACCCGCTGGCCACCGAGACCTCGGAGTTCTGGCGCAACGCCGGCGAGTACAACGACGTCGACACCGCCGCCATCCAGACCACGGTGTTCCGCCTGCCGACCAGCTGCTTCGCCGAAGAGAACGGCTCGCTGGTCAACAGCGGGCGCTGGCTGCAATGGCACTGGAAGGCCGCCGAGCCGCCAGGCCAGGCGCAGACCGACGTGGTGATCATGGGCGGGCTGTTCCATCGCCTGCGCGAGCTGTACCGCAAGGAAGGCGGCGCCTACGCCGAGCCGCTGCTCAACATCGACTGGGCCTATCGCCAGCCGGAAGAGCCGACGGCGGAAGAGATCGCCCAGGAGTACAACGGCAAGGCGCTGGGCGACGTGTTCGACCTGCAGAGCGGCGCCCAACTGGCCAAGGCCGGCGAGCAGCTGTCCGGTTTCGGCCTGTTGCGCGCCGATGGCAGCACCTCCTGCGGCTGCTGGATCTTCAGCGGCTCCTGGACCCAGGCCGGCAACCAGATGGCGCGGCGCGACAATGCCGACCCCTACGGCATGGGCCAGACCCTGGGCTGGGCCTGGTCGTGGCCGGCCAACCGGCGAATCCTCTACAACCGCGCCTCGGCCGACCCTGCCGGCAACCCCTGGAATCCGGAGAAGAAGCGCCTGGTGTGGTGGGACGGCGGCAAGTGGGGCGGCACCGACGTGCCGGACTTCAAGGTCGACTCGCCGCCGGCGGACGGCATGAACCCCTTCATCATGAACCCCGAAGGGGTGGCCCGGCTGTTCGCCATCGACAAGATGAACGAAGGCCCCTTCCCCGAGCACTACGAGCCGTTCGAAACACCGATCGGGCGCAACCCGATGCACCCGGACAATCCGCAGGCCATCAGCAACCCGGCCGCGCGGGTGTTCAAGAACGACATGGAGCTGTTCGGCACCGCGAAGGAATTCCCCTACGCGGCCACCACCTACCGGCTCACCGAGCACTTCCACTTCTGGACCAAGCATTGCCGGCTCAACGCGATCACCCAGCCCGAGCAGTTCGTCGAAATCGGCGAGGTGCTGGCGAACGAGCTGGGCATCAAGGCCGGCGAGCGGGTCAAGGTGTCGTCCAACCGCGGCTACATCAAGGCGGTGGCGGTGGTGACCAAGCGCATCAAGCCGCTGACGGTGGACGGGCAGACCGTGCACCATATCGGCATCCCGCTGCACTGGGGCTTCGCCGGGGTGGCGCGCAACGGCTACCTGACCAACACGCTGACGCCGTTCGTCGGTGACGCCAACACCCAGACGCCGGAGTTCAAGTCGTTCCTGGTCAACGTGGAGAAGGCATGATGGCTACTCAAGACGTGATTGCCCGCTCCGCCACGACCACCGAGCGGCCGTCGATCCGCGAGATCGGCGAAGTGGCGAAACTGATCGACACCTCCAAGTGCATCGGCTGCAAGGCCTGCCAGGTCGCCTGCTCGGAGTGGAACGACCTGCGCGACGAAGTCGGTACCAGCGCCGGGACCTACGACAACCCGATCGACCTCACCGCGCAGTCCTGGACGGTGATGAAGTTCGCCGAGTACGAGAACCCCGGCAGCGGCAACCTCGAGTGGCTGATCCGCAAGGACGGTTGCATGCACTGCGCCGACCCCGGCTGCCTCAAGGCCTGCCCATCGCCGGGGGCGATCGTGAAATACGCCAACGGCATCGTCGACTTCAACCAGGACCACTGCATCGGCTGCGGCTACTGCATCACCGGCTGCCCGTTCGACATTCCGCGCATCTCCGAGAAGGACAAGAAGGCCTACAAGTGCACGCTGTGCTCCGACCGGGTATCGGTCGGGCTGGAGCCGGCCTGCGTGAAGACCTGTCCCACCGGGGCGATCGTCTTCGGCAGCAAGGCGGACATGAAGGAACATGCCGCCGGGCGCATCGCCGATCTCAAGGAACGCGGTTTCGACCAGGCCGGTCTGTACGACCCGGACGGCGTCGGCGGCACGCACGTGATGTACGTGCTGCACCACGCCGACCAGCCCTCGCTGTACAGCGCGCTGCCGGACGAGCCGACCATCAGCCCGTTGGTCAGCCTGTGGAAGGGCGTGACCAAGCCGCTTGCCCTGCTGGGCATGGGCGCGGCGGTGCTGGCCGGCTTCTTCCATTACACCCGGGTCGGCCCGGTCCGTGTCGAGGAAGAGCAGGAGAACGCCGAACTCAGCGAGCCCGTGGTGCACCAGGTCGATCCCTCGGTGCATGTGGTCGATCCCAAGGAGCCGCGACCCTGATGCCAGCGGCCCCGTCCGGGGTCGCTCACAGGCCGCTCGCTCAAGGAGCCAACGATGAACAATAACGACATCGAACGCTACAACCCCTCGCAACGGACCAATCACTGGGCCGTTGCCATCCTCTTCGTCCTTGCCGCGCTGTCCGGCCTGGCGTTGTTCCATCCCGCCCTGTTCGGCCTTTCCGGGCTGTTCGGCGGCGGCACCTGGACACGCATCCTGCACCCGTTCATCGGGGTGGCGATGTTCGTCTTCTTCCTGGTGCTGGCGATCCGTTTCGCCGGGCATAACCGCATCGGAGCAAGCGACCGCCAGTGGCTCAGGCAGATCAACGACGTGGTGCACAATCGCGAGGACAAGCTGCCTGAAGTCGGCCGCTACAATGCCGGGCAGAAAGTGCTGTTCTGGGTGCTGATCCTCTGCATGCTGGTACTGCTGTTCAGCGGCATCGTCATCTGGCGCGAGTACTTCAGCGGCTATTTCGGCATCGTCTCGCTGCGCTGGGCGAGCCTGCTGCATGCGGCGGCGGCCTTCGTGCTGATCCTCAGCATCATCGTGCACATCTACGCGGCGATCTGGCTCAAGGGCTCGATGGGTTCGATGCTCTACGGCACGGTCAGCCGTGCCTGGGCGCGCAAGCACCATCCAGCCTGGTACCGGGAGATCAACGAACGCAAGTGAGCGGCACCAATGCCCAACCGAAGGTTCCCGTGCGACGCGTGGGAATCTTCGGCTGCGCGCACCCTCGAAAGCCGTGCAACAGGCCATGACGGACTATGCTGTTCGGCACAACCAAAAGAAAAGGAGTCCTGCGTGGCAGGCACCATTCTCGAGCCAGGGCAGATCGAAGCCGCTGCCAGCAAACCACCCTTCATCAACCTGCCGCCGAGCGATCTGTTCGCCCTGCGCAGCGAGCGCCTGCACAGGCTCGCCGATGACCACCCGCTCGCCGCTTACCTGCGCCTGCTCGCCGATGTCTGCAAGGCACAGCAGCAGGTGCTGGACAACCCGCCGCCCACGGCCCCGCTGGACGAGCGCCGCACCCGCGAAAGCCTCAGGCACGACCTGCCACCGCTCGCCGCCGATACCCTGGTGCGCGACGATGCCTGGCTGCCGCTGCTGGACGCCTGGCTGGAGGCTTACGTGGTGCCGGACAACCCCGCCGTAGCCGCCGCCATCAACCAGCTGCGCGAGGCCGACAGCGGCCAGCGCAAGGCCTGGGCCGTGGCGCTGGTCAGCGGCCAGTACGACAGCCTGCCGCCGGCGCTGGTGCCCTTTCTCGGCGCCACCCTGCAGCTGGCCTGGAGCCATAGGTTGCTGCAACTCGACCTCTCGGCCATGCGCGAGCGCGAGGACCAGACCCACTGCCCCTGCTGCGGCGCACCGCCGATGGCCGGCATCATCCGTCATCGCGCCCAGCTCAACGGCCTGCGCTATCTGGTCTGCTCGCTGTGCGCCTGCGAATGGCACTACGTGCGCCTGAAATGCAGCCATTGCCGCAGTACCAAGAAACTCGACTACCTGCATTTCGAAGGCTCGCCGCAGGGCGTCAAGGCCGAGGTCTGCCCGGACTGCAACGGCTATCTCAAGCAGCTCTATCTGGAACTGGCGCCGGACGGCGAAAGCCTCTCCGCCGACCTGGCGACGCTGGACCTGGACCTGCTGCTGGCCGAACAAGGCTACAACCGACAGGCACCGAACCTGCTGCTGGCGCCGGGAGGCGATGCATGAGCAGCAGCCACCTGCCCTCGGTCGACAAGCTGCTGCGCGACCCGGCCTGCCAGCCGCTGCAACAACGCTATGGCCGGCAGGCGCTGCTCACGACCCTGCGCGACCTGCTCGACGAACTGCGCGAGCCGGCCCGCCATGGCCAGCTCGCCGCACTGGAGCTGTCCGAAGCGGTGCTTGCCGGGCGTGCCGGCGAACGCCTGGCCAGCCAGCACCGCAGCCGCGTGCGCCGGGTGTTCAACCTCACCGGCACGGTGCTGCACACCAACCTCGGCCGCGCCCTGCTGCCAGACGAAGCCATCGAGGCGATCACCGTCGCCGCGCGCTACCCGCTCAATCTGGAATTCGATCTCGCCAGCGGCAAGCGCGGCGACCGCGACGACCTCATCGAAGGGCTGATCCGCGAGCTGACCGGCGCCGAAGCGGTCACCGTGGTCAACAACAACGCCGCCGCCGTGCTGCTGGCACTCAACAGCCTTGGCGCGCGCAAGGAAGGCATCATCTCCCGCGGCGAACTGATCGAGATCGGCGGCGCCTTCCGCATCCCCGACATCATGGCCCGCGCCGGGGTGAAGCTGCATGAAGTCGGCACCACCAACCGCACCCACGCCAAGGACTACGAAGCGGCGATCAACCCGCGCTCGGGCCTCTTGATGCGCGTGCACACCAGCAACTACAGCGTGCAGGGCTTCACCGCCAGCGTCGCCACCGCCGAACTGGCGCGCATCGCCCATGCCCACCACCTGCCGCTGCTGGAAGACCTGGGCAGCGGCAGCCTGCTCGACCTCAGCCGCTGGGGCCTGCCGAAGGAGCCCACCGTGCAGGAAGCGCTGCGCGACGGCGCCGACATCGTCACCTTCAGCGGCGACAAACTGCTCGGCGGCCCCCAGGCCGGGCTGATCGTCGGCAGCAAGGCACTGATCCAGAAGATCAAGAAGAACCCGCTCAAGCGCGCCCTGCGCGTCGACAAGCTGACCCTGGCGGCGCTGGAGGCGGTGCTCAACCTCTACCGCGACCCCGACCGGCTGGCCGAGCGCCTCACCAGCCTGCGCCTGCTCAGCCGCCCGCAAGCCGATATCCGTGCCCAGGCCGAACGCATCGCTCCGGCGCTGGCCACTGTACTGGACGAAATCTGGAATGTTGCCGTGGTCGACGCCCTGGGCATGATCGGCAGCGGCGCGCAACCGGTGGCACGTCTGCCCAGCGCGGCCCTGTGCATCCGCCCACAGCAGCCCAAGCGCCTGCGCGGGCGCAGCCTGCGCCAACTGGAAGAAGCGCTGCGCTGCCTGCCGATCCCGGTGCTCGGCCGCATCGACGACGACGCCCTCTGGCTCGACCTGCGCCAGCTCGACGACGAACCGGCCTTCCTCCAGCAACTGCCGCACCTGCAAGAGGAGCTGGCGATTTGATCGTCGGTACCGCCGGCCATATCGACCATGGCAAGACCGCATTGCTCGAGGCCCTCACCGGCCAGCAGGGCGATCGCCGCCGCGAGGAGCGCGAGCGCGGCATCACCATCGACCTCGGCTACGCCTACGCCGATCTCGGCGAAGGCACGCTCACCGGCTTCATCGACGTGCCGGGGCACGAGCGCTTCGTCCACAACATGCTCGCCGGCGCCAGCGGCATCGACTGCATGCTGCTGGTGGTGGCCGCCGACGACGGCGTGATGCCGCAGACCCGCGAGCACCTGGCCATCGTCGAACTGCTGGGCATTCGCCGGGCCATCGTCGCGCTGACCAAGATCGACCGCGCCGAACCGCAGCGCATCGCCGAAGTACGCCAGCAGATCGAGGACCTGCTGGCGCCCGGTCCGCTGGCTGGAGCGCCGATCTTTCCCGTATCCAGCATCAGTGGTCAGGGCGTCGATGCGCTGCGGTCGGCGCTGATCGACGAGGCGGCCAGGGTTCATGCACGCAGCGACAGCGGCCACTTCCGCCTGGCCATCGACCGCGCCTTCAGCGTCACCGGCGCCGGCGTGGTGGTCACCGGCACCGCCTTCGCCGGCCATGTGCGGGTCGGCGACGAACTGCTGCTCAGCCCGAGCGGGAAAAACGTGCGGGTGCGCGGCCTGCATGCGCAGAATCGCGCAGCCGGCGAAGCCCATGCCGGCCAACGCGTGGCGCTGAACCTGGCCGGCGAGCGCCTGGCGGTGGAGCAGATCCACCGCGGCGACTGGCTGCTGCAGCCGCTGCTGCACGCGCCGACCCAGCGCATCGACGTCGAACTCCAGTTGCTGCCCGGCGAAGCCCACGAACTCAGGCACTGGACACCGGTGCACGTGCACCTCGGCGCCCAGGACGTCACCGCCCGCGTCGCCCTGCTCGAAGGCGAAAGCCTGGCCCCGGGCGGGCGCATGTTCGCCCAGCTGCTGCTCAATGCGCCGGCCCACGCGGTGCATGGCGACCGCGTCGTCCTGCGCGACCAGTCCGCCCAGCGCACCCTCGGTGGCGGCCACGTGCTCGACCCTTTCGCCCCGCCGCGCAACCGCCGCCGCGAGGCGCGCCTGGCGCAACTGCGGGCCTTGAACCAGCCGACCCTGGAACGCGCACTGCCGGACCTGTTGGCCAGTGCCATCAATGGGCTCGATCCGCAGGCGCTGGAGCGTCAGTTCAACCGTCCCCGCGGCAACTGGCAACTGCCCGCCGATGCGCTGGAGATCGCCACGCGGCAAGGTGCGCGCCTGTTCGATCACGAACATTGGAACGCACTCGGCGAAACCCTGCTCGCCGCGCTGCAGCGCTTCCACGACGAACAGCCCGACGAACTCGGCCCGGATCGCGATCGCCTGCGCCGCTATGCCCTGCCGCAGCTGGAGCGCCCGGTGTTCATCGCCCTGCTGGAGCAGGCGCTGGCCGCCGGCGCCATCGAGACCAGTGGCCCCTGGCTGCACCGCCCTGATCACCGTGTCCGCCTGAGCGATACGGAGGAAACGCTCAAGGAACGCCTCTGGCCGCTGCTGGAAGCCGGACGCTTCGATCCGCCCTGGGTACGCGACCTCGCCCGCGAACTCGGCGTCGAAGAAGCGCAGATGCGCCAACTGCTGCGCAAACTTGCCCGCCTCGGCCTGCTGCAACAAGTCGTAAAAGACCTGTTCTACCCCGAGTTCACCATTCGCCAGCTCGCCGGGCATGTACTGCAACTGGAAGCGCAAAGCGGCGTGATCCGTGCCGCCGCCTTCCGCGACCGCATCCAGCTCGGCCGCAAGCGCAGCATCCAGTTGCTGGAGCACTTCGACCGCATCGGCTTCACCCGCCGCTTCGGCAACGAACGCAAGGTTCGCCGCGACAGCGCGCTGGCGACGGAGCTATAGCCCGGCAGGCCAGCGGCCCTCGGACGGCCTCCCAGAAAGTCGGGGGTATCTCGACCAAAAAAGCAATGTGATGCAGATCACATTAATGGCATCATACGGCCACTACCGGCGGTCCCGCTTCCCAATGACCGCCGCCGTGGTTTCCCGGCCCGCATCTTTGCGGGCTTTTTTTCGCTCGCCACTTCGATATCGAACGTCTACTGGCCACTTTGTCGGCGGTGCGTCCGCTAATGCGACGTGGATCGGAATCGGGACTGGCCCGATTAACCGCCCGTTGGCTTCTCAGGCTCAGCCCAACAACCTACTCCAGCCTATGGGTCGCTTCAGCGTTTCCCGGGTTGCGCTTCGGAAAGCTCCGGATAGCCGCCAGCATCGATCGCCTGCTCCAGCTGCTTCAAGCACAGATCGATCGCGAGGTCGCGTGTCCGCTTGCTGCTCCACTCCAGCTCGGCCAGCGTCTCGATCAGGTCGTGGTGACCGTCCTCGCAGATCAGCATGCCATGCTGAACGGTAAGCGTACGGCCCTTGAAGCTGAGCCGGACCGGGTCCCGCCCCGTCAACGAAGCGCCTTCCGCCAACAGGCATTCGATATGGTCCCGCAGCGCATGGTAAACGCGACGGTCCTCGTGCATATCGCTCACGACTTTTCCCTATCCCTGGAAAGAAAAGCGCGAATTGTGACGCAGTTCACTTCATTAATCGATAGCCAAATGCCACCAGATAGCTCGAGCCGAGCGAGCGGCAGCCATGCACGAAGCGACACGCACTTGGCTCTGGATCGTTTGCAAGGTACTTTGACGTCCGGGCCGACCAGTTTTTTCGACACCCCCTCGTCACAAGACGCGGCAAGAGCCAAAAAAAGCCCATGTAAATCAATAAGGAAGGCAATCGCAGCCGGTGCTGCGGCCGGGCTTCAAATCCTGTGATATTCGCTGAATTAGCCGGACTATATTGGCCAACGCTAGTTGTTGCTGGAGATGCTCTACGTTCTTAACTCCGATCTTGGCTAGTATCGGCCTTCCTTGGCCATTAGCTTCGACACTTTTTCGACACATTCGTCTAGCAGGAACTCGGGTTACGTCGCCGAATAGTGTCCATGTGTAATCAAATCATCTGCTACTTGGGACAACACCAGCGCTCTTGCATTGATAAAGTCCACGTAAGGCTTATCGCCTGACCAGAACTCACTTGGAATCAGGGACGATTTGAATACCATTTCCTTGATACCGCCATCGATGGTTTGAAAGTACTGATAAGGGTCATTATCAGAGATAGCCCGATTGTCGCTGGAGTTTAGGAGACAAATGTTTGCTATGACATTTGACTCATGAAATGGAATTCCGAGTCCATTTAGGAATGACTTCGGATAGATATGATGAAACTCTCGCGCATTATATGATGCCAGCGCTTCGCCGAGATCAATATTTTGACCAGTAAGAAAGCTCTTCGGTTGGCATTGAGCGAGCAGGCAAATGGTAGCCTTAGCTGCAGTTGAGTTTATACGCCATGTTTTTTTGAAAATCGAAGGGTCTATTTTTGCATGCATCTCGTCAAAAACGTAATTCCCTTTGGCTAACTCACGCATTTTCTCTATATCGACCATCACATAAGAGTTTGTTCCGGCCTTATACCTTTGAGTAAAAGAACAGTGCCAAAACCATTTCTTTAGACTTGCGACTTGCTTTGCGTTTGGCTTAAGGCAGTCGGAATAGAAGGAAACCAACGGCACGAGCATAATCGGAAAGGGAATAAATACGAAATTCTTAATATGCAGCTGCTTTTCCAAAAAATCTACGCAAGAGTAGATAGCTTGCTTCAGCTTAGACATGCTCTCAATTAAGACTTCCGCCTTTACATCTACCAATGCGTCTGCATCGATTTTATTGATTGCGATTGTTGCAAGGCACCGCATCAAAAGTGTTTCTTCTACTTGGTCAAACCCTTTGTCAGAAAGACTATCCAAGAGCCGCTCTATTTCATTTCTTAAGTCGAACTGCTCGGACCATGTCCACGCCGCCAGCAGCTCCAAGGTGCTGAGGCTCGTTCCAGAAGAATTGATCCGTTGAAAGACCCTGCATACCTCTTGATTGGATCGATCCTTGATTGTGACGACCGGAAATTCATAATCTTTAAATCGCTCCGTCAGGTCCGCAATAATCTTCTTTTCGTCGTCAGGAAAACGCGCCAGTTCTGGCAGCAACTTTGTTGTATCAAGTATGGTCCTAAGATTTATTGAGTTTTCTGGTGCTATAGAAGCATGCACAAACTCGTCAGTTGAAGGCACGAAGGAAACATTAAACCTTGCCGCCAGCTCAGGATCTGTCGTTTCAGCGTCGGAATTGAATACGCCATATAGCGTTGTTAAGCGCTGCTGACCGTCGAGAACATAGTTTACCGGGAAATCTTCTGGAGTTTTTGGCAGTGCAAACCCTCCAACATCTCTCTCGTGCTTCAGCTCTTCCTTTGTTGACCACAACAACAAGGACCCTACCGGATATCCGTTATAAATTGAGTCTAGAAGACTCATTATTTGCTCGTCACCCCAGACATATTCACGCTGAAAAACAGGAATCTTTATATTCCCTCTCGACACGTCACTTAGCAGTGCAGACAATCTCGGATTTGTGGGGGTAATTTTATGTGTTCCTGCCATAACATATTCCTTGCCAGTCTAAGTGGGCCACTACGCTAAGTGACTCTAATTTAATTCCGCAAACTCAAATCTACTTTCATCTTGCAACTTCTTCGCTCAATGCTGCCCTCGCCGCCTGGGCAGTAATCACTTATGCGAGGCTCTTTTCCTACAACTACAATTTCTTTTTGCCGGGTTGGGATCGCTACGGCCGGCTCCGGGGCGACCCGAGTAGCTGGAACGATATTGGTCGCGCCCTGGGGGACGTAGTTTTTGTCGTTGAATACGGTTTGCTTGGGTGGTGGTTCTGCCGTAGCGGCTTGGGGCTGGGGCGTTTGTGGCTGAGGCGTTGCACCTCTTGCGGCCACTTCCTCTACTACCCTGTCCCAATCCTTGGTCGCTGTCGGCTCTGCTCGCGTGATCTCGGCAACGGGGGTTGGCTTGGGTTGGACGCGCTTATCGGCGATGCCCTGGACGGTGCCTTTGAGGAATGCCGAACTCATCATCTGTAGTGCGGCCAGCATGATCGCGGTGCCGATCAGCCCTGGTATCAGCCATGCTACGGCTCCCTTGCGCGGGCGCCTTCTGATGTAGTCCGGGGCGTCGTTCCATTTAGCCTTCATATCTCCCTCTCCCTGTCCTTCGGGCGTACCAGCGCCTAGTCACTTCCTTGGTGATCGCTATCCCGCGCTCTGACTGGTCAAGTTTCGGTTGGCCTCGTCGTATTCCGGGCTTCGGTGGCCATGCTCTGGCTCGATCCGGCCGCTAACGAGCCAAAGGGCGTACTCGGGAAACGAGTCAGCCAGGATGCCGATCTCCTCCGTACCAATGCGGATTTTCTCGCTGCTGATGTTGCGCCAGCGGTCGTAGTTCTTGCTGCCCTTCTCGCTCAGGCGCTCCGGGCCGACCACACGCATCAATCGAAGCGCTCTATCTCGGAACGAATCCATATAGGTAAATTTCATGCTGCGTAACATTTACGCAAGGGTAAATGTTACGCAGACAGCAGCATTACTAGTAAAGACCAACATAGTGCAACAAAGGCCAAGGACATGGAAGGAAACCTACCGCCGATAGACCTGCTCAACGCGCCCCCGATCAATGCCGTGGCGCCAGTTCGCCGACTGGATTCGCATGGGCGAAGAACGTGTGGGACTGGATTCGCAACGGCTACATTCCACTTCGCCGCCATGGTGCCTTCAGCAAGTGTCGTGATCGATTCGATGAGGCTGTTTCGCGTGCGGGTCTTGGATTGCCTGCCGGACAGAAGTCGCATGTGCTACGGCACACCTTGCCTCCCACTTCATAGCAAACGGTGGCAATATCCTGACCTTGCAGAAGATCCTGGGTCATTCGTCCTTGGCGATGACGATGCGCTACGCGCACCTGTCACCCGATCATCTGCAAGACGTGTTAGCGTTCGGTCCTGCTAAGGATTTTCGACACTCCCGCCTCGGAGCAGCATTCGAGACAGGAAAATCCTTTGTAAATCAATAAGGAAGGCAATCGCAGCCGGTGCTGCGGCCGGGCTTCAAACCCGGTTGGGGGCGGCAGCCGTTCCCGGGTGAGTTCGACTCTCACTGCCTTCCGCCAAATTTCTCGAGAACGCCTCGCTGAACAGGGCTCGCTGTCATCTTTGCAAAGGTGCTCCAAGCCATGCAGGACCGTACCCAGCACGGGATAGCAATTACAAAAGAAGCAGCAGAACGCTGATTCCACCGCCCCGCTGTTCGACCTAGCCAAGACGTGTGAACCGCATAGGACCTATGCGAAAGGAAAGCAGGAGCAAGGCAACGGCATGCCTTGAAGGACAGAACATGATCGACCTGGGCGACCTTCGACCCGATCCAATCGAGATACGGGAATACAAACGAACCCGCAAAACGCGCAGGCCACTGTTCAGCATCGGAACGGGCATTGTCCTGGCCGCCATCATCGGCGTCAGCGGTTTTTGGGGCGGAAAGATCGGCTACGAACTGTTCCACGAGTGGCGTGCAAAGCAAGCGATGCAAGAGCTGGCACAAGCCGCCCAGCGCCATGCACAAGCTCAGGCACAGCAACGACGCCTGCAAGCACAACGAGCCGCACAGGCACGAAGGGACCAAGTGTGGAATTCAAGAGCATGCCGCTTCTGGTGGGAACGCGCACCGAATGATCCGCAAGTGATCGCCAAGGCTAGAACGATGCAGTCTTGCCAAATGCAATAGCGGCAAAAAAGTGTCGAAATCACTACGGACCAAAGCGGAGCAATGCAGCCAAGCTAGTGGACCGTCTTGGAAGTTCGTTTATTCATACGTTGCCTCGACTCGGGAGAAGCGCAAGAGCCTATCGAGCGTAAGAGCTTGGGGGCACCTAGTCCTTGCTGGCGATTCCGACCACCATCGCCGGATCGCCAGCAAGCTGGCTCCTACAACATAATGCTCAGTGAGTTAACAAACTAACCAAACAGGCCACTAGAAAAGCCGAAGACGGCGTGTTATTGCAAGCCAAAGAAACGAGTTCAACTCCACTGCTTTCCACCCGCTTTTCTCCGGTTTAGTCCCGTAAGGGAGGCCACATCCTGGCCGTATGAACCAACGCCAGTACCCATACGGCGCTTTCTTCGATCTGATACGAGGCGATAGTTTTCGTGGGGAATCAGCGCTCGGGTGCCCGGTACGTTCCCGAGCTTGCCCATGTCGGGGGGAAATCCGCCAGTTTGGCGGCCACGTTGCCGAAGAGTTCATCCATGCGAGCGACGGCAAGGGGATGGTCGGTCGCGATGAAGTCCCATATATCCAGACGGTCCTGCTCGGCTTCGGGCGTCCCGATGCCCCTTCATTTGAGGCCCAGCACCTGGTCACGGCGGGCAGCGAATGTCGCTTCGACCTCTTCATTGGAGCGGCCACGCGCCGCCTCGACGGCAGCGCGACCAGCCTCAACCTTCCTGTGCAGGAAGTCGTCGTAATCCCTGACCTGCTGTTGCTGGCGGATGAAGTCGCGCATGACCTGGGAGGCCGGTCGGTGGACGGCTTCCGCCGCCGCCATGAAATCGGCGCGCAACTCAGGCTCCAGTTTCAAGTTAAAAACCGCTTCTTTGGCCATGGCGAAGCCTCCTGAACGTACTGATTTCGTACATACGATGTGTCCACATTTAGGCCTGGCATAGGCTTGAGGAAACAGGCCCGATGAATGGCAAGTGTCGAAATCACTGTTCAGGAATGCCGGCACCAGAACGATGGACGCGAAGGCCGGCAGAATGACCCGCTTGGGCCAACGTAGGCCAACCAGGGGCAGACAAAAACGAGTTCGACGCCCACAACCTCCCGCCAACCCCGCTCACTTCCACTGCAACGCCTGTACATGGGCGTTCGCCGGATCGAAATTGTCCAGCCGCATGCGCTCGGCGATCGCCGCCAGGGCCGCTTCGCCCCGCGGGAATTCGTCGCGCGCCGCACTCCAGTCTTCCGGCTGCAGGCGCACCATCCAGCCTTCGCCGTAGCAATCGCGATTGATCAGGGCCGGCTGCTCGAGCAGCACCTCGTTCACTGCCAGCAGCTCTCCGGCGAGCGGGCTGCGCGCCGAGGCGGCGGCCTTGGCGAATTCCACCACGCCGAAACTGCGCTCGCGCTCGATGCGCGTACCGACGCGCTTGGGCGTGAAGGCGAAGATCTGCCCGTATAGCGCACAGCCGTAGGCGGTCAGCCCAAGGGTGACGCTGCCGTCGTGCTCCTCGCGCAACCACAGGCTGTGCTCCGGCGCGTAGCGCAGCGCGTCGGGGAACTCCAGGCCGTGCAGGATCATAGGGTCAGGACTCGTTCGTATTCGAGGATCATCTGCGCCAGCTCGCCACCGCTGGAAATATCGTCCAGCTCGGCGATCAGCATGTCGGCGTCGAGGTTCACGCCGGGTTGGCGGCACATCAGCAGGCGCGCACCGGCCTGTCTGGCATTGCGGATGAAATGCAGCAGCGGCTCGCCGTTTTCCACTGCGCGGAGTGACTCGGCCACTTCGCGGCGCGCCAGTTGCGTGCCTTCGCCGGTGAGGTAGAGGGTCACTTCGGCATCCATGCAGGCCAGCAACGTGGCGATATGAAAGGGTGCCGCGCAGCGCGCCGGCGTGCTGGGGCCGCTGACCACCAGGATCAGCACGCGCTGTGGGGTTGGTTCTGTCACGTGGATTCTCCGTGAAAATCATGGATCGCCGCTACGTTGGCGCCCAGGCGATGCCATTTACTCATAGGAGGAAACTATCAATACAATAGCCTACAGTTTTCAAATTCATGGTCTAGGATTCCTACGATGAATTGAAAGGAGATCGAGCATGTTGG
The DNA here is from genome assembly GCF_015070855.1 of Pseudomonas lopnurensis. GTDB lineage: Bacteria > Pseudomonadota > Gammaproteobacteria > Pseudomonadales > Pseudomonadaceae > Stutzerimonas > Stutzerimonas lopnurensis. The sequence goes on from NZ_JADDIX010000063.1 coordinate 45,450, forward strand.
CGACATTGCTACCGGCCCTTAAAGAACTTGCCTTGCCGCTGAAACTGCGTTTGTGGGATGGCAATGAAATCGACATCGGGCCCTCCCCCCATGTCACGCTAGTCATCAAGGACCCCAACCTGATAACCCAGCTGGCGCACCCCAGCCTGGATCTGCTCGGCGCAGCCTACGTCGAAGGGCGGATCGACCTGCTGGGGCCTCTCGAAGAGGTCATCCGCATCGGTGACGAGATGAGTCGCGCGCTGGGCGAGGACAATTTCCCCCCGCCCGCGCGCGAAGCGCATGACAAGGCCACCGATGCCGAGGCGATCTCCTACCACTACGACCTGTCCAACGACTTCTACCGACTCTGGCTGGACCAGGACATGGTCTATTCCTGCGCCTACTTCGAAACCGGCCATGAGGCCCTCGATCAGGCGCAGCAGGCCAAGCTGCGCCTGATCTGCCGCAAGCTGCGGCTCAAGCCAGGCGACCGGTTGCTCGATGTCGGCTGCGGCTGGGGCGGGCTGGCGCGTTTTGCCGCACGCGAATTCGGCGCCGAGGTGTTCGGCATCACCCTCAGCCGCGAGCAGCTGGCGCTGGGCCGCGAGCGCGTGGTCGCCGAGGGGCTGCAGGACCAGGTGCGGCTGGAGCTGATGGATTACCGCGACCTGCCGCAGGACGGCCGCTTCGACAAGGTGGTGAGCGTCGGCATGTTCGAACATGTCGGCCATGCCAACCTGCCGCTGTACTGCCAGCAGCTGTTCGGCGTGGTGCGCCCGGGCGGACTGGTGCTCAACCACGGCATCACCTCGCGGCATCTGGATGGCCGGCCGGTCGGCCATGGGGCGGGCGAGTTCATCGACCGCTACGTATTCCCCCACGGCGAGCTACCGCATCTGGTGAAGATCAGCGCCTGCATCAGCGAGTCGGGGTTGGAAATCGTCGACGTGGAAAGCCTGCGCCTGCACTACGCCCGCACGTTGCAGCTGTGGAGCGAACGCCTGGAGGCGCATCTGGAGCAGGCCCGGCAGTTGGTTCCCGAGCGCGCCTTGCGAATCTGGCGGGTGTACCTGGCCGGCTGCGCCTATGGCTTCCGCCGCGACTGGATCGACCTGCACCAGGTCCTCGCCAGCAAACCGCTGCCGGACGGTTCCCACGAGCTGCCCTGGACCCGCGCCGACCTGTATGGCTGAACCCGGCGGGCCCCGCGCCGGCGAGTGCGCTACGGGGCCCGATCGTTCAGCGCAGCAACAGTAGCGGCGTGCTGGTGGTGCGGATCATGCTGGTAGTGGTACTGCCGACGAAGAACTGGCGAATGCGCGAATGGCCGTAGGCGCCCATCACCAGCAGATCGATGCCGTGCTCGGCCTGATAGCCATGCAGTGTCGGCTCCACGTCCCCGTTGCGGACCGCGATGTGCACCTCGAAACCGCTGGCGCTCAACCTGTCGCGCGCGGCTTCGAGCTGGGCCTGAGCGTCCCCGGTCTCGCTGCCGACCATTACCAGATGGATCGGCATATCCCTGAATAACGGGCTGCCAGTCAGCAGCTCGACACCCTTGCGGCTGGTGGCACTGCCGTCGAAAGCCAGCATCAGGCTCTGCGGTGCGGCGAAACGGCCAGGGGTGACGAGGATCGGCCGGTGCAGGGCGCGGACCACGCTCTCGAGCTGGCTGCCGATGTGCTGGATGGCGTCGCCGCTGTCCTCGCCCTGCCGGCCGATCACCAGCAGGCGGGTCTCGTCCTGCAGTTCATGCAGCGTCTCGACCAGATCGCCATGCCGCTGCCGGCACTCCGGCTGCGCGACGCCGGCCACGATCGCTCGCTGCCGCGCCGAATCCAGCAACATCCGGCCTTCTTCCAGCGCCAGTTTGGCGCGTCGCTCGTCCAGCGTCGCCAGCTCCTGCAGGAGAAATTCCCGGCTGCCCAGGCCGATGATGCCGCTGAGATCGCCCGACACCGGATACTGTTGCTGGTCCAGCACATGCAGCAGCGTCAGCGGCGCGCCCAGGCGCCGACTGGCCCAGGCCGCGCAGTCGCAGACCGCCGCCGCCTGCGCCGAGCCATCGATACAAGCCAATACGTGGGTCATGGTCGCTCTCCTGGTCAGTGGCTCATGAGCTTGTCGATCGCATCGGGTTTGTCATGCACACCGAAGCGGTCGACGATGGTCGCGCTGGCCTCATTCAGACCCAACACCTGGATTTCGGTGCCCTCACGGCGAAACTTGAGCACCACTTTGTCCAGCGCAGAGACCGCGGTGATGTCCCAGAAATGCGCGCGGGACAGATCGATGGTCACCTTGCCCAGCGCCTCCTTGAAGTCGAACGCGGCGGTGAACTTGTCCGAGGAGCTGAAGAACACCTGGCCCGCCACCCTGTAGGTTCGCTGGCTGCCGACGGCGTCCAGCTCCGAATCGATGGCCAGGTAGTGACCCACCTTGTTGGCGAAGAACAGCGCCGCCAGCAGCACACCGGCGAGCACACCGTAGGCCAGGTTGTGGGTGAATACCACGACCACCACGGTAACCATCATGACGATGTTGGTCGAGAGCGGGTAGCGCTTGAGGTTGCGCAGCGAGTCCCAGCTGAAGGTGCCGATGGACACCATGATCATCACCGCCACCAGCGCAGCCATGGGAATCCGGCTGACCCAGTCGCTGAGGAACACCACCAGCAGCAACAGCACCACGCCGGCGACCAGCGTCGACAGGCGCGTGCGGCCACCGGATTTCACGTTGATCACCGATTGGCCGATCATCGCGCAGCCGGCCATGCCGCCGAACAGGCCGGATGCGATGTTGGCGACGCCCTGGCCCTTGCACTCGCGGTTCTTGTCGCTGCCAGTGTCGGTCAGCTCGTCGACGATGGTTGCGGTCATCAGCGACTCCAGCAGCCCAACCACGGCCAGCGCGGCGGCGTAAGGGAAGATGATCACCAGGGTTTCGAAGGTCAGCGGGACCTGTGGCCAGAGAAAGATGGGCAACGTGTCGGGCAACTCACCCATGTCGCCGACCGTGCGGATATCCAGGCCGAAGTAAATGGCGACCGCCGTCATCGAGAGGATGCACACCAGTGGCGAAGGAATCACCCGGCCGATCTTCGGCACGTAGGGGAACAGGTAGATGATCCCCAGACCCGCCGCGGTCATGGCGTAGACGTGCCAGGTGACGTTGGTCAGTTCCGGCAGCTGCGCCATGAAGATCAGGATCGCCAGGGCGTTGACGAAACCGGTGACCACCGAGCGCGAGACGAAGCGCATCAGCGAGCCGAGCCTTAGATAGCCGGCAGCGATCTGCAACAGGCCGCACAACAGCGTTGCCCCCAGCAGGTACTGCAGGCCGTGCTCGCGCACCAGCGTCACCATCAGCAGCGCCATCGCCCCGGTCGCGGCCGAGATCATCCCCGGGCGCCCGCCGACGAAGGCGATCACCACGGCGATGCAGAAGGACGCATACAGGCCGACCCGCGGGTCGACGCCGGCGATGATGGAGAAGGCGATCGCCTCGGGAATCAGCGCCAGCGCGACGACGAGTCCGGAAAGCAGGTCGCCACGGACGTTGGAAAGCCAGTTCTGTTTGAGGGTATGCAGCATCGGTATATCCAGAGCAAAAGCACCGGCATGCTAATCACGAAGTGATCGGCAGCGATACAAGGCCAGTTCTTGGTTTGAATGGATCAGCTGTCTGCCGGCAGAAACGCATGGACAGCGGCATACGACCGCCTCCATGACAGGCAGTCGCAAGGTGACGCGGGGGGCGGCGCGCTATGGCGGACTAGGCAGCCAGGTCATGGGCGGTGCGGGCTCTCGTCTGTGTGACTCGCCGGGCGAAACGATTCGGGGGCGACATTCTAGCCGCAACGCGCCGCTCTTACGACCGCCGATCTATGTCCACAGCTCATCGAGGTGCGTGAAGCCCCAGGCCGCCGGGTCTTCCCGACCAACGATGCGGTCGCTGCACTGCGGATTGGACAGGTCGAGCTCTATCAGTGGAATCGCGGTGCGCGAGCGGGTGGAGTAGAACAGCTTCAGCCGTGGAGCCGTCAGTTGCTGGGCGTTGTGCTCGATGACCACGCCGAGCCGGCCCGACTGCAGACGCACCAACGATCCCAGCGGATAGATGCCCACCGTGCGCACGAAGGCATACAGCAGCTTGGTATCGAAGTGCCCTTGCCACTGCGCCATGCGCGCCAGCGAGCCCGAGGCATCCCAGGCGCTTTTGTACGGACGATCCGAGGTGATCGCGTCATAGACATCGCAGATGGCGCCCATCCGCGCCAGTTGGCCGATCTGCTCGCCCGCCAGCCCGTGCGGGTAACCAGTGCCGTCGACCTTTTCATGGTGATGCAGGCACACGTCCAGTACCGCCTCGGATACGGCCGTTTCGGCGGCGAGCAGCATGGCATGCCCGCGCTCGGGATGGCTGCGCATGATCGCGTATTCGTCGTCGCTCAGCTTGCCGGGCTTGTTCAGCACGTCCAGCGGCATGGCCATCTTGCCGATGTCGTGCAGCAGCCCGGCCATTCCCGCTTCCTGCACCTCGTCCTCGCCCATACCCAGCTGCCGGGCCAGCGCCACCATCAGCGCACAGACCGCCACCGAATGCATGTAGGTGTATTCGTCCTTGGTCTTCAGCCGCGCCAGGCTCAGCAGCGCCGAGCCGTTGCGCGCCAGGGACGCGGAAATCTGCTCCACCAGCGGCAGGCACTGTTGTGGATCGACCGCCTTGCCGAGACGGGCCTCGTTGAACAGCGAGGTCACCTGCTGCCTGGAGCGTTTGAGCAACAGCGTTGCGCGCTGCAGCTCCTCCCTGACACTGCACAGCTGCGGCCGCGCGCCAGGCGCGGTGGGCTGCTCCACCAGCGCCGTTGACAGCGCCTGACCCGGCTCGGCAGGCGAAGCGGTTGCGGCCACGATATCCTGATCCAGCCCTTTCTCCACATCGATCCATACGGCCTTGATCCCGCTGCTGCGCAAGTTCTGCAGATCGACCGGGTCGCTCAGCAGGAACTTTCTGCGCCAGAACGGATGATCGAACCAGCTCCCCTCGAGTGCATGTACGTACATTCCGAAGCGGAGCTGGCTGACGAGAATTTTCCTGAGCAAGGGAACCTCAACTGGTGGGGCGGCGTGGCCGACCGTACAAGCGATCCCTGCTCGAGCTGATCTCTAACGCCCCACAGTATATCGATGATGGCACCATGCCCCTATACGCTCTAAACAAGATTTTAGTTGCGATAATGCTTGCCGATCAGCGCCACACAGCCACTGGCTTTCGCTTACCATCGGCGCGTCTTCTCGCGAGCACCCTTGGCCACAATGTCCAGCCGTCTGCGCGTCATCCTGATCGTTGCGCTGATTCTCGTCGGCCTGCTGCTCAGCGTGTACTGGGCCGGGCGCCTGGCCGAGGAACGCGCCTGGGCCGAGCGTGGCCAGGAAGCGCGCGGGCAGCTGGAACTCTATGCCCAGGCGATCCATACCCAGGTCGAACGCTTCCGCTCGGTGCCGGCGCTGCTGGCGCTGGACAGCGACATCCAGGCGCTGCTCGCCGATCCCGCCAATCAACAGCTGCGCAGGCGCCTCAACCAGCGCCTGGAACAGCAGAACCAGGCGGCCGGCTCCTCGGTGCTCTACCTGCTCGACCCCGAAGGCGAAACCATCGCCGCCAGCAACTGGCGCGACTGGAGCAGCTTCGTCGGCTACAACTACGCCTTCCGCCCATACTTTCGCGACGCGCTGAACAGCGACAGCGGCCGCTACTTCGCCGTCGGGGTGACCACCGGCATCCCCGGCTACTTCCTCTCCAGCTCGGTGAAAAATGCTGCCGGCGAAGTGCTCGGCGTGCTGGTGGTCAAGCTCGAACTGGAGGACATGCAGCGCGGCTGGGTCGGCCAATCGGGCATCCTGCTGATTGCCGACTCGCTGGACATCGTCATCCTCACCAACCGCCCCGCCTGGCGCTTCCGCTATCTGCGCCCGCTCAGCGACGAGGTACGCAGCCGTCTGGTAACCGCCCGCCGCTATGCCGAGCAGACCCTGCAACCACTGCAGAGCATGCGCCTGCAAGCGCTCGCCGAAGGCAGCGAGCGGCGCCAGGTGGACGGCCCCGACGGCCGCCGCGACTATCTCTGGCAGAGCCTGAAGTTGCCAGAAGAGAACTGGACCCTGCACCTGCTGCAGGAGCCGCAGTCGGTGGCCACCAGCGTGCGCAGCTATCGCCTGGCCGCCGCTGGCGTATGGATGACCCTGGCTTTCCTGCTGCTCTACCTGGCCCAGCGGCGCAAGACCCGCCGCGTCGAGCAGCGCAGCCGCATCGAGCTGGAGCGGCTGGTACACGAGCGCACCCGCGAACTGCGCACCGCCCAGGACGAGCTGGTGCACGCCGCGCGCATGGCCGCGCTGGGGCAGATGTCCGCCGCCCTCGCCCATGAGATCAACCAGCCGCTGACCGCATTGCGCATGCAACTGGCCAGTTTGCGCCTGCTGCTCGACAACGGCCGCGAGGCCGAGGTCCGCGAGGGCCTGGGCCATGTGGAAGGGCTGCTCGAACGCATGGCCGCGCTGACCGGCCACCTGAAGACCTTCGCCCGCAAGAGCCCGGCCGGGCTGCGCCAGCGCCTGGGCCTGGGCGAGGTACTGGAGCAGGCGTTGCAACTGCTGGCGCCGCGCATTCGCAGCGAGCAGGTCGAGATATTCCGCCAGGTGCCGGCCGATGCCGGGGTCAGCGGCGATGCCATTCGCCTCGAGCAGGTGCTGATCAATCTGCTGCACAACGCCCTGGATGCCATGGCCGAACGGCCGCAGCGGCACCTGCGCATCCTCTGCCAACGGGTCGGCGACAATTGGCAGCTCAGCATCGCCGACAATGGCGGCGGCATCGCCGGCGAGCATCTGGAGCAGGTGTTCGAACCCTTCTTCACCACCAAGCCGGTGGGTCAGGGGCTGGGGCTCGGGCTGGCGGTGTCCTACGGCATCGTGCGTGACTTCGGCGGAACGCTGGAGGTTCGCAACGACCACCAGGGCGCAGTATTCACCCTCACGCTTCCGGCTGCCGAAGCGAGCGCCGCCGAGTAAACTGCCGCGACGCGACCGCGAGGAGCAGGCAATGAGCGGGCAGGTAATCTTCATCGACGACGAGGCGGCGATCCGCCAGGCGGTGCAGCAATGGCTGGAGCTGTCCGGCTTCGCGGTGCGCACCTTCGCCCGCGCCCGCGAAGCGCTGGCGGCGCTCGACCGCAACTTCCCCGGCGTGCTGATCAGCGACGTGCGCATGCCCGATCTCGACGGCCTCGGCCTGCTGGAACAACTGGTGGAGCTGGATGCCGACCTGCCGGTGATCATGGTCACCGGCCACGGCGACGTACCCATGGCGGTGCAGGCGCTGCGCCAGGGCGCCTACGACTTCATCGAGAAACCTTTCACCCCCGAGCGCCTGCTGGACAGCGTCCGCCGTGCCATGGACAAGCGCCGGCTGGTCTGCGAGAACCGCCAACTGCGCGAGCAGTTCGCCCGCAAGGGCCGCATCGAATCGCAGTTGCTCGGCGTCTCGCGGGCCATGGACAATCTGCGCCGGCAGGTACTGGAACTGGCCGGCACCGACGTCAACGTGTTGATTCGCGGCGAGACCGGCAGCGGCAAGGAGCAGGTCGCGCGTTGCCTGCACGACTTCAGCCCGCGCGCCGGCGGCCCCTTCGTCGCGCTGAACTGCGCGGCGATTCCGGAAACCATCTTCGAGAGCGAGCTGTTCGGCCACGAGAGCGGCGCCTTCACCGGTGCCCAGGGCAAACGCATCGGCCGTATCGAGCACGCCGCCGGTGGCACGCTGTTTCTCGACGAGATCGAGAGCATGCCGCTGGCGCAGCAGGTCAAGCTGTTGCGCGTATTGCAGGAAAGGACCCTGGAACGCCTCGGTTCCAACCGCAGCATCGAGGTCGACCTGCGGGTGATCAGCGCGGCCAAGCCGGACCTGCTCGAAGAAGTGCGCGGCGGGCGTTTCCGCGAAGACCTGCTGTACCGGCTGAACGTCGCCGAGCTGCACATCCCGCCGTTGCGCGAACGCCGCGAGGACATTCCGCTGCTGTTCGAGCACTTCGCCCGCCAGGCCGCCCAGCGCCACGGTCGCGAGGCGCCACCGATGACGCCCGGCGAGCTGACGCAACTGCTCGCCCACGACTGGCCGGGCAACGTCCGCGAACTGATCAACGCCGCCGAACGCCATGCCCTTGGCCTCAGCACCCCGGCACCGGCCAGCAGTGGCGGCCAGTCGCTGGCCGAACAGATGGAGGCCTTCGAGGCGCAATGCCTGCACAACGCCCTGCAGCACTGCAAAGGCAACATCGCCGAAGTCATGACCCTGCTGCAACTGCCGCGCCGCACCCTCAACGAGAAGATGCAGCGCCACGGCCTGAGCCGCAGCGACTACCTGCCGGCGGGTAGTCCGGACAGCTGACCGCCGACCGCAGGCCCGCACCGACCTGTAGGAGCAGCGGGGGCGCCTAACCTTGCTGGCGAGGAGGTCGGTCGATCATCAGCCAGCCGCCGGGCTGGCACGGATCGCCAGCAAGCTGGCGCCTACAAGAAGCGTACGCTCCGCGTCGCTGGACGCCGAGCGTCCGCTGCCAAGGTTCCCACGCAGAAGCGTGGGGACCATCGATCTCGAGAAAAACCATCTTGCGCAGCTACGACAACTCATCCAGCCGCTGCTGCAGAAAGCGCCGCTCCGGCTCCAGCCGCGCCAGGCGCAGGGCCGCTCGGTAGGCTTCGCGGGCCTCGTCGATGCGCGCCAGCCGCCGCAGCAGGTCGGCGCGGGCGGCATGGCTCAGGTGGTAGTCGCGCAGCTCGCCGCGCGCCAGCAGCTCGTCCACCAGTTGCAGGCCGGCCGCCGGGCCGTCGCGCATCGCCACGGCCACCGCGCGGTTCAGTTCCACCACCGGCGACGGGCTCAGGCCCAGCAGCACGTCGTAGAGCCGGACGATCTGCGCCCAGTCGGTCTGCACCGCGCTCGGCGCCTCGGCATGCACGGCGACGATCGCCGCCTGCAGGGCATAGGGTCCGAGATCGCGGCTGGCCAGGGCGCGGCGCACCAACAAAGAGCCCTCGGCTATCAGTTGCCGATCCCAGGCGCTGCGGTCCTGCTCGTCCAGCCGCACCAGTTCTCCGGCCGCATCGGTACGCGTGGCGCGGCGCGCGTCGTGCAGCAGCATCAGCGCCAACAGGCCCATCACCTCGGCGTCGGGCAGCAACTCCAGCAATAGCCGGCCGAGGCGAATGGCCTCGGTGCACAGATCGGCACGGGTCAGCGACGCCCCCGCGGAGGCCGAATAGCCCTCGTTGAACACCAGATAGATCACCCGCAGCACGCTGTCGAGCCGCGCCGGCAGCTCCTCGCGCTCCGGCACGCGATAGGGAATCCGCGCATCGCGGATCCGCGCCTTGGCACGGACGATACGCTGGGCGATGGTGGCGGGCGCGGCGAGGAAGGCCCGCGCGATCTCCTCGGTGGTCAGGTCGCAGACTTCGCGCAGGGTCAGGGCCACGCGCGCATCGGCCGGCAGCGCCGGATGGCAGCAGGTGAAGATCAGCCGCAGACGATCGTCTTCCACCTCATCGAGCTCCGCTTCATGCGCCTCGCCCTCCAGCTGCTCGGCCAGCAGCCGCAGCGAGGCATCGAACCGCGCGCGCCGGCGCAGGGCATCGATGGCCTTGAAGCGCCCGGCGGAGACCAGCCAGGCGCGCGGGTTGCCCGGCACGCCGTCGCGCGGCCACTGCTGCAGCGCCGCGGCGAAGGCGTCATGCAGGGCCTCCTCGGCGCGATCGAAATCGCCCAGCAGACGGATCAGGGTCGCCAGTACCCGGCGCGACTCGGCCCGGTAGACCGCCTCGACCGCCGCCGTCGCGGATTGTCCGCTGCAGCGCATGTCAGCGCTGCGGCAGTTGGCGCAACGGGCGCACCTCGACGCAGCCGAACGTCGCCGGCGGGATCTTCGCGGCGATGGCCTCGGCTTCGCCCTGGTCGGCCGCCTCGATCAGGTAGAAGCCGGCCAGTTGCTCGCGGGTCTCGGCGAAGGGCCCGTCGACCACCGTGGCGACACCGTCGCGGACCCTCACCGTGCGCGCGGTGCGCACCGCCTGCAGCGGCTCGCCGGCGAGCATGTGGCCGCTGGCGCGCAGCGCTTCGCCACAGGCCAGGCAGCGCGCGACCAGCGCCTGCCATTGCTCGTCGCTCATCTCGTCGACACGCTGCTCGTCGTAATAGATCAGGCACAGGTATTTCATGACGCTCTCCGTCTGCCGGTCACGGAGAAAAGCTAGCAGCCGGCAGCCGGACGCGCGTCGACGGGCGACGAATACCGTTCAACCCGTCCGTTGCTGGCCGGACGACGGTTCCTGCGACATGCAGACCTGGCCGGTTTCCATATCGAAGGGCATCGAGAAATGCTCGTGGATCACCTTCCAGTCGCCGTCGCGCCGGGCCCAGACCCGGCTGCCGCGCATCCAGGCGGTCTGCATCTGCCCCTCGGCGTTGGGCCCGCCGCAATGGTTGAGCATGCGGCTGTAGGCCAGATCACCGCCCACCGTCACGTGCAACTCGTGGGTCTCGAGGAAGCCTTCGCCCTGGCAGAACTCGAAACAGCGTTGCCAATGGGCGCGGTACTCCTCCAGCCCCTTGAATTGCAGCGCCCCGACGGCGTCGAAGGCGACCAGGTCGTCGGCGTACTGGGCCATGATCCGGTCCAGGTCCTTGGCCTTGGTGTCGCGTTCGAACGCTTCGTGGAGCTGGCGGATACGGTTTTCGTCCTGGCGGATGTCGTGCGTCATGTCCATCTCCTGTTCTCGTGGTTCAACGATGGGTTCATTGACTGGTCGAGCGGCAGGCACGCGAATCGACAGGCGAGCCGGATTTTTTGATCGGCCACCGCCGGTGGTCGCTATCGCTGGACGCAGTCGATCGCTCCCATGCTCTGCGTGGGAGCGCCAGCCACGACGCTCCGCGCCGCTGGACGCAGAGCGTCCACCGCCAGGGTTACCACGCTGGAGCGTGGGAACCATCAAGCGCCGGGACGAGTCCAGGCGCCGGTGCACTTGGCGCGAGCGGGCATCCTCGAATCTGAATATTGTTGCGAATTATTATCATTGAGCTATCCTATCCGGCTCTGATCGCCATGCCGCCTGGCTCCTGCCGACGGCATGCCTCCTCGCAAAGACCACCAGCCCAGTCAGGCCCACCATGACCATCCTTCGCCTCCCTCGTAAAACAGGTGCCGCCGCCGCCCTGCTGCCCGTCTGCCTTGCCGCCAGCTTCGCCGGTACCCCGGCCATGGCGCAGCAATCTGCAACCACGCAGCCTTCGCAAGGGCAGACCAGCCGACCCAGCGAGCCGCTCGAACTGCCGGAAACCGAAGTGGTCGCCAGCGCCGACGCCTCGTCCGGCGGCCTGACCGAGCCCTATGCCGGCGAACAGGTGGCGCGCGGTGGCCGGGTCGGCATCCTCGGCAACCAGGACTATATGGATACGCCGTTCACCTCGACGGCCTACACCTCGCAACTGATCCAGGACCAGCAGGCGCGCAGCGTCTCCGACGTGCTGCAGAACGACCCCTCGGTGCGCGTGGCGCGCGGCTTCGGCAACTTCCAGGAGCTGTACGTGGTGCGCGGCTTCCCGGTCTACTCCGACGACATTTCCTACAACGGCCTCTATGGCCTGCTGCCGCGCCAGTACGTGGCCGCCGAATTCATCGAGCGCGTGGAAGTATTCCGCGGCGCCAATACCTTCCTCAATGGCGCAGCACCCGGCGGCAGCGGCATCGGCGGGGCAATCAATATTCTGCCCAAGCGCGCACCCAACGAGCCGCTCACCCGTCTGACCATGGGCGCGGAAAACGGCGGCCACGGCATGGTCGCGACCGATATCGCCCGCCGCTTCGGCGAGGACAACCGTTTCGGCGTGCGCCTGAATGCAGCCAAACGCGCCGGCGAGACCACCGTCGAGGATGAAGACCGCACCCTGGATATGTTCGCCCTGGGCCTGGACTACCAGGGCGACCGCTTCCGCCTGTCGGCCGACATCGGCCACCAGTACCACTTCATCGACAGCCCGCGCCCGAGCGTGACGCCCAGCGGCGGCATCCCCAGCGCGCCGGATGCGGACGACAACTTCGCCCAGCCCTGGACCTATTCGAAGGAGAAGCAGACCTTCGGCACCTTCCGCGCCGAATACGATTTCTCGGACTCGGTCACCGGCTGGCTGGCAGCTGGTGTGCGAGAAGGGGAGGAGAAGAACCGACTGGCCAACCCGACCTACACCGGAGCGGGCACGACGACTGCCTACCGTTTCGACAACGTACGCGAAGAACAGGTAGCCACCAGCGAAGTCGGTTTGCGCGCACGTGGTCAGACGGGTTCGGTATCCCATGGGTGGGTGATATCGGCGTCGATGTTCGACGTGAAGGATCGCAACGCATGGGCTGCCAGCGACTGGTACGCGCCGTTCGTGGGTGATCTCTACTCCCCCAGTGACGTCGCCATGCCGGCCATCAGCCCTGACCCCAACATGACAGCCGGCTCAATGTCCGATCCTAAGATCACGGCACGCACCCACACCCAGAGCCTGGCCATCGCCGACACCCTCGGCTTCCTCGATGATCGTCTGCTGATCACGCTCGGAGTGCGCCGTCAGGGCATCGAATCCAAGGGCTACGATTACGACACAGGTGATCGCTCTTCGTCCTACAACCGCTACGAAACCACTCCTGTGGCAGGTGTGGTCTACAAGCTGACCGACGAACTCTCGCTCTATGCCAACTACATCGAAGGGTTGGTCAAAGGTGACATCGCACCTTCCACGATCTTCGTCGATGGTCGCACCAGGACAGTCGACAACTTCGGTCAGGCACTATCGCCCTATGTCTCCAAGCAGACCGAAATCGGCTTGAAGTACGACCAAGGCAACCTTGGCGGTAGCCTCGCTGTCTTTACGACCAAACGGCCGTTCGCGACCTTCGAGTATGACGTCGCTGCCGATGCCGACAGTGGCGTCTACGCCGAAAACGGCGAGCAGCGTAACCGCGGCATTGAATTGAGCCTGTTCGGCGAACCGGTCTATGGGGTACGTGTTCTGGGTGGTCTCACGCTGCTGGATGCCGAACTTACCAAGACCCGTGCCGGCATCAACGATGGCAATCGTGCCATCGGCGTGCCACGCACTCAAGCCAACGTCGGCACGGAGTGGGATGTACCTGCTGTACAGAACCTGACCCTGACAGCGCGTGCCCTGTACACCGGCAAGCAATACGCGGACGCCGAGAATGACCTGGAAGTACCTTCCTGGACCCGTTTTGATCTGGGTGCCCGCTACCGCATGGTCGTGGACGACCGTGACGTAACCCTGCGCGCCAATCTGGAAAACGTCACCGGGCGCGACTACTGGGCCTCGGTCGGCGGCTACCCGGATGCCGGTTACCTCGTCCTCGGCGCCCCCCGCACCCTCTCGCTCAGCGCCACGGTCGACTTCTGATGCGGGCAGTCGTTCTGCGCCGATGGGGCTGGATTCATAAGTGGTCCAGCCTCGTCTGCACGCTGTTCATCCTGCTGCTGTGCCTGACCGGTCTGCCACTGATCTTCTCCCACGAGATCGACCACCTGACCGGCGCCGAGATCGAGGCGCCGCCGATGCCGGCCGGCACCCCGCGCGTCTCGGTCGACCAGGTCGCCGCCGAGGCGGTACGTGCCTACCCGGGGCTGGTGCCGCTGTACTTCTTCGCCGAGGAGGACGCACCGGACCTCTGGTACGTCAAGCTCGACACCCGCGTCGATACCGATGAAAGCCAGTCGCTCTTGATCATGTCCGACGCCCGCACCGCCGAAGTGGTGGGCGCGCCGAACTTCGACGAAGGCTTTATGAGCGTGATGTACCGCCTGCACGTGGACCTTTATGCGGGGCTGCCCGGCAAGCTGTTCCTCGGTGCCATGGGCCTCTTGCTGATGGTGGCGATCGTCTCCGGCGTGGTGCTCTATGCGCCCTTCATGCGCAAGCTGGGCTTCGCCGAGGTGCGCCGCGAACGGGCACCGCGCACGCGCTGGCTGGACCTGCACAACCTGCTCGGCATCGTTACGCTGGTCTGGGCGCTGGCGGTGGGCTTCACCGGGGTGATCAACACCTGGGCCGACCTGATCTTCAAGGGCTGGCAGGCCGACCAGATGCGCGCGTTGCAGGCCGGCGAGACGCGGGTGCTGCTCGGCGCCGACGCCCCCGGGGCGCCGGCCGTCGACGGCTCGCTGCAGGCGGCGGTCGACCGCGTACTGGCGGCCGCGCCAGGCATGGCGGTGGCAATGATCGCCTACCCCGGCACCCTGCGCGCAACGCCCGAGCACGTGGCGGTGATCCTCAGCGGCGACACGCCGCTGACCTCGCGGCTGACCCAGGCACTGCTGGTGGACCCGACGTCCGGCGAAGTGCTCGAGGCGAGCGCCCGCCCCTGGTACGTCACCGCCCTGCAGTTGTCCGAGCCGCTGCACTTCGGCGACTACGGGGGCCTGCCGCTGAAGGTGCTCTGGGCGCTGCTGGACATCCTCACCATCGTCGTACTGGGCAGCGGCCTGTACCTCTGGCTCAAGCGCGGCCCAGCGGAGCCCAGGGCATGATGCGCATCTGGGTATGGCCGGTCATCGTCGCCCTGGTGTCGACCGCCGGACTGATCGCCGGACTGGTATCCGAAGGCCTGGGCGACTGGCTGAGCTGGTTCGCGCTCGGCGTGCCGGTGGCGATCGGTTGCCATGGCCTGGCGCGCGGCCGGGCAGTGAAACGGCCGCAGCGCAGTGTCGCCGCCAAGCCGCTCGACGCCTCCGCGCCGCACACCACCGATCGCGGCTGAGCGCGCAGCGGCGTTGCCGATCCGCCTGGTCGGATCGCAACGCGCCGTGCGTGGTCATAGTCTGCACGACCGTCGCGGAGCTCCGCATGCGCCAACGCAGCCTGCTACACCGCATGGCGCTCGCCGCGACCCTGGCCTTCAGCATCACGGGAGTCGCAGCCCCCATGCCCCACGTCCTGATCGGCAGCTACACCCATGACAGCGACAGCCCGGGCATCCATCGCCTGCGCTTCGATGCCGAACGCGGCCAGTTGCAGCCGCTGCAGACCGTCGCCAGCCACAATCCCTCCTGGCTGGTGCTGGACGAGCGGCGTCGTCGGTTCTACGCGACCAACGAGAACGGCCCCGGACATCCCGACCCGGTCGGCCGGGTCAGCGCCTTCACCATCGCCGACGACGGCGAACCGCAGCCGCTGGGCCAGGCCAGTACGCTCGGCGACGAGCCGACCCATGCCAGCCTGAGCGCCGATGGCCGCTACCTGTTCGTCGCCAACTACGGCTCGCGGGCGAATCCCGGCGGCAGCCTGGCGGTGATCCCGCTCGACGGGCAAGGGCGCCCGCAGCCGGTGACGCAGATCGCCGCGCACCCACCCAGCGGCGTGCACTCCGAGCGCCAGCGCGGCGCGCACGTGCATTCGGCGGTGCCGTCGCCCGATGGCCGCCAGTTGTTCGTCAGCGACCTGGGCGCCGACCGGGTATTCGTCTACCGCTACGACCCGGCCAATGTCGAACGGCCGCTGCAACCGGCCGAACCGGCCAGCGTCGAGCTGCCACCCGGCAGCGGGCCGCGGCATCTGGCATTCAGCCCCGACGGCCGCCAGGCCTACCTGACCCTCGAACTCAGCGCCCAGGTGGCGCGCTTCGACCACGTCGATGGCCGGCTCACCCAACGCCAACTGGTCGATCTCGCCGCAGCCGGAGCGAGCGAAGCCCATTCGCCGGGCGCCATCCACCCCTCCGCCGACGGGCGCTTTCTCTACGTCAGCGACCGCGGCGAGCACAACCGGATCGTCGTCTTCGCCGTGGAAGAGGACGGCAGTCTGCGCGAGATACAGCGGCGCGCCAGCGAAGGACGCGAGCCGCGGGAGCTGGCCATCGCCCCGGACGGGCGCTTCCTGCTGGTGGCCAACCAGCTGAGCGACAGCCTGGTGGTGATGCGCCGCGATCCGGCCAGCGGGCGGCTCGGCGACACCGTGCAGACGCTGCGTATCGGCCGCCCGTCGGATATCAAGTTCCTGGGCGCGCCAGAGTCCCGATAGCGCAAGCGGCCCGTCTCGGAACGCCGGCCAGATTACTGCGCCGGGCTGTCGGGGCGCTGCGGCTCGTGCAGCGCCTCCTCGTCGCTGACCTCCTCGGCCATACCCGGCGGCACGTTGTAGGCGCCGCCGGGTACGTCGGCCTCGTCGCCACCGGATACCTCGCCATGGGTCGAGGTGGTTTCCGGGTCCTGCCCGTGGGCATCGCCACTCGGATCGATCGACTCGATGCTCTCGCGGCCCTGTTCGTTCTGGCTCATCGCGGGTCCTCCGCCATCTGCGGTGGTTGTAATGCCCCGGGACGATCCGGGGACCTTTCGTTTAGGGCGGAGCCAGCCCGGGGAAGTTGCAGGAAGGAAGCGTCTTCGCTGACCAATGGCCGCTCGGCGGCGCGGCTGAACTATTCCATGGGCGGCGCAGCCCAAACTGCACAAGAACTGCCACAGACCAGGACCATGCAACTCACGACTCGAAGCCTGCCGATCATCCCCGCCACCCTCCCGCAGACAACGAAGCAACCCTCGCGGGAGCTGTATTTCGCCCTCTCCCATGAGGCCGACGACGAGGCGCGGGCGACCGCCGCGCACTACCTGCGACGCCAGCTCGAAGCCGCCGCCGCGCTGCCGTGCGACCTGCCAGGGGACCCACGGGACCTGCCGCACTGGCTCGAACAGCGCACCGCCAAGGTCGGCCGGCAGTACCAGGCCTATCTGGAGCAGCGGCGGACCGGCGGGCCACGCCGCTATTTCTCCAGCAAGGCCCACGCGCTGCATTTCCTGCGCGGCGTGGCGCCGACCAAGCTGGTCGATGGCGCCTGGCTCTATGGCCTGCTGCAGCGTTGGGACGACCCGCGCTTCACCGCGCTGATCCAGACCTACCTGGAGGAACTCGGCGAGGGCCGGCCGGAAAAGAACCACGTGGTGCTCTACCGCAAGCTGCTGGCCAGCCAGGGCTGCGACGACTGGCAGGCGCTGGACGACGCGCACTTCGTCCAGGGCGCGATCCAGCTGGCGCTGGCCGAACATGCCGAGCAGTTCCTGGCGGAAGTGATCGGCTTCAACCTGGGCTACGAGCAATTGCCGCTGCACCTGCTGATCACCGCCTACGAGCTGACCGAGTTGGGCATCGACCCCTATTACTTCACCCTGCACGTCACGGTCGACAATGCCGACAGCGGCCATGCGACGAAGGCCGTCCAGGGGTTGCTGGCGGCCTGGCCGCAGGTCGCCGACGGCGCCGAATTCTACCGGCGGGTGCGTGCCGGCTACCGCCTCAACGAGTTGGGCGCCAGCACCCTCTCGGTGATCGGCGATTTCGATCTGCAGCGCGAGGTGTTGCGCATTTTCGCGAGGAAGGCCGGCGTCGGCCGCTTCATCCACTCCGACTATTGCCGCTTCGAGGGCCGCACGGTCAACCAATGGCTGGGCGAGCCGGAGCGCGTCGGGTCGTTCCTCGCCGTGCTGGAGAAACGCGGCTGGATCAAGCATGGCCATGACCCACGGGAAAGCCGCTTCTGGCAACTGATCACCGGGGAACAGGCGCCCATGTTCGGGGTCTTCAGCGCGCACGAACAGCAACTGATCCACGCCTGGATCGCCGGTGACTGGCAGGCCGACGGCAAGCGCAGCCCGCACCGCGCGCCGTTCGGCGCACACCGCCAGCATGGCCGGGCGAGCCCGTCGCCCATCGAGCGCCCTGCCGACAACGATTTCGATGAAGAACTGCAATTGCTCGAACGGCAGGTGGCGCGGCAGCCGACGCGCGAGGCGCGCATGCGCCTGCTGCTGCCCCTGCTCGCGCCCCAGCGCCACCACAGCGCCGCCGGCCTGCTGGCCACGCGACTGTTCACCGGACTGTTCAACTGAAGGCATACGCCAAGGACGCAACGAATGACCCTGGAAACCGCGCAGGACCGCGCGCTGCTGCATCTGGCGCAAGCCATACGCGATCGCGGCTATCACTTCATCACGCCTACGCCGCTGACCCATGAGCGGGTCAACCAGCGCCCGGAGAACGCCCTGGCCGAAGACCTGCCCGGGGTGTTCGGCTGGAGCCGGCCGTTCCAGCACGAACTACTGCCGCCGCCGCTGTTCAGCCTGATGGACCAGGCCCAGGTGCTCGAACCCTGCGGCACGCGCTGGCGCAGCAAGGTGCGCCTGTCGAGCCTGGACGGCCAGCTGTTCCTGCATTCGGCTTTTCCCACCGAAGCGACGGATGCGGTGTTCTTCGGCCCGGACACCTACCGCTTCGCCAGCGCCATCCAGTGCCACCTGAACCGCCATGCCGGCGAGCTACGCCGTGCGGTGGACATCGGTTGCGGCTCCGGCGCGGGGGCGATCCTCACGGCCCTGGCGCGGCCGCACGCCGAGGTGCTGGCGCTGGACATCAACCCCGCCGCGCTGCGCCTGGCGCGCATCAACGCCGCGCTGGCCGGCGCCGACAACCTGCGCGCCGAGCACAGCGACCTGTTCGGCGCGGTCGGCGGCGACTTCGACCTGATCCTGGCCAACCCGCCCTATCTGGTCGACCCCGACCAGCGCGCCTACCGTCACGGCGGCGGGCCGCTGGGCGCCGGCCTGTCGCTGGCGATCCTCGACAGCGCGCTCGAGCGTCTGGCGCCCGGCGGTACGCTGCTGCTGTATACCGGAGTCGCCATGCTCGACAACCAGGACCCCTTCCTGGCCGAGGTGCGCCAGCGTCTGGAGCGGACGACCCTGCACTGGCGCTACCGCGAGATCGACCCGGACGTGTTCGGCGAGGAACTGCTCGGCGGCGCCTACACCCGCTGCGACCGCATCGCCGCCGTGGTGCTGGAAGTCACCCGCACGCCCACCTGAATCCGTAGGGTGGATAACGCCGAAGGCTTATCCACGCGTGCCAGGGCAACAGGTAGGCCGTAGGGTGGATGGCCACCCCGTGGAAGACCGCGAAGCGTTTTCCACGCGTACCAGGACCTTCATATGGGCAACAGGTAGAGACATACCGACAAGGTGATCAGCGAACCGAGCGTCGAATACAGCACCACCCGCGACACCCGCGAGCCCTCGCGGCCGTAGAACTCGGCGAGCATGTACGGCCCGGTGCCGGTCGGCAGCGCGCTGAGCAGCAGCGCGGAATAGGCCCAGAGTGCCGGCAGTTCGAAGACCACGAACGCCAGGTACCAGGTGATCAGCGGCTGCACCACCAGCTTCAGCCCCACCAGCGGCCACACGCCCTGCACCTTGCCGGCGGGCTGCGGCTGGGCGAGGAACAGCCCCAGTGACACCAGCGCACAGGGCGCCGCGGCCGCGCCGAGCAGTTTGAGCAGCGTCGCCAGCGGCACCGGCAGGCTCGCGCCACTGGCCGCCCAGGCCCCGCCGAGCATGGGCGCCACCACCAGTGGATTGCGCAGCAGCGCGCTGCTGACCTTGCCCAGCGTGCGGGCGAAGCCCTGCCCGGCGTGCAGGCCGGTCTCGACGCAGGCCAGGGCGATGGCGAACAGCACGCAGACCACCACGATCGACGCCACCATCGCCGGCTGCAGCGCCTCGTCGCCCAGCACCAGCATGCACAGTGGAATGCCGATATAGCCGGTATTGGCGTAGGACGCGCCGAGCGCATCGAGGCTGGCATCGACCAGCGGCTGCTTCTGCAGCATCCGATAGCCGAGCGCGAAGCCGAACACACCGAGGCAGCCGACGGCGAAGGCGGTGATGAAGCCCGGCTGCCAGAGCTGCGCCCAGGTCGAGGTCGCGACCACGTTGAACAGCAGCGCCGGCAGCCCCAGCCAGACGACGAAACGGTTCAGCTCGGATGCGCCCGTCGGCCCCATCCGTCCCGTGCGGCGGCACAGATAACCGAGAAAAATCAGGGCGAAGACGGGCAGGACGACATTGACGACCGAGGACATGGGCTCTCATCTGCAGGCGTGATCGTCGCTGAGCCCGATGAAGGGCATACGACCGGAACGGCCGGCCACCTTAACAAAAAATCCCGGCCGATCGAGAGGCGTGCTCGATACAGCCTCAATCGGGTTGAGCCGCTTCGCGGCGAAGCCCGAATCACAGGGCCAAACAACAGGCGGGCCTGCCACACGTCGACATGCACCCTCATGAGCAATGCATTGGCCGGCACCTCGCGTTGTTGGGCTTCGCTGCGCTCAACCCAACGGCTTTAACCAGGCACGCTCGGGCGCACCGCCGTCGCCGGCCCGCCCCCGCCCGGTGCATGGAACGCCCCTGCAAGGATATCGCCTGCCGCAAGTTGCACTCCGCGCACCGAAAGACTGCAGAAACGCTCAATGCAATTGCTGCGGATAGCCGTTGGGCTCGGCGCGTGCGGCGGCGAACTCGGGTTCGGCGCGGCCGCGCATGTTCTGCGCCGCCTCGGGAAAACCGCTGCGGTCACCGTAGTCCCATTCGGTGCTCGGCACCCGTTCGGCATCCAGGCCCTTGGCGCAACCCAGGTCCAGCAGGGTGATACCGGCTACCGCGCCCGCGGCGATGGCGGCATTGGCCGGCTCGTGGCCGTGCTCGATGCTCCAGCCGAGGCCGGCCAGGTCCAGCGCATCGCCACCGATGCGGCCATAGACCCAGGGCTTGGGATCGTCCGCCAGCAGCAGGCCGACGCCGGTGGCGATCTCGCGCAGGCCGCAGGCGCGCACGGCGCCCTCGCTGCCCGGCATGCCGATGAAACCCGCGACCTGCCGCGGCGCCAGCAACTGCGCTACTCCCAGGCCGACGCTGAACCAGCCGAGCCCGCGGGCCAGCGAACGGGCCGAATGGTCGGGGCGGGTGACTTGACGTGGAATACTCATGGAATCTCCTCGTTCAGCCGCTTCCGCGAAAGCGGAAAACGGCAACTTGCAGGCCTTGTGAAAACGTAGCGAGCGAAGGTCAGGCAAGGCGCAACGACCAGCGGGAGTAACAGCCGAAGGCTGGCCCGAAGGGCGAGCGCAGCGAGTCAAAACAGGCAAAAAGCGGAGTTTACGAGTGGTAAACGAGCATTTTGCTCGGACTCGCGCACGAGCCTGTTTTAACGCAGCATGACCGAGCACGGTAGTTTTCACATGGTCTGTCGGTCAGGGTTTGAGAACTACCTTGATGCAGCCGTCGTGCTTGTCACGGAAGGTCTTGTACATCTCCGGCCCCTGTTCGAGCCCAACGCTGTGGGTGATGACGAAGCTGGGGTCGATCTGGCCTTCCTGGATGCGCCGGAGCAGGTCGTCGGTCCAGCGGTTGACGTGGGTCTGGCCCATGCGGAAGGTCAGGCCCTTGTTCATCGCCGCGCCGAACGGGATCTTGTCGATCAGCCCGCCGTAGACGCCGGGAATCGAAATGATCCCGGCCGGGCGGCAGACGTAGATCATCTCGCGCAGCACGTGCGGGCGGTCGGTTTCCAGCATCAGCGCCTGCTTGGCGCGGTCGTACAGCGAATCGAGCGAGCGCGCCGCGTGCGCCTCCATGCCCACCGAATCGATGCACTTTTCCGGGCCGCGGCCCTGGGTCAGCTCGGCGAGGCGCTCGAGCACGCTTTCGTCGTCGAAGTCGATGGTCACGGCGCCGCCAGCGCGGGCCATGGACAACCGCTCGGGCACGTTGTCGATGCAGATCACCTGCTCGGCGCCCATCATCACCGCACTGCGCACGGCGAACTGGCCGACGGGACCTGCGCCCCAGACCGCCACGGTGTCGGTGGGCTGGATGTCGCACTGCGCCGCGGCCTGCCAGCCGGTGGGGAGGATGTCGCCGAGAAACAGCACCTGCTCGTCGGTCAGCCCCTCGGGGATCACCACCGGGCCGACGTCGGCATAGGGCACCCGGACGAATTCGGCCTGGCCGCCGGCATAGCCGCCGGTGAGGTGGGTATAGCCGTAGAGTCCGGCGGTGGTGTGGCCGAACACCTTGTCGGCGATGTCCTTGTTGCGGTTGGTGCGCTCGCAGACGGAGAAGTTGCCGCGCCGGCACTGATCGCATTCGCCGCAGACAATGGTGAAGGGCACCACCACGCGGTCGCCGACCTTGAGCTTCTTGTTCGCCGAGCCGACCTCCATCACCTCGCCCATGAATTCGTGGCCCATGATGTCGCCGTGCTGCATGCCGGGCATGAAGCCGTCGTACAGGTGCAGATCGGAGCCACAGATGGCGCAGGAGCTGACCTTGACGATGGCGTCGCGCGGGTCTTCGATGCTCGGATCGGGGATGTGGTTGTCGCAGCGGATATCGTGCTTGCCGTGCCAGCGGAGGGCTCTCATGGAAAATCTCCTAGTCGGGTGTCCGGAAACGCCGCCCGGTGGTTCTCCTTTACGGCCTCGCTGTCACTCCTCGCGGCGTGCGCTGTCAGGTTTTTAGTAAGCAGCGCCGCCGCAGAGTTGCCCGAGTGCCGACGGACTGCACGCCGGCCTCAGCGCTTGCCCTGTCCCAGCGAGGCATAGCCGTCGCGATAGCTGGGGTACTTCGGTGCCCAACCCAGCGCCCGCGCCCGCTCGTTGCTGCAGCGCTTGCTGCCGGCACGGCGAGTCATCGATTCCTGTGCCCAGTGGCTCACGCCCAATCGCTCGCGCAGCCAGTCGACCACCTCGTGCAGCGGCGCCGGATCGTTGTCGACGCCGAGGTAGCAGTCGGCCAGCGTTTCGCCATGGGCATCGGCCTGCAGCAGGAAGGCCAGCAGGCCGGCGGCATCGTCGCGGTGGATGCGGTTGCTGTACTGCGGCGGCTCGCGATCGACACGCAGGCCCGCGCGCACCTGGCTCTGCAGCCAGGGCCGCGTCGGATCGTAGAGGCCGCCCATGCGCACCCGCGTCGCCGGCACGCCGCAGCCCAGCGCCAGGCGCTCGGCCTCGAGCATCACCTGGCCGGTAAAGCCGCTGGGGACGGTGGCGGAGTTTTCGTCGACCCATTCGCCGTCGCACTGGGCATAGACGCCGGTGCTGGAGACGAACAGCACGCGCCGCGGGCGCTGGCCATGCTGCCGCAACCAGCCGAGCACGTTGCGTAGCCCCTCGACATAGGCCTGGCGATACCCCGCTTCGTCGTGCTGCGTGGCCGAGGCGGCATAGACCAGGTAATCCAGCGCGCCATTGGGCCAGGTGCGCGGGCAGGCCGGGTCGGCGAGATCGCCATCCACCGGCAGGATCGGCACCGGCAGGCCCGCCGCCTGCCGCCGCAGCCCGTAGACCGTCCAGCCGGCGCAGCTCAGCTGCAGGCCGAGGCGGCTGCCGACATCGCCACAACCGGCGATCAACACGGACAGGTGTCTGCGCATCTTCAGCTCCATCCCTAAAGGGCTCCATGGGAGCCGAGTGTAGCGACTTTCACCCCGCGCCGAGCGGTTGGTTCCACGCTGCGCAAAAGGCTATGCTTGCCGGTATCTTGATGGATGCTGACTATGACTCTGACCGAACTGCGCTACATCGTCACCCTTGCCCAGGAACAGCACTTCGGCCGCGCCGCCGAGCGCTGCCACGTCAGCCAGCCGACCCTCTCGGTCGGCGTGAAGAAGCTCGAGGACGAGCTCGGCGTGCTGATCTTCGAACGCACCAAGAGCGCCGTGCGCCTGACACCGGTGGGCGAAGGCATCGTCACCCAGGCGCAGAAGGTGCTGGAGCAGGCGCAGAGCATTCGCGAACTGGCCCAGGTCGGCAAGAACCAGCTGGCCGCACCGCTGAAGGTCGGCGCCATCTATACCGTCGGGCCCTACATGTTCCCGCACCTGATCCCGCAGCTGCACCGCGTGGCGCCGGACATGCCGCTGTACATCGAGGAGAACTTCACCCATATCCTGCGCGACAAGCTGCGCACCGGCGAGCTGGACGCGATCATCATCGCGCTGCCGTTCCAGGAAGCCGACGTGCTGACCAAGCCGCTCTACGACGAGCCATTCTACGTCCTGATGCCGGCCGGACATCCCTGGACCGCGAAGAAATCCATCGACGCCGAGATGCTCAACGACAAGAGCCTGCTGCTGCTCGGCGAAGGCCATTGCTTCCGCGACCAGGTGCTCGAAGCCTGCCCGACCACCCGCAAGGGCGAGGCGCCGAGCCACACCACGGTCGAGTCCAGTTCGCTGGAAACCATCCGCCACATGGTCGCCTCGGGCCTGGGCGTGTCGATCCTGCCGCTGTCGGCAGTGGAGAGCCATCACTATGCCCCGGGCGTGCTGGAAATCCGCCCGATGACCCCGCCGGTGCCGTTCCGCACCGTCGCCATCGCCTGGCGCGCCAGCTTCCCGCGGCCCAAGGCCATCGAGGTGCTGGCCGACTCCATCCGCCTGTGCTCGGTGGGCAAGCCGCCGTCGGCCAGCGCCTGAGCCCATGAGCGAACTGGCGACCATTCCGGTCACCGCGCTCAAGGGCGTCGGCGCGGCCCTGGCCGAGAAGCTCGCCAGGGTCGGGCTGGAAACCCTGCAGGACGTGCTGTTCCACCTGCCGCTGCGCTACCAGGACCGCACCCGCGTGGTGCCCATCGGCGCGCTGCGCCCCGGCCAGGACGCGGTCATCGAGGGCGTGGTGGTCGGCGCCGACGTGGTCATGGGCCGCCGCCGCAGCCTGCTGGTGCGCCTGCAGGACGGCAGCGGCACCTTGAGCCTGCGCTTCTACCACTTCAGCCAGGCGCAGAAGGAAGCCCTCAAGCGCGGCACCCAGTTGCGCTGCTACGGCGAAGCCCGCCCCGGCGCCTCGGGGCTGGAAATCTACCATCCGGAATACCGCGCGCTGAGCACCGAACCCGCTCCGGTGGAGCAGACCCTGACGCCGATCTACCCGACCACCGAGGGCCTGACCCAGCAGCGCCTGCGCAGCCTCAGCGAGCAGGCGCTGAGCCGCCTCGGCCCGCACAGCCTGCCGGACTGGCTGCCCGCCGAACTGGCCCGCGACTATCGCCTAGGACCGCTGGACCAGGCGATCCGCTACCTGCACCGGCCGCCGGCCGACGCCGACCTGGAGGAACTCGCCGAAGGCCGCCACTGGGCGCAGCATCGCCTGGCCTTCGAGGAACTGTTGACCCACCAGCTGTCGCTGCAGCGCCTGCGCGAACGGGTGCGCGCCCAGCAGGCGCCGCAGCTACCGCCAGCGCGGCAGTTGCCGCGGCGCTTTCTCGCCAACCTCGGCTTCACACCGACCGGCGCGCAGCAGCGGGTCGGCGCCGAGATCGCCTACGACCTGGCCCAGGACGAGCCCATGCTGCGCCTGGTGCAGGGCGACGTCGGCGCCGGCAAGACGGTAGTCGCCGCCCTCGCCGCGCTGCAGGCGCTGGAAGCCGGCTACCAGGTGGCGCTGATGGCACCCACCGAGATCCTCGCCGAGCAGCATTTCCTCAATTTCAGCAAGTGGCTCGAGCCGCTCGACATCGAAGTCGCCTGGCTGGCCGGCAAGCTCAAGGGCAAGGCCCGCGTTGCAGCGCTGCAGCGGATCGCCAGCGGCTGCCCGATGGTGGTCGGCACCCACGCATTGTTTCAGGACGAAGTGGTGTTCAAGCGCCTGGCGCTGGTGATCATCGACGAGCAGCACCGCTTCGGCGTCCAGCAGCGCCTGGCCCTGCGCCAGAAAGGCATCGACGGCCGGCTCTGCCCGCACCAGTTGATCATGACCGCCACGCCGATCCCGCGGACCCTGGCGATGAGCGCCTACGCCGATCTCGACACCTCGATTCTCGACGAACTGCCGCCCGGGCGCACGCCGGTGAACACCCTGGTGATCGCCGACAACCGTCGCCTGGAAGTCGTCGAGCGGGTGCGCGCGGCCTGCAACGAGGGGCGCCAGGCCTATTGGGTCTGCACGCTGATCGAGGAGTCCGAGGAACTCACCTGCCAGGCCGCCGAAACCACCTTCGAGGATCTCTCGGCGGCACTCGCCGGCCTGCGCGTCGGCCTGATCCACGGGCGCATGAAACCGGCCGAGAAGGCCGAGGTGATGGACCGCTTCAAGCGCGGCGAGCTGCAGCTGCTGGTCGCCACCACGGTGATCGAGGTCGGTGTCGACGTACCCAACGCCAGCCTGATGATCATCGAGAACCCCGAACGCCTGGGGCTCGCCCAACTGCACCAGTTGCGCGGCCGGGTCGGCCGCGGCAGCGCGGCCAGCCATTGCGTGCTGCTCTACCATCCGCCACTGTCGCAACTGGGCCGCGAGCGCCTGGCGATCATGCGCGAGACCTGCGACGGCTTCCTCATCGCCGAGAAGGACCTGGAGTTGCGCGGCCCCGGCGAGATGCTCGGCACCCGCCAGACCGGGCTGCTGCAGTTCAAGGTCGCCGATCTGATGCGCGATGCCGACCTGCTGCCGGCAGTGCGCGACGCGTCACAGCAACTGCTGGCACACTGGCCGCAACATGTCAGTCCGCTGCTCGAACGCTGGCTGCGTCATGGCCAGGAATACGGCCAGGTATGACAACCACTCGTCGCCGAAAGCCCTGGGTTCGAGCCCTTGGCTATACTCGGCTGGTCACCACTACGGACCCGCTCATGAATTCTGCTGTCGACACCGAGAGCTGCTCCGAACTGCCGCTGCTGATCGCCAGGCTGCTGAAAGACCTCGGCGTGAGTTACCGCATCCTGCCTGATCGCGCCGGTCTACCTGCCGCCCAGCGCGTGCAGGCGGTGCTGCTGGACGACAGCATCGGCGCGATGCTGGTGCTCTTTCCCCAGGACCATCTGCTCGACCTCGCCCGCCTCGCCGAACTGACCGGCCGCACGCTGGCGGCGGTCAAGCCGGAACGCCTGGCGCGCATGCTCGGCAAGCACGAACTGAGCGTACTGCCGGGCCTGCCGTCGCTGACCAGCTCGCCCTGCCTGTATGAAGAGCGCCTGCTGGAGCAGCCGCGCCTGCTGCTCGAATCCGGCCAGCCGGGCCTGCTGGTGGAAGTCGACAGCGGCGACTTCAAGCGCATGCTGAGCAAGGCCAGCGCTGGCCAATTCGCCGTGCCGCTGAACGGCATCCGGCCGAACCTGAACCGCCCGGACGACGATCGCAAGGAAATCACCCAGGCGATGCAGAGCTTCACCGCACGGCGCATCCAGCAGCGCCTGGAAGAGACTATCGAGATTCCGCCGCTGTCGCACACCGCGCAGAAGATCATCAAGCTGCGAGTCAACCCCGACGCCAGCGTGGACGACATCACCGGCGTGGTGGAAACCGACCCGGCACTGGCCGCCCAGGTGATCAGTTGGGCCGCCTCGCCCTACTATGCCGCACCCGGACGCATCCGCTCGGTGGAGGATGCCATCGTCCGCGTGCTGGGCTTCGACCTGGTGATCAACCTCGCCCTCGGCCTGGCCCTCGGCAAGACCCTCAGCCTGCCCAGGGACAAGCCGCAGGACGCCACCCCCTACTGGCACCAGGCGATCTACACCGCCGCGGTAATCGAAGGCCTGACCCGCGCCATCCCCCGCGAGCAGCGCCCCGAGCCGGGCCTGAGCTACCTGGCCGGGCTGCTGCACAGCTTCGGCTATCTGGTGCTGGCACACGTCTTCCCGCCGCATTTCTCGCTACTCTGCCGGCACCTGGAGGCCAACCCGCACCAGGGCCACAGCCATATCGAGCAGCACCTGCTGGGCATCACCCGCGAACAGATCGGCGCCTGGCTGATCCGCTTCTGGGGCATGCCGGAGGAGCTCGCCACCGCCCTGCGCTTCCAGACCGACCCCAACTACGAAGGCGAGGACTGCGCCTATCCAAACCTGGTCTGCCTGGCGGTACGCCTGCTGCACAACCGCGGCATCGGTGACGGCAACGGGTCGGATCGCGAGATCCCGCAGCAGCTGTTCGACCGCCTCGGCATCAGCCGCGAGAAGGCCGAGGAGGTGGTGAACAAGGTACTGGCCGCCGAAGCCGCGTTGCGCGCGCTGGCGCTGCAATTCAACACGTCGCATTGACGGCGATTCGCCAGAGCAGTGCGCACACCGGAGCCCTGTAAGGAGCGGGCTTGCCCGCGAAGCTTTCACAGGGCCGCTTCGCGGGCATGAACTCGGCGTCCCCGCCCGTCCTACGCTGCCGCGCGCAGCGCGTTGCCTGTGCGCTCCGCTCCCCCAATGCCCACTAAATCCCCGCGCGAAAACTCACCCGGGCATTCACCAGCCCCTCGCCGGCGCGTTCCAGGCTGACCTCGGCGATGCTCACGCCCTGGCCCTGCAACGCCTCGAACCAGCGCAGCAACAACGCATAGGACGCGCCGGGCAGGCTGACCTGCAGGCTGCCGTCGCTGCCGTTGTCGAAGCTTTCGATCGACAGGTTGCCCTGCTGCGCGCTCTGGGTGATCACCCCCTGCAATTGTTCCGGCGCCAGCTCGACGTGGTTGCTGCGGGCCATCTGCCGCGCCAGCTCGGTGTTCTGCTCCATGTAGGCGTGGAGCGCGCGCTGCTGCTGGTAGTACTCGCGCGCATCGGCCGCCTGGCGCTGCGCCGGCAACCACAGCCAGAAGTAGAACAGCAGCGCGACGAGAAAAGCGCCGAGCAGGCTCAGCGACGTCCGTTCGCGCGGCGCCAAACGTTGCCAGCGCTGCCACAGCGGGGAGTCGGCGAGGCGTACGGCCAGTTGCTGCCTGAGATTCATCATCAGCCTCCGATGACCACGCGGGCGCTTACCCCGTCGCCTTCGCGGCTGGCCGAACCCAGCTGTACGCTCTGCCCGCTCTCGCCCAGGCGCCGGCGCAGCGTCTCCAGGGTGGCGAAATCCATCGCCTGCAGCTGCAGGGCGAGATCGCCGCGATCCTGGTTGTAGTCGAGCTGGCCGATGGTCACCGGAATGCCATCCTCCAGCGCGCCGGCGGTGTGCTCGAGCAGGCGCAGGAAGCCGGCCTGACCGCCGCTGCGCTGGGCCAGGTGATCGTCGAACTGGGCGCGCAGATTGACGATGCGTACGTCTTCGGGAAACAGCTCGCGATACAGCGCCTGGCTGGCTTCGGCATAGGCATCGCCCTGACGCTGGAAATACCAGGCCTGGACCAGGTTGAAGCCCGGTTGCACCAGCAGGATCAGCCCGACAACGGCGAAAAGCGGTTTCCAGTAGCCGAGGCCGGTGCTGCCGGTCTCCACGGCGAACTCGCCCTGGGCCAGATTGACCGCCGTGGCGCGGTTGCCGGCAAGGAACGCGTAAGGGTCGTCCAGCGGCCGGTAATCCTCCAGCGGCACCGGCGGTTCGGCTTCGCTGCCCTGGGCATGCCAGGGCGGCGGGCAGTGCCCGGCCAGCGCCGGCCAGTCGCGACTGGCGAACACCAGCCGGGTCTCCCCGGCGCCGCCGAGCAGGCCGCGCTCGCCGAGGAACAGCAACTGGGTCGCATCGCGCGGCAACAGGTCGGCATCGACGTGCACGGCGACGATCGGCAGCCCCAGCTCGCGCAGCTGCGCCAGCCAGTCGCCGAGCCGTTGGCGACCGATGGCGACGACCCGCTGGCGGCCGTCCGCCAGCGTCTCGCCGAGCGCCAGGTGCAGCTCGTCGACGTTCTCGGCGAGCAGTTCCTCGGCGACATAGGCGAGCGCCTGCTGCATCCAACGCGCCTTGCGGGTCGGCAGGCTGACCGCGAAGAAGCTGCAGGCTTCCGCCGGCAGCACCAGGCTGATCGCCCCCTGGGCGGCCGCGGCGCACTCGTCCAGGCGCAGCCAGCGGCCGGCACCTTGCTTCGGCAGCCAGTAGACGGGTGTATCGGCGTCGAGCCGTGCGGGGCTGTCGGCGGGCAGGAACAGGCAATCCATGGTTCAGGGTTCTCCTAGGTCTGTTGCCGTTTCATTTCTGCGCATAGCGCTGACCCTCGTAGGACGGGCGGGAACGCCGAGTCCATGCCCGCGAAAAAAGCAGCCGCACCGATGCGTGGCCCCTGTTCGCAGGCGTGGCCTGCTCCTACAAGGGCCAGGTGCAAGCTCGTATCGAGGCGGGATCCAGAAGCTTCAACGATACGGGCTTGCCCTTTTAGATCAATTTGTTAGAGCAAAACGACGACAACCCCTAGCGCTCACGCTCTCCATCGGCTGAAACCAGCCTGGCGGGCTGGCCGAGATTGCGCGCCAGCACACGGACGCTGCCGTCCTGCTCGCGTCGCAGCAGGCTGACCAGCGCCAGCCGGCGATCGCCCAGACGCACTTCGCTGGTGGCCTGGAAGAATTGACTGCCAACCGCCAGCGCAGTGCCCTGCAGCGTCGTACCGGCCATGGCCGGCTGCGCCAGGAAGGCCGCGCGGTTGCGAAACGGCGCGCTGCGGCGCAGCGCCACCAGCGCCTCCGCGGCGCCAGGCGAGAGGTTGTCGCCCAGGCTCGACAGCACCACCGCGCTGGCCGTGTTGACATTCAGCGGCACCTCCGCCGGTAGCGCGGCGACATGCGGCGCCAGGCGCTGGAAGTCCTCCTCGCGCATGTCCAGCAGCAGGCGCAGCTCGGACAGCTCGTACAGCCGCCGGCCGGCCGTGCGATACGGCGGGTCGAGGCCGAGATAGGCGTTGTCCTCGGCGCCCAGTTCGCCGCTGGGCTGCTGGTCCGGGTCCTGCCAGTCGAGCAGGCGCTCGGCGTAGGGCGCGGCGATCTGCAGCTGCCGCAGCAGGCGGCGGAACTGTGCCACGGCCGCGGGGTTGGGCTGCTGGTCGCGCAGCAGGCCGTTGAGGTTGAAACGCCCGGCCAGGTCCTCGATGCGCACGTGGATCTCGCCCTGGTCGATCTCGAATACCGGCAGCGGCCGCGCCCAGGCCTCCTGCAGGTGGTCGACGCCGGCGTCCGGTTCGCCACCGTCCTGCAGGTCGCGGGCGAGCATGGCCTGGGCCAGCGCCTCGCCGCCAAGAGCGTAGTGCCAGGCCTGGCGCGCCTGCAGCTGGTTGGCGCTGGCACGGATCGCCAGTTGCTGGCGCGCCACCATCGCCGCGCTGACCACGGTGACGATGGCCACCACCAGCAGCACGGTGATCAGCGCCACCCCGCGCTGGCGCCTCATTGCGGCAGCGCCCCTTCGAACGGCTCGGGCACACCCTCGGCGCCGGGCAGCGCCTGCTGGGCACTTTGCGGCGCCGGATCGGGCAGGCGCAACAGGCGCGTAATGCGGCCGTAGCGCGGGTGTTCCAGGCTCAGCTCCAGCGCGGCGGGCAGCCGCTCGGCCGCCTCCGCCTGGCCGCCGCGGCCGAAATCGAACGGTGGCCATTCCTCGTGCCATACGGCGTCCTCGTCCAGGTAGCGCAGTTGCAGGCCCTGCACGTTCTCCAGCACGCGCTGCACGCGTGGCGGGCTGTCGACGTCGCGGTCGAGCACCACCCAGTAGACCCGCTCCAGGTTCTGACCGGCCAGGCGCCAGCGCACCCGCTGCAGGTTGGCGCGACGCAGCCCGGTGGGGTTGCGCCAGCCGGCGCGGGTCAGTTCCAGTGCCGGCGCGCCATCGTCGCCGCCCAGTTGGCCGATGAAGGCGTTGCGCTCGTCGCCGAAGCCGTCGCGGATCGGCCGGCCGATGACCTGCTGCAGGTCGCGTTCGAACGCCCACAGCGCCCGGCTCAGCTCGCGCAACTGCTGCTCCTGGGCGCGCACCGCCTCGTCGCTGCGCAGCACCGCTTCGAGCATGCGGTAAGTGCCCAGGCCCAGCAGGGCGAACAGCGCGATGGCGATCAACAGCTCCAGCAGGGTGAAGCCGGCGGCGGCCTGCGTACGTGTGGCCATCAGCGCACCCCGACGAAGCCGCTGAGGCGGGTGACCGCGCGCTCCTGCAGCGCCACGCCGGGCCCGCGCGGCGTCGCCAGCGCGACCCAGACAGTGACGCGCAGCAGAGCGGGATCGGCGCTGGCCGCGATCTCACTGAGGACCTGCCACTGGCGGCCGCCGTATTCCAGCGCCTGGGTCTCGCGGCCGATGACCGGCGGGGTCTGCTGCAACTGCAGTTCGCTGATGCGGTTGTCGGCGATCCAGCCGGCCAGGGTGAGTTCTTCCAGGCGCCCGGCATTGCTGAGGCTGCGCCCGGCGGCGGTGAGCACCACGGCCGATACGCTGGCGAAGATCGCCAGCGCCACCAGCACTTCCAGCAAGGTGAAGCCGCCGTGCCTGGCGGTGCCGCATTTCATCGCCCGCCCTCCAGCGGTTCGGCCCGGGGCAGGCGGAAGCCGTCGCTGGCGATCTCCCAGGCGCCGCCGCCCGGCTTGCGCTCGGACAGGCGCAGGCTGAACGGCGACAGCTCGCCGCTGGAGAGGATCAACAGTTGCGGCTCCAGACGCGGCTCGTTGCGCCGCGCGCGTGCGCCGTCACGGGACAGCCCGGCGCGGTCGTCCTCGCGCTTTACCGGCGCCAACAGTTGCAGTGGGGCGCCATCCAGTGTCAGCTCCAACCGCATCCACTCCGGCAGCTCGTGCGCTTCGCGCCGGTCGGTCTCCCGCCAACGTGCCGCGGCCTCGTCGTAACGCAGCACGCGATAGCCTTCGCCGCTGATCAGCAGGCCGTATTCGCGGCTGTCGAGCACCGCCTCGTCGCTGATCACGCCGATCAGCGCGGCGAGGCGCCGGGCCTCGTCACGCAATTCGCGCGAGGTGCTGGAGCCGCCGATGCCGAGCACCGCCACGCTGACCAGGATGCCCAGCAGGACGATGACCACCAGCAGCTCGATGAGGGTGAAGGCGCGGGTGCGGCGCCGCATCGGTCAGAGGTCCCAGTTGCCGATGTCCGCGTTCAGCTCGCTGCCGCCGGGCTTGCCGTCGGCACCGAAGGAATACAGGTCGAACTGGCCCTGGGTGCCCGGCGACAGGTACTGGTAGTCGTTGCCCCAAGGGTCCTTGGGCAGGCGCTTGAGGTAGCCGTCGCGGTTCCAGTTCTTCGGCTGCGGGCTGCCCGAAGGCCGCTGCACCAGCGCATCGAGCCCCTGCTGGGTGCTCGGATAGGCGAAGTTGTCCAGCTTGTACATGTCCAGGGCGGCGGCGATGGCCTTGATGTCGCCCCTGGCCACGGTGACCTTGGCCTGCTCCGGGCGGCTCATCACCTGCGGCACCACCAGGGCGGCGAGAATGCCGAGGATGACCACCACCACCATGATCTCGATAAGGGTGAAGCCCCCCTGCCTGCGTCGTTGCAACCACATTGTCGTTACCCCACCAGTTGGTTGAGAGAGAGGATGGGCATCAGGATCGCCAGCACGATGACCAGCACCACGGCGCCCATGAACACCAGCATGAACGGTTCGAACAGGCCGACCAGCAGAGACACCTGGGCGGCCAGGTCGTTCTCCTGGTTGCGCGCGGTGCGCGCCAGCATCTGGTCCAGTTCACCGGATTTTTCTCCGCTGGCGATCATGTGCAGCATCATCGGCGGGAATTCGCCGGTAGCCTCCAGCGCACGGGTCAGGCTGCTGCCCTCGCGCACCTTCTGCGCGGCCTCGACCACCCGCTCGCGGATGCGCCGGTTGGCGATCACCGCCGCGGCGATGGACAGCGCCTCCACCAGCGGCACGCCGCTCTTGGTGAGGATCGCCAGGGTCGAGGCGAAACGCGCGGTGTGGGTCGCCCGGCTCAGCCGGCCGATCAGCGGCAGGCGCAGGATGAAGGCGTGCCAGCGCAGCCGGAACGCCTCGTCGCGCAGCGCCGCGCGCATCGCCAGCACGGCGCCGATGCCGCCGAGCAGGATCAGCCAGCCCCAGTCCTTGACCAGGTCGCTGCTGGCGATCAGCCCGCGGGTCAGCGCCGGCAGCTCCTGGCCGGTGTTGACGAACACCTTGACCACGTCCGGCACCACGTAGCCGAGCAGCAGCACGACGATGGCCAGCGAGGCGACCAGCAGGATCACCGGGTAGAGCAGCGCCAGCTGGATCTTCTGCCGCGACTGCTGGCGCTGGTCGGTGTAGTCGGCGAGCTGGTCGAGCACCAGCCCGAGGTGCCCGGCGTGCTCGCCGGCGGCCACGGTGGCGCGGTACAGCTCGGGGAACGCCGAGGGATACTCGCGCAGCGCCGCGGCCAGGCTGTGGCCCTCCATCACCCGCGCGCGCACCGCCAGCAGCATCGACTTGATCTTCGCCGAGCCGGACTGAGCGGCGGCGGCGCGCAGCGCTTCCTCGATGGGCAGCGCGGCCTGCACCAGGGTCGCCAGCTGCCGCGTGATCAACGCCAGGTCGCGCGCCGAGAGACCACGGCCGAAACCGAAGCCGCCGCGACCGGGTTCCTCGCGCGACCTGGCCTGCTTCACCTCCAGCGGCGCCCACTGCCGGTCGCGCAGCAGCTGACGGGCCTGGCGCGGGCTGTCCGCCTCGATCAGGCCTTTCTGCTGGCGGCCGCGTGGATCGAGGGCGATGTATTCGAAGGCAGCCATCAGGCGGGTTTCCCGTCACCGGATGGGCGTTTCGTGCGCCGATCGCGGCGTAGGGCGGGTTGCAACCCGCCGATAGGGAGCCGGCATCCCGCACGGTCGGCGGGTTGCACCCGCCCTACGCGCGCCACCCGACCACTGGCGACCGTTGTCATCGGTCGGTGGCCCTGCGGTCACGGGCGGTTCCCCGGCGTTCACCGCCCTGCCTTCGATCACCCTGACCGGAGCGTCGGTCTTCGCTGGTCACACGCAGCACCTCCTCGATGGTGGTCACGCCTTCCAGCACCTTGCGCAGGCCGTCGTCACGAATGCTCGGGCCCAGCACCCGTGCATGGCGGGTCATCTCCTGCTCGGCGGTGCGGGTATGGATCATGCTGCGCAGGGTGTCGTCGAACAGCACCAGCTCGTAGATGCCGGTCCGTCCGCGATAGCCCAGCTGGCGACAGGCATCGCAGCCTTCGGCGTGATACAGCGTCGGCGCCTCGGTCGGGGCGAGGCCGAACAGCGCACACTCGGCTTCGTCGGCGACATAGGCGCGCTTGCAGTCGCTGCACAGCACCCGCACCAGGCGCTGGGCCAGCACGCCGAGCAGCGAGGAGGAGATCAGGAACGGCTCGACGCCCATGTCCACCAGCCGCGTGACCGCGCCGATGGCGCTGTTGGTGTGCAAGGTCGAGAGCACCAGGTGGCCGGTGAGCGAGGCCTGCACGGCCATGTCGGCGGTTTCCTGGTCGCGAATCTCGCCGACCATCACCACGTCCGGGTCCTGCCGCAGGATGGCGCGCAGGCCGCGGGCGAAGGTCATGTCCACCTTGGTGTTGACCTGGGTCTGGCCGATGCCTTCGAGGTGGTATTCGATCGGGTCCTCGACGGTGAGGATGTTGCGCGTGCGGTCGTTGAGCGTGGTCAGGCTGGCGTACAGCGTGGTGGTCTTGCCCGAACCGGTGGGGCCGGTCACCAGGATGATGCCGTGGGGCTTTTTCACCGCCTGCTCCATCCGCTGGCGGTCGCGCTCGCTCATGCCCAGATGCTGCAGGGTCAGCCGCCCGGCCTGCTTGTCGAGCAGGCGCAGCACCACCCGCTCGCCATTGGCCGACGGCAGCGTCGAGACGCGGATATCCACCTCGCGGCCGCCGACCCGCAGGGAGATGCGGCCGTCCTGCGGGACGCGTTTCTCGGCGATGTCCAGCCGCGCCATGACCTTGATCCGCGACACCAAGAGCGCCGCCAGCTCGCGCTTGGGCTGCACCACCTCGCGGAGAATGCCGTCGACGCGAAAGCGGATCACCAGGCGCTTCTCGAAGGTCTCGACATGGATGTCCGAGGCGTTCTCGGCGATCGCCTCGCCGAGGATGGCGTTGATCAGGCGGATGATCGGCGCGTCGTCCTCCTGCTCCAGCAGGTCCTCGGTCTCCTGGATCTGCTCGGCGAGGCTGGCCAGGTCCAGCTCGTTGCCCAGCCCCTCGACCATCAGCATCGCCGCCGACGAATCGTGCTGGTAGGCCGCGCCGAGCGCCTGGTCGAATTCGGCCTGGGGCAACCACTGCAACGGCAGCGGCATGCCGGCGATGCGCTGGGCTTCCTGCACCGCGGTCAGCGCCGCGCCTTCGCGCAGGCCGAGGCGCATCTCGCCGCCGCGCTCCAGCAGGATCACGCCGTGGCGGCGGGCGAAGGCGAACGGCAGGCGGCGCTGGGCGGGCGCCTCGAGCAGCATGGTCATCTCGTTCACATCGAGTTCGGGCATCTTGCAGCTCCAACGAGGCGATGCGCGGCGACCCGACGCCACTGCGCACGCAACACTCCGGACAGGCGTATTCAATCCGCTTGGACTACAAGGATTGAATGACATTTCAACGGCTGCGCTTTTTCTGCAACCGCACAGGCATCGGCACCAAGGTCGGACATGGCCGGCACCGCCGACGAATACCGCGTCGATATCGCGTCATTCATGATCCTGACGCACGAACGGCGAGCTTCATCTCGCGCAGCCGGCGCAGCCCAAGGCAGGCGCCCGCTGCGGCGATATGCGCGAACCGACGGTCATTCTTCGACCATCCGACCAAATACAATCGTTTGATTGAAACAGTTGTTTGATTTTTTCCAGGCTTGCAGAATGCCGCGCCGTAGCCGGTTTCTTTCGGCGCTACAGAAGGTCGCTTCGCCGTTTCGAATCCCGGACGCCAGAGCAGTAGCCGGGTGAAAGCGCTCGCCAGGGCGGCGGTTCGCCGCGCGCTGGTCTAGATCACGCAGGAGAACAACAACAATGCACATCGGTGTTCCTCTCGAAACCCAGGTCCGGGAAACGCGCGTCGCCGCGACCCCGGAAACCGTCAAGAAGCTGATCGGCCAAGGGCACCGGGTGACGCTGCAAAGCGGCGCCGGGTCGCTGTCCAGCGTGCCGGACAGCGCCTATGAAGCCGTCGGCGCGACCATCGGCGACGCCGCCACGGCCCTCGCCGCCGAGCTGGTGCTCAAGGTCAACGCGCCGAACGAGGCCGAGCTGGCGCAGATGCAGCCCGGCGCCGTGCTGCTGGGCATGCTCGATCCGTTCGACGACGCCAACATCGCGCGCATGGCCGCGCGCGGCATCACCGCCTTCGCCCTCGAGGCGGCGCCGCGCACCTCCCGCGCGCAGAGCCTGGACGTGCTCTCGTCGCAGGCCAACATCGCCGGCTACAAGGCGGTGCTGCTCGCCGCCCATCACTATCCGCGCTTCATGCCGATGCTGATGACCGCCGCCGGTACGGTGAAGGCCGCCCGCGTGCTGATCCTCGGCGCTGGCGTCGCCGGCCTGCAGGCCATCGCCACGGCCAAGCGCCTGGGTGCGGTGATCGAAGCCTCGGACGTGCGCCCGGCGGTGAAGGAGCAGATCGAGTCGCTGGGCGCGAAATTCATCGACGTGCCCTACGAGACCGACGAGGAGCGCGAGTGCGCCGAGGGGGTCGGCGGCTACGCCCGGCCGATGCCGGCCTCGTGGATGGCGCGCCAGGCGCAGGCGGTGCACCAGCGCGCCCTGCAGTCGGACATCGTCATCACCACCGCGCTGATCCCGGGCCGCAAGGCGCCGGTGCTGCTGCAGGAGGAGACGGTGCGGCAGATGAAGCCGGGCTCGGTGGTGATCGACATGGCCGCCTCCCATGGCGGCAACTGCCCGCTGTCGGTGGTCGACCAGGTGGTGGTCGAGCACGGCGTGACCCTCGTCGGCTACGGCAACCTGGCGGCCCGGGTGCCGGCCGATGCCTCGGCGCTGTATGCCCGCAACCTGCTGGATTTCCTCAAGCTGGTCATCGACCAGGACGGCCGCTTCCAGCTCAACCTCGAAGACGACATCGTCCGCGCGTGCCTGATGTGCCGCGACGGCCAGGTCGTGCGCAGCAATGGCTAAGGGAGACGCGAACATGGATCTGATTTCCGACGGCATCTACAACCTGATCATCTTCGTGCTGGCGATCTACGTCGGCTACCACGTGGTCTGGAACGTCACCCCGGCGCTGCACACGCCGCTGATGGCGGTCACCAACGCGATCTCGGCGATCGTCATCGTCGGCGCCATGCTGGCCGCCGCGCTCACCGTCACCCCGCTGGGCAAGGCCATGGGCACCCTGGCCGTGGCGCTGGCGGCGGTCAACGTGTTCGGCGGCTTCCTGGTCACCCGGCGGATGCTGGACATGTTCAAGAAGAAGGACCGCAGCGCGGCCAAGGCGGAGGCAAGTAAGCCATGAGCATGAACCTGATCACCCTGCTCTACCTCGTCGCCTCGGTGTGCTTCATCCAGGCGCTCAAGGGCCTCTCGCACCCGACCAGCTCGCGGCGCGGCAACGTCTTCGGCATGCTCGGCATGGCCATCGCCGTGCTGACCACGGTCGGCCTGATCTTCAAGCTCGGCAGCGAACTGGCCACGACCGGCATCGGCTACGTGATCGTCGGCCTGCTGATCGGCGGCAGTGTCGGCACCGTCATGGCCAGGCGCGTGGAGATGACCAAGATGCCCGAGCTGGTGGCCTTCATGCACAGCATGATCGGCCTGGCCGCGGTATTCATCGCCATCGCCGCGGTGGTCGAGCCGCAGTCGCTGGGCATCGTCGCGCACATGGGCCATGCGATCCCCAGCGGCAACCGCCTGGAGCTGTTCCTCGGCGCGGCCATCGGCGCCATCACCTTCTCCGGTTCGGTGATCGCCTTCGGCAAGCTGTCGGGCAAATACAAGTTTCGCCTGTTCCAGGGCGCACCGGTGGTGTTCAAGGGCCAGCACCTGGTCAACCTGGCCGTGGGCCTGGCGATCGTCGGCCTGGGCCTGGTCTACACCTTCACCGGCAACATCCCGGCGTTCGCCCTGCTGCTGGCGCTGGCCTTCGTCATCGGCGTGCTGATCATCATCCCCATCGGCGGCGCCGACATGCCGGTGGTGGTGTCGATGCTCAACAGCTACTCGGGCTGGGCGGCGGCCGGCATCGGCTTCTCGCTGAACAACTCGATGCTGATCATCGCCGGTTCCCTGGTCGGCTCCTCCGGCGCGATCCTCTCGTACATCATGTGCAGGGCGATGAACCGCTCGTTCTTCAACGTGATCCTCGGCGGCTTCGGCGCCAGCGCCGATACCGGCGGCCCGGCCGGCGCGCCGCAGGAGCGCAGCGTGAAGTCCGGCTCCTCGGACGACGCCGCCTTCCTGCTGAGCAACGCCGACACGGTGATCATCGTCCCCGGCTACGGCCTGGCGGTGGCCCGCGCGCAGCATGCGCTGATGGAACTGGCGGAGAAGCTGACGCACATGGGCGTGACCGTGAAATACGCGATCCACCCGGTGGCCGGGCGCATGCCGGGGCACATGAACGTGCTGCTGGCCGAGGCCGAGGTGCCCTACGAGCAGGTCTTCGAGATGGAAGACATCAACGCCGAGTTCGGCCAGGCCGACGTGGTGCTGGTGCTTGGCGCCAACGACGTGGTCAACCCGGCGGCGAAGAACGACCCGAAGTCGCCGATCGCCGGCATGCCGATCCTCGAGGCGTACAAGGCCAAGACGGTGATCGTCAACAAGCGCTCCATGGCCAGCGGCTATGCCGGCCTGGACAACGAGCTGTTCTACATGGACAAGACCATGATGGTCTTCGGCGATGCCAAGAAGGTCGTCGAGGACATGGTCAAGGCGGTGGAGTGATCGCCTCGCGCTGAAACGAAAAACCCCTCCCGGCCCACGCCGCGAGGGGTTTTTCTTTGGCCGTGTCGCCGTTATGCGATGCAGGAGTCATGCGTAGGTTGGCGCTGAGCGTAGCGAAGCCCAACTGGGATCGGCATGAACGTGTTGGGCTTCGTCGCTTCGCTCCTCAACCCAACCTACGCTCCTCCCCGCCCCAACCTGCAGCTTATCGTCTATGAAACGGCGTCAGACCCCAAAGCCGAACACCTCGCCCAGGTGCCGACGGTAGCGCGCCACATCCGCCTCGATGGCCGGCTGCTTCATCACATCGACGCAGAGGAAGGTCGGCAGCCCGCGCATGCCGAGGAACTCGTTGGCCTTGTGAAACGGCAGGTAGACGGCATCCACACCCTTGCCGGCGAAGAAATCGCTGGGGTCGTCGAAGGCCTGCTGCGGCGCGTTCCAGGTCGCCGAGATCATGTAGTGCTTGCCCTGCAGCAAGCCACCGCTGCCGTACTTCTGCGAAGCGTCGGAGCGGGTACGGCCGTCGTTGGCGTAGAGGCTGCCGTGGCCGGCGGTGAATACCTCGTCGAGGTATTTCTTCACGGTCCAGGGTGCGCCCATCCACCAACCGGGCATCTGGTAGATCACCGCGTCGGCCCAGAGGATCTTGGCGACTTCCTCGGCCACGTCGTAGCCGGCGTCGATCTCGGTGGTCTTCACCTCGAAGCCAGCGGCACCGAGGGTCTCGATGGCCGCCGCGTGCAGGGTGGCGTTGTAACGGCCGGCCGAATGGGCGAATGCCTTGCCGCCGTTGAGTAGCAGAATCTTTTTCATGGACACCTCATAAACAGGATGCCACGCAGCTTACCCAGGCCCGCGCGGGCAGCCCAGCCCCGATGAAGCAAATGATCTTTGCCCTTCAGTCATGAATACGGACGCATTAACCGCGCTCCAGCGCCACCGACTCCAGTGGCTCCCTCTCCGGTCGGCGCGCATAACGCTGGGCCAGCACCGCGCAGACCATCAGCTGGATCTGGTGGAACAGCATCAGCGGCAGGATCAGCGTGCCCAGCGCGCTGCCGGCGAACAGCACCTGGGCCATGGGAATGCCGGTGGCCAGGCTCTTCTTCGAGCCGGCGAAGAGAATGGTGATGCGGTCTTCGAGGTCGAAACCCAGCCCGCGCGCGATGAAATGCGTGCCGAGCAACGCCAGCGCCAGTAACAGGCAGCAGGCCAGTACCAGCCCGATCAGTTGCGGCAGCGGTATCTCGCTCCAGATGCCCTCCATCACCGCATGGCTGAAGGCGGTGTAGATCACCAGCAGGATCGAGCTCTGGTCGACGTTCTTCAGCCAGCCCTTGTTACGCGCCACCCAGTCGCCGATCCAGCGCCGTGCGATCTGCCCGGCAATGAACGGCAGCAGCAATTGCACGACGATCTTGCCGATCGCCTCCAGCGTCGAACCACCTTCGGCCTGCGCGCCCATGAGCAGCAGTACCAGCAGCGGCGTGAGGAAAATCCCGATCAGGCTGGAGGCCGCCGCACTGCACACCGCAGCCGGAACGTTGCCGCGTGCCAGCGAGGTGAAGGCGATGGCCGACTGCACCGTGGCCGGCAATGCGCACAAATAGAGAATGCCGAGGTACAGCTCGGTACCGACCATCGGCGCCAGCGCCGGCCTGAGCGCCAGCCCCAGCAGCGGAAACAGCACGAAGGTGCAGGCAAAAACCAGCAAGTGCAGCCGCCAATGGCCCATCCCGGCAAGGATCGCCGTGCCGGATAGCTTGGCGCCGTGCATGAAGAACAGCAGGGCGATGGCCAGGTTGGTGATCCATTCGAAGATCACCGCGCCCTGGCCATGGGCAGGCAGCAGGGTGGCGACGGCCACGGCGGCGATCAGCGCGAGGGTGAAATTGTCCGGTAACAGGCGGGGCCTGGCCATGTGCGCGCTCCTCTGGCGAGTGTGTTGCGACAAGTTGGCAGGGAGTCTACTGTCGTTGCGCATAACCGACTAACGCCATCGGCCCGGACAATGTCGAGAAACGGACAAAGCAGCCTCCCACACCGCCGCATCCCAGTCATGGACGCGCTGCCACGACCGCTGTTCGCCCGCAGCGAATCGCTCCCCGAACGCACCACCACGCCACCTCACCGTCATCCCTGGGCGCAGCTTTCCTATGCCATCAGCGGCGTGCTGCGGGTGCACACCGACGACGGGCGCTTCCTCGCCCCGCCGCAGCGCGCCATCCTCATTCCGCCGGGGCTGCTGCACGAGGTGATCAGCTCGCCACGTACGGAAATGCGCAGCCTGTACATCGACTACCGCACGCTGTCCTGGGCAGCGTCCCATTGCCAGGTGCTGGCGGTCAGCCCGCTGCTGCGCGAACTGATCCGTGCTTTCGGCCAGTTACCGGCGAAGTACGACGAACAGGGCGCCGAGGGCCGGATGGCGGCGGTGCTGCTGGATCAGCTCCGGGCGGCGCCGGAAATCGGCTATTCGCTGCCCTGGCCCAGCGACTCACGCCTGCGACAGCTGTGCGAAGCCTTCTACGACGCGCCAGACCTGCCGTTCGGCCTCGCCCACTGGAGCGAACGGCTGGGTGTCTCGGAAAAGACCCTGTCCCGCCAGTTCCGCCGCGACACCGGCCTCAGCTTTCGCGCCTGGCGCCAGCGCCTGCGGCTGCTCAGCGCCTTGCCGCTGCTCGAACAGGGCCAGCCGGTCACCGACGTTGCGCTCGCCTGCGGCTACGATTCCACCTCGGCATTCATCGCGGCGTTCCGCCTGCTGTTCGGCTTTACCCCGGGAGCCCTGGCGCGGCAGGCGCCCTAGAGTCGTTGAGTTTCCACCACAAGCTGCAGCCACGCGCTTCGCGAGCCTCCCATAGAGTCCATGTCCGTCAGGCCCCGCCGTGTTCGCAGCTGCGCCGAAGCCCTCAGCCCCTGCGTCGAACAGTTGCCGCACCCACAAGCGGTACAGTTGCCAGCGTATGGCAACTGCACCGGCACAATCCTCGATTCCTGTGGCTGTTGCAGCCATGCCCGGCACGCGATCCTGTCTGCCCATAAGCCATGCCCGCTGAACGCGGAAGGACGACATCATGGATCGCGCCCTGCCACGCCCCCTCCTCCTTGCCCAGCCTGGCCGGCTGCTGCAGCGCCTGATCCAGCTGCTGCGCCAGTGGCGACAGAACGCCCGCACTCGGTGCCAGCTCGCGCGCCTCGACGACCGGCAACTGGCGGACATCGGCATCAGCCACAGCGAGCGCGAGGCCGAGCTGAGCAAACCGTTCTGGCGCTAGGCTTTGCAGCACCGGGTACAGCGCCTATCCTGCCGCGTGCCGACGCCGCGAACATTCCCGCTGCCGAACGGTCTCAGCGTCACCACAGGAGAAACGCCATGCCCCGTATCCTCATCGCCTGCGCAGCCTCGCTGTTGCTGGCCGGCACCGCTTCGGCCGCCAGCTTCACCGCCACCACCGACATGATCGTCGGCGGCTTGATCAACAGCGTCGACGCCACCTCCGACCTGACCTCGTCGTTGCGCGACGACAAGCTGGTACTGGACGCCCGTGACGACGCCGCACGCTTCGTCGCCAGCCAGGGCGAGCTGCGCGGCGCGCACCTGGAAGCCGCGCTGCTGCATATCCGCGACCAGGCGCCACAGCTCGGTGCCAGCGACCTGCAACTGGCCGAGGCGATCCTGGCGCTGTGACGGGCACCGGCGTTGAAAACTGGCGAAGCAACTGGGCACTGGCCGTGATGAAGGCGTTTCGCTAGCCTTGGCAGCGTTCTTTCTCGGCTGCAGGGTTCACATGCGTTCGTTTCAAATCGCTGCATTGGCCGCGGCCTGCCTCGCCGCCGGCTCCGCCCAGGCTTTCGACAGCACCATCGCCAGCGTCGTCCAGACCAGCTACATCAGCAGCAAGCTGACCAGCGCCCCCTTCGACAACAAGCTGCTGGCGGATGCCCGCGACGACGCCGCCAGTTTCGTCGCCAGTGCCGGCCTGCGCTCTGGAGCGCGCCTGCAGGCCGCACTATCCTGGCTGCGCCAGCAACATCCCGAGCTGGCCGCCAGCGACCTGGAGCTGGCCGAGGCCATCCTCGTCCAATGAATCACCGATCGACGGCCAACCCGTCGACCGACCGAGAAGCGAGAACCCATCCATGCTCAAGCGCCTGATCACCGTTCCCCTTGCGTTGGCCGTGCTGGCTGCAAGCGCCCAGGCTCAGACCCTGGTCGCCACCAGCAACATCGTGGTACGCGCCCTGGACCGCAGCATCAATTTCACC
This sequence comes from Pseudomonas lopnurensis, assembly GCF_015070855.1. Classification (GTDB taxonomy): domain Bacteria; phylum Pseudomonadota; class Gammaproteobacteria; order Pseudomonadales; family Pseudomonadaceae; genus Stutzerimonas; species Stutzerimonas lopnurensis. Next base: position 89,197 of record NZ_JADDIX010000063.1, read on the forward strand.
TCCGACGTGACCAGTCGCATCAGCGACATGAAGGTGGTGATCGAGGCGCGCGAAGACGCCGCCAGCTTCGTCGCCAGCGCCGGCGAAATCCGCGGCGCCCATCTGGAAGCCGCCATCGGTTCGCTGCGCAGCGAATTTCCCGACGCCCGCAATGCCAGCGACCTGGAACTGGCCGAAGCCATCCTCGCCCTGTGAGCCGCGTACGCGCCTGGCTCCTGGCGAGCTGCCTGGGCCTGGCCGTCGCCAGTGCCCAGGCCGAACTGCAGCTGCAGCTGGACGGTCACGGCCTACAACCTGACGAGCGCGTCGCGAGCCAGGCGCTGCTGGACGAAGCTCTGGCCGTACTGCCGCCACGGCTGGTGCAACGCCTGGACCGCGCGATCCGCGTGCAGTGGCGCGACGACCTGCCGGAACGGGCTTACGGCCGCGCCGGCGGCAACCGCCTCGAACTCAACCGACGCCTGCTGCCGGCACTCAGCGATGGCTCCGCCGCACGCCAACGCACCGAACGCGCACATGGCACGGTACGCCGCGAACTGCTCGCCACCGTTGTCCACGAACTGGTCCATCTCTACGACCGTGGCCGTCACTGGTCGCCTGAGCAACACCTGTTGCAGGGCCAGTGCCGCCAGCGCGCCGACAGCCTTGGACTGATCGGCCTGCCAGACAACTGCCGTGGGCAGACCTGGCGCCGCTTCACCCTCAGCGACGACCCGCGCCTGCTCGACCTCGCCGGCTGGCCGCAACGGGTCGGCCGCCGTGGTCAGCGTGAACAGGACAACGCCCAGGTGGCGCGCAGCCCGGATACCTACGAGCTGACCAGCCCGCTGGAATTCGTCGCGGTGAACCTGGAGTATTTCCTCCTCGACCCCGACTATGCCTGTCGCCGGCCCTCGCTATACCGCTACTTCAGCGACCACTTCGGCTGGCAGCCGGCGCAGACCGCCGCGTGCGCAACCGGCCTGCCGATCCTCAATGCCGGGCGCGATTTCGGCCGTACGCCGCTGCTGCAGCTCGATCCCGCGCAGGTCTACGAAGTCGACTACCTGTTCGCCGAGGCCAACGATGCCTGGGTCAGCCGCTGGGGCCACAGCATGCTGCGCCTGGTAATCTGCGCGCCGGGGCGCACGCCCGGCCCCGAGTGCCGACTGGATCTCGACCAGCACCTGGTGCTGTCCTTCCGCGCCTTCGTCGATGACGTGCAGCTGTCCAGCTGGGACGGCCTGACCGGCGTCTACCCGTCGCGGCTGTTCGTCCTGCCGCTGGGCCAGGTGATCGACGAATACACCAAGGTCGAACTGCGCGGCCTGGCCTCGGTGCCGCTGAAGCTGAACCGCGATGAGATCCATACCCTGGTCGAGCGCAGCGCCGAACTGCACTGGAGCTACGACGGCGACTATTACTTCCTGTCCAACAATTGCGCCGTGGAGACCCTCAAGCTCCTGCGTAGCGGCACCGCCCGCGCCGAACTGGCGGCGCTGGACAGCATCCTGCCCAATGGCCTGCTGGAAATCCTGATCAACCGCGGCCTGGCCGACGCCAGCGTGCTCGACGACCCGCGCGAGGCGCTGCGCCTGGGCTACCGCTTCGACTCCTACCGCGACCGCTACCAGGCCATGTTCGCCGTGCTCAAGGAACGCCTCGGCCTGCCACAGGAACGCGTCGAGCAATGGCTGGAGCTATCCGCCGGCGAACGCCAGCACTGGATCGAACGGGCCGACCTGCGCGCCAGCGCCGCCCTGCTGCTGGTCGAACAGGCAGCCCTGCGCCGGCAAGTGCTGCTGGCCCAGGATGAGCTGAAGAACCGCTACCTCGGCGACCGCGGACGCGATGCGACGCTGAACAAGGCCGACGACGCGCTGCAGGAAATCCTCGCCAACAGCGGCTACCTGAGCCGCCCTGCCGAACTGCTCGACGGCCAAGGCTACGGCCTGCCACAGGCCAGCGAATGGCAACGGCTGGAACATGAAAGCGAACAACGCCAGCTGCGCCTCAATCAGCTCAGCGAGGAACTGGACCGGGAAGTACGCGTGCTGCTGGGTGAAGAACGACGGCAGGAACTGGAAGCCATCGAGGCCAACCTCGCACAGATCGGCACGCACCTGCGCACATTGCACAAGGCTGGCGGCGGGCTGGAATTGCCTTAGGTCCGTCGAGATTGCCGTGAAACCTACCGCTTCCGCTATCCGGCACCGCCCGGTGCAGGGTGCGCTCCGCGCCATGCGTGCGAATCGCGGGCGCGGCCCGCTCCCTACATGTGTTCCAGCTTGTGGCCTTAAGTGAACGGCATGGCGGACCCGGGTGGGACGGCTGGACCGTCCGCTTAGCTACAGCTTGTGGCGGAAACTCGGCAGCTCTCAGTCGGTATTGGCATCTTGGGCAGATCATGCCGTCGTTCAGCAGAGTCCTATCCCACGTACTCACACATCCAGCCCGCGCTCACGCTCCAGGTCGAGCAGCCGCGTCATCGGGCCGTCGGGCTGCAGGCGCTCGGTGACGATCTGCGGCCAGCGGTTACGCGAGCGGCGTTTGGCGATGTTGTAGGTGAACTCCTGCAGCCAGTTCATGGGGTAGAACAGCAAGTGGCCCAGGTACAACACCAAGTCCGTCCACTCCAGATAGTTGCGGCCCTCACTGGCGGACTTCTTCTCGGCAATCACCTGCTTTCGCCAAGGGAGGAAATCCGTAGGTTTCATATGAGCGGAGAGCATTTCCCTGACGAAGACATCGGATTCGCTGCGCTGGCCGTTCTCGTCGAACCAGGGGCCATTGTCCATATAGGCGCGCAGCCACTCCCAGAAGCCCTTCTGCATCTGCAGGGTCTTGCCCATGGGCAGGCCCAGGCTCACCAGCAGGGCGTTGTCCGG
>NZ_JADDIX010000064.1 GCF_015070855.1 Pseudomonas lopnurensis
TGATCTACATCGCGGCGATGATCCTGATCGGCTTCATCGCCTACCGCGCCACCAAGAACTTCTCCGACTACATCCTCGGCGGGCGCAGCCTCGGCAGCTTCGTCACCGCGCTGTCGGCCGGCGCCTCGGACATGAGCGGCTGGCTGCTGATGGGCCTGCCCGGGGCGATCTTCGTCGCCGGCCTGTCGGAAAGCTGGATCGCCATCGGCCTGATCGTCGGCGCCTGGCTGAACTGGCTGTTCGTCGCCGGGCGTCTGCGCGTGCACACCGAGCACAACCACAACGCGCTGACCCTGCCGGACTACTTCTCCCACCGCTTCGAGGACCAGAGCCGCCTGCTGCGGATCTTCTCCGCGCTGGTGATCCTGGTGTTCTTCACCATCTACTGCGCCTCGGGCGTGGTGGCCGGCGCACGGCTGTTCGAGTCGACCTTCGGCATGCCGTACGAATACGCGCTGTGGGTCGGCGCGGCGGCGACCATCCTCTACGTGTTCATCGGCGGCTTCCTGGCGGTGAGCTGGACCGACACCGTGCAGGCCACGCTGATGATCTTCGCGTTGCTGATCACGCCGCTGTTCGTCATCCTCGCCCTGGGCGACATGGGCACCGTGATGGCCACCATCGAAGCGCAGAACCCGGCCAACTTCGACATGTTCCGTGGCCTGTCCTTCGTCGCCATCATCTCGCTGCTGGCCTGGGGCCTGGGCTACTTCGGCCAGCCGCACATCCTGGTGCGCTTCATGGCCGCCGACTCGATCAAGACCATCCCCAACGCCCGGCGCATCGGCATGACCTGGATGATCCTGACCCTGGCCGGGGCGGTGGCGGTGGGCTTTCTCGGCATCGCCTACTTCGCCGACCACCCGGAGCAGGCGGGCGCGGTGAGCCAGAACGGCGAGCGGGTGTTCATGGAACTGGTGAAGATCCTGTTCAACCCGTGGGTGGCCGGCATCATCCTCTCCGGTGTGCTGGCGGCGGTGATGAGCACCCTCAGCGCCCAGCTGCTGGTCAGCTCCAGCGCCCTGACCCAGGACTTCTACAAGGCCATGCTGCGCAAGAACGCCTCGCAGACCGAGCTGGTGTGGGTCGGCCGCGGCATGGTGCTGCTGATCGCGCTGATCGCCATCGGCATCGCCTCCAACCCGGAGAGCAAGGTGCTGGGCCTGGTGTCCTACGCCTGGGCCGGCTTCGGCGCGGCGTTCGGTCCGGTGGTGCTGATCTCGCTGCTGTGGAAGCGCATGACGCGCAACGGCGCGCTGGTGGGCATGCTGGTCGGTGCGGTTACCGTGGTGGTGTGGAAGGAATTCATCGGCCTGGGCCTGTACGAGATCATCCCCGGCTTCATCCTCGCCAGCCTCGCCATCTTCGTGGTGAGCAAGCTGGACGCCGAACCGGCGCCGAGCATCGTCAAGCGCTTCGAGGAAGCCGACGCGGACTACCACGCCGGCTGATGAGAGGGTGGCTTGCATGGCGGAGGGTGGGCTGAAGCCCACCCTACAAAGCCGCCGCGCATTACCAGGCCGCTCGATGGAACCGGTACCGAATTGTGCCGAACCCCACGTAGGGTGGGCTTCAGCCCACCGTTCCCCGGCGCTGAGCCAGCGGGGCGCCAAGTGTCGCCAAATGCCTCGAGGAATAAGGGGCAGGGCTCGGCAGGCCACTTTGGATCAGCTGCGCCTGCACCTGGCTGGATGGGATTGCCATCTACTCTGCAAATCGAATCACGAAACCCCGGCTAGCCGGGGTTTTGCGTTTTCTGGCCCAGGCCTAGTCGTCGGCGACCAGGTTGGAGCGATCATCCACCGCCCCGGCGGCGATCAGGTGCTCGGCCTCGTCTTCCGGTACGTGGATGCTGGCGCCATCGACATTCAGTACCGACATGCGCGCCTGCGGGTCGGTGGTGATGCGTACATCCATGAGTGCATAGCGGTGCGTGGTGCCGTCGATGACGACGGAGCAAGTGCCGGTGGTGGTGTCGATCTGAACAGTCATGGGACCTCCCGCTAATAGCCGTTGGGCCGCGTCGTTTCGCGCGGCTTTTCCATTTCGACCATCGATACGGGTGTTGCGTTGTGCGGCAAAGAAGGAAAATCACGCTTAAATGTTATGATATAACATGATAGATTCTCCCTCCGCACACCGGACCTCGACCAGAGGTTCAGCGCACACAGCCCTCTATCGGTTGCCTCGGAAGGCAACCGCCATTGTCTGGAGAGTCACATGAAACTGAAGCGTCATCCCCTGGCCTGGGCCATCAGCCTGGCCTTGGTCCCGGCCGTCTGGGCGGCCGATCCGGTCGAACTCGAGTCGGTAGTGGTCAGCGCCAGCGCCCTGGCCAAGCAGAGCCACGAGATGACCACGCCGGCGGCGGTGATGGAGAACGACGAACTGGTGCTGCGTCGCGAGGCGACGCTCGGCGAAACCCTGGAAAGTCTGCCCGGCATGCGCTCCAGCAGTTTCGGTGCCGGGGCCGCGCGCCCGGTGATTCGCGGGCTGGACGGTGCGCGGGTGAAGGTGCTGAGCGATGGCGTGGAACTGCTCGACGCCTCTACCATCAGCCCCGACCATGCGGTGACCAGCGAGCCGCTGCTGGCCGAGCGCATCGAAGTGCTCAAGGGGCCGGCAACGCTGCTGTACGGCGGCGGCGCCATGGGTGGCGTGGTCAACGTGATCGACAAGAAGATCCCCACCCGCGTCCCGGAGAAGGGTTACGAAGGCGAGCTGGAGCTGCGTGCCAACAGCGTCGCCAACGAGGGGGCAGGGGTGTTCGGCATCACCGCCGGCAGCGGCCATTTCGCCGTGCGTGCCGAAGGCGCCAAGCGCCGGGCCGACGAATACGAAATCCCCGGTTCGCCGAACAAACAGGAAGGCTCCTATAACGACACCGACAGCTTCAACCTGGGTGCCAGCTTCATCGGCGAGCGCGGCTATATCGGCATGGCCTATGGCGAGCAGAACAACCGCTACGGGCTGCTAGCCCACGAGCACGCCGATTGCCACACCCACGGCAGCGATTGGCATTGCGGTGGCCACGACGACCACGATCACGATCATGACGAGCACGGCAGCGTGCCCTACGTCGACATGCGGCAGAAGCGCTGGGACCTGCGCGGCGAGCTGAGCGATCCGCTGCCGGGCTTCGAGCTGGCGCGCCTGCGCGTCGGTCACAGCGACTACCAGCACCAGGAAGTCGAGGGCGGCGAAGTGGGCACCCGCTTCGATAACGACGCCACCGATGCGCGCCTGGAACTGACCCATCGACCACTGTTCGGCTGGCGCGGGGTGGTCGGCGCGCAAACTCTGCGCCGCGACTTCCAGGCCCTTGGCGAGGAGGCCTATGTGCCGCCGACGCTGACGCGCAACCACGGCCTGTTCCTGCTCGAGGAATACACCGCCGGCGCCTGGCGCTATGAACTCGGCCTGCGCCACGAATGGCAGGACATCGATGCCGATGGCCGTCCGGACACCGATCACAGCGGCACGTCCGTTTCCGCCGGCGCGGTCTGGACCTTCGCCCCGCAATACTCGCTGGGCTTCTCGCTGACGCGCTCGCAACGCCTGCCGACCGCCGAGGAGCTCTACGCCAACGGCCCGCACGCCGCGACCCGCACCGTCGAGCTGGGCAACGTCGATCTCGAAGAAGAGACATCGCACAATGCCGAAATCACCCTGCGTAAATTCTCCGGGCGCACCACGTTCAGCCTGAGCCTGTTCCGCAACCAGGTGGACGACTTCATCCATGCCGCCGACACCGGCCACGACATCGGCGGTGGCTACCGCGAGATCGAGTACCGCCAGCAGGACGCGGTGCTTACCGGCGCGGAAGGGGAGGTGCGCTTCCAGGCCACCGACGCCACCGCCTTCACCCTGTTCGGCGACCACGTGCGCGGCAGGCTGCGCGATGGCGGTGGCGACCTGCCGCGCATCCCGGCCGATCGCCTGGGCATGCGGGTGGACCAGCGCTTCACCCCGGCGCTCAACGGCCAGCTGGAGTTCTATCGCGTGCAGCGCCAGGACGACCTGGCCGACTACGAGACCGAAAGCGGCGGCTACGACATGCTCGGCGCGAGCCTCGGTTACAGCGGCTCGCTGGACCGGACCGACTACCTGCTCTACCTCAAGGCCAACAACCTGCTGGACGAAAAGGCGCGCCAGCACACCTCCTTCATCAAGGACGAGGTGCTGCTGCCCGGGCGCAACCTGACCGTGGGCGTGCGCCTGACGTTCTGAGGCCGCGCCGCCGCGGTGTGGTCGAACTGCGAAAACAGCCGTCAGGGCAATTGCGCTATGCGCTATTGCGCAACGGCTATTCGATAAACGCGTTGGAGGCCTGAAAGCTGGACGATGCCGGTTTTCACCCAGCCCCGGCCTGCTTGTCGTTCGGCCCTCCAGCCTTCCAGCGCTGTTTGCGGCCCTTTGAGCGACCTGGTAGAACCGGCCAGTCATGAGCACACGCGTCGGTGACGCGCTATCCTTGCGCCCCTCGATCGTTCCGCCGCTGTTGCCGCTCGGCCCGGTCGTTGCCGATCCGGCGGCGGAACGTCAGGACACACAAGGAAAATACGTCCCATGAACGTCAGCACACCCACCCTGATCACTTTCGTGATCTACATCGCGGCGATGATCCTGATCGGCTTCATCGCCTACCGCGCCACCAAGAACTTCTCCGACTACATCCTCGGCGGGCGCAGCCTCGGCAGCTTCGTCACCGCGCTGTCGGCCGGCGCCTCGGACATGAGCGGCTGGCTGCTGATGGGCCTGCCCGGGGCGATCTTCGTCGCCGGCCTGTCGGAAAGCTGGATCGCCATCGGCCTGATCGTCGGCGCCTGGCTGAACTGGCTGTTCGTCGCCGGGCGTCTGCGCGTGCACACCGAGCACAACCACAACGCGCTGACCCTGCCGGACTACTTCTCCCACCGCTTCGAGGACCAGAGCCGCCTGCTGCGGATCTTCTCCGCGCTGGTGATCCTGGTGTTCTTCACCATCTACTGCGCCTCGGGCGTGGTGGCCGGCGCACGGCTGTTCGAGTCGACCTTCGGCATGCCGTACGAATACGCGCTGTGGGTCGGCGCGGCGGCGACCATCCTCTACGTGTTCATCGGCGGCTTCCTGGCGGTGAGCTGGACCGACACCGTGCAGGCCACGCTGATGATCTTCGCGTTGCTGATCACGCCGCTGTTCGTCATCCTCGCCCTGGGCGACATGGGCACCGTGATGGCCACCATCGAAGCGCAGAACCCGGCCAACTTCGACATGTTCCGTGGCCTGTCCTTCGTCGCCATCATCTCGCTGCTGGCCTGGGGCCTGGGCTACTTCGGCCAGCCGCACATCCTGGTGCGCTTCATGGCCGCCGACTCGATCAAGACCATCCCCAACGCCCGGCGCATCGGCATGACCTGGATGATCCTGACCCTGGCCGGGGCGGTGGCGGTGGGCTTTCTCGGCATCGCCTACTTCGCCGACCACCCGGAGCAGGCGGGCGCGGTGAGCCAGAACGGCGAGCGGGTGTTCATGGAACTGGTGAAGATCCTGTTCAACCCGTGGGTGGCCGGCATCATCCTCTCCGGTGTGCTGGCGGCGGTGATGAGCACCCTCAGCGCCCAGCTGCTGGTCAGCTCCAGCGCCCTGACCCAGGACTTCTACAAGGCCATGCTGCGCAAGAACGCCTCGCAGACCGAGCTGGTGTGGGTCGGCCGCGGCATGGTGCTGCTGATCGCGCTGATCGCCATCGGCATCGCCTCCAACCCGGAGAGCAAGGTGCTGGGCCTGGTGTCCTACGCCTGGGCCGGCTTCGGCGCGGCGTTCGGTCCGGTGGTGCTGATCTCGCTGCTGTGGAAGCGCATGACGCGCAACGGCGCGCTGGTGGGCATGCTGGTCGGTGCGGTTACCGTGGTGGTGTGGAAGGAATTCATCGGCCTGGGCCTGTACGAGATCATCCCCGGCTTCATCCTCGCCAGCCTCGCCATCTTCGTGGTGAGCAAGCTGGACGCCGAACCGGCGCCGAGCATCGTCAAGCGCTTCGAGGAAGCCGACGCGGACTACCACGCCGGCTGAT
>NZ_JADDIX010000065.1 GCF_015070855.1 Pseudomonas lopnurensis
CCTGATCCGCTCCGAACCGGCGCTGACCCTGTTCGACGTGCGTGATGCGCACAGCTACAGGCAGGAGCACCTGGAGGGCGCCATGCACCTGAGCGAGGATCGCGTGGCCGCATGGCTCGGCCGCCTTCCCAAGGACGCGCCGGTGCTGATCTATTGCTACCACGGCAATGCGAGCAGGACCTTCGCGCAGATGTTTTCCGATTTCCACTTCGCCAGGGTCTACAGCGCCGACGGTGGCTACCGGCCGCTGGCCACGGCGTTGCAGGGTTCTCCGGCGCGGGTGTCCGGGGCCGCCGGGAGCCCCGAGCTGCTGGCCTTTCTCGGCGAATGGCAATTCGACCCCGCCGACCTCGATGCGCCGCGCCTGCATGGCCTGACGCCGTTGATGCGTGCCGCCCTGCAAGGCCAGCGGACGCTCGCCAGGGAACTGCTGAGCTTCGGCGTGGATATCCAATCCATGCGCGCAACGACGATGGCAACACCGCGCTGTGGCTGGCTTGCGTCTCGCGTGACGAGGGGCTGGTGCAGGACCTGATCGATGCCGGGATCGCACTCGACAATCGCAACGACGCCGGCGCCACGGCGCTGATGTACACCGCCTCCAGCGACCGGCCGCAACTGTTGCGGCTATTGCTGGAGGCCGGCGCCGATCCTCAGCTGAAGAATTTCGACGATATGCGAGCGGTGGAGCTGGCCGCCTCCGTCGCCTGCCTGAAACTGCTGCGCCACACCGCCGCTTGAAGGGCCGCGTCGATCAGGCCAGGTAGCCGCCATCGACGTTCAGCGATACGCCGGTGGTGTAGCTCGACGCATCGCTGGCCAGATAGAGCACGGCGCCGGCCATTTCGCTCGGTTGGGCGACTCGGCTGAGCGGGATGTGTTGCAGCGCCGTTTCGAGAATGGCCTCGTTCTTGACCAGCGCCGAAGCGAACTTGGTGTCGGTCAAGCCGGGTAGCAGGGCATTGCAGCGGATGCCGAACGGCGCGCATTCCTTGGCGAAGGCCTTGGTCATGTTGATCACCGCGCCCTTGGTGATGGAGTAGATGCCCTGGAAGTGGCCCGGCGATACGCCATTGATGGAGGCGACATTGATGATGCTGCCGCCGCCGTTCTCGCGCATCAGCTTGCCGGCCTCGACCGACATGTAGAAGTAACCGCGGACATTGACGTCGACGGTCTTCTGGAAGGCCGACACGTCGGTATCGAGGATGTGGCAGAACTGCGGGTTGGTGGCGGCGTTGTTGACCAGGATGTCGAGACGGCCGAACTGCTCGCGGATGCCGGCGAACACCGCCTGGATCTGCTCCATCTCGCCGATATGGCAGGCCACCGGGGTCGCCTTGCCGCCAGCGGCGACGATCGCCTCGGCCACCGCCTGGCAGCCGTCGATCTTGCGGCTGGAGACGATCACATGGGCACCTTGCTGGGCGAGCAGCTTGGCGATGGCTTCGCCGATGCCGCGGCTGGCGCCGGAAACGAAGGCGATCTTGCCGTCAAGGTCGAACAGGGTGGTCTTGGACATGGTCGGGTTCCTCTTGTTGTTCGTTCCCGTGGTCATGCGCGGGAGTGGTTGAGTGGTTTCAGAACCTGTTTCCGATCTGCTGCGCCTGGATCGGAAACAGGTTCTTAGAGCTTCGACTGCCCGATCACCTGCAGCGCCTTCTGCTCCAGCAGTCTGTTCATGTGGATGAACTGGGCGAAGCGCTTGTCCTGGGTCTGGCCGTGGTGGAAGCGGTAGTAGATCTGCTGGACGATCCCGGCCAGGCGGAACAACCCGTAGGTGTAGTAGAAGTCGATGCAGGGAATCGCTATCCCGGCGCGTTCGGCGTAGTAGTCGACGAAGCCTTGGCGGGTGTGCATGCCGGGTAGATGGCTGGGCTGCCTGCGGATCGCCTGCATCGGCGGCGGGTCGTTCGCCTCGATCCAGTAGGCGAGGGTGTTGCCCAGGTCCATCAGCGGGTCGCCGATGGTGGTCATCTCCCAGTCCAGCACGCCGATGATCCGCATCGGGTTGTCCGGGTCGAGGATGACGTTGTCGAACCGGTAGTCGTTGTGGATGATCCCGGGCTTGGGATGATCGGCGGGCATCTTGTCCTTCAGCCAGGCCTTGACCGCTTCCCAGGCGGGTGCATCCGGCGTGATCGCGCGCTCGTAGCGTTCGCTCCAGCCCTCGATCTGGCGCTTGACGTAGCCTTCCGGCCGGCCCAGGTCGCCGAGGCCGCAGGCCTGGTAATCGACATTGTGCAGCTCGACGAACTTGTCGATGAAGCTCTCGCAGAGCGCGCGGGTCCGGGCTTCGTCGAAGTCCAGTTCCGGCGGCAGGTCGGCGCGCAGGATGATGCCGTTGACCCGCTCCATCACATAGAACTCGGCGCCTATCACCGACTCGTCGGTGCAATGGGCATAGGCCTTCGGGCAGTAGGGGAAGCCCGCGTTGAGCTGGTTGAGGATGCGGTATTCGCGGCCCATGTCGTGGGCCGACTTGGCCTTGTGGCCGAACGGCGGACGTCGCAGCACCAGTTCCCGCCCGGGGTATTGCAGCAGATAGGTCAGATTGGAGGCGCCACCGGGAAACTGGGAAATCGTCGGCGTGCCGTCCAGGCCGGGGATGTGCGCCTTGAGATAGCGGTCGATGACGTCGGCCGGAAGCTCTTCGCCGTCCCGAACGCGGGTGGTCTGATCTGTAAGCGCCATGTTTATCCCTTCTACTTATGTTTGGTGCCCGAGATGATTCAGTAATCTAATGCTCGTGCGGCCTTGCACCAAGCGAAGCCGGCCGTTATTGGCCGCAGTGTTGCCGGTCAATCAAGGGCCCTGATTCGTCTGTGGCCACCGTTGGTGGGCTGAAGCGGAGCGCTGCCCGGCCCACCCTGCGCATATGCCGAGCGGCCTGCAGTTGTAGCTGTAGGGTGGGCTTCAGCCCACCGGCCCGGGATTCGGGGCCTTCTGCGTCAAACCCCAATACTCGATGCAGGCATAGCCATAAAAAAACCGAAGCCGGGCTTCGGTTTTTTCGTCTCTCGGCTGCTGGCTCGTGCCTCAGGCCGGGAACAGCTCGCTGAGCTTCAGGGCCAGCATCATGTCGCCTTCGGCGCGCAGCTTGCCGCCCATGAAGGCCTGCATGCCGTCGGTCTCGCCGCTGACGATGCCCTGCATGGTTTCGCTGTCCATGATCAGGGTGACGTTGGCGTCGCTGGAATCGCCCTGCTGCAGATCGCAGGTGCCGTCCTTGACGACCAGGTAGTAGTTCTCGGCATCGGTGATGTTGAACTGGAAGACCAGATCCAGGCCGGCGGCAGCGCTGGGGTTGAACTTCGACTGCATGCCTTTGAAGGTCTCGGCGACGTTGCTCATGGGGATTTCCTTTTGGACGTTATGGGTAACACGCAGCCTTGGGCCGCTATGGGCTGGGCTCATCTATGGGTGACGAGCTCCGGATTCTTCAACAGTTGCAGATGCGCATGACCGTTGAAGGAAGCCAGGGCGACCTCACGATCGCGGAATTTCAGCAGGCTCAGCGAGGTGTTGACGATCTGCCAGTTCATCTCGAATGCCTTGACCGGCGGCACGCCGATGATCAATTGAAGCAGTGCGGTAATGGTTCCGCCAGACGTGAAGATGGCGATGCGATCGTGCTTGCCCGCCTTTTCGAGAATCCGCTCCAGCCCGCCGCGAACGCGCTCGACGAAGCCCTGCCAGCTCTCCAGGTCGTCCTTCTCGTGCTCGCCGGAAATCCAGCGATGCACCACGTGGCTGAACAGGCGCTGGAAGTCGGCGCGGTGATCGGCGGCATTGCGCAGGATGTGCATCGCGTTCGGCTCGACCGCGAGCAGCTCTGGCAGGTGCGCACGGATCACCGCATCGGCATGGAATTCGTTGAAAGCGGCGTCGATCTCCAACTCGGGGCGCGCCGCTCCCAGTCTGGAGAGGGTGGCCCGGGCGGTGTCCTGCTGGCGGTTCAGCTCGCCGGCAAGGCAGCGGTCGAAGCCGATGTCGAGCTGGGCCAGGTAATCGCCCAGCGCCTCCGATTGCCGGTAGCCGAGGGGAGACAGCACGTCGTAGTTTTCTGCGCCGAAAGAGGCTTGTCCATGCCTGATCAGGTAGATACTGCCCATGCTGCTGCTCCGGCTGGCTCTGGTTTTTCGCGAGGGTAGGGGCATCATTTGGGAGTGTCAACGATAATTCGAACGTTTGTTTGAATCGCTCCGACTGGCTCAGCCACGGGGGCGCCGGTATGCTGGCGGTTCGACGCCCAGTGGACAGCTGCCGGCGATTGAATCTCACCGAGGAGGGGACGTGGAATTTCTTGCCGACTACGCCAGCTTTCTGGCCAAGACCGTCACGCTGGTGCTGGCCATCGTCATCGTGCTCATCGCCTTGGCTTCGTTGCGGCGCGGGCGCAGCAAGCAGGGCGGCGGGCACCTGGAGGTGCATAAACTCAACGAATTCTACAAGTCGATGCGCGAGCGCCTGGAGCAGGCGGTGCTGGAAAAGGATCAGCTCAAGGCGTTGCGCAAGCGGGAAGCGAAGGCCGCCAAGCAGACCCGGAAGACGGAAACGCCTACGCGGGTCTTCGTGCTCGACTTCGACGGCGACATTCGCGCCTCGGCGGTTGACAGCCTGCGCCACGAGGTGACCGCGTTGCTGACGCTGGCGACGCCGCAGGACGAAGTGGTACTGCGCCTGGAAAGCGGCGGCGGGATGGTGCATGGCTATGGCCTGGCGGCGTCGCAGCTGGTGCGCATTCGCGATGCGGGCGTGCCGTTGACCGTCTGTGTCGACAAGGTGGCGGCCAGCGGCGGTTACATGATGGCCTGCATCGGCGACAGGATTCTCGCCGCGCCTTTCGCCATCCTGGGCTCGATCGGCGTGGTCGCGCAGTTGCCCAACGTTCACCGTCTGCTGAAGAAGCATGACGTGGACTTCGAGGTACTGACCGCCGGCGAGTACAAGCGAACGCTGACCGTGTTCGGCGAGAACACCGAGAAAGGTCGGGAAAAGTTCCAGGAAGACCTGGAGACCACCCATGAACTGTTCAAGAACTTCGTCGCCCGCTACCGCCAGCAAGTCTCCATAGACGATGTGGCGACGGGCGAGGTATGGCTCGGCATCGCCGCGCTGGGCAAGCATCTGGCGGACGAGCTCAAGACCAGCGACCAGTACCTCTCCGAGCGTGCCCACGAGGCGGAACTGTTCCAGCTGCATTACGTCGAGAAGAAAAGCCTGCCCGAGCGCTTCGGCATGGCCGCCAGTGCGGTCATGGCGCACGGTCTGCTTAAAGGCTGGAGCCGGCTGAACGAACAACGATTCTGGCAATAATCGAGGAGAACCAAGATGGGCTTCAAGGCATTGCAAGTCAGCGAGGCGGCCGAAGGCCGTTTCGAATCCCGGGTCGTCGAGCGCGCCATCGATGAATTGCCGGCCGGCGAGGTGCTCATCCGGGTGCGCTATTCCTCGCTGAACTTCAAGGACGCACTGTCGGCCAGCGGCAATCGCGGCGTTACCCGCAGCTATCCGCACACACCGGGGATCGATGCGGCGGGTGCCGTCGCCTCGTCCAGCGTCGCGGAGTTCGCCGAAGGCGACGAGGTCATCGTCACCGGCTACGATCTGGGCATGAACACCGCGGGCGGTTTCGGCCAGTACATTCGAGTGCCGGCCGCCTGGGTGATCAAGCGGCCCCAGGGCTTGTCGCTACGCGAGGCGATGGTGCTGGGCACGGCGGGGCTGACCGCCGCCCTGTGCGTCGACAAGCTCGAGCAGGCGGGCCTGGAGCCGGGCGAGGCGCCCGTGCTGGTGACCGGAGCCACGGGCGGCGTCGGCAGCATCGCGGTGGCGCTGCTTGCCAGCCTCGGCTACAAGGTGGCGGCGGTGACCGGCAAGGCGGACCAGGCCGAGTTCCTCACGCGCCTCGGCGCCAGTCAGATCGTCGAGCGTGCCGCCCTGCAGGCCGGCGTGGAAAAGCCGCTGTTGAAGGAGCAATGGGCCGGCGCGGTGGATACCGTAGGCGGCGATATCCTGTTCAACGTGGTCAAGTCGCTGCAGCGCGGCGCCAGCGTCGCCTGCTGCGGACTCACCGCAGGCACCCACTTCCAGGCCAGCGTGCTGCCGTTCATCCTGCGGGGCGTCAACCTGCAGGGCGTCGATTCGGTCGAGATTCCGCTGGTGGTCAAGGCGTCGATGTGGGACAAGCTTTCGCTGCAGTGGAAGCTGGCCAACCTGGATGAACTGGTCCGCGAGATCGACCTGGATCAGTTGCCGGAGGCCATCGAGCGAATCCTCGCTGGCGGTCAGGTAGGCCGCATACTGGTGCGCCTGGACTGAATGCCGTCGCGCCTGACGAACCTTTATCGGCGCGATAGTGGCAATGAATTTCCTCGGAAGCGACGTTTGGCGGAATCTAGCGCCACTCCTGAACGCAACCGAGGAATCGCTCATGAAGAAGCTCGCCGAGAAGATCAAGCAGATCGCTTCCAGCAAGAAGCCCGCAGCTGTCGCTACGGTCGAACATCCGAACTTCTGGATGTATCAATGAAATGAAATGAAATGCCCGCCAAATCAGGCGGGCATTTCATTTCAGGCTTGCAACTCGGCTGCCGTCAGCCCTGGCGGCGGCGGAACAGCGGACGGGCGTCGTCGGCCGCCGCCTGGTAGGTCACCGAGAAGTCCTTGAGGCCTTGCAGGGCATCGAGCGGATCGCGATCGGCTCTCACGGCGAAGGCATCGAAACCGCAGCGGCGCATGTAGAACAGCTGGTCGCGCAGCACGTCGCCGATGGCGCGGATCTCGCCCTTGTAGCCGTAACGCTCGCGCAGCAGGCGCGCACTGGAGTAGTGGCGGCCGTCGGTGAAACTCGGGAAGTTGAGGGCGATGACCTGGAAATGCGCCAGGTCGTCGGCGATCTCTTCCACCTGCTCGTCGGCATCGAGCCAGACCCCGAGGCCGCCGTCGCGGGCCTTGAGGGCATGCGCATGGTCGAGCCACAGGTGCAGTGGCACGATCAGGTCGTCGCTGTTGCACAGGTCGTCGAGCGTCTGCTCCTTGGGCAGCAGGTGCCAGGTCTCGTCGACGAGCTGGTCGTTCTTAATGATTCGCTGCATAGACGCGCTCCTTGAAGGGCTCGATGCCGATGCGGCGGAAGGTGTCGAGAAACTGTTCATCTTCGGTACGTCGCTCCACGTAGACGGTGATGATCTTTTCGATCACGTCGGGCATTGCATCCTGGGCGAAGGACGGGCCGAGGATCTGGCCAAGGCTGGCGTTGCGGCCCGAACTGCCGCCCAGCGAGACCTGGTAGAACTCGGCACCTTTCTTGTCGACGCCGAGAATGCCGATGTGGCCGACATGGTGGTGGCCGCAGGCGTTCATGCAACCGGAGATGTTCAGGTCGATGTTGCCCAGGTCGAACAGGTAGTCGAGGTCGTCGAAGCGGCGCTGGATGGCCTCGGCGATCGGAATCGACTTGGCGTTGGCCAGCGAGCAGAAGTCACCGCCCGGGCAGCAGATGATATCGGTCAGCAGGCCGATGTTCGGCGTGGCCAGGCCCAGCTCGCGCAGTTCGTGCCAGAGTTCGAACAGCCTGGCCTGTTCGACATCGGCGAGAATCATGTTCTGTTCGTGGGAATTGCGCACTTCGCCGAAGCTGTAGCGATCGGCCAGCTCGGCAATGGCGTCGAGCTGTTTGTCGGTGACGTCGCCCGGCGCGACGCCGGTGCTCTTCAGCGAAAGGGTGACCGCGGCGTAGCCGGGCTTCTTGTGCGCGACCACGTTGCGCTGGCGCCAGCGGGCGAAGCCGGGGTGTTCGGCGTCGAGTTGGGCGAGGGCGGCATCCTGGTCTTGCAGCGCCTTGTAGTCGGGGTCGACGAAGAATTTGCCGACGCGTTCGACCTCGGCTTCGGTCAGCGTCGTCGGGCCGTCCTTCAGGTGCGCCCATTCGGCATTGACGCGCTCGGCGAACACTTCCGGGGTCAGCGCCTTGACCAGGATCTTGATCCGCGCCTTGAACTTGTTGTCGCGGCGGCCATAGCGGTTGTAGACCCGCAGGATGGCGTCGAGGTAGCTGAGCAGGTGCTGCCACGGCAGGAATTCGTTGATGTAGCTGCCGACGATCGGAGTCCGGCCGAGGCCGCCGCCGACCGAGACGCGGAAGCCCAGTTCGCCGGCGGCGTTGTTCACCGCTTCCAGGCCGATGTCGTGCACCTCGATGGCCGCCCGGTCGCTGGCGGCGCCGTTCACCGCGATCTTGAACTTGCGCGGCAGGAAGGCGAATTCGGGGTGGAAGGTCGACCACTGGCGGATGATCTCGCACCAGGGCCGCGGATCGATCAGTTCGTCCTTGGCCACGCCGGCGAACTGGTCGGTGGTGGTGTTGCGGATGCAGTTGCCGCTGGTCTGGATGGCGTGCATCTGTACGGTGGCCAGTTCGGCAAGGATCTCGGGTACGTCTTCCAGGTCCGGCCAGTTGAACTGCACGTTGGTGCGGGTACTGATGTGGGCGTAGCCCTTGTCGTAGTGACGGGCGATCTGCGCCAGCTTGCGCAGCTGGGTGGAGGACAGCAGCCCGTAGGGAACGGCTACGCGCAGCATGGGCGCGTAGCGCTGGATGTAAAGGCCGTTCTGCAGACGCAGCGGGCGGAATTCCTCATCAGCGAGTTCGCCGGCCAGGAAGCGGCGGGTCTGGTCGCGGAACTGCCGCACCCGATCCTCGATGATGTGTTGGTCGTACTGGTCGTAAACGTACATAAATGTCCTGTTCTCAGGCTGTCTACAGCTGTTGCGCGCACGGCCGCGCACCCCGTTCAGGGAGTCGGGCAAGATACCAGCTACCGGTTATGCGCAAAAGTGAAGTTTGGGAATATGTTTAGAACGAAAGCTATCCGAATCGCATGAGCGACCAGCTTGCCTTGAGCGATGCCGATGGCTGGTCTTAACTTGCTGAGTCAGCCGCGAGTGCGATCTCGCCTACAAAAAGGAGACACCCCTTGAGAAACGACCAGCGCGACAGTTTGGTGGACGCCGCGGCGATCTTCGCCCTGATCATGCTCGCGGTCGGCACGGCGATTTTCTGGGTGAGCCACCAGTAACGATCCAGCCGTATCCGGGGCGGGTGGCGCTGCGCCGAGACAGGCGCTTTTCGTAGGGAGCGCTACGCGTGCCGCCGGACTCTGCCATGGACTCGTGGGGTGTTCAGCCGCGGCTGATCGCCGGCAAGCCGGCTCCTACAAGGTGCCTGGAAGGCTCAGGGTGCGACGAGATAGAGCACCAGCTTGACCGCGCCGAGAATCACCAGCACGAAAAGCGCCGTGAAGCCCAGGCCGAGGAAGATGAAGTGGCTGGGCTTGCCCTGGGTGAAATCCCGGGCGCGGTTCTTGCCGCTCTGCACGCCCAGCGCCGCGGCCAGCACGCTGCCGAGCATCTGGCGCAGGGTCAGGGGTTTGTCTCGTTCTTCGTTCATGTCTGCCTCGAACCGCCGGAATTTCCGGAAAGTCTAGTCGAGGCAGCGGGGCAGGATGGCAGGAACGTGCCATGGCGGACCGGGATCGGGCGAGGCGGGCGGATGGGCGATGCCGACCCGCCTTCGGGGTCACTCGGCCTTGATGGATATACTCTTTTCGCCTGCCGATGCGCCCGGTTTCTTCGCCATGGACAGTGTCAGCACACCTTTGCCGAACCTGGCGTCGATCTGCTCGCGGTCGACGCCGTCCGGCAGGGCGAAACTGCGCTGGAAGCTGCCATACGAGCGTTCGGAAAGGTGGTAGCCCTCCTTCTCCTCCTTACGCTCCTGACGCTTCTCGCCCTTGATGATCAGGTTGTTGCCGACCAGTTTGACCTCCACGTCCTTCTCGTCCATGCCTGGCAGCTCGGCGGTGATCTCGAAGGTCGTGTCCTTTTCCACCACATCCACGGCCGGTATCCGCGCGAGACCGGCTTGCCAGAATGGCGTGGTCTCGAGGCCATGACGAGAGAAGGGCAGGTGCCAGGGACGCTCGAAATCGTCGAACAGCCGGTCGACCTGGCGTCGCAGGGAATCGAAGGGGCGCCATGGCTCCTGTGGGGCTGGCGTCTTGTTTGCTTCACTACTTACTGCAGGTTTGTTCGAAGTGTCGTTCATTTCGCAACCTCCATTAAGCTCGTGGAAAATACGGAGCGAAATTATTCTGGCCCGGCCATGGGCGTGCGGTTTGATCCCGATCAAATAGCCGATCGTTTTTGAATTCGCGGTTTCTTCGTTGGCTGTCGAGGTCTGGCGCGCCCTTGCCGAGCGTTCAAACCGCCAGGTCGATCTGCTGCAGGCTGCCGACCTGGCCATTTTCGAACAGAAACAGTCCGGTGCTGCGCACGCGGCCCTCCAACTGGCTGCCAACCAGCAGATCAAAGTCACCGTAGGCTCGCGCCAGGCCCAACGCACCGATGCCGGCTTGCTGCAGCCCCAGCAATTGACCGGCGTCATCCGCGGTGGGCCGCCACAGCCGCAGCTCGCTGAAAATGCTGTCACCTTCGTCGATGAAGCCGTTGCCGTCTTCGTCATAGGCCTGTAGATCGGCGAAGCCATCGCCGGATAATGCCCCGAAGAGTTCCCGGCCATCATCGATACGGCCATTGCCGTTGCGATCCAGTGCCAGGAAGGCGCTGCCCGCCCCCAGTTGCGCCATGCTCTCGGCCTTGCCGTCGGCGTCCAGATCGAAGCGGCTGCGCGCGCCCGGCTGCAGCTGCACTGGCCCGCCAGCGAGGTTGACCACCAGCGGGTCTTGCCAGGTGGCTCCGGCGCTCAGGCTGACGCTGCTGCGGGTGAACTGTACGTTGCTCATCCGCATCGACATGCCGAAATCGATCTGCCGCCCATCGGCCGTATGCACACGGCCACTGGCGTTCACCTCGAGCTCTTCGCCGCGCCACTCGCTGACTCTGTAGTTGTAACTGAGAGAGGCGGAAGCAGCCTGCTGGGAGGGCGGCTGTTGCCCCTGCGCACCGGGCGAGGACACGAGGCCGCCGTCGCCGGGCACCTTCAAGATCGCATCGGTCTGCTCGTTGAGGCGCCCGAGCGCGATCAGCAGCATGCGCAGCTTGAGCAGATCCGCCTCGTTGGGCGAGAAATCCAGCGCTTCGGCCGTTCCGATCGCCTCCGCCGCGTCGGCGGACCGTTGCGGCATGCCTTGTGCCAGCCGCTGTACGTCTTGCTCGCTGACGGCACGGCGATCAGCGGCCAGGCTGACGCCGAGAGGCTGACTTCGCTGCGTTCATGGCGGCTGATCTGCAGCCGCTGGCCGTTCTGCTGCGGGTCGAGCGATTCATTGATCTCGCGTCCGGCAACGAAGCGATATTCGCTGGCCAGATTCAGGTTCTCGCTGGAAACGATGCGCATGGCTGACTCCCCCGGAAACACAAGGGTTATCGGCAGCGTGCGGAGAAACAGGAGGTCAGAAGCTGGCCTTGAGCCAGTCCCACAGGCCGAGGGAGAAACCGGGGAACAGGTTGATGCCCAGCGCCGATTTGAGCACGTAGAGAATGGCGAGCCCAACCAGTGCACAGAACAGCAGGAACAGCGTGATCAGCGCCGCCTTGGCCATCAGCGAGAGGTTCTGCTGAGGCCGCGTCAGGTTGCGCTTGTTGCGTCCGGCCAGGATCGCGAAGTAGAAATGGTTGCCCCACAGCCTGACGGTGCCACGCAGGTCGACGCGGTGCTTGACCCACGAGCGGGCGCCGAAGACGCTGCGCAGCGCCTGCAGTTGCTCGTTGCTGAAGGCTTCGCGCAGGTGTTCGGGCAAGCGCTGCTTGAGACCGCGCACGAAGGGGTCCTGCTCCAGCGGTCGCTCGGCGAAGGGTTTGGGATAGGGCGTGCGATCGGTGTCGGAATCTGCTTCGGGTGAACTCATCGTCGGGGTCCGGCTGGGCGCGTCAGAGCGCGGCAAGGTTGAGGTCGAGCTGGGTGAAGTCCGGGCGCTGTTCCGCTCGTTCGGCCAGGCACTCTTGCTGCAGTTGGAGGAGGCGCTGCGCACGCACATCCTGCGCGCACTCGGCGCAACGCTGCAGCAATTCTTCCAGCAGACAGCCGAAGGCGCGAACCTCGACGCGTTGCAGGGCGCGCCCCATGGCGCTGGCGGGATCGAAGAACGAGGCGGCGCCGAAGTCGCTGAGCAGGCATTCGCCCTGGCGGTCGACCAGCAGATTGTGCGCGTAGAGATCGCCATGCAGGATGCCGCGCCGATGCAGGTGCGCCACCGCCGAGGCGACGCCGCGGGCGATGCGCAGCACCTGGGCAGTCTCGAATCGTTGGCCGTCGGCGTAGCAGTCGCGGGTGCAGCTGGCGAGCGACGGCGGCCCGGCCAGCGGCTGGAAGCTCGGCTCGATCAGCTCCATCAGCAGCCCCGGGGTCTGCCCGGCTGCCTCGGCCAGTGGCCCGGCGACGTCGATCAGGTTGGCGTGCCTGCCGGCGGCCACGCAGGCCGCCATTTCGCTGTGGGGCAGGCCGTCGCTGGTGAGATGGCCCTTGAACAGCTTGGCCGCCATCGCCTTTGGCGGCTGCCCGGCCGGGCGCCATTCGGCGCGATGGATGATGCCGGATGCGCCCTGGCCCAGCCTTTCATGCAGCACGAGGCTGTCGCGGGGCACCGGTGGCAATGGATGGCGGGCCAGGGTCGCGGCCTCGTTGGCGTCGCTGAAGGGGTTGCCGGCGAAGGCCAGCCAACCGAGCCGTGGCAACGCGAGCAACCATTCGGGCAAGGCCGCCAGGCGATTGGCGGCGATCCGCAGCAGCTCCAGCCTGCCACAGCCGGCGAGGCTGTCCGGCAGCGAACCCAGCCGGTTGCCGGCGAGCATCAGCTTCTGCAGGCGCTGGCAGCGGCCAAGCTCCGGCGGCAGCGTCTGCAGCTGGTTGTCGGTGAGGATCAACCAGCGCAACGCCGGCGGCAGGGCGGCGGCCGGCAGGTGACGGATGCGGTTGGCCTTGAAGCCGACCATCTCCAGCCGCGGACAATCGCCCAGGCTCTCCGGCATGGCGGTGAAGGGGTTGTCCGAGCAGAACAGGATGCGCAGCTTGCGCAGGCGCGACACATCGGCGGGCAGGGTGCGCAACTGGTTGCCGGAAAGGTTCAGCACCTCCAGCGTGTCGGCCAGCCCGAAGATTTCCTCGGGAAATTCGCGCAGATCGGCCGAGAGGTCGAGGCGCCGTATACCGGCCAGCTCGCCGCGCTTGAGTCGTTCCAGGGTGTGCATACTGCTCGTGGGCTTTCCTTGCTGTCGATGATCCGAGGCGGCCCTTTGTCTCAGGCCCTGCGCTGGGACAGTGCCCGGC
Source organism: Pseudomonas lopnurensis (assembly GCF_015070855.1). Classification (GTDB taxonomy): domain Bacteria; phylum Pseudomonadota; class Gammaproteobacteria; order Pseudomonadales; family Pseudomonadaceae; genus Stutzerimonas; species Stutzerimonas lopnurensis. Next base: position 13,292 of record NZ_JADDIX010000065.1, read on the forward strand.
CGCGGGGGTTCACCGCGACCGCTTGCGCTTGACGACCTGCTCGGCCCGCGCGCGCAACTGCCCGCAGCCGCCGTCGATGTCCTGGCCGGCCGAGTTGCGCACCTTGGTCAGCACGCCGCGGCTGTGCAGGTAGCGCACGATCTGCACGATGCGCTCGCCATCGGGGCGCTGGTAGTCGTCGTCTTCCAGGCTGTTGTAGGGGATCAGGTTCATTACCGCGTACTTGCCCTTGAGCAGGCGCAGGATGCCGTCCATCTCGTCCTGGTGGTCGTTGATGCCCTTGAGCAGCGTCCACTGGTACTGGATCGGGAAGCCCACCTCGCGAGCATAGGCCTCGCCCAGTTCGACCAGGGCCTGCGGAGTGATGTTTGGCGCGCGCGGCAGCAGGGCCTGGCGCAGCTCGGCGTCGGTGCTGTGCAGCGAGAGGGCCAGGGCGGGTTTGACCCGCTGCTGCGGCAGGCGCTCGAACACGCGCAGGTCACCGACCGTGGAGAACACCAGGTTCTTGTGGCCGATGCCGCCGTCGGTGCCGAGCAGGTCGATGGCCTCGAGCACGTTGTCGAGATTGTGCGCCGGCTCGCCCATGCCCATGAACACCACCTTCTTCACCGGCCGGAAGCGGCGGGCCAGGGCGACCTGGGCGACGATCTCGGCGCTGCCCAGCTGGCGCAGCAGGCCGCTTTTGCCGGTCATGCAGAACACGCAGCCCACCGCGCAGCCGACCTGGCTGGATACGCACAGGCCGTCGCGGGGCAGCAGCACGCTTTCCACCATCTGCCCGTCGGCCAGCTCCACCAGCAGGCGTGCCGAGCCGTCGGCCGCCGGGTGCTCGGAACGCAGGCGTGCCAGGCCGTCGAGCTCGGCATGCAGCGCTGGCAAGCCTTCGCGCACGCTCATGGGCAGGAAATCCTCGGCCTGCTGCTGGCGCCGACCGACGTCCAGCGGCAGGCCCTTCAGCCAGGCACGGGTCATCCGCCCGATATGGCGGGGCTTGGCGCCGATGGCGGCGAGGCGTTGCTGGAAGTCGGGAATGCGCATAGGGCGCGCATTCTATCCGGGCTTACGCGGTGAAGCGACGGCTGAACGGCACGATGGCCAGCAGCAGGACCGCGAGCAGGCCGAACGCCACCCCTAGCGAGCTGAAATGAGCCACCACGCCCATCATCGCCGGCCCGGCGAGGACACCGGCAAAGCCGATGGTGGTGGCGACGGTGACGGCCAGATGCACCGGCATGCCGTCCTGTCGGCTGAGTGACGAAATCAACACCGGCGAGACGTTGGCGCAGCCCAGCCCGCACAGACCATAGCCGATCAATGCCAGGGTCCAGTGTTCGGCGGCCAGGCTGAGGCCGATGCCGAGCGCCGCCAGCAGCCCACCGAAGGTGATCACCCGGGCGGTGCCGAGGCTGTTCACCAGGGGGCCGCCGGCGAAGCGGGCTACGGTGACCATCAGCGCGAAGGCGGCGTAGCCGAGGCCACCCTTGGCAACCTCGAGGCCCTTTTCGCCAGTGAGGTAGAGCGCGCTCCAATCCAGCACCGCGCCTTCGGCGAGGTAGACCACGAAGCACATCAACCCCACCAGCAGCACCATCGAAGTAGGGCGCACGAAGGCGAAGCCGCCGCCCGGCGCCCGGTTCGGCAGGAAGCCACGGGCGAAGCCGAGGTTCGCCAGCACGATGATGCCGATCATCAGGAAGCTGCCGGCCGCGGGCGCCAGGCCGAAGGTCAGCAGCCCGGTGAGCGTCAGCGCACCGCAGATGGCGCCCAGGCTGTACATGCCGTGGAAATTCGACATCAGCCGCCGCCCGACGGCGGTCTCCACCAGCACCGCCTGGATGTTCATGATCACGTCGATCACGCCCAGGCTGCCGCCGAAGCAGAACAGCGCCAGGCCCAGCAGCCAGATCGAGTCGGTCAGCGCCATGCCGGCCAGCGCCAGGGCGAGCAGCGCGACGCTGCACAATTGCACCGGACGGATGCCCCAGCGCGTCACCAGCACACCGGAGACCGGCATCCAGGTCAGCGAACCGACGCCGATGCACAGCAGCAACAGGCCGAACACCGCGTCGGTCATCTCGATGCGCTCGCGCACATAGGGCACCAGCGGTGCCCACACGGACAGGCCGAAACCGGCCATGAAAAAACCGCAACGGGTGGCGTTGCGCACGATGGGGGCATCGCTATGGATGGTGTCACTAACCGCAGACATGCACGGTACTCCTCGATGGGCGGAACGGGCCGATGGCCTGGCAGGGCGCGAAACAGCGCGCCATCACCAGAGCGCCAGCAGTCCCGTATCGAAGAGAAACAGCAGTCGACTTCCCGCGGGCAGGCTCGAAGAACAGGGGAGGCGAGTGCTGTGCATAGAAGAGAGGAGGTGATTCGACGGATGTCCATGAGGATACACAACCCGCGGCGATGCAGTCACCGCAGGCGTTCGCCGGCAAGGCAATTCTAGAGATTTCGCCAGTTCGCAGGGTGGGCAACGGCGAAGCCTTGCCCACGCGTCTGCCGGATATGAACGCGGATTATCCTTTGGCTCTGTCCCCATTGCGTGTTGCTCGAAGTGTCGAGGTGTTCTGAACGTCCGTAGGAGCGGGCCGTGCCCGCGAAGCTTTGCGCGCTGGAATATTCGCGGGCAAGGACTCGGCGTCCCCGCCCTCTCCTACAGGGATACGTCTATCCGCAACAGCCAACTCGGACAGAGCCTATCCTTTTGCCCCACCGTAGGCGCCCGCTTGCGGGCGATCGGCCGCAACGCCGATGATCGCCGG
>NZ_JADDIX010000066.1 GCF_015070855.1 Pseudomonas lopnurensis
CGATCGCATGTGGCTATCGCCCGCAAGCGGGCTCCTACAAAGACAAAGCATGAAGCATCAACCGCATCGCTTATCTGAACAGCGTTACGGCCCAGCCGGGCCTTCTTGCATCAGAAGCGATAGCTCAACGAAGCGCCAAAGCCGTGAGCGCTGTTTTCGTATGTGGCGTTGTAGATGCCTCGAGTGTCGCTCGCCCGACGGATCTTGGTATCTTCTTCCCACAGGTAGGAATAAGCCAGATCGACTGTCACGTCGTCGGTGGGATTCCAGGCCAAGCCGAAGCTAACCGCAGTACGGTCGCCGCTCGGAATGCGTGGAGAACGGTGGACGTTGTTGGTCGGGCTCTGGTCGAAGGCCAGGCCGGTGCGCAGCGTCCATTCACGGTTCAGCTTGTAGGCCGCACCGACGGCATACGACCAGGTGTCGTGCCAGTCCTGCTCTTCGATGATTGGATCAAAGCTGTCCTGCAAGGGGGCCGGGATACCTTCGTTTTCGACGATGATGGCTTCGAAGCGGCTCCAGCGCGTCCACATCGCGCCTGCATAGAGCGTCCAGTCATCGTTCAACTCGTGGGTCAGCGATACGTCCACCGATTCGGGAGTGGTCAGGTCAAGCGAGGCGTCGTACTTGCCGGCGAAAGGTCCGAAACCTGCACCTGTCAGCCGCGTATCACCTTCCAGTTCGTAATCGACCTTGGAATGGTAAGTCAGACCCATGCGGGTATGTGGGGTGAACTCGTAAAGCACACCGGCATTGAAACCCACGGCGGTGTCGTCACCTCGCACCTTCACGCGGCCGTTGTTGAGCGTCGCGCTCTGCAGTTCGCCATCGATCCGGTTAATCGTGGGGCCAAAGCCAACCGACAATTTCTCGTTGAAGCGGTAGCTGACGGTGGGCTGCACGGTGATCACGCGGACCTCGCTGTAGTCGCCGAAATAACGACCTTGGAAGCCGCCCTCGTAATCGGTGACCAGGCCGAACGGTACGTAGACCCCGACGCCGACGGCCCATTTGTCATCGACCGGCTTGACGTAGTAACCCATCGGTACCGCGGTGAACGGCACCATGTCGCCATCGTTGGAGCCTGCGCCGGGGAAGCTGCTGGCATTCTTGATATCGCTCTTGGCATGAATCGCCGCCACACCAAAGCTGACTTCCTCACGCTTGAGGCGGGACATGCCGGCGGGGTTGCCGAACAGCGTGGTGGCGTCGTCGGCAGAAGAGGAGCGGCCAGCGAAGGAGGTGCCCATGCCGCTGATGCTCTGCTCGTTGAGGGCGAAACCGGCCGCCAGGGCCTGGCTGGACAGCACTCCTGCGGCTACCGCGACTGCGGTCTTCAACCATGTTGTTTTCATTGTTGTACTACTCCGGGATGAAAGCGGGTCGGAACCTAGCAATTTTCTCGGACAGGTAGCAAGACAATGAATTGCAATTTTTCGTAAACCTGTCGACGATCGGTAGGGAAAACAAGCGCAACTTCGGTGAAAACCGGATGGCCTTTTTATGACCGATTGGCCAGTTTTTGCTCGCTGCGTAGCTGTTGCGCCTTACTGTCGGGCGACTGGTCTTCCGGGGTCGGTGATCCACTCGCTCCAGGAGCCCGGATACAGGGTAATCAGCGGGTAGCCGGCCAGGCTCAGGGCGAACAGGTTGTGGCAGGCCGTCACCCCCGAGCCACAGTAGGCGACCGCCGCCTGCGCCGGGCGTTCGCCGAGCAGTTCGGTGAAGCGCGCGCGCAGCTGTTCGGGATTCAGGAAACGGCCGTTGGCGTCCAGGTTGTCGCCGAATGGCGCGCACAGTGCGCCGGGGATGTGGCCGGCGACCGGGTCGATGGGCTCCACCTCGCCGCGAAAGCGTGGCAGGGCGCGGGCATCGAGCAGGGTCAGATCGGGATTGCCGAGCCGTTCCGCGAGTTGTTGGGCGTCGACGACGAGCGTCGCGTCTGCGTGGCCGGCGAACGAGCCCCTGCGAATGGTGGGAACCGTGGCGTCCAGCGGCAGGCCGGCCTCGCGCCAGGCATCGAGGCCGCCGTCGAGCAAGTAGAGGCCATCGCGCTTGCCCAGCCAGACCAGCAGCCACCAGGCGTGTGCGGCGAAGGCACCGGGACCGTCGTCGTAGAGGACCACCTGGCTGTCGTCGTTCAGGCCCCATGCCTGGAGCCTGGCGAGCAGCTCTTCGGGGGCGGGCAGCGGATGGCGCCCGGTCTTTCCGGGAGTCACCGGGCCGGAGAGGTCCTTTTCCAGGTCGGCGAATCGCGCGCCGGGGATATGCGCCTCGGCGTAGCTGCGCTGACCGTAGCCCGGGTCTTCCAGGGCGAACCGGCAGTCCAGGATCAGCAGTCGCGGGTCCTGCAGGCGGTCGGCGAGCTGCGTCGGGCTGATCAGTTGGGCGAGCGGCATGGGAAGGGCTCCGGCAGAGAACGGGCTTCAATAGTAGGCCTGTCGATGTTCCGCCGCGAGCCTGCGCTCGTCCCCAGCAACGCCCGATAAGCGTGGAGCACGATATATACTGCGCGCCTCGTTCGGCCGCGCGCCGGTCGTCAGCCGAAAAGGAGGCCGTGTGGCCATCGAAACGCAATGGGTCCTGGATGATGTGCATCTGGCCCGCCTGTGCGCCGCGTGGCGCCAACTGCCTTATGTGGCGGTGGATACCGAATTCATGAGGGTCGATACCTTCTATCCCATCGCCGGCCTGGTGCAGGTGGGCGATGGCCGGCGCGCCTATCTGATCGACCCATTGAGCGTGCGGGACTGGTCGCCGTTCGCCGGCCTGCTGGACGACCGGGCGGTGGTGAAAGTGCTGCACGCCTGCAGCGAGGACCTCGAAGTGCTCTGGCGCCTGACCGGCAGCCTGCCGCAGCCGCTGTTCGACACGCAGTTGGCCGCCGGCTATCTGAACATCGGTTTTTCCATGGGCTATTCGCGCCTGGTGCAGAGTACGCTCGGACTCGAGCTGCCCAAGGGCGAAACCCGTTCGGACTGGTTGCAGCGGCCGTTGAGCGAGATGCAGGTGCGCTACGCCGCCGAGGATGCCCAGCATCTGGCCGAGCTCTACGAGGTGCTGCTGCCCCGGCTTTGCGACGACAAGCGGGCCTGGGTGCTGGAGGACGGCGCCGAGCTGGTGGCCAACCTGCAGCGCGAGACCGACCCGGACGAGGCCTATCGCGAGGTCAAGCTGGCCTGGCGGCTCAAGCCGCAGCAGCTCGCCGTGCTGCGGGTGCTGGCGGCCTGGCGCGAACGCCAGGCGCGTGCGCGCAATCAGCCGCGCAACCGGGTGCTGCGCGAGGCCAGTTTGTGGCCGCTGGCGCGTACCCAGCCGCGCGACCTGGTGGCGCTGGCGCGTATCGAGGACATGCATCCACGCACCGTGCGCCAGGACGGCGAAACCCTGCTGGAGCTGATTCGCCAGGCGGCGGCCACCCCCGAGCAGGACTGGCCGGCACCGCTGCCCGAGCCGTTGCCGCTGGAAGTCTCGGCCGTATTGAAGAAGCTGCGCGCGGTCGGCCAGCGCGAGGCCAAGGAACTGGATATCGCACCGGAACTGATGCTGCGCAAGAAGACCCTCGAGGCGCTGCTCAAGAGCGGCTATCCCGACGGCCCCTACGAACTGCCCGACTCCCTGCGCGGCTGGCGCCGCGCGCGAATGGGGCAGGCCCTGCTCGATGTCCTGGAAAATCGATCATGAAACTTATCTGCTCCGTCTACAAAAGCCTGCGCAAGAACGAGATATATCTCTACGTCGACAAACGCGACGCCCTCAAGCGCGTGCCGGAGGGGCTGCTCGCCGCGTTCGGGCCGCCGCAGCTGGCCTTCGAAATGGTACTGACCCCCGAGCGCAAGCTGGCGCGCGAAGACGTCGCCAAGGTGCTGGAGAATATCGAGAAGCAGGGCTATCACCTGCAGATGCCGCCTGCCGAAGAGGATTACATCGAGCATCTGCCGGAAGAACTGCTGCGCATGAACGATCCGCTGTGATGGCGGGCTGGAGGCTTGGAGCGCCCAGGCGCCCCTGGAAAGTGCCGTAGGAGCGGGCCATGCCCGCGATAGCTTGCAGAGCCAGGGTTCGCGAGCATGGCTCGCTCCTACAGGCAACGCGGCTCGCGCCGAAACCTCAACAGCCCTAAACTTTATCGCTTTACCGTAGTGACCCCGATGGCAGCCAAAGTCGAACCCTTCTGGAAACGCAAGAAACTGGCCGAACTCGATTCCGCCGAATGGGAGTCGCTGTGTGACGGCTGCGGACTCTGCTGCCTGCAGAAGCTCGAGGACGAGGAGGATGGTGCCGTGTATTACACGCGCATCGCCTGCAAGTTACTCGATCTTGAGAGTTGCCAGTGCAGCGATTATCCGAACCGCCGCGCCAGCGTGCCGGACTGCATCCAGCTGAATGCGGTCGATGCCGCGCAGTTCAAATGGCTCCCGCCCACCTGCGCCTACCGCCTGGTCGGCGAGGGCAAGGACCTGCCGCTCTGGCATTATCTGGTCTGCGGCGACCGTGAGGCGGTGCACGTCGAGCGCATCTCGCAATCCGGCCGGATGCTCGCCGAGGGCAGCGTTCCCGAAGAGGACTGGGAGGATCACCTGATTTTTCGCGCCGGCTGAATCAAACCGCCGTTCGCATCGTCATAGATCAACCGACCCCGCATACGATCCGATTCCTGGAGCCACCTTACAATGCCAGCCCGCTCGCTGTTGCTGTTTGCCTTTGTCCTGCTTTTCGGTGTTCACGCTCAGGCGGCCAAGCGTGTCGACCTGGACTACCACGTGCGTTTCCTGCCCAAGGAGGACCAGGCCGAGGTCCAACTGACCCTGGAAAAGGGTGAAGTGGTCCGTCACCTGCAATTCAATCTGGGGGACGAAGGCTACTACAGCGATTTCGAGGCCGACGGCGAATGGCGGCAGGAGACGCCCGAGCAGGGCACCTGGTTGCCCGGCAAGGGCAAGGCGCGCCTGAGTTACCGGGTGCGTATCAGCCACCCGCGCGGCAATGGCCGCTTCGATGCGCGGATGACCGAGGACTGGGCGCTGTTTCGTGGCGACGACCTGGTGCCGCCCGCGGGGCTCGATCAGGTCGACGGGGTGACGCTGGTCTCGCGGATCAGCTTCGAGTTGCCCGAGGGCTGGAAAAGCATCGAAACCGGCTGGCCACGTATCGGCAAGAACCGTTTTCGCGTGAATAACCCCGAGCGCCTGTTCGATCGGCCGACCGGCTGGATGCTCGCCGGCAAGCTGGGCAGCCGTCGCGCCAAGCTCGGCGAAACCGATGTGACGGTCGCCGCACCGGTGGGCGAGGGCGTGCGGCGCATGGACATCCTGACCATGCTGACCTTCGTCTGGCCGGAAGTACAGCACGTGTTCCCGCGCGATCCGGCGAAACTGCTGATCGTCGGCGCGGGCGATCCGATGTGGCGTGGCGGGTTGTCCGGTCCGAATTCCCTGTATATGCATGCCGACCGTCCGCTGGTCAGCGAGAACGGCACCAGTTCGCTGGTCCACGAGCTGGTGCACGTGTTCAGCCGGATCCAGGATACCGACCGCAGCGACTGGATCAGCGAAGGGCTGGCCGAGTACTACGCCATCGAACTGGTGCGGCGCGCCGGCGGCATGAGCGAAGACCGCTACCAGGCGGTGCGCGAGCATCTGAGCAAATGGAGCCGCAAGGTCGACAGTCTGCGCACCGAAAATTCCACTGGCCCGGTGACCGCGCGGGCGGTGCTGTTGCTGCAGGAGCTGGACAAGGAGATTCGCCAGCGCAGCAAGAGCCGCCATTCGCTCGACGACGTGAGCCGCGGGCTGATGCGGCTGGACAGGGTCAGTACCGACGACTTCATCGACATCACCGAGACGTTGCTCGGCGGCGGCTCGAAAGTGCTCGACACGCGCCTGCTGCGTTGAGCCTTGCGGATTCGCCGCGGCGCTGGAAGCGCCGATGGCGACAGCCCCGTTCATGACGCAACCGAGGAGTTCCATGAGCATCATCGATCTGCGCAGCGATACCGTCACCCAGCCCACCTCGCAGATGCGCGAGGCGATGCTGCGTGCCAAGACCGGCGACGACGTCTATGGCGAGGACCCCACGGTCAACCGGCTGGAGCGCGAACTGGCCAGTCGGTTGGGGCTGGCGGCCGGGCTGTTCGTGCCGTCCGGCACCATGAGCAATCTGCTGGGGCTGATGGCGCATTGCGAGCGCGGCGACGAATACATCGTCGGGCAGCAGGCGCATACCTACAAATACGAAGGCGGCGGCGCGGCGGTGCTGGGATCGATCCAGCCGCAACCGATCGAGATGGAAGCCGACGGCTCGCTGGATCTGGCACGCGTCGAAGCGGCGATCAAGCCGGATAATTTCCATTTCGCCCGCACCCGGCTGCTGGCGCTGGAAAACACCATGCAGGGCAAGGTGCTGCCGCTGGACTATCTGGCAGCGGCTCGCGCGTTCACGCATGCACGGCGATTGCAGTTGCATCTGGACGGCGCGCGGCTGTTCAATGCCGTGGTGAAGCTCGGTTGCGACGTGCAGGACATCACCCGCCACTTCGATTCCGTGTCGGTCTGCCTGTCGAAGGGGCTGGGGACGCCGGTTGGCTCCGTGCTCTGCGGCAGCGAAGCGTTCATCGCCAGGGCGCGGCGCCTGCGCAAGATGGTCGGCGGCGGCATGCGCCAGGCGGGCATTCTCGCCGCCGCAGGTCTGTATGCGCTGGAACACCACGTCGAGCGGCTGGTCGAGGATCACCGGTTGGCGCAGCGGATCGCCGCCGGGCTGGCGGAGCTCGGCTATGCCGTCGAGCCGGTGCAGACCAACATGGTCTACGTGGATGTCGGCGATCGGGCGCCGGCGCTGGAGGCGTTCTGCGCACGGCGCGACATTCGCCTGACGCCGGCGCCACGGCTGCGGCTGGTGACGCACCTGGATGTACGGCCCGAGCATGTCCAGCCGATCCTCGACAGCTTCGCCGCATTCGCCCAGGCTCATCCCGCCGGCGCCGTCGAATAGCTTGATTCAATCGACGTTATCCCCTATACCCGGCGCGCAGGCCCGATATAATGCGGCCCTTTGCCGGCTATCCGTTTGGGTAGTTGCGAACCGGCTTTCGGTGGTCCCGCCTCGCCGTGTCGTTTTGCAGCCGTTCGGCCGCAGTCCTCTGGAAGAAATCTATGAAAAGCGCAGAAATCCGTGAAGCCTTCCTCCGCTTCTTCGAAGAGAAGGGCCACACTCGCGTGGCCTCCAGTTCGCTGATTCCGGCGAACGACCCGACCCTGCTGTTCACCAACGCCGGCATGAACCAGTTCAAGGACTGCTTCCTCGGCCTGGAGAAGCGCGCCTACACCCGCGCCACCACCAGCCAGAAGTGCGTGCGTGCCGGTGGCAAGCACAACGATCTGGAAAACGTCGGCTATACCGCGCGCCACCATACCTTCTTCGAGATGCTCGGCAATTTCAGTTTCGGCGACTATTTCAAGCGCGATGCCATCACCTACGCCTGGGAATTCCTGACCTCCGACAAGTGGCTGAACCTGCCCGAGGAAAAGCTCTGGGTCACCGTTTATGCCAGCGACGACGAGGCCTACGACATCTGGACGAAGGAAGTCGGAGTGCCGGCCGAACGCATGGTGCGCATCGGCGACAACAAGGGCGCTCCTTATGCCTCGGATAACTTCTGGGCCATGGGCGACACCGGCCCGTGCGGCCCGTGCACCGAGATATTCTTCGACCACGGCGAGCACATCTGGGGCGGCCCACCCGGATCAAAGGAAGAGGATGGCGACCGCTATATCGAGATCTGGAACAACGTCTTCATGCAGTTCAATCGGACGTCCGATGGCGTGATGCATCCGCTGCCGGCGCCGAGCGTCGACACCGGCATGGGCCTGGAGCGCATCAGTGCCGTATTGCAGCACGTCAACTCCAACTACGAGATCGACCTGTTCCAGAGCCTGCTGAACGCCGCGGCCGAGGCCATCGGCTGCCGCAACGAAGGCCAGGCGTCGCTGAAGGTCGTCGCCGACCATATCCGCTCCTGCGGTTTCCTGATCGCCGACGGCGTGACGCCGTCCAACGAAGGGCGCGGCTACGTGCTGCGTCGCATCATTCGCCGCGCCTGCCGTCACGGCAACAAGCTCGGCGCCAAGGGCAGCTTCTTCCACAGGATCGTCGCCGCGCTGGTCGCCGAGATGGGCGATGCCTTCCCCGAGCTCAAGCAGCAACAGGCGCACATCGAGCGCGTGCTGAAGAACGAGGAAGAGCAGTTCGCCAAGACCCTGGAGCAGGGCTTGAAGATCCTCGAACAGGATCTGGCGGAACTCGAAGGCAGCGTCATTCCCGGCGAAGTGGTGTTCAAGCTGTACGACACCTACGGCTTCCCGGTGGACCTGACCGGCGATATCGCCCGTGAGCGCAACCTGACCCTCGACGAGGAAGGCTTCGAGCGCGAAATGCAGGCCCAGCGCGAACGCGCGCGCTCTGCCAGCGCCTTTGGCATGGACTACAACAGCCTGGTCAAGGTCGAGGGGGAAACGCGCTTCATCGGTTACCAGGGCACTGCCGGTAACGGCAAGGTGCTGGCGCTGTTCAAGGACGGCGTGGTCGTCGACAGCCTGGGCGCTGGCGAGGAGGGCGTGGTCGTGCTCGACCAGACGCCGTTCTATGCCGAGTCCGGCGGCCAGGTTGGCGATTGCGGCTATCTCGTGGCGCCAGGCCTGCGCTTCGATGTGCGCGACACCAGCAAGGCCGGCGGCGCGTTCCTGCATCACGGTATCGTCGACAGCGGCAAGCTGCAGGTCGGCGCCACCGTCGAGGCCACCGTCGACGCCTCGGTGCGTCAGGCCACCGCGCTCAACCACTCGGCGACGCACCTGCTGCATGCGGCGCTGCGCGAGATTCTCGGCGAGCACGTGAGCCAGAAGGGCTCGCTGGTCGACAGTCAGCGTCTGCGCTTCGACTTCAGCCACTTCGAGGCGATCAAGCCCGAGCAGCTCAAGGCCCTGGAAGACCGCGTCAATGCCGAGATTCGCCGCAACACGGCGGTGGAGATCGAGGAAACCGATATCGACAGCGCCAAGGCCAAGGGCGCCATGGCGCTGTTCGGCGAGAAGTACGGCGACTCCGTGCGGGTGCTGACCATGGGCGGCGGCTTCTCGGTCGAACTCTGTGGTGGCACCCACGTCAATCGCACCGGCGACATCGGCCTGTTCAAGATCACCAGCGAAGGCGGCGTGGCCGCCGGTGTGCGCCGCATCGAGGCGGTCACCGGCGCCCAGGCGCTGGCCTATCTGAACGATGCCGAGGAACAGTTGAAAGAGGCGGCGAACCTGGTCAAGGGCAGCCGCGAGAACTTGCTGGACAAGCTCGGCGGGCTGCTCGAGCGCAATCGTCAGCTGGAAAAGGAGCTCGAGCAGCTCAAGGCCAAGGCCGCCAGTGCCGCCGGCGACGATCTCGCCAGCTCCGCCGTGGAAATCAAGGGCGCCCGCGTGCTCGCCGCTCGGCTGGACGGCCTGGACGGCAAGGCACTGTTGGCGCTGGTCGATCAATTGAAGAACAAGCTCGGCAGCGCGGTGATCCTGCTCGGTGGCGTACTGGACGGAAAAGTCGTGCTGGTCGCCGGTGTGACCCAGGACCTGACCGCGCGGCTGAAGGCCGGCGACCTGATGAGGCAGGCCGCCGCCGCCGTGGGCGGCAAGGGCGGCGGCCGCCCCGACATGGCGCAAGGTGGCGGCACCGAGCCGGCCAGGCTCGATGAAGCGCTGGCGCTGGCCAGCGCATTCGCCGAGCAGGGCTTGTAAGAGCCTGCAGGCACCTGGTTTCGACGGGCCGGCTGCCAGTGGCTTGCTTCGGCGCATCGCGGGCCGCCGGACTGGCGGCTGCGGCGCTTGGCAGTGCCCGGTGTTGCATGTTTAATGAGCGCCCTTGACGGGCTTTAGGCGGCTAAGACATGGCTTTGATCGTACAGAAGTTTGGGGGTACCTCGGTCGGCACCGTCGAGCGTATCGAGCAGGTGGCCGAAAAGGTCAGGAAATTCCGCGAGGGCGGCGACGACATCGTCGTCGTGGTCTCGGCAATGAGCGGCGAAACCAACCGCCTGATCGATCTCGCCAAACAGATCAGCGAGCAGCCCGTTGCCCGCGAGCTGGACGTGATGGTGTCCACCGGTGAGCAGGTGACCATCGCGCTGCTGGCCATGGCCCTGATCAAGCGTGGCGTTCCCGCAGTCTCCTACACGGGCAACCAGGTCCGCATCCTCACCGACAGCGCGCACACCAAGGCGCGTATCCTGCAGATCGACGCGCAGCGTATCCAGCGCGACATCAAGGCTGGGCGCGTGGTGGTGGTGGCAGGGTTCCAGGGAGTGGACGAGAAGGGCAACATCACCACGCTCGGCCGCGGCGGCTCCGATACCACCGGTGTGGCGTTGGCGGCAGCGCTGAAGGCCGATGAATGCCAGATCTACACCGATGTCGACGGCGTCTACACGACCGATCCGCGCGTGGTGGCCAAGGCGCAGCGCCTGGATAAAATCACCTTCGAGGAGATGCTGGAAATGGCCAGCCTCGGCTCCAAGGTCCTGCAGATCCGCGCGGTGGAATTTGCCGGCAAGTACAGCGTACCGCTGCGTGTGCTGCACAGCTTTCAGGAGGGTCCGGGTACCCTCATTACCCTTGATGAAGAGGAATCCATGGAACAGCCCATCATCTCCGGCATCGCCTTCAACCGCGACGAAGCCAAGCTGACCATTCGTGGGGTGCCGGATACGCCCGGTGTGGCCTTCAGGATCCTCGGCCCGATCAGTGCCGCGAACGTGGAAGTGGACATGATCGTGCAGAACGTCGCGCACGATAACACCACCGACTTCACCTTCACGGTGCATCGCAACGACTACAACAATGCGCTACAGGTGCTGCAGAGCATCGCCGAGGAAATGGGCGCGCGGGAGGTGATCGGCGATACCGATATCGCCAAGGTATCCATCGTCGGGGTCGGCATGCGTTCTCACGCCGGCGTCGCCAGCCGCATGTTCGAGGCGCTGGCCAAGGAAAACATCAATATCCAGATGATTTCCACTTCGGAGATCAAGGTGTCGGTGGTCATCGAGGAGAAGTACCTCGAACTGGCCGTCCGTGCATTGCATACCGCGTTCGAGCTGGATGCGCCGGCCGGCAATACTGCGGAGTGATTCGCAAAAGGCGCGCTAGTCCGCGCCTTCTGTCGTATGGGCTGTGCGAAAAGGAACTTTAGGCTCCTGCGCACGGGTCAATAGCTGTTGAAGGGCTCTGGCTTCACTGTTTTACGGAACACTATCCGTATTTATCTTTGCAGACTGTTTACTGAACTGAATCCGTTTAAGGAGAAAGGAATGCTGATTCTGACTCGCCGGGTTGGAGAAACCCTGATGGTGGGTGACGATGTGACTGTCACTGTGTTGGGTGTGAAAGGGAACCAGGTACGTATCGGCGTCAATGCGCCCAAGGAGGTGGCGGTGCATCGCGAGGAGATCTACCAGCGGATCCAGAAAGAGAAGGATCAAGAACCAAGCCACTAATTTTTCTGTAATTTTTGGCTTTGCAAACGGGGTAAAGGCGGGTATGATGCGCCCCGTGTTGCGGAGAGGTGGCCGAGTGGCCGAAGGCGCTCCCCTGCTAAGGGAGTACACCTCAAAAGGGTGTCGGGGGTTCGAATCCCCCCTTCTCCGCCATTTTGCGTTCTAGGGTTTTTGATTCTCGCCTCAGCCGGCTTTTCTCTCGGAAAGCGCCACGGCAAAGTGCTTGACCATCATCGCCAACTCCCTATAATGCGCACGCTCAGCGCACTCATAGCTCAGCTGGATAGAGTACTCGGCTACGAACCGAGCGGTCGGAGGTTCGAATCCTCCTGAGTGCGCCATACGTTGATGTGCGGCAGTGATGCGGGACATCGATCAACCAGTAGCGATCTGGTCTATCAAGCGCTTACGCACTCATAGCTCAGCTGGATAGAGTACTCGGCTACGAACCGAGCGGTCGGAGGTTCGAATCCTCCTGAGTGCGCCATACCGAAGAGGGCCTGCAGCGATGCAGGCCCTTTTTCATTTCTAGCGCCTGCCCAGCACGCAGCCGTTTTCATCGAAGCTCACCGTGCGTACCTGACCGCTGATGCTTCGGAAGCGCAAGCGGGCGCGGCCGTTGCTGCTGGTGACGCTTTCGGGGCGGCCGAGTGCGCTCTCCACGTCGCTTCTGGTCATTCCGGCGCGGATGTCCTGGCTGATGATCGCGCTGCGCCGTTCGCTGCCTGTCACCCGGTTGCCGCAGCCGTCATCCTGCTCCGCGACGATGGTCAGCGAGTCGCTTCGCTTGCGCTCATCGTTCTTGCTCGTCGCCGGCTTGGCCATGGGCACGGCTTTTCCCGAGCCGGGAGGGGGGTTGAAGGCCTGCTGTCGTTGCAGGCTCTGGTCCTGCGGACAGCCCTGTTGGCTGAAGGTGACATGCCCCTGAGCGTCGACGCAGCGAAATACGTTCGAGGCGTGAATCGGGATGGGCGCCAGCAGAAGCAGGCTCGTGCAGATCCATAGGTGCCGCATTTCCGTCCTCCTTGACGTAACAATGGTCGTTCAGGCTACTCCAATAAAACGTTGCGCTACATCCGTGTCTCGCGGCAGCGTGAAGGCGTCGACAGAACAAGCGGTTTCGCTTTCGGGGCCGACGGCCCGATTTGCGGCGCAAGTTGCTGTAATGGCTGCATTTAGCGGCGTCGAGCGTATCGCTGCGGTGTTATGATTGCCGCATCTGCCCCGTAGGGCCTATGGAACAACCCTCCTTATGGACTTGCCCAGTAGTCGTTCACGTTCCCTGCTTGCCAATCACGTATTGACTGATTGATTCCCCTGGTGTGCTCCGAGGCTGGGGGTGGAGTGCGCCATGACAGAAGTAGAAGCAAAGAAGCCGCAAGAATCCCTGCAGGACCGCCTGGCGCAGGTGGTCGAGTTGTTGCATCGGCACAAACTGGCCGAAGATGCGGCGCTACGCCAGGATGGCCTGCCAGCGGAACTCGGGGAAGACTTCGATCACGGCCGAAACCTGGCCGAACTGCAGCGCAAGCTGGATGAACTGCACCCCGCCGACGTCGCCCACATCCTCGAAGCGCTGCCGCTCGACGAGCGCCTGACCGTCTGGCAACTGGTCAAGGCCGAGCGCGACGGCGACATCCTGCTCGAAGTTTCCGATGCGGTGCGCGAGACCCTGATCGCCGATATGGACGATCACGAGCTGCTCGCCGCCGCCAAGGAGATGGATGCCGACGAGCTCGCCGACCTGGCGCCCGAGTTGCCGCGCGACGTCGTTCACGAGCTGATGGAGACCCTCGATGCGCAGCAGCGCGAGCGGGTGCGTTCGGCGTTGTCCTACGAGGAGGACCAGGTCGGTGCGCTGATGGACTTCGAGATGGTCACCATTCGCGAAGACGTCAGCCTCGAGGTGGTGCTGCGTTACCTCCGTCGTCTCAAGGAATTGCCAGGGCATACCGACAAGCTCTTCGTGGTGGATTACGACGGTGTGCTCAAGGGCGTGCTGCCGATCAAGCGCCTGCTGGTCAATGATCCGGACAAGCAGGTGGCCGAGGTGATGGCCAGTGACCCGGTCACCTTCCATCCGGACGAGGACGCCTACGATGCCGCGCAAGCCTTCGAGCGCTACGACCTGGTTTCCACGCCGGTGGTGGACAAGGGTGGCAAGCTGATCGGTCGTCTGACCATCGACGAAATGGTCGACCTGATTCGCGAGGAGAGCGAGAGCGAAGTCCTCAACATGGCGGGTCTGCGCGAGGAGGAGGATATCTTCGCCTCGGTCTGGAAGTCCGTGCGCAACCGCTGGGCCTGGCTGGCGGTGAATCTGGTCACCGCATTCATCGCTTCGCGGGTGATCGGCCTGTTCGATGGCTCGATCGAGAAGCTGGTGGCCCTGGCCGCCCTGATGCCAATTGTCGCAGGCATCGGCGGCAATTCCGGCAACCAGACCATCACCATGATCGTGCGCGCCATGGCGCTGGATCAGGTGGGGACCGGCAACACCGCCCGGCTGTTGCGCAAGGAGGTCGGCGTCGGCCTGGTGAATGGCCTGGTATGGGGTGGAGTCATCGGCGTGGTGGCCTACTGGCTGTATGGCAGCTGGTCCCTGGGCGTGGTGATGACGGCGGCGATGACCCTGAACCTGCTGCTCGCCGCGCTCATGGGGGTGCTGATTCCCATGACCTTGGCGCGCCTGGGGCGCGATCCGGCGATGGGGGCGAGCGTGATGATCACCGCCATGACCGATAGCGGCGGGTTCTTCATCTTCCTGGGGCTGGCGACGATCTTCCTGTTGTAGTTCCGTGCTTTGCCCTTGGTCGGGTTTGCCTTGCTCTGTGTTTCGGGCTACTGTTCGGCCGTTTCGCGCGTCGCGAAACAGGTCCGAACTAACGCAGCGAATAACAGGCAGCCTGAGCTGCTGACAAGGGAATGCCCCGATGACCCCCAGCCAACTCCTGCTCGAAGGCGTCGAACTCATGCTGTTCGGCGTCGGCTTCGTCTACGCCTTCCTCGTACTGTTGATCCTTTGCATTCGCTTGATGTCCTACCTGGCCGGCCGCTTCGTCAGTGCGCCTGCTCCTCAGGCAGCGCCTGCACCGGTACCGGTATGCGGTGCTGAAACGGATGCGGATACCCTGGCAGCCATCCAGGCCGCGATTCATCAACACCGCGCGCGCCGCGGTTGACTCTGGAAAGGGAGCTCCTTCCATGACCGTTGTGAAACAGCCGCTCGGCATCACCGATGTGGTGTTGCGTGATGCCCATCAGTCCATCCTCGCCACCCGTATTCGCCTGGACGACATGCTGCCGATTGCGGCGAAACTCGATCAGGTGGGCTTCTGGTCCGTGGAGAGTTGGGGTGGTGCGACCTTCGATGCCTGCATTCGTTATCTCGGCGAAGACCCCTGGGAGCGTATCCGCGAACTCAAGAAGGCCATGCCCAACACCCGTCAGCAGATGCTGCTGCGTGGCCAGAACCTGCTCGGCTATCGCCACTATGCCGACGACGTGGTGGAGAAGTTCGTCGAGCGGGCCGCGGTCAACGGTGTGGATGTGTTCCGCGTGTTCGACGCGATGAATGATCCGCGCAACCTGGAGACCGCATTGCGCGCGGTCAAGCGGCTGGGCAAGCATGCTCAGGGGACGATTTCCTACACCACCAGCCCGGTGCATACCCTCGAAATGTGGGTGGAACTGGCCAAGCGGATCGAAGACATGGGCGCCGATTCGGTGGCGATCAAGGACATGGCCGGCATTCTCACGCCGTACATGGCCTTCGAGCTGGTGTCTCGATTGAAAGCCAGCCTCGATATCCCGATCCATATGCAATGCCATGCCACTGCGGGGCTGTCCACGGCGGCCATTCTCAAGGCCGTGGAGGCGGGCATCGATAACGTCGATACCGCGATTTCCTCGCTGTCGATGACCTATGGCCATTCGCCGACCGAGTCGGTGGTGGCGATTTTCCAGGGGACCGCCCGCGATACGGGCCTGAATCTCGAGTTGCTCGAAGAGATCGCGGCCTATTTCCGCGAAGTGCGCAAGAAGTACGCGAAGTTCGAGGGCACTCTGCGTGGTGTCGACTCGCGTATTCTCGTGGCGCAGGTGCCCGGCGGCATGTTGACCAACATGGAAGGCCAGCTGAAAGAGCAGGGCGCCCTGGACAAGTTCGACGAGGTGCTCGCGGAAATTCCTCGTGTTCGCCAGGACCTCGGCTTCATCCCGTTGGTGACGCCGACGTCGCAGATCGTCGGCACCCAGGCAGTGATCAATGTGCTGACCGGCGAGCGCTACAAGTCGATCACCAAGGAAACCGCCGGTGTCCTCAAGGGCGAATACGGCGCGGCTCCCGCACCGTTCGATGCGGAGCTGCAGGAGCGTGTGCTCGACGGCGCCGAGGTGATCACCTGCCGTCCGGCCGATCTGTTGCAGCCTGAAATGGATCGCCTTGCCGCAGAGCTGGAAGGGCTGGCGCAAGAAAAGGGCATCACGCTGGCCACGGACTCGATCGATGACGTTCTGACCTATGCGCTGTTCCCGCAGATCGGCCTGAAGTTTCTCGAGAACCGGGGTAATCCGGCCGCCTTCGAGCCCGCTCCGACCGGCAGCGAGCAACCGCCGCGCGAAGTGGGCAAGCCGCAGGTGTACACCGTCGAAGTCAATGGCCGCGCCTTCGTCGTGCAGGTCAGCGATGGCGGCGATATCGAGGGGATCAAGCCGTTGGGCGGAGCCGGCACGCCGGTAGCCGCACCGGCTGGCGCGGCGGTGGCCCCCGGCGCGGGCGAGCCTCAGACAGCGCCGCTGGCAGGCAACATTTTCAAGGTATTGGTACAGCCCGGCCAGTTGGTCCAGGAGGGCGATCTGGTAGTGATCCTCGAGGCCATGAAGATGGAGACCGAGATTCGCGCATTCACGGCGGGAACGGTCGCGGCAGTCAACGTCAAGGTTGGCGACGCGGTTTCGGTCGGCGACAGCCTGCTGAGCATCGCTTAAGGGGAGTTGCATGGATAAGTTGCTCAAGCTGTGGCAGGGAACCGGTCTGTATCATCTGGAGCCGGGCCAGGTGCTGATGATTTTCATCTGCCTGGGGCTGATCTATCTGGCGATCCGCAAGGGATTCGAGCCGCTATTGCTGATCCCGATCGGCTTTGGCGGCATCCTGGCGAACATTCCCGTGGCGAACATGGCCGAGGGCGCGGGAATCCTGCATCTGTTCTATGAGGTGGGCCTGCCGACCAGTGTGTTCCCGTTGTTGATCTTCATGGGCGTGGGGGCGATGACGGACTTCGGTCCGATGCTCGCCAATCCGAAGACGTTGTTGCTCGGAGCGGCGGCGCAGTTCGGTATCTTCGCCACCTTGCTCGGTGCGCTGGCACTGACCGCGGCGGGCATTCCCGGGATGGAATTCACCCTGCGCGAGGCCGCTTCGATCGCCATCATCGGCGGGGCCGATGGCCCCACCTCGATCTTCGTGACGTCGAAACTTGCGCCGGAACTGCTCGGCCCCATTGCGGTCGCCGCGTATTCCTACATGGCCCTGGTCCCGCTGATCCAGCCGCCGATCATGCGGGCTCTGACTTCGCCCGAGGAGCGGGCCATCGTGATGACGCAGCTGCGCCATGTGAGTCATGTGGAGAAAATTGTTTTTCCCCTGGTGCTCTGTTTGCTGGTCGGGCTGCTGTTGCCGGACGCTGCGCCATTGGTAGGCATGTTCGCATTCGGCAATCTGTTGCGCGAATGTGGTGTGGTGGATCGCCTGGCCGACACCTCGCGCAACGCGCTGATCAATATCGTCACTATTGCGCTGGGTTTGACCGTCGGCTCCAAGCTCTCGGCCGAAGCCTTTCTGCAACTGAAGACGTTGGGCATCCTGCTGCTGGGGATGCTCGCATTCTGCGGCGGTACCGCGGCGGGAGTCCTTATGGCGAAGGTGATGAACCGCTTCAGCCACAACAAGATCAATCCGCTGATCGGCTCCGCCGGTGTTTCGGCAGTGCCGATGGCCGCGCGGGTATCGAACAAGGTCGGGCTGGAGGCGAATCCGCAGAATTTCCTGCTGATGCATGCCATGGGGCCGAACGTGGCTGGCGTCATCGGATCGGCCGTTGCCGCCGGGGTGCTGCTCAACTTCGTCGGCTAGCGGCGATGGAGAACAAGAAAGCCGGCTTGCAGCCGGCTTTTTTGTCGGTGCGGGTGATCAGCTGTCTTCCTTGGCCAATTCCGCGTCTTGCGCAATCAATGCGATCAGCGCGTTCTGCTGGCGATGAGTCAATTGGCGGAAGCGCTGCAGCAATTCTCGCTCATGCAGCGACAGTTCCGGGCTATCCAGTCGCATGCTCAGGTCGTCATCGAGCGCGCCTTCCTGCAACAGACTCTGTTCCAGTCGGGCGATGATTTCGGAGTTCATGCTGCGGTGATGGTTGCGAGCCACGTCGGCGATGCGCTCGCGCATGCCGTCAGGGAGTCGAACCACGAATTTGTCAGCCGTTCGGCTGGAGTAAACTGCCTGCTTCATAGGGCGCATATTTAACCGGTTAGTCAGGTGGGCGTGCTGGCGTATTGCCGGGGTGGTCACCGGTCTGACAACCAACAGCACATGCTGTTCCGTCAGACACCAAAAAACATTAGACGGGTTCATGGCGCCAATTGTACGACGTTTTATTAATTAGTAAAGGCATTGTGGTATCAAAGTGCCTTTACTGTGATGCAGTGCTTACTGTGAGGCTCAGGGCGCCCCCGAAACGGCTCGATCGCTGACGGGTGCACCCAGGCAGCATGCGGCGGAGCCTCTACCGCAACACCGGATCGAATTTGATGCGGCGTCCGATCAGCATGGCGATGACGAACAGAATGCCGAACAGTGCCAGGCCTCCCTTGCTGGCCACTCCCAGGGCGCCGGCATCGGCGGGTGCCAGAAAGGCCCCTGCGGCACAGATCGATGCCAGCAGCAGGCAAGACAATGCGAATTTGGACATGGTTATCTCCCTTGCGGAACGATCCGCGCTGAAGTCGATCCTTAGAAGACCCAGCGCTGAGGCTGGGCGGGACTGCTGATTTCCGTGCCGCTGAGCGTGAAGACCCGTGCTCTGGGTTGTTCGTGGCTGACCGGCTGAATGGCTTGGTGACCAGGCGGCTGGGGTCGTAGTGCTGGCGCTTCGAGCGCTGGCTGCAGCAGCGCGGCCAGCGCTGCTGTCACAACTCCTGCTCTGAGTAGATAAACCGGCTTTTTCATGAGGCGTCGTCCTTCGCGTCACGTTTCTAAGTTAGGTTCTTCATAGCAGGTGCTGTGCCAATCGGTTTTTCTAAAAAACACTAATAAAATCAGTGTGTTGATGTTGGGATTAATGGCGCCTGGATTGCGCTTTGCACGAGTGCCGTCTGTGGGTCGTGCATTTTGCATTGCGGTAATTGAGGGCTTGTGGCGGGGAGGAGTTCGGCTCGCTCGCAGGCGTCGAAAAAGCAAGGGGGAGAAGTGAGCCTGAGAATTGGGGGTGAAACGGGCATGACAAAACGCACCTGGCTCGTTAACATGCGGCCCGCGCAACGTCCCAGTAGCTCAATCGGATAGAGCATCCCCCTCCTAAGGGGAAGGTTGGAGGTTCGACCCCTCTCTGGGACGCCATTTCCCTTTCTGCGCGCCCTTTCCCTGTCATCCCGTTGATACGGCTCCAAAGAGCCCACGCTGACGTCGCCGTCTGCGCGGATCAGAGGCTGTCTTGCATGCTGCGTTGCGTGAGGAATGGGGTGGAAGTTAGCGTTCTTCGTTACAGGGGTCAGCTAAAGGGTGTTTCGCTGACGTCGCGGCGTGCTTCGCGTTGCAGTTGGTAGACGAATCGCTCGATCTGGCGCTGGGTCGGCCCGCTGATGCGGTGGAAGCGCAGGCCGCAGAAGGTGGTATCGAGTTTCTCATTGACGACCAGATGTCGCAGTTCGACCGCGGTTTGCACCGTGCCGAACGGCAGCTTCGCCGAGAGTTCATAGAGCTGGCCGGTCTGCAGGCGGCCCTGTTGATCGCCCTTGATGCTCAGTTTGCAGCCTGTGGCCGAGATGTCGAGCAGCCTTCCCTCGAGCGCCTTTCGCAGCGAAGCGCCGCCGAGACTGGCTAGGGTGCTGGTTTCCTTGAGCTGGGCTCGATACGCGTTGCGGCGCTGGTGGTAGGTCAGCTCCGTAGGCATGGGCACCCAGTAGCAGCGGGCGTCGTCCAGTTCGGCAAGATGGGCCGGCTGGTTGTTCGTCCAGGCGATGCGAACGCCTTCGTAGAAGCCCTCCACATGAAAGGGCTCACCTTGCAGGAGGAGTCGTTCGCCGTCGGTTGGAATCAGCTCGTCGAGTGCAATCCAGCCTTTCTCGCGGTTCAGCTCCACCAGGAAGCTCCGATAGCGCTGGTTGCGCTCGTGGAAGCGAATGATCAGCGGGGTGCGGTTGTCCAGAAGCGGCCGCAGGTTGGCATGTATCTCGATCGGCGCCGTCAACACTTTGGGCGGTTGCGGGCCTTCTTCGTCGAAGAATGGATTAGACACGTTCCGATGCTCCCCGGCGCATTGGCATTACCATCGCATTACGTCCTTGTCGCGCCAGTTCAGGCCTGGCTCAAGGGGCGCTGTTTCGCGACCTTGGCGGCTCCGCCACGGTTGTCGTACAGGCTGGGGGTTTCGTTCTTGCCCTGGAGGATGTCCAGCATGCTGCCCACCGCGCTCTGGTTGGCGCGGATGAGGCGGCCGTTGCGCTCGTTTGCGCTGCGGCAGGCTTCCAGGATCGTTTCCAGACGCTGGGCTTGTTCGAGGATTGCTGCGCCTTTTTCCGAGCGGGCGGCAAGGGCCTCCAGGCCGGTGCGATCAGCGCTCAGCTGCTGCGCGGTCAGCCACTGGCTGCGCTGGGTGCTGTGTTGGCCGAGCAGGGCCAGCAGCGGCTGCTTTTTCGCCAGAATGTTTTCCAGGCTCGCGAGGTCGCGCTCGCTCAGGGCCGTGAATTCCTGATCGCTGAGCTCAAGAAGCTGGCCGGCTATGCCGATATCGTCGGTGAGCTGCTCAAGCAGGGTCGTGTCTTGCATTTCAGGCTCTGGGGCGTGCTCGTATCGGGTTTAAAGGGCAGGTCAGCGCTGTGTCTCGAAAGCCAGCAGCTTGGCCGCGACACGCTGACTGTCGACCTGATAGGAGCCGTCGGCGATCGATTGGCGTAGCTTGGCTACGCGTTCCTGGTCGACGGCAGGCTGGTCGCTCAGCTTGTCGGCTGCCTGCTGCAGGCGCTGGGCTTCAGGGCTCAGTTGTACCGTGTCAGCAGTGCTGGCGGTCGTATTGCCGCTTTTAGGCGCATCGCCGGCCGGCCCTTGCAGGGGGCTGCCTGTGCGCTCGTTGCCTTGAACAGCACCGCGCCCGTTGGGGGCATTCAGTGTGCTGCTGTTGGGCCGGTTGAAGTCGATGACCATGATGCAAACCTCGAAGGAATCAGGACGCTTGCCATATGTTCGGCAACAATGGACGAAACTTTAGCGTTTTTTCGGCCGGGCCACATGAAAAAGTGCTGTGGTCTGACCGCTGGCCGTCACGCTTGTCACATCGCGACTTCGACATGGCCGGGGCCGGTGACCCGCGCTTTCACGACACGTCCGGAGCGTTGGTTCTTTACCGGGATCTGTTTGCCGGGCGCGCCATCCGCCATCGCTTCGCCAGGCATGCGGACATTTATCGATCCGCTTCTGGCGGTGATCACCACCTGATCGCCCTTGCGCACCACTTCCGCAAGCTCCATCTGGTTGGGTGCTATCACCTGATCCGGCTGCACCGGTCGGGTCAGCTTGTTGCCGAGCACTTCATCCATGCGTGTCAGGTAGCCCTGGGTGAGGTTGGCAACGTCGCGTTCGGCCAGGCTCACGTCGGCCTCGCTGAGCCGACTGTCGCGCAGCAGCGAGCGGTTGGCGACGATGACCTGGCGATAGAGGCGCACCTGTGCAGGGACGAACACGGACCAGGGGCTGCTTCCCGTGCAACTTACCCGCACGGTGACACGTCCGATAGGTTGGGCGGAGCCGCCGAGCCTGGCCTCGAGCGGGAGGTCGCATTGTGCCAGGCGTAGTCGGGGGTCCAGGCGATTGACGCTGATTTCGTGACGGGCTTCTATGTCGCCGCGTCGCAAATAGTCGGCGACCGCCTGCTCAAGAAACTGCTCGGTCGCGTCGATAAGCTGCTCAGGATGTGACATGGTTGTCGCATGGGCCAGTTGGCCCAGTGCGCAAAACGCCGGCAGCAGCAGGTATCTGCGCAGTCCTTGGCCGTCGCGTCGGAAAAAAGTCATATGGGCGTTCATGCCCCAACCAAAGCAAGGGGCGTGCCGCGTCTTCATCGTCGGCCCCTGAGCGATCTGCAAGCAGAGAGGAAGACTGGCATGGCCGGTGTACTGGATTCGGTTAACCAGCGTACCCAACTGGTGGGGCAGAACCGCCTGGAGCTGTTGCTGTTTCGTCTGGAAGGCGAGCAGCTGTACGGCATCAACGTGTTCAAGGTGAAGGAGGTATTGCAGTGTCCGCGCCTGACGATCATGCCCAAGTCCGGCAGGGTCGTGCGCGGTGTGGCCAGCATCCGCGGCAGTACGCTGCCGATCCTCGACCTGTCCCTGGCGACGGGCAAGCCGGCGCTGGCGGACCTGCAGAACACCTTCGCGATCATCACCGAGTACAACAACCGGACGCTGGGCTTTCTGGTGCGTTCGGTGGAGCGGATCGTGAACATGAACTGGGAGGAAATCCTTCCTCCCCCCAAGGGGGCCGGGCGGGATCATTACCTGACGGCGGTGACCCACGTCGACAATCGCCTGGTGGAGATCATCGACGTCGAGAAGGTGCTGGCGGAGGTTGCGCCGATGTCCGAGGCGGTTTCGCCGAATGTGGTGGATGCCGAGACCCAGGCCAAGGCGCTTTCGTGTCGGGTACTGGTCGTCGATGACTCTTCCGTGGCGCGCAAGCAGATCGTTCGCTGCCTGGAGAATCTCGGGGTCGAGGTCGTCACGCTGAACGATGGCCGTGAGGCGCTCGACTACCTGAAGCGGATGGCCGACGACGGCAAGCGGCCGGCGGAGGAATTCCTGATGATGATCTCCGATATTGAAATGCCAGAGATGGATGGCTATACCCTGACTACTGAGGTGCGTCAGGATTCACGCATGCAGGATATGCATATTCTCTTGCATACTTCGCTTTCCGGTGTGTTCAACCAGAACATGGTGAAGCGTGTGGGGGCGGACGATTTTCTCGCCAAGTTCCAGCCCGACGATCTCGCGGCTCGTGTGGTCGAGCGGATTCGAAAGGCGGATGCAAACTGAGGCTGGTCCTCTCATGGATTTGATGGCGAGGCTTTATTAGTGTCAGTTGATCTGGATTTCGAGCAGTTCCGGGTATTTCTAGAGAAGACGTGCGGCATTCTGCTTGGCAGCAACAAACAGTATCTGGTGTCCAGCCGGCTGAACAAGCTGATGGAGCAGCAGGGCATCAAGACGCTCGGCGATCTGGTCAGGACGATCCAGGCGCAGCCGCGTAGCGGCCTGCGCGAGCAGGTCGTCGATGCGATGACCACCAACGAGACGCTGTGGTTTCGCGATACCTATCCATTCGAAGTGCTCAAGAGCCGGGTTCTGCCGGAAATGCTCAAGACCGGTTCCGGCCAGCGCCTGCGCATCTGGTCCGCCGCCTGTTCCTCGGGGCAGGAGCCTTACTCGCTGTCGATGGCGATCGATGAGTACGAGCGCAGCAATCCCAGCCAGCCGAAGACCGGTGTGCAGATCGTCGCCACCGAGCTGTCGGGGGCGATGCTCGCCGCCTGCAAGGCGGCCGAATACGACAGCCTGGCGATCGCCCGCGGGCTTTCCAGCGAGCGCCTGCAGCGCTACTTCGATCTCAAGGCGCCCGGGCGCTGGGCGGTGAAGCCTGCCATTCGTTCGCGTGTCGAGTTCAAGGTTCAGAATCTGCTGGACAGCTATGCCGCCCTGGGTAAGTTCGACATCGTTTTCTGCCGCAATGTGCTGATCTATTTTTCCGCCGACGTGAAGAGAGACATTCTCAAGCGCATCCATGCGACCCTGCGTCCGGGTGGTTACCTGTTCCTCGGTGCCTCTGAGGCGCTCAACGGGCTGCCGGAGCTGTACCAGATGGTCCAGTGCAGTCCGGGGATCATCTACAAGGCGAAGTGATTCGGAGTTGTTGACGTTTCATCGCAAACCGCCGCGAATGAAGCGTCAACAGATCCCTGGGAGTGGGTGGCAAAAAACCGTCATGCACCTTGCTGGTTGCGGCAAAACGGCGGAAAAGCCTTGCCGCTTTTGACGCTACTGAAATAGTTTTCCGGCTGTGAATCCCTTTAAATCAAGGGGTTATGTTCTATGGCATGAGCTTTGCTGGAGTATGCGCAAGCAGACTTGTATCCGGCAGAGGGCCAGATTCATGAGCATCAGTTTCGACAAGGCCTTGGGCATTCATGAGAAGGCGCTGGGTTTCCGTTCGCAGCGCGCCGAAGTGCTGGCGAACAATATCGCCAATGCCGATACGCCTAACTACAAGGCCCGTGATCTCGACTTCGGCAGCGTGCTCGCCGAGCAGTCGGCGCAAAGCCAGGGTGGTTTCGGTGTCACTCGGACCAGCGACAGGCATATCGCCGCCGAGGGATTGGAAATCGCCGATGCGTCCCTGCGTTTCCGCACGCCGGCCCATCCGTCATTGGACCAGAACACCGTCGATCTGCAGATCGAGCAATCCAACTACGCGAAGAACGCCGTGGATTTCCAGGCGAGCTTTACCCTGCTCAACAGCAAGTTCAAGGGGCTGATCAGCGCCCTGCGCGGCGAATAAAGGAGTTCTCACCATGTCCCTCAGTAGCGTATTCAACATTGCCGGCAGCGGCATGAGCGCCCAGAGCACTCGCCTGAACACCATTTCCAGCAACATCGCCAACGCCGAAACGGTTTCCTCCAGTGTCGACCAGACCTATCGGGCCCGCCATCCGGTATTCGCCACCGTGTTCCAGCAGGCTGGCGGACAGCCCAACGAGTCGTTGTTCGCCGAGCAGGATCAGGCTGGCGCAGGTGTGCAGGTGCTCGGCGTCGTCGAGGACCAGGGCGAGCTGCAGGCGCGTTACGAGCCCAATCATCCCGCTGCCGACGAGAAGGGTTACGTCTACTACCCGAACGTCAACGTGGTGGAGGAAATGGCCGACATGATTTCCGCCAGTCGTGCGTTTCAGACCAACGCCGAGCTGATGAACACCGCCAAGACCATGCTGCAGAAAGTTCTGACGCTGGGTCAGTAAGGAGCATGAAAGATGGCAATTGATACCAGTAGCGTGAGTAGTACCGTTCTTTCGCAATATTCCGGAACCGACTCTTCGTCCTCGGAAACCAGTAGTCTGGGTAAAACGGATTTTCTGATGTTGCTGGTGACGCAGCTTAATAATCAAAATCCTCTGGACCCGCAAGACAACAGCGAATTCGTCGCTCAGCTTGCGCAGTTCAGCAGTCTTGAGTCGATGGAAAATCTCAATACGTCAATGACGTCATTGTTGAGCAGTTATCAGTCTTCTCAGGCGCTGCAGGCAACTTCCCTCGTTGGAAGTTCGGTAATCGTAGAGACGGGTTCAGCGCTCGTTGATACCAGTGAAAGCCTCAGCGGTACTGTCGTAATGCCTTCGTCCGGCAGCAACGTCAATGTGAAGATCTATGACAGTACGGGATCGCTGGTAAAAACGATTTCCCTCGGGGACCAGAGTAGCGGAAACATCGATTTCATCTGGGATGGCACCAACTCCAGTGGCGAGACTGTTGATCCGGGGACCTTCACCTTCGTGGCGGAAGCGTCGCTCGATGGGGCCACTACTGCGCTCAGTACGTATCTCCCGGCAAAAGTAAATAGTGTCACCCTGGGGCAGGACGGAGCAGAGATGACTCTTAACCTGGCAGGTATTGGAAGCGTGAGCCTTTCGCAAGTTCGAACCATCGGTAAGTAATTAATCGCATTGGGAGAATGCCATGACGTTTAATGTTGCGCTGAGCGGCCTGAATGCGGCCAGCACGGATCTGAATGTAACGGGTAATAATATCGCGAACGTCGGTACAACCGGCTTCAAGGCTTCGCGCGCGGAGTTTGCGGATCTTTACGCAACGTCCATGCTCGGCTCTGGAGGAAATGCGGTCGGCAGTGGGGTGACGACCGCGGATATTGCCCAGCAATTCACTCAGGGGAATATCACAAGTACTGGAAATAGCCTTGACCTGGCGATCAGTGGCAATGGTTATTTCATGGTCAGTAACAATGGCTCCATGCTTTATACCCGTGCTGGCGCCTTCAAGACAGATGCCGAAGGCTATGTCATAAATAGCGAGGGGTATAACCTGCAAGGTTATGGAGTCAATTCCAGTGGTGATATCGTCAGTGGCATTACCACCAATCTCAAGGTTGATAGCAGTAACCAGGCGCCGAATGCTACGAGTTCGGTAGTGGAGACACTGGCACTGAATTCCAACAGCAGCGTTCCTACCAACACTCCCTTCGATGCCAGCGATTCGAGTACTTACAACTGGTCGACCTCGGTGCCCTTGTATGACACGCAAGGCAACTCCCACACGATGACCCAGTACTTCGTGAAAGACGACAGTAACCAGTGGACCATGTACACCCTCATCGATGGGCGAAATCCGGCTGACCCGACTTCTACGGATGCGTATGAGGTGAGCATCGGTTTCACGGCGGCTGGAGCGCTGGATCTGACCTCCTTGGCATCCACCGATTTCGATGTGAACGCCGATGGAACCCTGACCTTGAATACCTGGGTGCCGGCGACGGTAACCGATTCGACTACTTCGCCAGTCACCTGGGGGAGCAATGGCGCAGCCGCCAGCGCGAGTGGTATTTCCATCGATCTGCGCAACATCAGCCAGACGAATACCAGCTTCGCGGTATTGAGCAGTCCGGTCCAGGACGGCTACACCACGGGCCAGCTGTCGGGGCTCTCCATCGATGACACTGGCGTGATGTTCGCCACCTACACCAATGGTCAGTCGAAGGTCATCGGGCAAGTGGTGCTGGCGAATTTCACGAACTCGCAAGGGCTTGCTTCGGTAGGTGGCACGGCTTGGGCGCAAACGCTGGCCTCCGGGGAGCCGGCTATCGGAACGCCGGGGTCCGGAACGCTGGGCTCCTTGCAGTCTGGTGCGCTGGAAGATTCGAACGTCGATCTTACGGCGCAACTGGTCAACCTGATCGTCGCCCAGCGAAACTATCAGGCCAACGCCAAAACAGTGGAAACCGAAAGCGCCATCTCCCAGACCATCATCAACCTGCGCTGAGCCTGGGAGGCAAGCGCATTGCCGCTAACGGCAGTATTCCGCCGCTCTCGTGAAAGAAGGCCCTTTAGGGCCTTCTTCTTTTCCGGGAAAAGTTTTCATTTCAATGGCTTGGATTCCTACTGGGGCTGTGGCACGCGCCTTGCATTTTCATCGTTAACACAATCGCAAGCGTCAATCTCGCGTCTCGGAGATTTCGATGGACAAGATGCTCTACGTGGCCATGACCGGTGCCAGCCAGAACGCGCGGGCCCAGCAGGCGCACGCCAACAATCTGGCGAACATTTCCACCACGGGCTTTCGCCGGGACTTCGAACAGGCGCGTTCGATGCAGGTGTTCGGCGACAGCTATCCAGCCCGCGTCTACGCCATGTCGGAGCGCCCGGGTACCGATTTCACCGCCGGCGCGCTGCAGGAAACCGGCCGTGACCTGGACGTCGCCATCGAAGGCGAGGGCTGGATCGCCGTGCAGGCGCCGGATGGCAACGAGGCCTACGTGCGTACCGGCAGTCTGAACATCGACATGCTGGGCATGCTGCGCACCGCCGACGGCATGCCGGTGCTCGGCAACGGCGGGCCGATCGCCATTCCGCCGGAGGAAAAGGTGGATATCGGCCACGACGGCACCATCAGCATTCGTGCCCTGGGCGAAGACCCGAACGTCGTGGTCACCGTGGACCGTCTCAAGCTGGTCAACCCCGATCCGCAGCAATTGGAGAAGGGCACCGACGGCCTGATCCGCATGAAGGATGGGCAGCCCCTCGAGGCGGATGCCAACGTACGGGTCACCTCCGGGTTTCTCGAGGCGAGCAACGTCAATGCCGTTGCCGAGATGACGTCCATGCTGGCGTTGTCCCGCCAGTTCGAACTGCACGTGAAGATGATGCGCACCGCCGAAGACGACGCGGCTGCCATGGCTCGCGTACTGCAAATCAGCTAACACCCGCGCGTAGCGCCCGGCCGGCGCACGAGGAGAACGCACATGCTTCCAGCACTTTGGGTCAGCAAGACCGGTTTGTCCGCCCAGGACATGAACCTGACGACCATTTCCAACAACCTGGCCAACGTCTCCACCACCGGTTTCAAGCGTGACCGAGCCGAGTTCCAGGACCTGCTGTACCAGATACGTCGCCAGCCTGGTGGCCAGTCCAGCCAGGACAGCGAACTGCCTTCCGGCCTGCAGCTGGGTACCGGCGTGAGGATCACGGGCACGCAAAAGATTTTCACCACGGGGAGCCTGCAGACCACCGAGCAGCCGCTGGACATGGCCATCAACGGCCGTGGCTTCTTCCAGGTGCTGCTGCCCGATGGCACGGTGTCCTATACCCGTGACGGCAGTTTCCACCTGGATTCCGACGGCCAGGTCGTCACCTCCAACGGCTATGCGCTGGAGCCGGCCATCGTCGTGCCGGCCGAGACCCAGACCTTCACCGTCGGCGAAGACGGCACCGTGTCGGTCACCACGCTGGGCAATGCCCAGCCGCAGATCATCGGCAATATCCAGACCGCCGACTTCATCAACCCCGCCGGCCTGCAGGCCATGGGCAGTAACCTGTTCCTGGAAACCGCCGCCAGTGGCGCGCCGCAGGTCAGCACCCCGGGCCTTAACGGCCTGGGCACCGTATTGCAGAACACCCTGGAAAACTCCAACGTCAGCGTCGTCGAGGAACTGGTGAACATGATCACCACCCAGCGCGCCTACGAAATGAATTCCAAGGTCATTTCCACCGCCGACCAGATGCTGTCGTTCGTCACGCAGCAGCTCTGATCGGGCTTTCGCCGTTGTATTCGGGCAGTGCCCGCAGTTGTTTCGATGGCCTGTCAGGGCTTGAGGTGTCTATGAGCCGCTTGTTGATCGTTGTCTCGCTGTCGTCCGCCTTCGCGCTGGCCGGGTGCGTCGCCCCCGCGCCCAAGCCGGACGATCCCTACTACGCGCCGGTGCTGCCGCGTACGCCGCTGCCGGCAGCGCAGAACAACGGCGCGATCTACCAGGCGGGTTTCGAAACCTATCTCTACGACGACCGCAAGGCCTACCGGGTCGGCGATATCATCACCATCACCCTCAACGAAAGTACCCAGGCCAGCAAGAACGCCAGCTCCAGCATTTCCAAGGACAGCAGCGCCAATATCGGCCTCGGCTCGCTGTTCGGCGGCGCGGTGTCCATGGCCAACCCGCTGACCGGCAATTCGATGAGCCTGGGCGCCGAATACGACGCCTCGCGCGACACGTCCGGTTCGGGGCAGGCGGGGCAGAGCAACAGCCTGTCCGGTTCGATCACCGTGACCGTTTCCGACGTGCTGCCCAACGGCATCCTCGCCGTGCGCGGCGAGAAATGGATGACGCTCAACACCGGCGACGAGCTGGTGCGCATCGCCGGCCTGGTACGCCAGGACGATATCGCCACCGACAACACGGTGTCGTCGACCCGCATCGCCGATGCGCGCATCACCTATTCGGGTACCGGCGCCTTCGCCGACGCCAGCCAGCCCGGCTGGCTGGACCGCTTCTTCATGAGCCCCCTGTGGCCGTTCTGACCGGAGCCGATGGCATGCTGAAGAAAATGCTCCTGCTCACCGGCTTGCTGTTCGTCTGCGCAACCACCCAGGCCGAGCGACTCAAGGACGTGGCGACCATCCACGGCGTGCGCACCAACCAGTTGATCGGTTACGGACTGGTGGTGGGCCTCAATGGCAGTGGCGACCAGACCACCCAGACGCCGTTCACCGTACAGACCTTCAACAACATGCTGGCGCAGTTCGGTATCAAGGTGCCGAGCGGTGGCAACGTCCAGCTGAAGAACGTCGCCGCGGTGTCCATCCATGCCGATCTGCCGCCATTCGCCAAGCCGGGGCAGACCATCGACATCACCGTATCCTCGATCGGCAACGCCAAAAGCCTGCGCGGCGGCAGCCTGCTGATGGCGCCGCTCAAAGGGATCGACGGCAACGTCTACGCCATTGCCCAGGGCAACCTGGTGGTCGGCGGTTTCGATGCCAGCGGCGCGGACGGTTCGCGGGTCACCGTCAACTCGCCGTCGGCCGGACGCATCCCCGGTGGCGCGACCGTCGAACGGCCGGTGCCGAGCGGCTTCAACCAGGGCAACACCCTGACGCTGAACCTCAATCGCCCGGACTTCACCACGGCGAAGAACATCGTCGACCAGATCAACGAACTGCTCGGCCCGGGCGTGGCGCAAGCCCTGGACGGCGGCTCGATCAGCGTGAGCGCGCCGCTGGACCCGAATCAGCGCGTGGACTACCTGTCGATCCTGGAGAACCTCGAGGTCGAAGTTGGCCAGGCGGTGGCCAAGGTCATCATCAACTCGCGTACCGGCACCATCGTCATCGGCCAGAACGTACGGGTGCAGCCGGCCGCCGTCACCCACGGCAGCCTGACTGTGACCATCAGTGAAGACCCTCAGGTCAGCCAGCCGGCGCCCTTCTCGGAGGGGCAGACGGTGGTCGTGCCCAATTCGCGGGTGACGGCCGAGCAGGAAGCCAAGCCGATGTTCAAGTTCGGCCCCGGCACCACGCTGGACGAAATCGTCCGGGCGGTGAACCAGGTGGGCGCCGCGCCCAGCGACCTGATGGCCATTCTCGAAGCGCTCAAGCAGGCCGGTGCGCTGCAAGCCGACCTGATCGTGATCTAGGGGTAGAGATATGGAAAATCGTCTCGGTAGCGCCACACGCGGCCTCGACAGCGGCAGCTACACCGATCTCAACCGCCTCAGCCAGCTGAAGGTGGGCAAGGACCGGGACGGCGAAGAGAACGTGCGCAAGGTCGCGCAGGAATTCGAATCGCTGTTTCTCAACGAGATGCTCAAGTCGATGCGCTCGGCCACCGAGGTCCTGGCCAAGGACAATCCGCTCAACAGCCAGGCGAGCAAGCAGTACCAGGACATGTATGATCAGCAACTGTCGGTCAGCCTCTCGAAAGAGGGTGGCGGCATCGGCCTGGCCGACGTGCTGGTGCGCCAGCTGAACAAGCAGACCGAGTCGGTCTCGCGCAGCAACCCGTTCGCGCAGGTCGCCCAGACCGAAGGCGCGGCCTGGCCGAGCAAGCCGGCTGTCGCCACCGAGTCGACCCGCGACGATTCGCGCCTGCTCAACCAGCGCCGCCTGGCCTTGCCGGGCAGGGCGAGCGAGCGGCAGCTGGCGAACGTCTCGGCGACCGCGCCGGCACGCGGCACCGGTACGCCCCAGCCGCTGGTGAACCTCGACTGGCAGCCCGCCACCGCCTTCGCCGCGCCGCAGGACAAGCCGCTGACCGTCAACGGCGTCGAGGTCAATACAGCCAGGGCACCGAGCAAGACCCGCTTCGCTTCCCCGGAAGAATTCATCGCCACCATGATGCCCATGGCCGAGAAGGCGGCGGAGCGTCTCGGTGTGGAGCCCCGCTACCTCGTCGCTCAGGCCGCGCTTGAGACGGGCTGGGGTAAGTCGATGATCAAGCAGAAGGACGGCAGTAATAGCCACAACCTCTTTGGCATCAAGGCGACCAACTGGAGCGGGGAATCGGCCATGGCCCGAACCACCGAATATGTGAACGGCCGGGCGGTCAAGCAGGTCGAGGGGTTTCGTGCCTATGCCTCCTTCGAACAGAGCTTCGATGACTTCGTCAGTCTTCTTCAGAACAGCGATCGTTATCAGTCGGCGCTCAATGCCGGTGGTGACTCCGAACGCTTCGTGCAGGAGTTGCAGAAGGCTGGCTACGCGACAGACCCTCAATATGCGCGCAAAGTCAGCCAGATCGCACGGCGCATGGAGGCTTATCAAACAGTGGCCAGTACAGGATCTTCGTCGGCTATCAGGACAAGGGGTTAAATCGTGGCGAGCTTGATTTCCATCGGACTGTCGGGGCTCTCTGCGAGCCAAACGGCACTTGCGACTACCGGTAACAATATCGCCAACGTCGATACCGCTGGGTACTCGCGGCAATCCGTCGTGCAGAAGAGCGCATCGGCCGAGTTCATCGGTGTCGGTTATGTCGGCAATGGTACGACTGTCGCCGACGTCCGACGCATCTATAGCGAATACCTCAATACCCAGCTGCGTACCAGTACCGGGCTGGATGCCGAGGCCCAGGCCTACCTGACGCAGATCAACCAGACCGATGCCCTGCTCGCTGACAGCACCACCGGCATCAGCAGCGTGCTCAGCTCGTTCTTCGCGGCACTGCAGACCGCTGCCGAAAATCCCACGGATGCATCCGCGCGAGCACTGCTGCTGACCAATGCGGGCGGTCTGGCCGAACGGTTCGGCTCGGTGTACTCGCAACTGGCTGATCAGAACACCTACATCAATTCCCAGCTCAGTTCGATGGCCGAGCAGGTCAACCAGCTCGCATCCTCTATCGCGAACTACAACCAGGCCATCGTCCAGGCCTCGGCCAGTGGTGCCACGCCCAACGACCTGCTGGATGCTCGGGACCAGGCGCTTGTCGATCTGTCCGAACTGGTTGGCGTGACGGTGGTCATGGAAGGCAACAACGCCAACGTCTTCATCGGGTCTGGCCAGCCGCTGGTCATGGGCAATACGGCCTCCACGCTTACCGCAGAGCCGAGCACTACCGATCCGACGCGTTTGAACTTGATGCTCACCAGTGGATACAGCTCCATCGATGTCACCTCGGTGGTGTCCGGGGGCTCGATCAGTGGGCTCGTTCGTTATCGCGAGGAAGTGCTCGACCCGACGCTGAATGAACTGGGACGTCTGGCTCTGGTGATCGCCGACCAGGTGAACAGCCAGCTTGGCCAGGGTATCGATCTCAACGGTGATTTCGGGACTTCGCTGTTCAGCGATATCAACAGCGCGCTTGCCGCATCGCAGAGAAGCCTGGCCCAGGTGGGCAACAGTGCGGGGAGCGGCAATCTCTCGGTATACATCGAGGACTCCAGCGCGCTGACTACCAGCGACTACGAGGTGACCTTCAGCAGCGCTACCGGTTACAGCGTTCGGCGTCTTTCCGACGGTGCGGACCTGGGGTCCTACGACCTGAGCGACGACCCTGCGCCGGTGATAGACGGCTTCAGCCTGGCGCTGGAGGCTGGGGCCGTTGCCGCCGGCGACAAGTTCACCATTATCCCTACCCGCACCGCGGCGGGCAGCATTGGTGTGGTGATGACCGATGCGAACAAGCTGGCTTTCGCGGCGCCGCTGGTGGCGACCAGCAGTTCCGGCAATTACGGTACCGGGACCATCTCCAGTGTCGCGCTGACCTCGGGCAGTGCGCTCGACATCTATGATGCCGCGGCAAATGCCGATACCCAGGCCAGCATCCAGAACGCCATGCCGGTCAAGCTGGTGTTCGATGCCGCCAGTGGTTCGGCCCAGGGTTATACTCTTTATGACGTACAGGGTAATGCCCTCGGTACGGGCAGCATCGTTCCCGG
Organism: Pseudomonas lopnurensis; assembly: GCF_015070855.1. Taxonomy (GTDB): domain Bacteria; phylum Pseudomonadota; class Gammaproteobacteria; order Pseudomonadales; family Pseudomonadaceae; genus Stutzerimonas; species Stutzerimonas lopnurensis. Next base: position 33,241 of record NZ_JADDIX010000066.1, read on the forward strand.
CCAGAGCAATACCGTCACGGTCGGCATCGCGGCCAACCCGCCCAGTGTCCCAAGCGCGTTCGAGTTCGAGTTGGAGATAAGCGGCGCGCCAGCCGAGGGCGACAGCTTCACCGTGGCGTTCAATGCCGACAGTGACTCGGACAACCGTAACGCGCTGGCGCTGCTCGATCTGCAGACGGCGTCGACAATAGGCAAACACAGCATCACCAGTACTTACAGCCAGCTTATAGAAACCGTGGGTGCCAAGGCCAGTCAGGCTGCGCTGGATGCCTCCGCCACGTCCACGATTCTGAGCCAGGCGACGGCCAATCGGGAATCGGTTTCAGGGGTTAACCTCGATGAAGAGGCGGCCAACCTCATCAAGTTCCAGCAGTACTACACGGCAGCGGCCCAAGTGATTAAAGCTGCGCAACAAATGTTCGATACCATAATCAACACTCTCTGAGGCGACGGCTCATGCGTCTATCCACTTCGCTGATCTACAGTTCGAGCATTTCCAGCTATCAGAAGGGCTATGCGAACATCGTCAAAACGCAGCAGCAAATCTCGAGTGGCGAGCGTATCCAGACACCGGCAGACGACCCGGTTGGTGCAGCGCGTCTGCTGCAGCTCGAACAGCAACAGGCATTGCTGACGCAGTACCAGGGCAACCTGACGACGGTGACCAATACCCTCACTCAGGAAGAGGGCATCCTCAATTCGATCAACAACGTGTTGCAGCGCGCCAGGGAGTTGGCCGTCGAGGCCGGTAGCGGCGCGTTGTCCGATGAAGACCGTACCTCGATCGCCAGCGAACTCGAGCAGATCGAAAACCAGCTCTACAGCCTGATGAACAGCAAGGACGCCAACGGGCAGTATCTGTTCGCCGGGTCGTCCAGCGGTACCCAACCGTATGTGAAGAACCCCGACGGCACCTTTAGCTACCAGGGAAATCAGAACTCGCTGAGCCTTCAGGTATCCAGTTCCATGCTGCTCAGCGCCAACGACAGCGGTTGGAGCGTATTCGAGAACGTGGTGAATGCGGGCAGGACGACATCGGCACTGACCACGAACCCTGATGCCGATGGCGAGCAGCGCGTTTTTCTTTCCTCCGGGCTGGTCACCAACGACAAGACCTACGATCAGCAATTTCGCGCCGGATCGCCTTATACGCTGGAACTGGTCAGTGGCTCGGAGTTCGTCATCCGCGACAAGGACGGCACCGACGTCACCGCCGAGGTGAGTGGAGGAGGGGCTTTCGATCCTGAGGCCCTTGATGGTACGACCATCACCTTTCGTGGCATAACGCTGGAGCTGGATGTACAGGCACTTTCCTCCGACAGCAGCGGTGACTACGATGCCCTCCTGACGGGCTATAGCTTCGAGTTCGGCAGCACGACGGACACCTTTGCCATCAGTCGTACCTCGTCGAACACCTCGACGGCGCAGTTGAGCGGTGGCACGATCACCGATACCGCCGCCTATAACGCGGCTTTCCCCGATTCGGGGGTGACCTTCAAGTTCACCAGCGCAACGGACTACGAAGTCTTCCTGCAACCGCTCACCGCGACCAGCACGGCAATCGGCTCCGGCTCGTTGACGGGTTCCGCGCTCAGTTTCGCCGGGGTTTCCTACGACTTGAGTTCCACTCCGGCGGCCGGCGACAGCTTCAACGTCAAGGCGAATTCCGCGGAAACCAGCAGCATCCTGGATACCATTTCCAGCCTCCGGGCTACGTTGCAGGAACCGATAGCGAGCGATACCGAGGCCCAGCTGGCATTGCGCGACTCGATCGCGCTGGCCCTGACCAATCTCGACAAAGGAATCGCCTCCGTGGATGCCACCCGCTCCTCGATCGGCGCCCGACTCAACACGATCGATATCCTGACGACGGAAAACGAAAGCCTGAGCATCACCAATGCATCGACGCAGTCGAGCATTCGCGACACCGACATGGCCGAGGCCACTTCCAAGCTGATATTGCAGCAGACCATGCTCGAGGCGGCACAGCTTGCGTTCGCCCGCATCAGTCAGTTGACATTGTTCAACCAGTTGTAAGCGCTGGTTGAGGAGGGACGGTCTGAAGTAGCCATGTATTTGTTTGGTTCGTTCAGTTAGTTAATTCGGCGCTCATGCCCCCGATACGGCTGACTGCTCCTTACCATAGCCCGGCTATGACGTTGCAGTCCCTAGTGGCCTGTTTGGTTAGTTTGTTAGCTCACTGATCATTATGTTGTAGGAGCCAGCTTGCTGGCGATCATCGGCGATGGTGGTCGGGATCGCCAGCAAGGACTAGGTGCCCCCACGCTCTTACGCTTGAAAGGCTCTTGCGCTTTTCCCGAGTCGAGGCAACGTATGAATAAATGAACTTCCAAGACAGTCCACTAGTCTCGAAGCTCTGATCATCTCGACTTGAGTTAACCAACTAATTGCCTGGGCTACTAGCTCGTGTCCAATTTCCTCTCCGAGGATGAACCCGTTGTTGGTAGCGATCGTAATTCAGGTCCCCGTTGCCGTAACTGCCGCTTCCAAGTGCCCCTAATCCGCGATGGGCCAGGTGGATTGGCCATTCTTTCTGCCGCTGGAGCTCCTGCATTCCCGTGCGCAGGAGCTCCGGGTATAGCGGTGCAGACATTGGCGATACGCCTCAGTGTTATGCAAGTGGCCGGCTTCTTGCTAAGTCCTGTATAGGTGTCATTTCGCTGGCGTGAGTGCCATGCAGTTGGGGCGGTACTCCTTGCCGAGGGGCGGTCCCCAGCAGCCGGGGTAGTGGCTTTTTAAAAGACGGTAAACCTGCAAGCCTATACTATAGATGCTTAGCTAGGGAGAGGGGATGGAAGACCATTTCATAAGAAATAGGGTCGATGTCACACGGGTGGCCAATCTGGCAACTTCCGACGAGCGGAAGAGAGGAGTGCTGAACCAGATACCTGTGACCTTGTGGCTGACCGGCCTTAGCGGTGCGGGAAAGTCTACCTTGGGCTTCAGTCTAGAACGCGCACTGCTGAATACAGGCAAGGCAGCATTCGTGCTGGATGGAGACAATATCCGCTGTGGTTTGAACCGGGACCTCTCTTTTACCCCGCGGGACCGGGCAGAAAATATCCGCCGTACTGCCGAGGTGGCCAGGTTGATGAACGAGGCGGGACTGATTGTGATCGTTTCGCTCATCTCTCCGTACTCGGAAGATCGCCGCCGGGCACGAGATATCATCGGTGAGCAGCGTTTCCGCGAAGTCTACCTGAGTGCGACGCTGTCCGTTTGTGAGGCCAGGGACCCGAAGGGGCTCTATCGCAAGGCGCGCGCCGGAGAAATAGAATCTTTTACCGGCGTCAGTGCGCCGTATCAGATACCACAGAAACCTGATTTGGAGCTGAACACTGGTGTGATGTCCGTTACCGACTGCGTCGAGCGGATGTTGCTCATGTTCAATTAGGATGGATCTGTATTCGAGTCTGCTCGGACGTTGCGATGACGAGCTGATAGATTTGAGGCTTTCGAGAGTGCTGGGTGAAGTGGATGGAAAATAGGAAATTTCTCTATGACGAATGTTTGGACTTCGACGCGTATACCGATACTCCCGGCAAGATAGTCTGTTTCCATTTCATTCCCCGTAGCGGATCCAACCTCTTGGCAGACCTGATCCGGCAGGTTGGTAGAATCGGTTTTCCGCTGGAATATTTCTCCCCTGCCAATCTCGGTTACATGGCTGAGCGCTTGCCGGGATTGTCCGAGTACGACTTCACCGAGTTGATGAGATGCAGAACCTCTCCGAATGGAGTGTTCAGCTATAAGTGGAATTCGAATTTCGAGAGCCTTGGTTGTTCGACGGCAGTCGCTCGACAATTCGGGGATGCGCGTCATGTGTTCATAGACCGGTTGGATCTGGCGGCCCAGGCCAAATCGTATTGGGACGCACTGAAGACTCAGACGTGGCTCAATCAGAAAGGGCGTGACGTGACCTGTGCAAATTTTCCAGCTACGGAAGTGGATATTCGATGGGCAACTGATGAGCTGGAAAAGGTGAGACGTCGAACGCTGGATTACCTGCGCAGGAAAGAAGTCGAGTATGTAACGATTCTGGCAGAGGATATTTTCTCTTCCCCACGAGAGACATTGCTCAAAATAGCCGATTTCTGCGGGATTGATCTTGCCGGTGTGGAATTGCCCGAACAGTCACAATGGACTGCTCCATCATGATTCGCCGCGGTCTGCCATACATTCCGCGCCAGCGGTTCTGATTTCGGGTGAGCGATGAACAAATACAAGACGGCAATTATCACGAACCATTCCCTGCGCTACTTCGCAGGCTCGGAGCTGGTCACCCTCGACATGGCGAGAGTGTTGACCAGCATGGGCTGGAAGGTTCATGTGGGATGTTTCGAACTGGGCCAGCCGCTGCGTGAGCTGTTCGATGCCTTCGAGGTCGGCTGGATCGACCTGAACAAGAGTGCCATCGATCTGGATAGCGAGGTGGGGCTGCTTTGGGGGCACCACTTCACGACCTTCGATCGATTGCTCGTCGATTATGGCCTGCGGCCCCGACGGGTCGTCTATTCGTCCCTGTCTTCCTTCGAACCGCTGGAAGCCCCTCCCTTGTACTTCCAGTGGCTGAGTGGCATCAGCGCCAACTCGCTGGAGACACGGGAATGTCTTCTTCAGCTCGGGGTGAGCAGCGATAAGGTCTTTCTGTTTGAAAATTGTGTACTTGACCACTACTTCGAAATGAAGCGGGCACGCCAGTATGCGGGTTTGGAGCGAGTGGCGGTCGTATCGAATCACGTACCACGGGAAGTGACGAAGGCGATGCGCCTTCTGGCGGCTCATGCACATGTCGACATCTACGGTTTTTCCCATAAAAGCGTCCAGATGACTCCGGAGCTGCTGCAGGAGTATGACCTTGTCGTGACAATCGGCAGGACGGTGCAGCAATGCTTCGCGCTGAAAGTTCCCATCTATTGTTACGATCGATTTGGCGGGCCCGGATATATCGACGTATCGAACTTCGATTTGGCGGCTGCATACAACTTCTCCGGACGATGCTGTAAGCGGGAAATGGTTGCGGAAGAATTGTGCGCCGATATATTGAATGGCTATGAGGCCGCTCGCTCCAATCTTGCATATTTGCAGGAAGCCGCGCGTAGAAGATTCAGATTCTCATCCACTACTCATGAACTCTTGCGGTTCGTTGAATCGAGTGAGTACGGCGGTATTCCCGAGGCTTTGCAGCGTCTGCTCTCGCGGCATTTACGCTACCACGAGCGAGTATCGACGAAGAAGAGGAATCCAAAGTCCCTCCCTAGCGCGGTAGACAGTGAGCGGGTCATGGTTTCAACTGAGCCATCAGGTTCGGTTGTTGCTGCCGTCAGAGCCATCGCCTTCCACCTGCCCCAATACCATCCCATCCCGGAAAATAACCGCTGGTGGGGCAAGGGCTTTACCGAATGGACCAATGTGCGACAGGGCAAGCCGACATTCGATGGCCACTACCAGCCGCATGTACCGGCCGAGGAAGTGGGCTACTACGAGCTTGGCGACGTCTCGGTGTTGGCCCGCCAAGCCGCGCTGGCCAGGGAGTACGGGCTGGAAGGCTTCTGCTTCTACCACTACTGGTTCGACGGCAAGCGCCTGTTGGAGAAGCCCGTCGACCAACTGCTCCGCCATCCGGAGATCGACTTGCCGTTCTGTCTGTGCTGGGCCAACGAGAACTGGACCCGGCGCTGGGATGGCGGCGACCAGGAAGTGCTCATCGCGCAAAGCTACGACCCCTCCCTGCACGAGCGTTTCGCCCGCGATCTGGTGCCCTATTTCTCCGATCCGCGCTACATCCGGGTAGATGGCAAGCCGCTTCTGCTCGTCTACCGGGGCGATATCATTCCCGATCTCGCCAATACACTGGCGGCGTGGCGGCAGGCCTGGCGGGATGCGGGCATCGGCGAGGTCTACCTGGTCGGCGTCGAAAGCTTCAAGGTCTTTCTGCCGGAAGAGGTTGGTTTCGATGCCAACTGCGAATTCCTCCCACATCAGGTGGATGCCGTGCGGGTGGCGCCTGACGAGCCGGTGCGCAACCCGACGTTGCCGTTTCAGTTTCTGGGCGACTACGGCAAACTCGCCGACTACTGGAGCGAGCGGCCGCGACCCCACTACAAGCGTTTTCGCTGCCTGGTGCCGAGCTGGGACAACAGCGCCCGCCGGCGCAAGGGGCGTGCGGGGCTGTTCGTCAACGCCACGCCCGAGCGCTATGGCCAGTGGCTCGAACACACCCTGGCGAAAACCTGCGAGGAGTTCGCGGGCGACGAGCGGCTGGTTTTCATCAACGCCTGGAACGAGTGGGGCGAGGGCTGTCACCTGGAGCCGGATGTCCGCCACGGCAGGGCCTACCTGGAGGCGACTCGCAACGCCCTGGACAAGCTGAAGGCGGCGACCGAGATTCCCGTCCGCCCCTATAACCCTTTCCTCGAAGACTACCGGAGTTGGCTCGCCAGTCGGCAGTTGTCTCACGCAGAGCGCGTCCATCTGCCCGAACGGCTCGCGGCCTGGTCCCATGCCCCCCGCCTGCTGCTGGTGGTGGACTGCCAGGATGCCACGGCCGAGGCACTGCGGCAGACCCTGGTGAGCGTCGAGCGACAGGACTATGCCGCAGCTGGTGTATGGCTGCGTGGCGGCGAGCCTCCGGCGCTGGAGTCTTCCCTGCCGTTGCGCCAGTTGCCCGAGACCTTGGACTGGGCGCAGTTGGATGCGCATCTGACACAGGTGGAGGATGTCGACTGGCTGCTCCTGCTGCGGGCTGGCGACGAACTGGACGAGCGGGCGTTGCTGCTGCTGGCCGAGCGGATTGTTACCACTCCGGAGCTGGCCTGCTGCTATGTCGACGAAGACCGACTCGAAGGCGCCGAGCGGTTCGACCCGTTCTTCAAGCCGGACTTCAACCTGGACCTCATGCGCAGCTATCCATACTGTGGTCGCGTACTGGCCTTCGCCCGTGGCGGCCTGTTGGCGGCGGGCGGCTTCAGGGGGGCGATGGGCGAACTGAGTCCCCACGACTTGCTATGGCGCCTGTTGGAAACTCGTGGCTTTTCGGCCATCGGCCACATTGCCGAAGTGCTGGTGCACTGCCGGCAATCGCTGGGGCAGTGGCTCGCGGGTGCACCCGTGCAGGAAGCGAACGCCCGGCTGGTCTCCGCGCACCTGTCCCGCCTGGGCGTTGGCCATGCGGTTGGCATCGGAGCCTTGCCGATGATCAACAGGGTAACTTACTCACATACTGGCCAGCCGCTAGTGTCGATCATCGTGGTCGCTCGTGATCGTTTGCCCCTGTTGCGCCGCTGCGTTGAAAGTCTGGTCGAGAAGACCCGCTATCCTAATTACGAGCTGCTGATCGTCGACGATGCCAGCGAGACTCCGGAGGCCCGAGCCTGGTTCGAGGGCATGGAGGCGCTGAATAGCGAGCAGGTGCGTATCGTTCGTTGCCCGCATGGCGGTGGCAGGCCGGCGCTCGACAATCTGGCGGCCGGCCAGGCGCGCGGCGACTATTATCTGCTGCTGGGCTGTGATACCGCGGTGGTCGACCCAGGTTGGTTGGACGCCCTGCTCAACCATGCCCGGCGTCCGGAGGTAGGCATCGTCGGCCCCCGCCTGACGGCCATCGATGGCAGCGTCCGTCATGCCGGCCTGATCCTGGGGCTTCAGGGAGCGGTGGGGCTAGCCTTCCAGGGCGAACCCGCCGGTGCGAGCGGATACCTGCATCGGTTGCTGGTGGATCAGAACTACAGTGCGGTCTCACGGGATTGCATGATGGTCCGAGCAGAGCTGTGGCGGGAAATCGGCGGCCTGGACGAGGCTCTGTCCGGCGACCTGCAGACGGCGACGGATTTCTGCCTCAAGGCGCATCAGGCCGGCTATCTGACGATCTGGACGCCGTATGCCGAATTGCTCCAGGGTAGCACTGCCGACCAGGCCGACCCGGTGGTTGCCGGCGGCGATGAGGATAGGCTGTACGAGCGCTGGTTGCCCAGGATTGCCCAGGATCCAGCCTATAGTCCCGCCCTGAGCCTGAACAGCGGCTTCGTCCTGGCCGCGGAGTCGGAACGGTTACCCTGGCAGCCCTTTGCCGAGCGGGCCGTACCATCGTTCCTGTGCTATGCGGCGGATGCGTTTGGTAGCGGCCAGTACCGGGTCGTCCAGCCGTTCGCAGCGCTGGAGCGCGAGGGCCATGCTCAAGGCATGATTAGCAGCTACTTGCTCTCACCCGCCCACTTCGAGCGCATGCGTCCCGATGCTGTGGTGTTGCAGCGACAGTACGGTCCGCGCGGGATCGAACATATCGAAAAGCTGAAACGCCTGTCGCCGGCCTTCCGTGTTTTCGAACTGGACGACTACCTCCTCGAATTGCCGAGCGCCAGTGTGCACAGAGCGAATTTCAGCGGTGACATTGCCTCGGTGTTGGCCAGGGCGGTGTCCTTGTGTGACCGCTTGGTGGTGTCTACCGAGCCCCTTGCGCACGCGCTGCAACATATGCATTCGGATATTCGAGTGTTGCCCAATCGCCTGCATCCGGCATGGTGGTCGCTGCAGGGTGGGCGCCGGCTATCCGGGAAGCCGAGGGTAGGCTGGGCGGGTGGCATAGGGCATGGCGGTGACCTGGCGCTGCTCGCCGAGGTGGTCAAGGCGCTGGCGGCGGAAGTGGACTGGGTATTCATGGGCATGTGTCCGGAGGAGCTGCTGCCCCATGTCGCCGAGTACCATCCCGGCGTCCATTTCGATGAATATCCCCGGCGTTTGGCGGGGCTCGATCTGGACTTGGCGCTGGCGCCGCTGGAGGATAACCGTTTCAATGTCTGCAAGAGCAACCTGCGTCTGCTCGAGTATGGCGCCTGTGGTTTTCCAGTGGTATGCAGCGACATCGATCCGTATCGCGGTGTGCTTCCGGTCACCCGAGTGCGCAATCGTGCCGAGGATTGGCTGGAAGCCATCCGTGCCCATCTGGCCGAACCGGATGCCAGCCGTCGGCAGGGTGTCGAGCTCCAGGCACGGGTGCGCGAGGAATGGCTGCTGACGGCGGACGCAGCATTGGCGTGGGGTAGGGCCTGGCTGCCGGATTGAAGAGGGAGCGCGACGGTCCCGGACGTTCTTTTTATCCATGCATTGCCGCGACTCGGGAGAAGCGCAAGGGCCTCTCGAGCGTAGGAGCCCGGGGACGCCTGGTTCTGCTGGCTATCCGGACCACCATCGCCGATGATCGCCGGCAAGCCGGCTCCTACGGGTTCGGTGTGCACATGCGGCTTTCTGGAGGCGTGACCTGAGGCGACAGGTGCTCCAGGCAGATTTGTTGCAACCCGCCGAACGGCCTGTTCCGGAAAGCGTTTTCCGCTGCTTGACATGCAGCGAGGGAGTTGGCACGAAAAAATCGAAAAAAATGCTAAAGGATTGTCGGGCCACGACGATAAACCCAGTGAAAGCTCTCTAGGCCATCCCGGGCGGTTGCCAAGGCCGGGAGTCGTACAAGCCCACACCACGAGGTTCTCGTCATGGCTCTTACCGTCAACACCAACGTTGCATCGCTTAATACCCAGAAAAACCTGAACCGGGCCTCCGAGGCCCTGTCCACCACCATGCAGCGCCTGTCCAGCGGCCTGAAGATCAACAGCGCCAAGGACGATGCCGCCGGCCTGCAGATCTCCAACCGCCTGACCAGCCAGATCAATGGTCTGAACGTGGCGACCAAGAACGCCAACGATGGCATTTCCATCGCCCAGACCGCCGAAGGCGCCATGCAGGAATCCACCAACATCCTGCAGCGCATGCGCGAACTGGCTCTCCAATCGGCCAACGGTTCCAACAGCGCCGAAGACCGTGCTTCCCTGCAGTCCGAATACGCTGCGCTTACCACCGAGCTGACCCGTATCGCCGAAACCACTACCTTTGGTGGGCGCAACCTGTTGGATGGCTCCTTCGGTACCACCAGCTTCCAGGTCGGCGCCAACGCCAACGAGACCATCAACGTGACCCTGGGCAACATCTCGGCCACCAAGATCGGTTCCCAGCAGGTTCAGAGCCAGGCTATCACCCCGTCCGCCTCCGGTGTTACCGGTGGCGCCATAACCGTGACTGGTAGTGGCGAGACCAAGTCGATCACCGTGGATGCTGGAGCCTCGGCCAAGGACATCGCCAAGCAACTGGACGGTGCCGTGACCGGCTTGAGCGCCTCGGCTCGCACCGTAGCCCAACTGGAGGTGCCTGCTGCCGCCTCGGGTACGCCGGCCAACTTCAGTATCACGGTGGGCGATTCCAAGGCCATCGATATGATCGGCGTGACCGATAACGCCAGCCTGGCCGAGCAACTCAGCTCCAACGCCTCTGCTCTGGGTATCAGCGTCAACTTCAACGAAGACACCGACGAGCTTTCCATCACCTCGGATACTGGCGAGAACATCGTCTTCGGCGCTGTGAGCACAACTGGCGTTACCACCGAATATGGTGGTGTCACGGTGAACGTGCAGGATGGTTCGGGCAAGTATGCGGCGTCGGGTACTGCTATTGATGAGGACTTCATCGCTACCGGTGCAGTGGAATTGAACTCCTCCAAGTCGTACTCGCTGGCGGGTGATGGCGTGGATGGGCTGTTCGCGGAGACTGGCACCACCACTGCCTCCTCGAAGCTGACCAGCGTTGCCGACAGCAGCATCACGACCGCAGAAGGGGCGCAAAGCGCCATTGCGGTGATCGACAAGGCGATCTCCAATATCGACACCCAGCGCGCCGACCTCGGTGCCGTGCAGAACCGCTTCGACAGCACCGTTTCCAACCTGCAGAGCATTGTGGAGAACTCCACTTCCGCCCGCAGCCGGATCCAGGATGCCGACTTCGCCGCGGAAACCGCCGAGCTGACCAAGCAGCAGACCCTGCAACAGGCTTCCACCGCCATCCTGGCTCAGGCCAACCAGTTGCCTTCGTCGGTGCTGAGCCTGCTTCAGTAAGCGGGTTGGGATAGAACAAGGGGAAGCGCTCAGGCCTTCCCCTTTTCCCGTTGAGAGGTGACATTCCATGACCATTCAGCTCGTTACCCATGCTCAGCCGGTGCAGGTGCCCCAGTCGACCGCAGGCGGTTCCGCTGCGGATCACTTGGTTCGTGCCAGCGGTAATGGCGCAGAGAGCCAGCCCGCAGCGGTGCAGGGCGGCGTGGACCAGCGCCAGCTGCTCGACACGGCCGTAGCCAGCATGCAGAGCTTTGCCCAGTCCGTCAGCCGCGATCTCGACTTCAGCGTCGACGAGGCCAGTGGCCGGGTAGTCGTGCAGGTGATCGATAGCGAGTCCGGCACACTTATCCGTCAGATTCCCTCTGAGGAGGTGCTGAAACTGGCGGAACATCTGGAAGATTTTCGCAGCCTGCTGTTGAGGGATCGGGCGTGATGGCCGGCTAATTGCTTGGGTCCCATGCAATTGTCAATTTACAGACGCAAGAGGTGAAAGATGGCTGTCAGCACCATCACAGGGCTCGGTTCGGGGCTCGATATCGACTCTCTGGTCACGGCCATTGCCGATGCGCAGAAGGCGCCCAAGCAGGCACAGATCGATCGGCTGACTGCCAAGAACGAAACGACGCTATCCGCGGTGGGTACGCTCAAAAGCGCGCTGGAAACTTTCGAAGCGTCAATGGCGGCCCTGACCAGCGTTTCGTCCAGCTTCGATGCATTTAGCGCGACGTCATCCGGGAGTTCGGTGGCGTCTGTTACAGCGGGGAGTGGTGCTGTCACGGGTTCCTACGCCCTGGAAGTGAATAGTCTGGCCACAGGCTCGAAGGTCGCGACCGCAAGCTTCAGCACCGGTGCTTCGACAGCCTTCGCTTCGGGCGGCGATCTCACCATCGGCATCGGCGACAATACCTCCTACACCGTGAGCGTGAAGGCTGGAGCCACGCTGACCGAAATTCGCGATGCGATCAACTCGCAACTGTCGTCCTCGGCGGGAATCAGCGCCAACATCGTCACCGACTCCAATGGCTCGCGTCTGGTTCTGTCCTCCGAAACCACGGGTGAAGGGACCGATCTGCACGTGTCCGGTACGGACGATCTCGCTGCGCTCGATATCAACAATACCTTCGACGAGGACGGCAATCGGGTATTGAGCAAGCAGAGCGGAACGGACGCCGGCTACATAACCCTGTCGTCTAATGCGTCCTACACGCTCGACGGGCTCGAGCTCAGCAGTTCGACCAATACCGTCACCGCCTTGAGCGGGCTTACCATCAAGCTGACGGGCGAGGGCAGTTCGACGCTTACCGTTGGGGCCAATACCGATGGATTGAAGACCTCGGTCGAGAGTTTCGTCACCGCCTATAACACGCTCATGACGATCACCAACGCGCTGACCAAGGTGTCGGCGACCGACGATGGAAGCTCGACGGAGGCGGGGGCGATGGTTGGCGATGCCTCGGTCCGGTCCCTGCTGACGTCGATACGCAGCGCCTTGAGCGATACGTCTGGTGCCAGTGGAAATCTGAGCGTTCTGGCCCAGCTCGGCGTCACCACCAACAAGGATGGCACGCTTGCAATCGATGACGACAAGCTGACCAGCTCCCTGGAGAGCAATTATGCCGACGTCAAGGAATTCTTCGCTGGCAGTAACGGGTTGCTCTCTCGCCTGGGTAGCGTTACGGGCGTCTATACCGCTTCTGGTGGATTGCTCGAGACGCGCGAGGAGAATATCCAGAACACGCTCAATGACCTCACGACGCAACAAGAGACGCTCGACCGCCGAATCGAGTCCGTCACAGCCTCGCTATATACCAAGTACAACAATATGGACACATTGGTCGCGCAATTGCAGGCTACGAGCGAAAGCATTCTTGCGACGTTGAATGCGCTGAATAATTCGGACGATTGATGGATATACCAAGTCCAATAATATGGACACATTGGCGGCACTGAACGAAAGGGATTGCTGATGCATGTGTGAGGTATGTCGCATACCTGGAAGGAGGCTGTTGACTCTTGTTCTTGTATAGCTAATGTCGATTCCGCCGCTCCGGAAACGGCGCGGCGGAATCGACATACTCCATTTCATAAGGACATGAACATGACCAAGGTTTTTCTTGCCGCTGTGGCTTTCGCATTGCTTGCCAGTGCCTCCCTCTCCAGCCATGCCGCTCCCCAATCCAGCCCCGCCGATGTGTCTGCCGCGGCAGTCGCCCAAGCGGCAACGGTGAATCTCAATACGGCCGATGCGGAAACGCTCAACCGCGAGCTGAAAGGCATCGGCGCGACCAAAGCCCAGGCCATCGTTGCCTATCGCGAGGAGCACGGCCCGTTCACTTCGCTGGACGAGCTGCTGGAAGTCAAAGGCATCGGTGCTTCCACGCTGGAGCAGAACCGCGGCAAGCTCGCTCTCCAGTAACGCTGCGTTCGGAAGGGCTGGTCGTAACGATCAGCCCCTCGGCTTCGGCCCGTATCCATCGCCGCCTGCGCTTTGCCCGCGACAACGGTACAAGGTCGATACATGGCCGAACACCCTGTGCATTTGCCAGTCAAAACGCTTGTATAAAGCATTGACTTCGCTGGGTTATGCACATTCGGAATATGATCCTCCCTTACTCTCGATCTGTTCCGGTAAATTTCTTTCCTGTTGCGTAACTCTTTGATTTTCAATGGCTTGGTGCGCTGGGTAAAAAAGCGCCGATCTGTGTCGGATGCCCGTGGGCAGGGCGTTTGCGGCAGTCATCCATAATCTGTCTACAGGGTTATCCACAGCTTCGGTGGATAACCCTTTCAATGCCAGCATCGACGCCGGCTGCAGGAGCAGAGATGAAAGCACCATGGAATTTCATGCGTTACCTTCCCCTCGCGCAGCGTCTGATCCGCATGGGGAAAATCCCCGCGCTATTGCTCGCCGTGGCGCGCAAGTCATCCTCGAAGCGGGGCTTGGTGAAAGGCTTGCGTGAAGACCTGGGCTTGTTCCAGGCCCTCTGCGTCGCTTGGTGGCGTGGCGAATATCGTGCGATAAGCCCCCAGGCACTGGTTGCCGTGGTCGCCGGCTTGCTTTATTTCCTTTCGCCCATCGACGCCATTCCAGACTGGCTGCCTGGGCTCGGCTTCGTCGACGATCTTGCGGTGCTCGGCTGGGTGATGCGCAAGTGGTCGGCAGAACTGGAAGCGTTCAGGGCCTGGAAGGATGCGCAACCAAGGGAGCGACAGACTGAACTCCAACGGCTACCGGAACTGACCGAGCCCAAGGCCGGCGGAGATTCGGCCTGATTGCGGACCAGGAAAGCAACGGAGTCGTCGAATGTGCCCGCTTTTTTGCGGAGCCGGGTCCCGATTCACTCTCCGGAGTGCCTGGCTTGCCGCTTCAATGAGCCGCGCAGGCTGTTAAGATCAGCCCTCTGATCGTTGGGAAAGCCAGGGGAAAACGGATGAATGTACAGGTCATCATGCGTGACGGTTCGCCGGAATATGCCGTTCTGCCATGGGATGAGTACCAGGCGCTGCTGAACGCGGTTGGCGCCCAGCCTACGACGGTCATGGAGTCTTCTTCCTCGCAAGTGCCGAAACCGGCGCTGAAGCAACTATCCATCCTGCGCGAGGCGCAGGGCCTGAGCCAGGAGGCACTGGCGCGCTCGGTGGGCATCAGCCCCGCCTACCTTGGCCTGATCGAAGCCGGAGAGCGCGAGCCGGATGCCGCGATCCGCCGTGCGCTGGCACGCGCGCTGGATATTTCCGGCTGGGAGGACGACGCTTGAACCAGCAATCTGCGGCCGTGAGCATCAGCCGCCAGCATTGGCAGGCACTGCTCGACGAGCTGGCCGAGGCGCGCCGCCAGCGCCATCTGGTGACCTATCGGGCGCTGCTCGAGCGCCTGCAGTTGCCGACACCCGCCATGCAGACGCTCACTGCCGCCCTCGAACACCTGGCCGCGCTGGATGCCCGTTCGGAGCGTCCGTTGCGTAGCGCCCTGGTCATCAGCCAGGGTGCCAGCCGCTTGCCCCGCACCGGTTTCTTCGAGTGTGCCGCTCGTCTGGGGCGTTTCAGCGGCCCTGCCGACGGCTTTGCCGCCGCCTCCTGGCATGCCGGGGAAGTGGCGCGTGTATTCGAGTTCGATTATCCGGAGGTGCCCTGATGCTGTGGGAGTTGCGGGCCAGGGCTGGGTATTTCATTGCCCGCAAGCTGATGGCCTCGCGCCAGGCCGTTCGACAGCCGAAGCTCTGGCGCTGGATGGAGGGCCAGTTCGCACGGATGGCGGCACTGGGCGATGTGAAAGCCCAGAGCTTCTACGGGCACATCCTGTATTTCCGCGGCCAGGGCTTCGGCGCCAGGCAGGAGGGCGCCCGCCTGCTGCGCCTGGCGGCCGAGGCGGGGGATGCGAAGGCGGCCTACCAGATGGGTGTGATCAGCCTGAGCGAAGAGGCGTCGCACGGCCCGGACGGCAGAGAGGCGGTACGCTGGTGGGCCCGCGCCGCCGATGCCGGACATCCCCTGGCTGCGGTCCGTCTCGAGCAGCTTTATCGTGCGGGCGGCCATGGCCTCGCGGCCGACGCGAAACAGGCCGATTTCTACAAGGCTATGTCCCCATAGCGTGTTGCCTAGGGTCTGTCTTGGACGTTCGTTTATCCATGCGTTGCCGCGACTCGGGAGAAGTGCAAGAGCTTTCGAGCGTAGACCCCTGGGGGACGCCTAGTCCTTGTTGGCGATCCCGACCACCACTGCCGATGATCGCCAGCAAGCTGGCTCCTACAACATAATGCCCGGTGAGTTAACAAACTAACCAGACAGGGCGCTAGGCGATAAGCCGTAGGTTGAGGCGGGGCGCGTAGCGACGAAACCCAACACGTTCGTGCCTGTTGGGCCTCGCTGCGCTCAGCGCCAACCTACCGGGCGCGATCGCCCGAACATCGGGCTGTTGCACGCAACATCCGCGGCAAACACGTCCAACACCCGGCAACACGTCACGAGGGCAGAGCCTTCTACAAGGCACGGGCCGTGAGGCTTGGTTTGTGGCCCGCTGCCGGCAGATCGGCCGAGTCGATGAGATAAAGGCTCGAGCCGCTTTCCTGCTTGGCCTGTCGCTTGGCGTCGGAGGCCAGTGCGGCGAGCCCGCCGGCATCCAACTGTTCGATGTTCTGCGCGCGCAGCCTGACTGCGCCGATCGACAGGGCCAATAGCGGATAGCGTTGCTCATGGCCTTCGCGGCTCGAGGCGATGAAGCAGCCCGCGGCCAGGTGCTCGCTGCGGTAGAAGAGCCGGCAGCGTCTGTGGAATTCCTGCAACAATTGCTCGATGCGCCGTTCCCAGTCGGTGCTGGTCAGAACCAGCAGGAAGTCGTCGCCGCCGATATGGCCGACGAAATCGCAGCTCGGATCGACACTTTCGTTCAGGCAGTGCGCCAGGCACAGCAGGACCTCATCGCCCTTGGCGTAACCATAGAGGTCGTTGAAGGGTTTGAAGTTGTCGATGTCCACGTAGCAGATCAGCGCTTCGCGCTTTTGTTGCAGCAGGCGCGTCAGGCATTGCTGGATCGGCACGTTGCCCGGCAGCAGGGTCAGCGGATTGGCGTGGCGGGCTTGCTGGATCTTCATTTCGGTGATCAGCCTGAGCACGTCGATTACCCGCCCGAGCCCGTGATAGCGGCCCGCCAGGGTGATGACGAAATCCTCCTCGATGCGCTGCCGGGCACGGCTGGTGAGCAACCGGCTGACCTGCTGCAACGACTGGCCGAGTTCGACGGCGAGAAAGTCGCTGCTCATCAGGCGGCTGATGGGTTTGCGGGCCAGCAGCTCGGTGGCGAAGGGCTTGAGCAGGGCGCCGGAGATCAGGTTGCGATGCACGATGCCCACGGGTCTTTCGTCGGCATCCAGCACGGCGATCGAGTTCAGGCTGGCCTGCAGGCGAAAGGCTTCCAGCATCTCGGCGACCGGCCGCTCGGCCGACATCGCCGGCTGGCATACGAGCAGGGCGGAAAGATCGCCGGTTTCCTCGTTGAGTCCGTTCTGCTGCGCCTCCGCCGAGGGCAGCACTTCGTCGATATCCAGCGCGGGGAGCTCCTGCGGGCGGCCGAGCAGATAGCCCTGGACCAGGTCGACACCCATCTCCGACAGTACCGTCAGCTCTTCCGCCAGCTCGATGCCTTCGGCGATGACCTGCGCGCGTGAGGCCCGCGCGATCTTGAGGATCGACTCGACGAACTCGCGTTTCACCGCATCCTGATGGATGCCGTCGATGAAGTAGCGATCGATCTTCACGTAATCCGGACGCAGTTCCGACCACATCCGAAGGCTCGAATAGCCGGCGCCGAGATCGTCGAGAGCGATGCCGAAGCCCATCGCGCGGTAGTGATGCAGGGCCTTGTCCAGCAGTTCGAAATCATCGGTCGGCGTCTGTTCGGTCAGCTCGATGACCACCTGCTCGGCCGGGATGCCGTAGGCATTCAGCAGCTCCAGGGTGCGGCCGGGCTTGTGCGCCGCTTCGAGCAAGGTCTCGGGGGAGGCGTTGAGGAACAGCTTGCCGCGCAATGCGCCTTGGCTGTAGCGGCGGCAGGCGCTGCGCCGGCACGCCATTTCCAGCTCGTTCAGCCGTCCGGCCTGCCGCGCGGTGGCCAGCAGGTTGATCGGCGAATGCAGCGGGCTGTTGGACGGGCCGCGACTCAGCGCTTCGTAACCGAGGATGCGGCGCTCGGAGAGCGAGACGATGGGTTGGAACAGGGTGGTGATGTCGCCTTGAGCAAGGATGTGCCCCAGCATGCTCAACTGCTCGGTGACGGTCATGGAATTCTCGGGCCGTGAATGAAAAAGGGCCACCGCTGTGGCCCTTCCATTTCACGGTTCGCAGATGTCAGCTTGATGACAGGGATGGCGTTTTGCCGGTATTTGCGCCGGTCATAGTTGACACCTGCCCTCGCTGTCGGTGGCTATCCCAGGCAGGGTGCCACCGTGGCGCGCTTCGACGCCCCGGCGAGGGCAAATCCCCCAGCGAACCGCTTTCATTGTAGGAGCCGGCTTGCCGGCGATCGGCGCTGCGCGTCGCCGCGGATCGCCGGCAAGGACTCGGCGTCCCCCAGGCTCCTACAGGGTGGTGCGAAAGGCCAATCCGGTATTCCTGCTGCGCTCAGGACGCCGTGCCCGTGGTGCGCGGAGCGCACCCTACGCCCGCGTCGCACAGTATTTTTGTTGCTCCGCCTAGTGCTTGGCCATGGCCGAGCTCAGCCCCAGGTAGTCGAGCAGGATACGGCCGCTCTCGGAGAGGTAGGCGTCGTCTTCCGGCTTGGGCTTGTCCATTTCCTGGTGCGGCGTGGTTTCCTCTTCCTTCTCCAGCTTGGCCAGCGGTTCCTCGCCCTTGGCCTGGCGCAGGGCGTTCTGCAGCGCCAGCTGGCGTTTCTCGATATCGGCCTGCTGGGCGCGGCGCTTCTCTTCGTTGAGGCTCACCGTGGTTTCGTGCATCAGCTCCTGCGCCAGGGCCAGGCGATCACGGGTGAAGACGAAGTCGGGGTTCTCGCCGGTACGGGCTTCGTGACGTGCCTTCAGCTCGGCCAGGAACGGTTTGAACGGGTTCATGTCCGGGTTGATCGCGGCGCGGATGCTGTCCCACGGCAGGGCCTCGGGCAGGGCGCTTTCGCCGATCTCCTTGGTGTCGACGTCGGCGGGGTAGGAAATGTCGGGAATCACGCCCTGATGCTGGGTGCTCTGGCCCGAGACGCGGTAGAACTTGGCCAGGGTCAGTTTCAGTTCACCGTGGTTGAGCGGCTGGATGGTCTGCACGGTGCCCTTGCCGAAGGTCTGGCCGCCGAGGATCAGGCCGCGGTGGTAGTCCTGCATGGCGCCGGCGAAGATCTCCGAGGCGGATGCCGAAAGGCGGTTCACCAGGACGGCCAGCGGACCCTTGTAGAAGGCGCCGACCTGCTCGTCGGCCAGCACGTCGACACGGCCATCGCTGTTGCGCACCAGCACCGTGGGGCCCTGGTCGATGAACAGGCCGGTCAGCTCGGTGGCCTCCTGTAGGGAGCCGCCGCCGTTGTTGCGCAGGTCGATCACCACGCCATCGACCTTTTCCGCTTCCAGTTCGGACAGCAGCTTCTTCACGTCGCGGGTGGTGCTCTTGTAGTTCTGGTCGCCGGCACGCAGCGCCTTGAAGTCGAGGTAGAAGGCCGGGATCTCGATGACGCCGAGCTTGAAGTTCTGCCCCTGGTGTTCGAGGTTCAGCACCGACTTCTTCGCCGCCTGTTCTTCGAGCTTCACCGCCTCGCGGGTGATGGCGACCACCTTGCTGTTCTGGTCGTTGGGTGCATTGCTCGCCGGGATCACCTCCAGGCGCACCACCGAGCCTTTCGGCCCGCGGATCAGCTTGACCACTTCGTCCAGGCGCCAGCCGATGACGTCGACCATTTCGTCGTTGGCCTGGGCCACGCCGATGATCCTGTCCGCCGGCGACAGCTGCTTGCTCTTCTCGGCCGGGCCTGCCGGCACCAGGCGCACGATCTTGACGTGCTCGTTGTCGCTCTGCAGCACCGCGCCGATGCCTTCCAGCGACAGGCTCATGTTGATGTCGAAGTTTTCCGCATTGTCCGGCGACAGGTACTGGGTGTGCGGGTCGTAGGATTGCGCGAAGGCGTTGATGTAGGTCTGGAACACGTCCTCGCCGCGGGTCTGGTTCAGCCGTGCCAGCTGGTTCTTGTAGCGCTTGGTCAGCAGTTCCTCGATCGCCTTCGGTTCCTTGCCGGCGATCTTCAGGCGCAGCACCTCGTCCTTCACGCGCTTGCGCCAGAGGTCGTCGAGCTCGGCGGCGTTCTTGGCCCAGGCGGCTTTCTCGCGATCGACCAGCAGCTCTTCGTCGACGCTGAAGTCGAAGCTGTCGACGCCCTTTTCCAGCAGGCCCAGCGCGTAGTTGAGGCGGTTCTGCAGGCGTTCCAGATGCCGTTTGTAGATGATGAAGCCAGGCTCGAGGTTGCCGCCTTTGAGGAAATCATCGAACTGGTTGCGCCACTTGCCGAACTCCTCGAGGTCCGTCGCCAGGAAATAGCTGCGCGACGGATCGAGCATCTGGATGTAGCTGTCGAAGATCTTCGACGAGCGTGCATCGTTCAATGGCGGCTTGTTGTAGTGGTGACGCTTGAGCAGTTCGACCACGTTCAGGCTGGCGATCACCTGTTCGCGATCGGGCTGCAGGTAATCCCAGTTTTCCGGCGTGCTGACGGCTTTGGCCAGCGCGAGGGAGGCCTGGAGGCCGAGGAACACGGCGAGAAAGGTACAGGTCAGCGTGCGTTTCATGGCATGGGGGCGACGTGAGGCAAGGGAATAACGCATATTAGGCCATCTAAGGTAGGCGCCGGTTCCGTTTCCGTCCGGCGGTGGAAGCATGAGCCCGATGGTAACAGCTGGTCGAGAAAGCGAGCGATCGGTTGAACGGGCACGGATTGAACTCACTATGGAGGCAGCATGAAGGCATTGCAAGGTATCGAGGGGCAACTGGAGTGGGCGCACAGAGCGGCTCCGGCGTGCGCTGAAGGCGAGGTGCGCATACGGGTCGCCGCCGCCGGGCTCAACCGGGCGGACCTGCTTCAGCGTGCGGGGCACTACCCGCCGCCGGTCGGGGTCACCGACATTCTCGGGCTGGAGTGCGCCGGCGTGGTCAGTGAGGTGAACGGCCGCAGCCGCTGGAAGGTCGGCGACCGCGTCTGCACGCTGCTGGCCGGTGGCGGCATGGCCGAGGAGGTGGTCGTCGACGCCCGCCATGCCTTGCCGGTGCCCGATGGCCTGTCGCTGCACGAGGCCGCGGTGATCCCGGAAGTCTATGCCACGGCCTGGCTGAACCTCTATCGCCTCGGCGCCTTGCTCGCGGGCGACAAGGTGCTGCTGCACGCCGGTGCCAGTGGCGTGGGTTCGGCTGCGATCCAACTGTGCAAGGCCTTCGGCAATCCGTGCTGGGTCAGCGTGGGTTCGGCCGAGCGCCTGGCCTATTGCGAGTCGCTCGGCGCGCAGGGCGGCGTGTTGCGCGGCGAATCGCTGGAGGCGCTGCGCGATTTCGCACCCTTCGACATGATCCTCGACCCGGTCGGCGCCAAGTACGCGGCGCTCAACCTGCAGCTGCTGGGCATGGACGGGCGCTGGGTGATGATCGGCCTGATGGGCGGACGCAAGGCCGAGCTGGACCTGGCGGGGCTGCTGGCCAAGCGCATCCAGCTGATCGGCTCCACGCTGCGTAGCCGCGACGCCGACTACAAGGCCGACCTGCTGGCGGAAATGGAGGAGAAGGTCTGGCCGCTGTTCACCAGCGGCAAGCTGTCGCCACGGCTGGAGCGGACCTTCGCCATCGGCGATGTCGAGGCCGCTTTCGCCGCGCTGGCGAGCAACACGGTGTCCGGCAAGGTGGCGCTGGTGATCGACGACAGTCTCGCCTGAGCCTTTTAGGGTCTGTTCCCGTTTATCGCGAGCCGCGAAGAAACGGGAACAGACCCTAGAAGCTGTGCAGCCCGCGCAGCGCCCGTTCCAGCCAGCCGAAACGGATGTGCTCCTGCTCCAGCCGGATGCGCTGGCCCAGGCGGTCGTCGCGCAGGTCCTCGAAGAGCGCCAGTTCGGCATCGTCCAGGCGCCGCAGTGTGGCCGTGCAGCGCTTGTCCGGCGGCTCTTCGCCCCAGAGCGGGCGATGTTCCAGCAAGGTTTCGCGGTCCATCAGCAGTGAGCGGGCCAGGGGGAAATGCGCACGCAGGCGATCGAGAATCGCGAAGCCGTGGGTGTCGATGTCGCCCCAGTAGTGCAGCGGGCATCGGTGCAGCCAAGGGATGTCGCCCAGGCGGTCCAGCGCATAGCCCTGGCCGAACAGCAGGATGCTCCCGGCCTGCGCGGGAAACGCCAGGGCATTGGTCTCGTTCTCGGTGACGAATACCTGCCGGTGCTCCAGGTGCAGTGCGGCCAGTTGCTCCACCGGCATTTCCAGGTCGCTGAGGCCGCTGATCGCCAGGCGCGGATCGAGAATTCGCAGGCGTATGCGCAGCGGCTTGTCGCGCAGCCCGTAGCGGCGGCTGAAGGCGCGGGCGCCACGCGCCTGGGCATCGATGGCGGTGCTGGGCAATGCCAGGTCCAGCAGCTCGCCGAGCAGGCCGCGCCGCTGCTCGATGAACTTGCTGTCGACCCCGGGGATGTCCAGCTGGCGCAGGTACAGGCCGCTGTGGGGACGGGCGCGGAACCAGTGCAGCACCGCCAGCACCTTGTGCCAGTGTTCGCCCTGTTCCAGTACACGCAGGGGATAGCGGCATAGCCAGCCGTGCAGCGCGGGAAACGCCGCCAGGGTGGCCTCGGCCAACTGGCGAAAACGCTCGGCCTCGCGGCGCCTGCCGAGCAGCGCCAGGGCGGCGTCCAGGCTGTCGACCCAGGCGCCATCGGGCACCTGATTGCGGCCCAGCTGGCGGTGATTGATCTCTTTCCATTGCAGCCGATAGGCCCCTTCGCCCGCCTGCAACAGCCGAATCCACTGGCGCACTTCGTCGAAACGTTCGGCCAGCGCCTGGTTGTCGGGCTTCTTCAGGCGCAGCTGCAGGGGGAAAAGCGCCTCATCGGCCAGCGAGGCGCGCAGCAGCGTGCCCTGGTCCCAGAGGCGTTGAAGCTGGGTTTTGAGATCGGTGGGGGTGGTCCAGACGGTCATGCTTCTCTTTGTCGCATGGGTCAGGGCTGACGGTTCGACAAGGCCCGCAATTGCGTCAGGAGTGCAGGGAGGTCGTCCCGAACGATACTCCAGACTGTGTCGTCGTCAATGCCGAGGTAACCATGGATCAATCGATTTCGCGTGGCGATGATTTGTCGCCAGGCAATCTGCGTGTTGGCATTGCGCACTTCGTTCGGAATACGAGTGGCGGCTTCTCCTATCAGTTCGAGGTTACGCAATGTCGCATCGTAGGTCAGCGCGCTGGAAACGAAGGCGTGCTGATCGAGCCCCTCCGTATAATTCGCCACCTTCTCGATGAAGGCGATCATGTCATCGATGTAGAAGCGCCATTCGCGGCCGGTTTGTTCAGACATTGACCGCTTCCTGTTCGATATAGGGCCGCAATTCCGGACGCAACGCTTTCTCCGTCACCAGATCGACGGGACGTTGCAGCCGATCTTCCAGGTAGAACTGAACGCCGAAATAACGCTCCGAGGTGGCTGGCCCGTCGAAAGCCACGAGGATATCCACGTCGCTGTCGTCGCGAGCGAGGTTCCTGGCTGTCGAACCGAACAGGGCCAGGCGGGCGACGCCGAAGCGGCTGGCCAGTATCGGCTTGCTGCGGGTGAGTACCTCGAGGGCCGTATCGCGGTTCATTTCAATACCTCTTCATCGTAGGTCTGCTGACCATAGCGTGGATCACTGCGTTGCGCCCAGCTGCTCCTTGCGCTCGCGGTATTCCTCGATGCTCAGGCAGCGCAGCTTCGATTCGCGGCCCTGCTCGTTGTGCACGAAGCCGACGCTGGCGACGTAGGGCTCGATGATGTGGATCTTCTGCAGCGGGGTGACGATCAGCAACTGCAGGTTGAGCTTCTTGAACAGTTCGAGCCCGTAGCGTGCCGATTCGTCGGAACCACGGCCGAAGGCTTCGTCGATCACCACGAAGCGGAACGAACGCGAGCGGGTCACGCCCCATTCCAGGCCGAAGCGGTAGGCCAGGCTGGCCGCCAGCACGGTGTAGGCCAGCTTCTCCTTCTGCCCGCCGGACTTGCCGCCCGAATCGCTGTAGTGTTCGTGTTCGCTGCCATCCTCGCGCCAGCGTTCGGAGGCGGAGAAGCCGAACCAGTTGCGCACGTCGCAGACCTTGCGGGTCCAGCGGCGGTCCTGGTCGCTCAGGCCTTCGCGGCCGCGGAAGCGCTCGATGATCCGCCGCACTTCGAGGAACTTGCCCTCGGCGTACTGCTCGTCGCCGCTGCCGGAGAGGCTGCCTTCGGTGCAGGCGCGCAGGCTGGCGCGGAACTCGGCGATCTCGCCGTCGCCGCTGGACTGCGCTTCCAGCTGGATCAGGCGACCGGGGTTGTAGTCGATTTCCCGCAGCGAGCGGTTGATCTCCTCGATGCGCTCGCGGATGTCGTGCTCCTCGCGGCGCAGCTGGCTCTGGAAGTTGGCGATCTCGTTGATGATGTTTTCGTTGAGCATCGCCTTGAAGCGCTGCTCGAATTGCGGCAGGCCATCCTGCTCGAGGCTGTCGAGCATGGCGCGGTAATCCTCGGCGGCCGCCAGGCTGGCGTCCACCTCGCGGGTTTCCAGCGGGAACTCGATGCGGTACTCGCTCATGGCCTGGATGATGTTCTGGCTCAGGCGGTCCAGGCGCTTGTTCTCGCTGTCGATCCTGCCCTGCAGCCAGCCGCGCATGGCCTGCTCGCGATTGGCGCAGGATTCCACCGTCAGCGTGTGTTCACCCAGGGCTTCGGCGCGCAGGCTGTCGAGTTCGACGAAGCGCGCCTGCTGCTCGGGGCTTGCGGCGGTGTGCAGCGCGCGCGCCTCGTCGGTCAGGGCCTGGGCGTCTTCGTGCTTCTGCTCGCTGCGGCTCAGCTCGCGGTTCTTCTCGTCGAGCGCGTCGCGACCTTCGCGCAGTTCGTCTTCCAGCGCCTGCAACTGCCGTTGCAGCGTGCGCAGGGTGTCGGACTCGGCTTCGAGCTGCCGGCGCTCCTGTTCCAGGCCATGGATCTGCGTGAGCAGGGGCCGCCAGTCCAGCGCCTCGAAGCTGTCGAATACCGATAGTTGGTTGAGCAGGCCGAGGCGTTCATCGAGGTCGCGCTGGCGCTGCTGCAGCTCGGCCAGTTGCATGGCCTGTCGCTGGATGCGCGTTTGCAGATCGTCGGCCTGCCCGGCCAGGGCGGCGATCTTCTGCTCGTTGCTCCAGCCGAGGATGTACTGGGTGCGGTCGCCCAGCCGGCGGCGATCGTCCTTCTCGTGGCGCTCCTGGCCGGACTTCACCTGGCCGGCGCGGGTGACCGCCTTGTCCTCGCGGCGGAACTGTTCCAGCGAGGCGCAGCAGGCATAGTCGAAGCGTCGCGCCAGCTCCTGCTCCAGCCAGTCGTAGAAGGGCGTGTCCGGCTTGATCTGCAGCTTGCGCAGCAGCGACTCGGGGTGCGTTTCGGCCGGCGTCTGCAGGCGCCGCTCACGGACCCGGAAGTAGACCAGCCGCTCGCCCAGGTGGGTCTGTTCGACCCATTGCGCGACCTGGGCGTAGCGCGCGTCGGGCACCAGCAGCGACAGGCCGAAGTTGTGCAGCAGGCGCTCGGCGACGCCTTCCCAGTCGCGCTGGTCTTCGCGCACCTGCAGCAGTTCGCCGACGAAGGGCAGCGCGGCCTCGTCCAGCTCCAGCGCCTGGCAGAGGCGCGAACGGATGTCGAGAATCCGCGCCGGCAGATTGGAGCGGCGACTGCGCAGCGACTCCAGCTCGGTTTCGAGCTGCCGATGCTGCTGGCGCAGGTCGCGCAATTCGACGGCGGCTTCGGTCTGGCCGTTCTGCGCGCTGTCGCGCTGTTGTTGGCACTGCTCGACCAGGCCGGGCAGCGCCTGACGGTTGGCCAGGAACGGCTCGGCGTCGTTCGCCTGCGGCAGCTGCAGCGCGCCGGCGAGGTGGTCATAGCGTTCGGCGGCATGCTGGCGGCGCTGCTGGTCCGCTTCCAGTCGGGCGACTTCCTGCCTGATCGACGCCAGGCGGTCACCGCCGTTCTGGGCGATGGCGCGGGTCAGTTCGTCGCGTTTCGACTGGCCCTGCCGCTGGTGCTCCTGCAGCGCGCGGCGCTGCTCGCGCTGGCGGGCGATGTCCTGGGCGAGGTTATCCAGGCGCTTGTCCAGCAACTCGGCCTTGAGCCCGGCGAACCAGGGCGCCAGCGCTTCGCGGCAGGCGACCAGCCCTTGCGCCTGCTCCGAGGCTTCGGCGTAACGCTGGCAGTTGTCCACCATCGGTCGCAGCAGGCCGATCTGCCGCTTGGCCTTGAGCACCGCCTCGTGGGCGCGATTGAGATCGTCGAAGTGGTGGATCAGCGCCTGGATGCGTTCGTCCAGCGGAAACTCCTCGAGCATGTGTTCGCGGACGAAATCGGTGAGGTTGCCCACCGATTTCATCGATACGGTCTGGCTGAACAGCTCCAGCGCCTGGTCGTCGGCGATGCCGAAGCGGCGGCGGAAGGCGGCGCTGTAGGCGGCGAAGCTGGGTTCGAGCTCGACGTGGGGCAGCTCGCGCAGGCGTTTGCGCAGGGCGTTGAGGTCGCTGCCGAAGCTGGCGAAGTGTTCGGTGATCGACAGCGGACGGTCCGCGACGACATAGAAGCGTTCCGGCTGGCCGCGGTTGTCGCTGATGTAGAACACCTGGGCGAGGGTGACGTGCTGGTCGAAGCCCTCGTTGTAGAAATGACCGAGGATCACCGAATAGCTGTTGTGGTCACGCAGCGCCACCGGCTTGGCGCTGAGGCCGGCTTCGCTGCGCTCGGACTTGTAGTAACCCAGCACGTAGGAGCGCAGCGTGCGTTCCCTGGCCTCGGCGCCGGCGGCCTTGTTGTAGGCGATCTTCTGCGCGGGCACCAGCAGGGTGGTGATGGCGTCCACCAGGGTCGATTTGCCGGAGCCGATGTCGCCGGTCAGCAGCGCATTGTCGCCGCGGGTGGGAAAGCGCCAGACCCGCTGGTCGAAGGTGCCCCAGTTGTACACCTCGATAGCGTGCAGGCGGAAACCGGCGCGCTCGTCACTGCTGGCGAAATCGAGCAGGGAAAGCGTGTCGGGAGCGTTCATGGCTGTTCCTCCGTGCCGTGCTGGCCGGCGTATTCGCCGAGGCGCTGGTCGAACTCGTTGAGCCATTGCGCATCGACGAACGCCTTGAGGATGCGCCGCACCTCGTACAGCGATTCGTCCTGGCCGCGCAGCCTGCGCAGGAAGCCGAGCTCGACAATCTTGGCGACGTGCGCGTCGATGCGATCGACCAGCCGGGCTTCGTTGCTGCCCTCGGGCAGGAACAGGCGCAGCATCTCGGCGAGCTGTTCGCGCGACAGGATCAGCCGTTCGCCGCCAGCGGCATCCGCTTCGGCCAGGCGCTTGCGCAGCAATGCCAGCAACAGGCTCACTGGGTAGCTGAGCTGGCGCCGCGGAACCAGCCGCGGCAGGGCACTGCCGTCCTCGTCGGCGCGCTGCGCGAGGTAGGCGTAGCCTTCGGCCTCGTCGAGGATCAGTTCCAGGCCGATCACGCCCAGGTAATCGCGCGCGGCAGCTTGCCGGTCGAGCAGTTGCTGCCACTGCGCGGCATCGTCCTCGCGGTAGAGCACGCCCTTGAACAGGGCGATCAGCAGCAGCGAGAAGGCATTGTCGGGTGTGGTGTCGCTCATGTCGTCATTGGCCGAATACGATCAGGGGAATGCTGGCGCGGCGCAGGGTGCCGCTGGCGTCCTGCCATTGCACCAGCTGCGGCTGGTTTTCATCGAAGGCGCAGTGGCGGTCGCTGGCGGCCAGGTCCAGGTAGGCGACCAGCTCGGCCAGGCCGTGTTGCATGGGATACGTCTCCAGCAACTCGCCGAGGCTGATCCGCGGACGCTGGCGCAGGGCCTGGCGGATCTGCTCAAGCAGGCGCGCCTTGTCGACGTGGAACTGGTTGAACAGCGCCTCGCCGCCGCTCTCGTCCTCGCCTTCGAGGAGGATCAGGGTTTCGATCTTCGGCCGCAAGGGCGGGCTATAGAGTGGCCGGTCGAGTGGCAGGGTCAGTTCCGGCGCGGGCGCATCGATGCCGAGCAGTTCGGCGTTCGGCGGCTGCTCGCGTACGGCCAGGGCCCGGGTTTCGATATCGCGCAGCAGGTGCATGATTCGCCGATTCTCCAGCCAGGCCTGGTCGTCCAGGTAGCGGCGCAACTGCTCGGACAGCCGTGCCACGGTGCGCTGGGCCATCTCGCCGGCTTCCAGCCAGTCGTAGTGCACGCGCAGCAGGCGCCGGTCCGGCTCCAGGCTTTGTACCGGCGCGAGCGCGAAGGCCTTGTGCAGCAGCTCGGACAGTTCTTCCTGGCGCGCCGGCGACATCAGGAACTCCCAGAAGGCGCGGAAGCTGCGGCCCTGGTCGGAATCGGAAATGGCGTCGCGCTCGCCGAAAATCTCCGCGAGCAACTCGCCCTTGCCGCCGCCCCAGGTGGCGATGCGTTCGCGCACCTGGCGATCGAGGTCGCGGAAGTTCTGTTCCACCTGGCGAAAATCGGCCAGCAGGCTGCGCGAGCTGGCGTCGACTTCCAGGAAGCGCTCGCGCACTCGCGTATCGTCCATCAGCGCGACGTCGCCGGCTCGAATCCTGGCGATCTCCTCGTCCAGCGCCGCCTTGCGCTTTTCCAGTTCGAGGATGCGCGCCTGGGGATCGGTCTCACTGCCCTGGACCATCTGTCGCAGCAGCTCGAAGATCGACAGCAAGCGCGATTCGGTACCGACGAACTGGCGCTTGCCCAGACTGGCCAGCCATTCGATGGCCTTTTCGCTGGCAGGCGTCAGCTCGAAATGGGCCTCATCGTTGCCCGGTGGGTAGAACTTGCGCAGCCAGCCGTTGGCGTTGTCGGCCCATTCGTCGAGATAGGCGCTGGCGCTGCGCGGAAAGAGGGGTTCGTCCGCCTCCTGGTTGAGGCTGTAGAGCCTGTCCTCGAGCAGCGAAGCCAGGCTGCGGGCGTCCAGGCTGCGGCGATTGGGCGCGACGAAGGCCTGTTGCAGGAAGCTCGCGATCAGCGGTGCATGGTCGGCGCGCAACAGTCGCCAGGCCGGATGGCGCTGGCGCAGGGCGAGCAGTTGCGCATAGTCCATCAGGGCAGCTCGGCGCTCGAATAAAAGGCGCCGAGCACCTTCACCAGATGCGCCAGGTCCTGGCTGCCGGCGAGTTCGCGGATCGAATGCATGGCAAAGGTCGGCAGGCCGATGTCCACGGTGCGCACGCCGAGCTGGCTGGCGGTGATCGGGCCGATGGTCGAGCCGCAGCCCATGTCGCTGCGGGTGACGAAGCTCTGCACCGGTACTTCGTTTTCCAGGCACAGGTGGCGGAAGAAGCCTGCGGTTTCGCTGCTGGTGGCGTAGCGCTGGTTGCTGTTGACCTTGATCACCGGGCCGGCATTGAGTTTCGGGCCGTGGTTGCCGTCGTGCTTGTCGGCATAGTTCGGGTGAACGGCGTGGGCATTGTCGGCGGAGATCAGCAGCGAGCGGTTGATCGCGCGCTGGAAATCGTCCTCTTCGGGCAGCAGGCGACGCAGCACCTGTTCGAGGAAGGGACCGTCGGCGCCACACATCGAGGCCGAGCCGACTTCTTCGTGGTCGGTGCAGACCAGTACGCAGGTTTCGTCCGGGCCGGCGTCGAACAGGGCCTGCAGGCCCGCGAAGCAGGACAGCAGGTTGTCCAGCCGGGCGCCGGCGATGAAGTCGCCGTTGAGGCCGATGACCGCCGCCGGCTGGGTGTCGTAGAAGCTCAGTTCGAAGTCCAGCACCACATCGGCGACCAGGCCGTGCTCGCGGCCGAGCTGGTCGGCGAGCAGGGCGCGGAAGTCCGAGCTTTCCTGGCTGGCGATCTGCGCGAGGATCGGTGGCAGTTCGTTCTGGGCGTTGATCGCCCAGCCCTGGTTGGCTTCCCGGTTGAGGTGGATCGCGAGGTTGGGAATGCTGGCGATCGGCTGCCTGAAATCGATCAGCTGGCTTTCGATGCGCCCGTCGCGGCTGTAGGTGACGCGCCCGGCCAGGGATAGATCACGGTCGAACCACGGCGCCAGCAGGGCGCCACCGTAGACCTCCACGCCCAGTTGCCAGAAGCCCTGGCGCTGCAGTTCCGGCTGCGGCTTGACGCGCAGGCAGGGGCTGTCGGTGTGAGCGCCGACCAGCCGCAGGCCGTGTTCGGCGAGGGGCTTGCCGCCGAGTTGAAAGGCGATGATGGCCGAGTCGTTGCGGGTCACGTAGTAGCGCCCACCGGCTTCGGTATGCCAGGGCTCGCGCTCGTCGAGTGCCTTGTAGCCAGCGGCCTGCAGGGTTTGGGCAAGGCTGGCGGTGGCATGGAAGGGGGTGGGGGAGGCCTTGAGGTAATCGATCAGGCCCTGGTTGAGTTCATCGCGCATGGGGGGCTCCGGACGGCAAGGCCACAAAGTCTATAGCATTCACCGGTGGTGAATAAGCGTGGAATCAGGGGCGGGGCCCGGCGCGCTGTCGGGCTTCGGCGCCACGCACCTCGACCAGGCCAGGCGACGGCGCACTCCCGAGCTCCCCTCAGAACGGTGCCGGGCTCTCGAAACGCAGGCGCGCGCCGGTCTGCGGATGGGTCAGGGTCAGCATGCTGGCATGCAGGCACAGGCGCTCGTGCGCCCGCAACGCCTGCTCGTGGGCGTAGAGGCGGTCGCCGAGCAACGGATGGCCGGTGGACAGCATGTGCACGCGCAACTGGTGCGAGCGCCCGGTGATCGGCGTCAGTTCGACGCGGCTATGGTCGCCGCAGCGTTCGAGGACGCGCCAGAAGGTCAGGGCATGCTTGCCCAGCTCGGGGTCAACGACGTGGCGCGGCTTGGTCGGCGGGTCGTAGCGCAGCGGCAGGTCGATGCTGCCGCTGTCGGCATCCGGCTGGCCCCAGCACAGCGCGGTGTAGGCCTTCTCGGTCTCGCGGTCATGGAACTGGCGCGACAGTTCGCGATGGCTGTCGGCGTCGCGGGCGAGCACGATCAGGCCCGAGGTTTCCCAGTCCAGGCGATGGACGATACGGGCTTCCGGATAGCCGTTTTCCTGCAGGCGGGTCACCAGGCAGTCGCGGTTGTCCTCGGCGCGGCCCGGCACGGACAGCAGCAGGGTCGGCTTGTCGATCACCAGCAGCGCGGCGTCCTGGTGGACGATCTGGATATTGCTCAAGGGCATTGTTGCATTTCCACAAACGAAGACGGCGACCCGTGGGCCGCCGTTTCTGTTGCCGGTGTTCAGAGTCTGTTCACGATCTCGCGAGCTAGAGACCTGCAAGGCAAAAAACAGGCGAGGAAGCGGAGTTTACTGAAGTAAATGAGCATTTCCGAGCCTGTTTTTAACGCAGCAGGGCCGACGCGTAGCAGATCGTGGATAGGCTCTCAGCGATCCGGAAGGGTTATATTCAGCTCCAGGATCGAGCAGCTGCCCTGGTCCTCCAGCGCCACATGGACCTGGTCGCTGTCGATATTGACGTACTTGCGGATCACCTCGACCAGCTCTTTCTGCAGGGCCGGCAGGTAGTCCGGCTCGCTGCGTTGGCCGCGCTCGTGAGCGACGATGATCTGCAGACGCTCCTTCGCGATCGCGGCCGGGGTTTCCTTCTTCTTGCGTTCACGAAAGAAATCGAGAAGATTCATTCGCGGCCTCCAAACAGTCGTTGCAGGAAGCCCGGCTTCTTGAAGTCGAGGAAGCGGTGCACCACTTCCTTGCCGAGCAGGCGGTCGACCGCATCGCTGTAGGCCTGGCCGGCATCGCTCTGGTCGTCGAGGATCACCGGGATGCCCTGGTTGGAGGCCTTGAGCACGGCCTGCGACTCGGGGATGACGCCGAGCAGGCGGATGGAGAGGATTTCCTCGACATCCTCGACACCGAGCATTTCGCCCTTGGTGACGCGCTCGGGGTTGTAGCGGGTCAGCAGCAGGTGTTCCTTGATCGGCTCCTCGCCGTTTTCGGCGCGGCGCGACTTGCTCGCCAGCAGGCCGAGCATGCGGTCGGAGTCGCGTACCGAGGAGACTTCCGGGTTGGTCACGACGATGGCTTCGTCGGCGAAGTACATCGCCAGGTGCGCGCCTTTCTCGATGCCGGCCGGCGAGTCGCAGATCACGTACTCGAAATTCTTGGCGAGTTCGTCGATGACCTTGCCGACGCCTTCCTGAGTCAGGGCGTCCTTGTCGCGGGTCTGGCTGGCCGCCAGCACGTAAAGATTCTCCAGGCGCTTGTCCTTGATCAGGGCCTGGGTCAGCGTGGCGTCGCCGTTGATCACGTTGACGAAGTCGTAAACCACACGGCGCTCGCATCCCATGATCAGGTCGAGATTGCGCAGGCCGACGTCGAAATCGACGATGACGGTCTTGTGGCCGCGCAGGGCGAGGCCGGTACCGATGGCGGCGCTGGTGGTGGTTTTACCGACGCCACCCTTGCCGGAAGTGACTACGAGGATCTTGGCCAAGGTGATTCACCCTAAAAAATAAAGAAAATCGGGATTTTGCGCCGATCTAGGCGGCAGGATTGCCCGTTTGGTCCTTGAAAATTCGCGGAAGTATCCGTTAAAGGCGGGTGATGTTCAACACATCGCCAGAGAGGCTGACCTGTACCGCTTCAGCCCATAGCGGATCGCGTCGCAGGTCCTCGGCGACCTTGTATTGGCCGGCGATGGAAACCATTTCCGCGGCGAGCTGCCGACAGAAAATCCGCGCCGTCGTGTCGCCCTTGATGCCCGCCAGGGCGCGCCCGCGAAGCGGACCGTACACATGGATGTTGCCATCGGCGAGAAGTTCCGCGCCGGGGCTTACCGGGGCCAGGACGACCAGATCGCCGCCCTGCGCATAGACCTGCTGGCCACCGCGGATCGGCGTGCTGACCACGCGCGTCGGGCGATAGGTCGGCTCGGCCGGTTTGGCCGGGGGTTTCGAGCCCGGGTCGACCTTGCGCTCGCGAGCGCCGGAGGGCGGCAGTACCGGCAGATCCAGCGCGGCGGCCGCCTCGAGATGGGCGGCGTCGCTGGCGCGCAGGGCGAGGGTGCGCAGCCGGTGCTTGCGACACAGGGCGACCAGCGCCTGGATATCGATCTCGCGGGACGCTTCCGGCAGCTTGTCCAGCGCCAGTACCAGCGGTGTGTTGTTGAAGAAGTCCGGCGCCTGCTCGACCTTGGCGGCGAGTTGCTCGTCGAGACGCTCGATGTCGTTGTGCGCCAGTTCCAGCACGGTGATGGCGAGCATGCTGCCCTTGAGCTGGAAGGCAGGGGCGGGTTCGGGAAGGTCGGCTTGGCTCATGGTCTGCCTGCTGCGGTAAATGGCGAGGACTTATAGCGGGGCACGCCGCCGCCTGCAACCGCGGGCGATGCGCGAGACGATCACCGGTGTCCTGAGGTTCGGTCATCGGCCGTGTTTCTCGCTAGAATGCGTGGCTTTATCCCGTTTCGAGCTATTCATGGATCGTCCTCAGTTTCGTGCGTACTTTCTGCATCCGCGCTTCTGGCCGCTCTGGCTGGGGCTGGGGCTGCTCTGGCTGCTGATCCAATTGCCCTATCCGCTGCTGCTGCGCATGGGGCGTGTCCTGGGTGCTCTGATGTACCGGGTGGCCGGTTCGCGCCGCTCGATCGCGCGGCGCAATCTGGAACTGTGTTTTCCCGAGGTCAGCGGCGAGCAGCGCGAGCGGCTGCTGCGCGAGAACTTCGCGTCCACCGGCATCGCCTTCTTCGAGATGGCCATGAGCTGGTGGTGGCCGCAGGCGCGTCTGCAGCGCCTGGCTCGGATCGAGGGGCTGGAGCACCTGCAGCGGGCCCAGGCCGAGGGGCAGGGGGTGATCCTGATGGCCCTGCATTTCACCACGCTGGAAATCGGCGCCGCGCTGCTTGGCCAGCGCCATACCATCGACGGCATGTACCGCGAGCACAAGAACCCGGTATTCGATTTCGTCCAGCGCCGCGGGCGCGAGCGGCATAACCGCGACGCGACGGCCATCGAGCGCGAGGACGTGCGCGCCATGCTCAAGGTACTGCGCGCAGGCCGCGCCATCTGGTATGCGCCGGATCAGGACTATGGCCGCAAGCAGAGCCTGTTCGTGCCGCTGTTCGGCATCCAGGCGGCGACCGTCACCGCCACCAGCAAATTCGCCCGGCTGGGCAGGGCGCGGGTGATGCCCTTCACCCAGGAGCGGCTGGCGGATGGCTCGGGATACCGGCTGGTGATCCACCCGCCGCTGGAGGGTTTTCCCGGTGAGAGCGAGGAGGCCGATTGCCTGCGGATCAACCAGTGGGTCGAACAGGCGGTCAGTGCATTGCCCGAGCAGTACCTGTGGGCGCACCGGCGCTTCAAGACGCGGCCGACGGGTGAGCCCGGCCTCTACAAGAAGAAAAGGCGGCGCTTGGGGGCGTAGGGTGGGCTTCGGCCCACCATGGCGGAACGCGGCGTCTCTGGTGGGCTGAAGCCCACCCGGATGAACTCCTTCGGCTCAAGCCAGCGTCCCATCGCGAAAATCCCGCAGGGCCTGCTCGATCTGCTCCCGGCTGTTCATCACGAACGGTCCGTACTGCACGATCGGTTCACCCAGCGGTTTGCCCGCCAGCAGCATGAGCCGCGCGCCGAGCCGGCTGTTCAGCTGCAGCTCGCCCTGATCGGACAACCGCACCAGTTGGCCCTTGCCCACGCTCTGTCCGCCTACCTGCAATTCGCCCTCGAACACGTACAGCAGCAACCGGTGCCCATCGGGAATGGTCGGCGCCAGCTGGCTGCCGGGTGGCAATTGCAGGTCGATCAGGCAGGGCTCGGTATCCGGGCGTTGCACGACGCCGGCCTGCTCGATCTCGCCGACCTGCAGCTTTCCGGCGATGACCTTGGCCTCGATGCCGCCCGGCAGGCTCGCCCGTGGTATTTCGGCCGGTGCGAAGTCGCGGTAGCCGGGCTCGCCGAGCTTGGCGTGGGCGGGCAGGTTGAGCCAGAGCTGGAAGCCGCGCATGGTGCCCTGTTCCTGCTGCGGCATCTCGCTGTGGATGACGCCGCGGGCCGCGGTCATCCATTGCACGCCGCCGCTTTCCAACAGGCCGACATGGCCCATGTGATCCTCGTGGCGCATGCGCCCTTCGAGCATGTAGGTGATGGTTTCGAAGCCGCGGTGCGGATGCGGCGGAAAGCCGGCGATGTACTCGTCCGGGTCGTTCGAGCCGAACTCGTCGAGCATCAGGAACGGGTCGAAGCATTCGACGCCGGCCCCGCCGAACACGCGGGTCAGGCTCACCCCGGCACCATCGGAGGTGGGGCGGCCGCGGGTGATGGAGATGATTTCGCGCAGGGACATGGTCGTCTTCCTCTGTGGGGTGTTTGGCGCAGAGTAGAACGGGCTGATCGATCGGTGGTCGCGGAATATTTCTCAAATAAATCGAATTGGTCGATTATTCGCCGATCTGCAGTTCACGCGCGCGGCTGTAGACATAGCGTACCTTCTCGTACTCGAACGGTGAGTTGAGCTGGCCATAGCGGAAATTGGTGGTATAGCGAATGTCCACCAGGCGCAGCGCGGTCAGGCCGAGTTCGCCGCCGCTGGCCTGGGCGTATTCGAGGTAGTCGACCTGCCGTTCGACGGCGAAGTCGCCTGCCAGCCCCAGCGTATCGCGCAGGGTGGACGGGCCGAGGGCGGGCAGGATCAGATAAGGTCCCTCGGGTACGCCCCAGTAGCCCAGGGTCTGTCCGAAGTCCTCCGGCTGGCGGGGCAGGCCCATGCGGGTGGCCGGATCCCACAGGCCGCCGACGCCGATGATGCTGTTGAACAGCAACCGCGCCGTGGCATTCATCGCCCGCTTGCCCTTGAGTTGCAGGGTGCTGTTGACCAGGGTCGGGATCTCGCCCAGGTTGCTGAAAAAGTTGCTGACGCCCGTGCGCACCACCCGCGGTGTGACGTAAACGTAGCCGCGCACCGCCGGCAGCATCACCCACTGGTCGAGCCGGTAGTTGAAGTGGTACATGCGCCGGTTGAACGATTCGAAGGGGTCGTAGACGTCCAGCGCCTGGAAGGTGGCGCGTTCGAACTCGCGTTGGTCGAGGCCCGGGTTGAACTGCAGGTTGCGCAACGGATGGGTGAAGCCGTCTTCGTCGACGAAGGGCGTTTGTGCCTGGGCCATGGAGGTGGCCAGCAGCAGGGGTAGCAGCATCCATCTAGCAGAGCGTTGAAAAACTATCTGCATTGGCAATACTGCGTTAAAAAAAGCCTCAAAATGCTCATTTACAGCGCATAAACTCCGTTTTTTCGGCTGTTTTTGCCTTGTCTTGCCTGCCTCGCCTACGTTTTTCACCAGTCTGTCAGCCACGGAAGAACTCCAGCATGTGCTCGGCGTTGACGCGGTATTCGAGATTGCCGCAGTGGCCGCCGCGCGGGTAAAGCGTCAGGCGCTCGCCCAGGGTGCGGCGCAGGAAGCCGATATCGCCAGGGCCGAGGATGACGTCGTCGGCGTTGTGCATCACCGCGATCTTTGGACTTTGCCGCAGATAGTCCTCGAGTGCGTAGAGGCTGACCTGCTGCACCAGTTGCGCCAGGCTGCCGCCGTCGTATTGCGCGCGCCACATGGGGATCAGCTGTTCGGTGATGTAGCAGTCGAAGTTGCACAGCAGGGCGCGCTTGAAGAACGGCTCCAGGCGAGTGCCTTCGTTGATCGGGTAGTCCTGGGGAACGATCAGGCCGCGCCGGTTGATCAGGTCGGAGGTGAACGTGATGTCGGCGACGGAGAAGCGGAACACCGAGCCGATCAGCATGGCCATCTGCTCGTCGCTGAGCTTCAGCGGTGACTGCTGGAAGTCGTAGAGCATCGCCTCGTCGAGATCGATATGGCCCCGCTGCCGGTAGTAGCGGGTGAGTTTTTCCAGCACCACCTCGTAGAACGTGGTGTTGTCGTCGATGCCCTCGACGCGGGTCTGCACCAGTTTGTCCAGGTTGCTGATCGAAGTGTAGAGATTCACCGGCGGATTGATCAGCAACACCTTCTTGAAATTGAAGCTGCGACGCGTCTCATCCAGCTGGCTGACGAAGGCGGCATTCAGCGCGCCGAGGCTGTAACCGGTGAGGTGGAACTCGGTGACCGGCAGCCTGGGGTGCTGGGCGCGTACGGCCTGCATGACCCGGTACAGGTCTTGCGCATCGTCGCTGCTGAGGCCGGGCGTGGCATAGCGCGAGGCGGCGGATATGAAGTCGTAGCTGGTGGGCGAGGAGAGCTGCACGACGTGGTAGCCGGCACCGTAGAACAGCCGTTTCAGCGACTCCGTCTTGCCGTTGGAATAATGCCCGCCGGTGCCGGAAATGATGAAGATCAGCGGTGCCGGGCCGCTCTGGCGCGCCAGGCGATAGCGCAGCCGCTTGACCGCCCAGAAGCTGTCGGGAAGGCCGAATTCCCGTTCCGGACGCAGGCGCAGGCTGTAGTCGGCCTGGTCGATATCCTCGTCGCTCGGGACCTGCATGCGCAGGCCGGGCGGCGTGGTGGCGATGGTGGCTTCGAAAGGATTGCCCAGCGGGAAGCCGTATTCGGCGGCGCTCAGGTCTGCGGCGTGAGCCGGCGCGACGACCAGCGCGAGCAGGGCAGTCAGGCGCAACAACAACGGCATGATGCTTCTCCATAAACGAGCCCAGCGTGGCCCGTGGCATGGTGCCGGCGAGCGTCTCGCGGCCTCTTTCCCAATCAGACCTGCATTGGCCCCAAGTGCAAGCCAACATCACTATGGCAGCATCCCGTCGATTTCGATCCCCGCGCCTGGCGAAACCGCGTACGTTTGCTCGCCAACCGGCGGTTACGCCTGGTGATGCAGGCAGGCGCGGGCGGGAATTTCGCTCGTGCGCCGGGGCGCGCTCGAAACGCTGCCAGATCCTTTCATGCACGTGAGAACCGACGGAGTTGCACAGCGGCTCCACCACCGCCACCAATCCTCCGATCACGACGCTGCCGGTCAGCGCGTAGGTCACCGAGAAAGCGATGCAGAAGTGCATCAGGGTGAACCGTCACGGGCTTGAGCATCGCACGCCTCGTCGTGCCGATCGAGATTGTTCTCATGCTTCGCGCGGTCTGCTCCAGGGGTGCCAATGTCGGAAATCAACGATTTCCATCTGCGACATAGTGCCACACTATTTGTGTTTGGAATTGTTTCAAGGCGCCATGCTGCGCGGTTCGACGGCTCTACCACGGGCATCTCCGCAGGTCGCATTCAGACCAAAGTCGGGTGGTGTTCGCCTTGCCCGAGCCTAAAGTAGCCGGCCTGCCCCATCAGGGGGTTAGCGACCGTGGAGACAGATTCCAATGCACAATGACAATGTTTACCGGCAGATCTATGCCAATCCGCGTTTCCAGGAGCTGGTGGCCAAGCGCGGGCGTTTCGCCTGGCTGCTGTCTGCCGTCATGCTTGGGGCTTACCTTGCCTTTATCTTGCTGATCGCTTTCGAGCCACACATCCTCGGCATTCCTGTTTCGGCAGGCAGCGTCACCACCTGGGGCATCCCGGTGGGCGTCGGTGTGATCTTCATGGCCTTCATCCTGACCGGCGTCTATGTACAGCGCGCCAACGGCGAGTTCGATCGCATCAACCAGGAAATCCTCGACGAGGCTCAGAAATAATGATCGCGCGTCTTCTGATGGCTGCCGCCGCGTTGGCAGTCTCGCCGGCACTGTTTGCCGATGCGATTACCGGCGAAGTACAGAAACAGGCAACCAATTACACCGCCATCGCCATGTTCGTGGTGTTCATCGCCTTCACCATGGGCATCACCAAGTGGGCGGCCAAGCGCAACACCTCCACATCCGACTACTACACCGCCGGCGGCAGCATCACCGGCTTTCAGAACGGGTTGGCGATCGCCGGTGACTTCATGTCCGCGGCATCCTTCCTGGGTATTTCCGCGCTGGTCTACACCAGCGGCTATGACGGCCTGATCTACTCCATCGGCTTCCTCGTCGGTTGGCCGATCATCCTGTTCCTGATGGCCGAGCGCCTGCGCAAC
The DNA here is from genome assembly GCF_015070855.1 of Pseudomonas lopnurensis. Lineage (GTDB taxonomy): Bacteria > Pseudomonadota > Gammaproteobacteria > Pseudomonadales > Pseudomonadaceae > Stutzerimonas > Stutzerimonas lopnurensis. The sequence continues at coordinate 71,817 of NZ_JADDIX010000066.1, forward strand.
CTGGGCAAGTTCACCTTCTCCGACGTGGCGTCCTACCGTCTGGGCCAGACGCAGATCCGCCTGCTCTCGGCTTTCGGTTCGCTGATCGTGGTGGCCTTCTACCTGATCGCGCAGATGGTCGGCGCCGGCAAGCTGATCCAGCTGCTGTTCGGCCTGGACTACTACGTCGCCGTGGTGCTGGTCGGCGTGCTGATGGTCATGTACGTGCTGTTCGGCGGCATGCTGGCGACCACCTGGGTGCAGATCATCAAGGCGGTGCTGCTGCTCTCCGGTGCGAGCTTCATGGCCATCATGGTGATGAAGAGCGTCGGCTTCGACTTCGGCAGCCTGTTCGCCGAAGCGGTGAAGATCCATGAGAAGGGCGCCCAGATCATGAGCCCCGGCGGCCTGGTGTCCGACCCGATCTCCGCGATTTCCCTGGGCCTGGCACTGATGTTCGGTACCGCCGGCCTGCCGCACATCCTGATGCGCTTCTTCACCGTGTCCGACGCCAAGGAAGCGCGCAAGAGCGTGTTCTACGCCACCGGGTTCATCGGCTACTTCTACATCCTGACCTTCATCATCGGCTTCGGCGCGATCCTGCTGGTCAGCACCAACCCGGACTTCAAGGACGTGACCGGCGCCATCGTCGGCGGCACCAACATGGTCGCCATCCACCTGGCCAGCGCGGTGGGCGGCAACCTGTTCCTCGGCTTCATCTCCGCTGTAGCGTTCGCCACCATTCTCGCCGTCGTGGCGGGTCTGACCCTGGCCGGTGCCTCCGCGGTCTCCCATGACCTGTACGCCTGCGTCATCAAGCAGGGCAAGGCCAAGGAAGAGGACGAGATGCGCGTGACCAAGCTGACGACGCTGACCCTGGGCGTGGTGGCGATCCTGCTCGGGATCATCTTCGAGAAGCAGAATATCGCGTTCATGGTGGGCCTGGCGTTCTCCATCGCGGCCAGCTGCAACTTCCCGGTGCTCTTCCTTTCCATGTACTGGAAAGGCCTGAGCACCCGTGGCGCGCTGTTCGGCGGCTCGCTGGGGCTGTTCACCGCGCTGCTGCTGACCATCATCAGCCCGACCGTGTGGGTCGACGTGTTCGGCTACGCCGAGGCGATCTTCCCCTACAAGTATCCGGCGCTGTTCTCGATGATCGCGGCCTTCGTCGGCATCTGGTTCTTCTCGGTCACCGACAAGTCCAAGCGTGCGGGGGAAGAGCGCGAGCGTTTCTTCGCGCAGTTCGTCCGCTCGCAGACCGGCCTGGGTGCCACCGGCGCCGTCGCTCACTGACGGTGGCTCGCGGCACACCGAAGGGCAGCCCACGGGCTGCCCCTTTTTATTCTCATACCCGCTCGCCTCGACTCACCGGTCAGCCCCATGGGCCGCGGGTTTGCCCTCGTCATTCATCACCCTGATGGATGCCTTTGCCCACCGGCTCCTTCGTTAGACTCGCTGCCATTACCGAACGAAAGAAGGCAGCAGAACGATGCACAATCGCATGATGATCACAGGTGCCGGCTCCGGACTCGGGCGCGAGATCGCCCTGCGTTGGGCGCGCGACGGCTGGCAACTGGCGCTCTCCGACGTCAACGAGAGCGGGCTGGCGCACACCCTGCAGATGGTGCGCGAGGCCGGTGGCGATGGTTTCACCATGCGCTGCGACGTGCGCGACTACAGCCAACTGGTCGCCTTCGCCCAGGCCTGCGAGGAGAAGCTCGGCGGCATCGATATCCTGGTCAACAATGCCGGCGTGGCGTCCGGTGGTTTCTTCGACGAGCTGTCGCTGGAAGACTGGGACTGGCAGATCGCGATCAACCTGATGGGCGTGGTCAAGGGCTGCAAGGCCTTCCTGCCGCTGGTGCAGAAGAGCAAGGGCAAAATCATCAACATCGCCTCCATGGCCGCGCTGATGCAGGCGCCCGGCATGAGCAACTACAACGTCGCCAAGGCCGGCGTGGTGGCGCTGTCGGAAAGCCTGCTGGTCGAACTGCGCCAGGCGGAGGTGAGCGTGCACGTGGTCTGTCCGTCGTTCTTCCAGACCAACCTGATGGATTCCTATCGCGGCCCGACGCCGAACATGAAAGCGCAGATCGGCAAGCTGCTGGAGGCTTCGCCGATCACCGCGGCGGACATCGCCGACTATATCCACCAGCAGGTCGCCAAGGGCGAGTTCATGATCCTGCCCCACGACGAGGGCCGTATGGCCTGGAAGGTCAAGCAGCAGAACCCGCAGGCCATCTACGACGAGATGGCGGTGCTGGCGGGGAAGAAGCGCAGCAAGAGCAAGGCGCTCTAGCTTCGACGAGGTGGCTGCGTCCGGATGCTGTCGGCGCCTGAGCGCGGCCCGGTTGCCCGAAGACCGGCCGGGGAGTAGGGTTGCCTGTCCGGCTTCTGTCGTAACCCAATGGATTGCTTGTGAAATTTCCCTCCCGCGGACTGTTGATGCTGGCCTTGGTGCTGGCCGCGATCAACCTGCGTCCTGGCATCACCTCGTTCGCGCCGTTGATCGAGCGCATCGCCGAGGAACTGAACCTTTCCCGTGGTCTGATCAGCCTGACCACCGCCTTGCCCGTGCTGCTGATGGGGTTGCTGGCGCCCCTGGCGCCGCGCCTGGCGGTGCGCTTCGGCCTGGAGCGCAGCATCGCGCTCTGCCTCGGACTGATTTGCGTGGCCTTGCTGCTGCGGCTGTTCGGTCATGGCGCCGGCCTGCTGATCTTCACCGCCGCGCTGGTCGGCGCCGGGATCGCCGTGGCCGGGCCGCTCTTGTCGGGCTTCATCAAGCGCCACTTCGTCGAACGCATGGGCCAGACCGCGGCCTGGTACTCGCTGAGCATGGCGGTCGGCGGCACCCTGGGCGTGGTGCTGACGGCGCCGGCGACCGAGGCGATGAACCAGCAATGGACCTGGGGGCTGGCGCTCTGGGCGCTACCGGCGTTCGCGGCACTGCTGGTCTGGCTGCGCTTGCCGAATCAGCCGGAAGCCGCGAGCCATGATCGCGCCGGTTTGCCCTGGAAGGAACCGCGCGCCTGGCTGATCAGCTTTTATTTCGCGCTGCAGGCCGGGCTGTTCTATGCCCTGGCCACCTGGCTGGTGGCGCGCTACCACGAGGCTGGCTACAGCCTGTTGCGCAGCAACACCTTCTTCAGCGGCTTCATGCTCATCGGTCTACCGAGTGCGTTCGCCATGCCCTGGCTGGCGCAGCGCCTGGGCAAGCGTCACCTGCTATTGGCCACCTGCGGCGTGATGGCGACGGTGTGCCTGGCGCTGATCGCCTTGCTGCCGGGCTGGCAACCGCTGCTGGTGTGCATGCTGCTCGGTGTCGCGTTGAACGGCACGTTTTCGCTGTCGCTGGTCTTGCCGATGTACGAGGCGAGCACACCGCTGGCGGTCAGCCGGCTGACCGCGATGATGCTGTGCACCGGTTACTGCCTGGCCTGCCTGACGCCCGTGCTGGCCGGGCTCGGCCGCGACCTGGCCGGCGACTATCGCGTGCCGTTCCTGGTGCTGATGGGCATGGCGGCGGGCATGGCGCTACTGGCGCTGCAACTGCGTCCACGGCCTGCGGCGTGCTGAAGGACGAGCGGGCTGTGGCCTGTTTCACCTCTTCCCAACCTGCGGATGACCGCGTCGCCGTGCTGTGCTAGAAAACCGCGGTCCTCATCCCCCCGCCGCTCCGGAGTTTCGCGTGGAATCCGAATCCATCGTCTATGGCTGCATCCGCGATTGGCCGTCCGCCGACCCGGCGCAATGCCGCCAGCGCCGGGCGAACAACCTCGCTGCCTTGCAGGCGTTGCCGCAGGACGAGGCCTGGCCGTTCATCGGGCGCGAGATGTTTTCCTTCTGCCGTGAGGATGAACTGGGCCTTTACCAGACCCAGGTGATCCATTTCGGCGCGAGCTACCGCGCCATCGAATACGAGTGGACGCTCTGGGTCGAGCGCTTCGAGGAATTGCTCAAGCAGTTGTACTGGAGCAGTGCGGTGGTGCACCTGGAGACTGAGCTCAACGGCACCCACACCTTCCGCTGGGAAACCGACTCGGGCAGCCACAGCCCACAACAGAGCGACCTGCGCATGCGCTGTGCCTGGGAGCGCGAGAGCGGCCTGTTCGGCTGAGCCTGCCGGCCACTGTCAGTCGAGCCACTCCCGAGGCACGTCGCGCCTGAGCGCCAGTTGGCACTGCTGGCTGTCGACATCGAAAACGATCACCGCCTCGCCCTTGTCCAGCGCCCGCCGCACGCGCTCGACACGGGTCTGCAGGGGCGTTTCATCGCCATTGTCGGTCCCGTCGCGGGTGACGAAGTCTTCGATGAGGCGGGTCAGGGTGTCCGGTTCGAGCTGGTCGTGGGGAATGAGCATGGCGTGTCTTTCGGATGGTTGGGGTGAGGCGCATGGCATCGAAGCCGGCCCAGGTGCAATGTCGTTCAGGCAAGCACAGAGAGTACTTCGTAGGAGCGCGCCATGCGCGCGAATCGCGGGCATGGCCCGCTCCACATGTGATCCTGCATCCAGCTTGTGGCCTTAACGGCATTACGGCCTCGGCGGAATTACGACGCGGCGCCGTGCAGGTAGCCGTCCAGGCACGCATACAGCTGCTGGCTCTCCAGCGGCTTGCCGATGAACTCGTTCATTCCCGATTCCAGGCCCTGCTGGCGATGCTCGGCGAGCACGTGAGCCGTCACCGCGATGATCGGCACCGCCGGCAGCTGGCGTTCCGCCTCCAGGCTGCGAATCTGCCGGCTGGCCTCGAAACCATCGACTTCCGGCATTTCGCAGTCCATCAGGATCAGCTGCACGGCACCGGGGTCGCGACGGTAGATGTCCACTGCCTGGCGACCGTTGTCGGCGAGCTGCACGGCATAGCCGCGTTTGTTCAGCAGGCCGCGCACCACCATCTGGTTCACCGGGTTGTCTTCGGCGACGAGGATGCATGGCTCGCGGAGCGCGCCCGCGGGGGCCTGCCCCGGCGCGCTCGGCGGCTGTTCCGGCAGCTCCCGGTAGAGCGTCTGCAGCGCCTCGCGCAGTGACGAGCTCTGCAACGGCAGCGGCAGGCTGACCAGGCGCAGCCCCGGCGGTATCGGCGGCTGGTCGTGGATCGGCGGATAGAGCATGAGTACGCGCTGGTTGGGCTCCAGGTGAGTGCGCAGACGCTCCAGCCATTCGGTCGGCGTGCCGGGCCAGGGCGCCAGCAGTACCAGTAGCGGCGGGGCGGTGTAGTCGCTGAGGTAGTCTGGCAGACGCTCCGGGGTCTGGCAGCGCTCGGTGCGCATGCCCCAGCGCCGCAGCAGATGGCTCACCGCTTCCAGGCCCAGCGCGTCCTGCGAGGCGAGCAGGGCGGGGCGGCCGGCCAGCAGCAGCGCCAGCGGATCTTCCCCGTACCTGGCGGCATGCAGCGGAATTTCGAAGCAGAAGCGGCTGCCGCGCCCTGGGGTGCTCTGCACCTCGATATGGCCCTGCATCATTTCCACCAGTTCCTTGCTGATCGCCAACCCCAGCCCGCTGCCGCCGTAGCGCCGGGTGGTGCTGGAATCGCCCTGGGAGAAGGATTCGAACAGCTGCGCCAGCACTTCCTGGCGCATGCCGATGCCGCTGTCACTGACGCAGAATACCAGGCGTGGGGTGCCCTCCTGGCTCTGGCGGCAGGACACCTCCAGCACCACATCGCCATGTTCGGTGAATTTCAACGCATTGCTCAGCAGGTTCATCAGGATCTGCTTGAGCCGCGTCGGGTCGCCGCGGATGCGCCGTGGCACGCCGGCTTCCAGGCCGACATGCAGGTTGAGCTGCTTTTCCAGCGCCTGGGCGGTGAACAGGCTGATGGTTTCCGAAATCAGGTTTTCCAGGTCGAATTCGATGTGCTCGAGGCTGAGCTTGCCGGAACCGATCCGTGCGTAGTCGAGGATGTCGTTGATCACCGCCATCAGCGAGTGGCCGGAGCTGGAAATGGTGTCCAGGTAGAAGCGCTGGCTGCGGTCCAGCGGTGTCTCACGCAGCAGCTGCAGCATGCCGAGCACGCCATTGAGCGGGGTGCGGATCTCGTGGCTCATCTTGGCCAGGAAACGGCTCTTGGCCTCGTTCTCGCTGGCGGCGCGTTCGGCGGCCTGGCGCGAATGGTAGCCCTCTTCCTTGAGCAGATTGATGCGGTCGGCCAGGCCGATGGACAGCGTGATCAGCTCGAAGGCCACGCTTGCCTTGACCACCGCGGCGCCATACAGGCCAAACATCTCGAAGCCCAGCGAGCCGGCGGTGACGAGGATGAACGAGGCCAGCAGCACGCCCCAGGCCAGGGTGTAGTAGAACCCGTAGCGCACGCCCTGGCGCCAGACGAAGGCGCCGGTGAACAGCAGGCCGACCGAGGTGACGATCACCGCGACACTGGCCAGGATGCTCCAGGACTGCACATCCAGCAGCAGGCCGGAGAGCATGCAGGCCAGCGCCAGCAGCAAGGTCACGCGCAGGGCGAGGTCGAGCCGGGGAAACAGCTCGCGGGTGTGCAGGAAGTGGCGACTGAACTGGATCGCGATCAGGCAGTGGCTGAACATCAGCGCATAGATACCCAGTGATACCACGCCACTGCCATCACCCAGCCACTTGACCAGCAGGCCGTCGAAGGCGAGCGCGAACAGGCCGACGTTGAGGTTGTAGACCAGATACCAGAAGTACGCCGGCTCACGCAGCGAGACGAACAGGAACAGGTTGTAGCAGAACATGGCGAACAGCACGCCGTAGAAGGCGCCGCTGATCCCGCTCAGGTCCTCCTGCAGCGAGGCGCTGGCGACATAGGTGCTGAAGTACAGCGGGACGTAGAGCGTGCTGGTGGTCTTGATTCGCAACAGCAAGGTGGTTTCGCCGGGAGGCAGCTCCACCGGGAACCAGAAATTGCCGACCTTCACCGGCCGTTCCGAGAAAGGGTAAGTATCACCGGAGAGCTGGCGGCTGAGGCTGCCGTCGGGGTATCGCAGGAACAGCTCGATATGGTCGAGCAGGGGGTAGTTGATTTCGACGAAGCCCCGCAGCGGTTCCTGCAGACGGTTGTCGAGCGAGGCGCGCAGCCACCAGGTCGAGCTGTTCTTGCCTTCGTTGACGTGGCCGCGCTGCACCTGGCGAAAGCGCTGCTCGGGCAGCGCCAGTACCTCCTCGACCCGCAGTTCGCCGTTCGGGTCTTCCAGATAACGGGTACCGCTACCGAGCGCCTGGCGGGTGTCGAGCGAATCGAGAGCGATGGGTGCGGAGGCCCACCCCTGGGCCGACAGGCAACAGAGCAGCAAGGCCAGGCATAAACGCGGCAACATGATCGAATCCGGAAGGGGGCAGCCCATCTGGGACAGGGCGGCACATGTTATTGGAGCGGTGGCGATACCGACTCCTTCAGGGCTCCATGTCGAGCCTCCAGACGTGCCGCACCTCCTTGTCCGGTAACTTTGCCGAGTTGCGTGCCGGCCAGCAAGTGCTGGTTAGGTCTGTTGACGTTTCATTGTGAACCGCGTTGCAGCGAGAAACGGCACCAGGATAGGCGCAGGGCGCAGGCGATGATTTTTGCCGATAGACCGTACCCCCTACGGACTTTCAGAACACCTCGGCACTTCGAGCAGTACGCGATTGGGACGGAGCCATGTTTTCCCCTGGCGACGGTTGCTGCCTTGCTGGCGGCTCGTCATGCGCTACCGCGGGCGTCTCAGCCCCTGCCATCGTCATGCTGGCGACCGACCAGCGTATCCACCGCGGGCACGCGAGTGTCGTTCTCCATCTGCGCATCGTGCTCCAACTGGTGGCTGAAGCGCTCGAGCGAATCCTGGGTATGCTGGGCGTCGCTGGCGAATACCGGCGGGCTGAGCATGTAACCGCAGAGCAGGCGGCTCATCGCCGTCAGGCTGTCGATATGGGTGCGCTCGTAGCCATGAGTCGCGTCGCAGCCGAACGCCACCAACGCGGTGCGGATGTCGTGCCCGGCCTCGATCGCCGACTGGGCATCGCTGTGGTAGTAGCGGAACAGGTCGCGGCGTACCGCGATCTCGTGCTGGTCGGCGAGCTTGAGCAGGTGGCGCGAGAGATGGAAGTCGTAGGGCCCGCCGGAATCCTGCATCGCCACCGTTACCGCATGCTCGCTGGACGCCTGGCCCTTGGCCGCGGGGGCGATGTCGATGCCGACGAATTCGCTGACGTCCCAGGGCAGCGCGCCGGCCGCGCCGGAGCCGGTCTCCTCGGTGATGGTGAACAGCGGATGCACGTCGATCGGCGGTTCGCGCCCGCTTTCGACGATGGCCTTGAGCGCTGCCAGCAGCGCGGCGACGCCGGCCTTGTCGTCCAGGTGGCGGGCGCTGATGTAGCCGTTCTCGGTGAATTCCGGCATCGGGTCGAAGGCGACGAAATCGCCGACGTTCACCCCCAGCGCGCAGGTTTCGGCGCGGCTGTAGGTATAGGCGTCCAGGCGCAGCTCGACGTGGTCCCAACTGACCGGCGCTTCGTCCACCGCCGTGTTGAAGGCATGCCCCGAGGCCAGCAGCGGCAATACGCTGCCGCGGATCACGCCGGTATCGGTGAATACGCTGACACGGCTGCCTTCGGCGAAGCGGCTCGACCAGCAGCCGACCGGGGCGAGGCCGAGGCGGCCGCTGTCGTAGACCTCGCGCACGACAGCGCCAATGGTGTCCAGGTGCGCGGCCACTGCCCGGTCCGGGCTGTAGCGGCGGCCTTTGAGCGTGGCGCGAATGGTGCCGCGGCGGGTCAGTTCGAAGGGGATGCCCAACTCCTTCAGGCGCTCGGCGACGTAGCGCACGATGGTGTCGGTGAAGCCCGTCGGGCTGGGGATGGCGAGCATCTCCAGCAGCACGCGTTGCAGGTAGTTGAGATCGGGTTCGGGTAATTTCGCAGTCATGAATACTCCCATGGGTGGCGGTGAGGCGGCCACCTTCGCATTCGCAGGGACATGACCGGGTGACCGCAGCCGCCCGGTGTTAGGGTCTGTTCCCGTTTCATCGCGAGCCGCGTACGAAACGGGAACAGCCCCTAGTGGCCCGGCTCAGCTGGCGTTGTGGCTGAGCGGGAAGAGCAGGTCGATGAAGCGCTCGGCGGTCGGTTGCGGATGGTGGTTGGCCAGCCCGACACGTTCGTTGGCTTCGATGAATACATACTCCGGCTGGTCCGGGGTCGGCACCAGCAGGTCCAGCCCGACCACAGGAATATCCAGGGCGCGGGCGGCGCGCACCGCGGCGTCGACCAGTTCCGGATGCAGTTGCGCGGTGACGTCCTCCAGGGTACCGCCGGTGTGCAGGTTGGCGGTGCGGCGCACCGCCAGGCGCTGGCCATCGGGCAGCACGCTGTCCAGGTCGAGCCCGGCGTCGCGCAGGCAGCGCTGGGTTTCCTCGTCCAGCGGGATGCGGCTTTCGCCGCCAGTGGCGGCCTGGCGGCGCCGGCTCTGCGTCTCGATCAGCGAGCCGATGCTGTTGCGGCCGTCGCCGATCACTTCGGCCGGGCGGCGGATCGCGGCGGCGACCACTTCGTAGCCGATCATCACGATGCGCAGGTCCAGCCCCGGATGGAAACTCTCCAGCAGCACGCGGCTGTCGTATTGGCGGGCGCGTTGGATCGCCTGCTGCATTTCCTCGGCATCGCGCAGGTCGACCGCCACGCCCAGGCCCTGCTCGCCATCGACCGGCTTGACCACCACGCTGCCGTGTTTCGCGAGGAAGGCCGCGTTATCCGCGGTGCTGCCGGCCAGTTGCTGGGCCGGCAGGCGAATGCCGGCGTGGGACAGGGTGCGGTGGGTCAGGCGCTTGTCCTGGCAGAGGGTCATGCTGACCGCCGAGGTCAGGTCCGACAGCGACTCGCGGCAGCGCACGCGGCGCCCGCCCTGGGTCAGGGTGAACAGGCCGGCCTCGGCGTCGTCGATGCTGATCTCGATGCCACGGCGACGGGCCTCGTCGACGATGATCCGCGCGTAGGGATTGAGCTTGGCTTCCGGGCCGGGGCCGAGGAACAGCGGCTGGTTGAAGCTGTTCTTGCGCTTGACGGTGAAGGTCGGCAGGTCGCGGAAGCCCAGCTTGGCGTACAGCGCCTTGGCCTGGCGGTTGTCGTGCAGCACCGACAGGTCGAGATAGGCCAGGCCACGGCCCATGTAGTGTTCGATCAGGTGGCGCACCAGCGCCTCGCCGACGCCCGGTCGCGGGCAGTTCGGCGAGACCGCCAGGCACCAGAGGCTGGAGCCGTTCTCGGGGTCGTTGAAGGCGCGATGGTGGTCGATGCCCATGACGCTGCCGATGATCTGCCCGGAACTCTCGTCCTCGGCCAGCCAGTACACCGGTCCGCCCTGGTCGCGCGGCGTGCACAGTGCGGGATCGACCGGCAGCATGCCGCGCGACTGGTAGAGGCAGTTGATCGCCGCCCAGTCGCTGTCGTTCTGCACGCGGCGCACGGCGAAACCACGGAAGCTGCGGTGTGCCGGACGGTAGTCGGTGAACCACAGGCGCAAGGTGTCGGAAGGGTCGAGGAACAGCTGCTGCGGCGCGTAGGCGAGCACCTGGTGCGGGGCGGCGACGTACAGGGCGATGTCGCGTTCGCCGGCCTGCTCGTTGAGCAGGTCGGCGGCGAGCCGCGCCGGGTCGCAATAGGTATGCCCGACCAGGATGCGGCCCCAGCCGCCATGCAGGGTGACCGGCCCGCAGGGCTCTTCCTGGCCGTCTTCGGCGAAGCGAGCCTGCAGCCGCTGGTAGGTCGGTGTCTGTCCGCGCAACAGGCGCTGGCCGTAGGCTTGGGACTTCTGCATGGTACCTTTCCTTACGTTGCAAGGTTCACGGCCCGCTGTGCGGCGGGGCTAGGCAGTCTCCGCGCAGCGGGCCGTGAGTCCTTAGAGACCTTGTTCGCTCAACCATAGGTTGACCGCCGCCAACTGCCAGAGTTTTGAACCGCGCAGCGGCGTGAGCTGGCCATGCGGATCGGCGAGCAGCTTCTCCAGTGCCTGCGGGTCGTACAGCCCGCGCTCCTGGCTCGGGTCGAGCAGCAGTTCGCGTACCCAGTCGAGGGTTTCGCCCTGCAGGTGCTTGAGGCCCGGCACCGGGAAATAGCCTTTGGGGCGGTCGATCACCTCGGCCGGGATCACCTGGCGCGCGGCCTCCTTGAGCACGTACTTGCCGCCGTCCGGCAGCTTGTACTGGGCCGGGATGCGCGCCGACAGTTCGGCCACGCGGTAATCGAGGAACGGCGTGCGTGCCTCCAGGCCCCAGGCCATGGTCATGTTGTCCACGCGCTTGACCGGGTCGTCGACCAGCATGATGGTGCTGTCGATGCGCAAGGCCTTGTCCACCGCGGCGTCGGCACCGGGCTGGGCGAAGTGCTGGCGGACGAACTCGCCGGAGAAGTCGCCCTTGACCCATTGCTGCTGCATGGTCGCGGCGTATTCCGCGTAGCTGCGGTCGCGGAAGGCCGCCAGGTACGCGGCCACCGGGTCCTCGGCGCCGTCCACCAGCGGGTACCAGTGGTAGCCGGCGAACAGCTCGTCGGCGCCCTGGCCGCTCTGCACCACCTTGCAGTGCTTGGCCACTTCCCGCGAGAGCAGGTAGAAGGCAATGCAGTCGTGGCTGACCATCGGCTCGCTCATGGCCTGGAAGGCGGCCGGCAACTGCTCGAGGATCTCCTTCTCCTTGATCCGCAACTGGTGGTGACGGGTATCGAAGTGCTCGGCGATCAGATCGGAATACTTGAACTCGTCGCCACGCTCGCCGCCGGCATCCTCGAAGCCGATGGAGAAGGTCAGCAGGTTTTCGGCGACTCCGGCTTCGCGCAGCAGGCCGACCAGCAGGCTGGAATCGACCCCGCCCGAGAGCAGTACGCCGACATCCACCGCGGCCCGCTGGCGGATCGCCACGGCTTCGCGCAGGGTATCCAGGGTGCGCTGCTTCCAGTCCTCGAAGCTGTAGTTGCGCTCGTCCTCGCGGGCGCCGAACTCCAGCGTCCACCAGCACTGGGTGGTGGTCGTGCCATCGGCGGCGACGCGCATCCAGCTGGCCGGCGGCAGCTTCTCGATGCCGGCGATCAGCGTATCCGGCGCCGGCACCACGGCGTGGAAGCTCATGTAGTGATTGAGCGCGACCGGGTTCAGCACGCCGGCGATATCGCCGCCCTTGAGCAGCGCCGGCAGGGCGGAGGCGAAACGCAGGCGCCGGTCGCTGCGCGACAGGTACAGCGGCTTGACGCCGAGGCGGTCGCGGGCGATGAACAGCTGCTGGCTGTCGCGCTCCCAGATGGCGAAGGCGAACATGCCGTTCAGGCGCGGCAGCAGCGCCTCGCCCCAGGCGTGGTAGCCCTTGAGCAGCACCTCGGTATCACCCCCGGAGAAGAAGCGATAGCCCAGGCCTTCCAGCTCCGCGCGCAGTTCGGGGTAGTTGTAGATGGCGCCGTTGAAGACCATCGACAGGCCGAGCGCCGAATCGATCATCGGCTGCCCGGACGCCTCGCACAGATCCATGATCTTCAGCCGGCGATGCCCCAGGGCCAGCGGGCCCTGGCTATGGAAGCCGCACGCGTCGGGGCCGCGCGCGGTCAGGTGTTGGGTGATGCGTTCAACCGCGGCCAGGTCGGCCGGTTGGTTATCGAAACGAAGTTCTCCAGCTATGCCACACATAAGGTCCTTACCGGTTTTGCCGTTGGGGAGTGTGACTGGCGAGTCGAGCGCGAAGTTCAGGTTTTCGCACGGCTGTGCTTCGCCCGGTTCCGTATCGGCCAGTCAGCTTTTACACCAAAACAAATAAATGCCTTTACGTCAAAGCCGGTAACGGCGTAATGCTGTTCAATTAAGGCCATAGGCTGGTTGCAGGATCACATGTAGGAGCGGGCCACGCCCGCGATTCGCGCGCATGGCGCGCTCCTACAAAGTATTCTCCATGCTTATCTGAACGGCATTACGGTTTCAGGCGTAGGGCGGGTTGCAACCCGCCGAACGGGGTTCGCACCACACCCGGGCAAAGCTGGAACGGAGTACTCGATGCTTTCGCGGGGCCGGGTTCGCGCGCATGGCGCGCTCCTACAGGAACCTGCCCCCTGTTTGCTGCGCGACGGCGCTGCATGCCTTCAGCGTTCGTGCCGCAGGCTGTCCACCGTCAGCTCCAGCGCCTTGCGCATGTCCAGCCGCGCCGAGCGGCCGACGTCGCGGTCGTCGAGCCGGTCGTTGCGTTCCGACGGCAGGATCGGCGCGGTCAGGTCGTCGGCCTCGGCCGCTTCGAAATCCGAATCGCGGCCGATGGTCATGGCGCTGCGGCGCAGCAGTTCGCGCACCTGCTCCGGTTCCAGCCGCGGGTTGATCGACAGCATCGCCGCCACCGCGCCGGCCACCAGCGGCGTGGCGTAGGACGTGCCGCAGTGCACCTCGCCGCGGCGCCCGGGCTCCGGCGTGGCGGCGCGGGTGCAGGCCGCCGCGGTGATGTCGACGCGCATGTCGAGGTTGGACGAGGCGCGCTTGGTGGTGTGCTGCGGGTGCTCCACCGGCACGTCGCGGCGCTGGTTGCGCTGGTGGCCGCCGACCACCAGCAATTGCTCGGTGATGAACGAGGAGGGCAGCCGGTAGTCGTCGCGCCCGGAACGGGCCGAGCCGTTGCCCGCCGAGTTGATCACCAGCACCTCGGGATGCTCGCGGCGCAGCCAGCGGAAGAATTCCTCCAGCAACTCCTCGTAACCGCTCATGGCGATGCCCGAGCGCAGCAGCGAATCCACCGGCTCGCCGTCGACATCCACCGTGCCGATGCGGTGGATGCCCCAGCTCCAGTTCAGTATCCGCACGCCGTCTTCCACCAGATTGACCGAGGCCGCGACCTTGGCGGCGATGCCGCCATCCGAGTTGGGGTCGACGATCACCTCGAAGCCGGGGCCGGCGGCGTCCAGCGCGCTGAGAAAACCGCTGTCGCGGGCATCGGCGGCGCGCGCCGCGAGAATGCCGGAGACGCTGCTGCCATGGCTGTCGGGTTCGTCCGCGTCGCGCGCGTACAGGCAGGTGCGGCCCGCGGCGGGATCGCACGGCTGCAGATAAGCGGCGAAATTCGGCGCATCGAAATCCACCGCCCGCTCGATCACGCCGATGCGCACCGGTTCGGTGTCGATTGGCGCCCGTTTGGCGGGGATGCGTTCGCGGTAGTAGTCCACCGCGTCGAGAAAACGGTTGGCCGCCCATTCACGGTTCTGCGGACGCTCGCGGTCAGGTTCCTGTTCGCCGCTTTCGGCAGCGGACTCCTCGATGACCACGGCATCGACGCCGACTTCGTTGCCCAGGCGCAGCAACATGGCGTCGCGCTCGGTGAGGTTCTTCACCGGCAGGCGCAGCTGGTAGGTGTTGAGCGGGGCGATGGCGCCCACCACTTTCGCGGCGTATTTCTCGGCCAGTCGCCGGGCGGTCTCCAGGCCGTCCTGATCTTCCTCGACGATCAGGCTGACCAGATCGACGTAGGTGGTCAGCCCGTCCATGTTCTCGGTGACCTCGTCGGCCGTGGCCGCGAGCACATGGCTGCGCCCGAGCGAGAGCCATACCGGGTTGCTGCGCTGGCCGTCGTGCTCCAGCCACAGCGGCCCGCTCTCGTGCTCGGCGGCCGGCAGGGTCAGGCGCAGGTGCTGGCCATCGCGCTCGACCCGTTCGGCGCGCAGCGGCTTGCCGGCCAGTTGCAGGCCGACCTGTGCTTCGGGCAGGCCGCTGGCGTGCAGGCACCAGGTCAGCCGGTCGCGGGCGAACAGGTCGCCGCAGCGTTGCAACTGGGTGATGCGCAGGTCCTGTCCGGCGAATGCCGGCGCGCAGGTCAGCGCGCCCAGCAGGCCGATGGCGGCAACGCGCATGCTCAGCGCCGCTGCAGGTAATGCACGCTGAACAGGCCGCGCGGGTCGGTCCACTGGCCGCGGCAGTCGAAGCCGGCCGTGTCGGCCAGCGCGGCGAAGGAGGCGAGGGTGTACTTGTACGAATTCTCGGTGTGCAGGCTTTCGCCGGCAGCGAAATGGAAATGCCGGCCCTCGATGGCCACGTCCTGCGCCTCGGTACTGATCAGGTGCATCTCGATGCGCGATTCGGCCTCGTTGAAGAACGCCCGGTGGACGAAACGCGAGGGATCGATGTCGCTGTCCAGTTCGTTGCGGATGCGCTGCAGCAGGTTGAGGTTGAAGGCCGCGGTGACCCGGGCGCGATCGTTGTAGGCGGCCTCAAGCACCTCGAGCTCCTTGACCAGGTCGACGCCGATGAGCAGGCCGCCGCCCACCGGCAGCACGTCGTGCAGGCGGCGCAGGAACCGTCCGGCCTCGGCCGGGGTGAAATTGCCGATGCTCGAGCCGGGGAAGAACACCAGCGGGTGTTCGCTGGAAAAGTCGTCCGGCAGGTTCAAGTCGCGGGAAAAGTCGGTACAGGCCGCGTGTACCTCCAGCCAGGGGTAGTCGGCCGCCAGGCGCTGGGTGCTGGAGAGCAGGAAGTCCTCGGAGATGTCGATGCCCAGGTAGCTGGACGGGTGCAGCGCCTCGAGCAGCAGGCGCACCTTGCGGCTGGCGCCACTGCCCAGCTCGATCAGGTCACTGTGGGGGCCGGCGATGTCGAGGATGTCGTTGGCGGCATCGGCGAGGATCTGCTCTTCGGTGCGGGTGATGTAGTACTCCGGCTGCCGGCAGATCTGCTCGAACAGCTCCGAGCCGCGGCGATCGTAGAAGAATTTCGGCGACGCCCATTTCGGCGTGGCGGCGAACCCGGCCAGGGTCTCGTCGCGCAGCGAGGCTTCATGGGGTTGTTGCAACTGATCGTGGAAACGGATGGCCAGCGCCATGTTCAAAGCCCCCTGGCCAGGCGCAGCCCGGCGAACTGCCAGCGCATCGCCGGCTGGAAGAAATTGCGATAGGTGACCCGCACGTGCGATTCGGGCGTGGCGCAGCAGCCGCCGCGCAGCACCATCTGGCCGGACATGAACTTGCCGTTGTATTCACCCAGGCTGCCCGGCAGCGGGCGGAAGCCGGGGTAGGGCAGGTAGGCGCTGGCGGTCCACTCCCAGACGTCGCCGAACAGCTGCAGCGGGCCGTCACGCTCCGCCGGCGCGGCGACCGGCTGCAGGTGATCGTTCTCCAGGAAGTTGCCGCGCAGCGGCTGGTCCGCGGCCGCCAGCTCCCATTCGGCCTCGCTGGGCAGGCGCGCGCCGGCCCAGCGCGCATAGGCGTCGGCCTCGTAGTAGCTGACGTGGCAGACCGGCGCTTCCAGGTCCAGCGGTCGCAGCCCGCCGAGGGTCATCTCGTGCCAGACGGCTTCCGCGCGCAACCAGTACAGCGGTGCGTGCCAGCCGGCCCGCTGGATCAGCTCCCAGCCATCGGCCAGCCAGAGTTCGGGCCGCGCATAGCCGCCATCGGCGATGAACGACAGGTATTCGCCATTGCTCACCAGGCGCCCGGCGAGCTGGAAATCCTCGACGAACTGGCGGTGCCGTGGCGTCTCGCAATCGAAGGCGAATTCGCCGCCGGGATGGCCGATATGCTGGACGCCGCCGGCATATTCGTACCAGCGCGGGCGCTTCGCCGCTACCTGCGGCGGGGCCTTGAGGTCGGTTCGATAGACCGGATGCAGCGGGTTCTGCGCAAGGATGTGCTTGATGTCCATCAGCAGCAGTTCCTGGTGCTGCTGCTCATGCTGCAGCCCCAGGCCGACGCGCCGGACGATCTCGCCGGCCTGCTCGCGCGGCGGGTTGGCCAGCAGCTCGCCCATGGCCTGGTCGACGTGCCGGCGGTAGCGCTGGATTTCCTCCACCCCGGGGCGCGACAGCACGCCGCGGCGGGCTCGCGGGAAAGGGGTGCCGTGGGTTTCGTAATAGGAATTGAACAGGTGGTCGTAGGCCTCGTTCAGCCGCCGGTAGCCGGGCAGGTAGGGCCGCAGCAGAAAGGTCTCGAAGAACCAGCTGGCATGCGCCAGATGCCACTTCGGCGGGCTGACTTCGGGGGTACTCTGGATGGCGTAGTCCTCGACCTGCAGCGGCGCGCAGATCGCCCCGCTGGTGGCGCGCACCTGTCGGTACCGCTGTAGCAGATGGTCAAGCTCGGCGAGTGCCGGCTGCTGTTTCGGCTGTTGTGCCAGATTGCCCATGGGCGTCCCCCCGTGCGGATTCCGACGGCCGGAACCGCCTCCCATAGCGACCCGGAGCGCAGCGTAAAAGTTTCTGCCGATCAGCCTGAACTCGAGCATGCCGCGGCTACTCCCTGTTTGTGAAAAGCAGGAGAACGTCTCATGCGAAAGCCACTGATCCTTTGCTCCGCGCTGCTGGTCGCCTGCGGCCAGCACGACACGGCCTCCTACACGGAGGTTGCCGGCGCGCCGAAGAGCGCCGAGACCCTGGCGCTGGAGGCCGGCGCCAGGCTGCTACAGGGGCAGGCCCCGCTGAACGCGGTCAGCGCCTACCTCAATGGTTTCCACTTCTACAACGGCGACATGGACGGGCAGATGGAGGCCCACCATTACGTCACGCGGCTCAACGAGGACGTGATGCAGGCGCTGATCTACGACGGCAACGGTGGCGACGCCAAGCTGATGGGCGTCGAGTACATCATCAGCGAGCGGTTGTTCCGTACCTTGCCCGCTGAGGAAAAAACGCTCTGGCACAGCCATGATTACGAGGTGAAGTCGGGCACGCTGGTCGCCCCCGGGCTGCCCCGGGTCGCGGAAAGGCAACTGATGGAGCAGGTGGTCAGCACCTACGGCAAGACCTGGCACACCTGGCACACCGACCGCGACAAGACGCTGCCGTACGGCATCCCGGCGTTGATGATGGGCTTCACCGCCGACGGCCAGCTCGACCCGGCCCTGCAGCAGGCGCGAGACGCGCGCGTGGATGTGGATACCGATGCCATCCGCCGCAGCCGCGAATCGATCGCGCAACCCGAGGTCGATCCCCTGGCCAATGCCTGGGAGAAGGGCGACGTGATCCAACTGCAGCGCGTGCGGGGGGCTGGCGAGCATCGGCAGGGTGGCTCGAGCGGAGCGGCGGAGGTGCACGAGTCCGGGCGCTTGCGCGAACAATTGCGGCGCAGCGGCGAACACTGACGCCGCAGCCTGGCGGCGAATCGCCGGTGCCCGCCGGGCTAACCGTCGATCCCGATCGGCGGCGTCGGGCGGATCAGTATTTCATTGACGTCGACATGGGGCGGTTGCGACAGCGCGTAGACCACGGCGCGGCCGATGTCCTCGGGCTGCATGGCATAGGCCGGCGGCTCGTCGAACAGCGGTGTGTCGACCATGCCGGGTTCGATCAGGGTGACCCGTACCCCGCTGCCGCGCAGCTCTTCACGCACGCTCAGGCCCATGGCGGTCACCGCCCACTTGCTGGCGCTGTACATCGAGCCGGGGATGACGAAGCGCCCGGCGGCCGAGCCGGTCAGCAGCAGGTGGCCGCGGCTGGCCTTGAGCGCGGCGAGGCTGCAGCGCAGGGTCAGCCCGACACCGTAGACGTTGGTCAGCAGCATGTCCTTCCATACGTCGGGGTCGGCGTCGCAGAAGCCGCCTTCGCTACCCGGCACGCCGGCATTGGCGTAGACCGCGTCGAGCTGGCCGAAGCGTTCCAGCACCCGCTGCACCATGGCCTGTTGCTCGCCGTGCTCTCTGACGTCGCAACGGATGGCGAGGGCGCGCTCGGGGCCACCGAGCTCGTCGAGCAGATGCTGCAGTTTGTCTTGCGAGCGGGCCGCGAGCGCCACCCGGTAGCCGGCCTGCACCGCCAGCCGGGCGGTGGCCGCGCCGATGCCGGAGGAGGCACCGGTGATCAACAGGACGCGATCGTTCATGTCAGTAATTCGGCGTGGTTTCCGGGATGGCGCTGGTATCGGTGATGAACGGCATGCTCCAGGGCTCCAGCGTGCAGCCTTTTTCGGTCAGTTCCTGGCGGGTCCGCTCGATCACCTGGGCCATGCGCTGTGGGTCGGCGTAGTCGCGTATCTGTGGCACACGCGTGAGTTCCTCGCCGCTGCCGTTCATCACGGTGAAGCCGAAACTGTCGTCCTCGGGATTGGCGCTGGTGACGCAACCGCAGGGCAGGAAGGCCTCGGAAGCCAGTTGCATCGCATTGTCGAGGCTGAGTGGCGTGGTGGTCATGGTCGTCTCCGTTGCGGACTGTGCGACAGTTGACCCCCGCGCGCCGCTGCCGTTTCCGTGCCACCGACGGGCTGCCGCTTGTGGAGCCGCGCGGGCGGCACCATATTCAACCCATGAGCATGTCTTTCCCCGATCCGCTGAACGCCTTCCACCCCGCGGTGGCCGGCTGGTTCGTGCGCAGCTTTCCCGCACCGACGCCGGCCCAGGCCGCCGCCTGGCCACTGATTCATGCGGGACGCTCGACCCTGGTGGCGGCGCCCACCGGATCGGGCAAGACACTGACGGCCTTCCTCGCCGCCATCGACCAACTGGTGCGGCAGGGTCTGGCCGAGGGCGGGTTGGCGGATGCCACCACGGTGCTCTACGTCTCGCCGCTCAAGGCGTTGTCCAATGACATCCACGTCAACCTGGAAGAACCGCTGGCCGGGATCACCGCCGAGCTCGCGCGCCTGGGCCTGCCGCCGCTGGAAATCCGCACCGCGGTGCGCACCGGCGATACGCCGCAGGCCGAACGCGCGGCGCTGCGCAAGCGCGTGCCGCACATTCTGGTGACCACCCCGGAATCGCTCTACGTGCTGCTCGGCTCGGCGTCCGGCCGGCAGATGCTGGCGCAGGTGCAGAGCGTGATCATCGACGAGATCCACGCCATCGCCGGCAACAAGCGCGGCAGCCACCTGGCGCTGTCGCTGGAACGGCTGGAAGCGCTCTGCGGCCGGCCGCTGGTGCGGGTCGGGCTGTCGGCGACGCAGAAGCCGATCGCCGCCGTCGCGCAGTTCCTGGTCGGCACCGGCCGCGCCTGCGAGATCGTCGACATCGGCCATGGCCGGGCCCGCGACCTGGCGCTGGAGGTGCCGCCGGTGCCGCTGGAAGCGGTGATGAGCAACGACGCCTGGGAGCTGGTCTACGACCGCCTCGCCGCGTTGGCCGGCGAGCACCGCACCACGCTGGTCTTCGTCAACACCCGGCGCATGGCCGAGCGCGCCGCGCGGCACCTGTCCGAACGCCTGGGCAATACGGTGGTGGCCGCGCACCACGGCAGCCTGGCGCGCGAGCAGCGGCTGGATGCCGAGCAGAAGCTCAAGCGCGGCGAGCTGCGGGTGCTGGTGGCCACCGCCTCGCTGGAACTGGGGATCGATATCGGCGACGTGGAGCTGGTCTGCCAACTGGGCTCGCCGCGTTCGATCGCCGCGTTCCTGCAGCGCGTCGGCCGCGCCGGGCACCAGGTCGCCGGGATTTCCAAGGGGCGGCTGTTCCCCAGCTCGCGCGACGACCTGATCGAGTGTGCCGCGCTGCTCGATGCCGTGCGCCGTGGCGAGCTGGATACCCTGGTGATTCCGCGCGCGCCGCTGGACGTGCTGGCCCAGCAGATCGTCGCCGAGGTGGCTTGCGGCGAATGGCGCGAGGACGCGCTGCTGGCGCTGATCCGCCGCGCCATGCCCTATGCCGCGCTGGACGACGCCGACTACCAGGCGCTGCTGCGCATGCTCGCCGAGGGCTACACCACCCGCCACGGCCCGCGCGGCGCCTACCTGCACCGCGACCTGGTCGGCCAGAGTCTGCGCGGCCGGCGCGGCGGGCAGCTGACCGCGCTGACCTCCGGCGGCACCATCGCCGACAACGCCGACTATGCGGTGCTGCTGGAGCCGCAGGGGCTGAACATCGGCACGGTGAACGAGGACTTCGCCGTGGAAAGCCTGGCCGGCGACGTCTTCCAGCTGGGCAACACCTCCTACCGCATCCTCAGGATCGAGCCGGGGCGGGTGCGCGTCGAGGATGCCCAGGGCCAGCCACCGAACATTCCGTTCTGGCTGGGCGAGGCGCCGGGGCGCAGCGACGAGCTGTCCTTCGCCGTGGCGCGGCTGCGCGGCGAGATCGAGGCGCGCCTGGCCGGCAGCGGCGCGCCTGTGCGCGAACCGGCGGATACCGGCGCGCTGGCGATCGCGGGCAAGCTCGCGCCTCGAGAGACGGCGCAACGCCTGCAACCGGCCATCGACTGGCTGCTGGACGAGCGCGGCCTGCCCGAGCCCGCGGCGCGGCAGATCGTCGAATACCTGGCCCGGGCGCGGTCGGCCCTGGGTGCGCTGCCGACCCAGCGGCGGCTGGTGATGGAACGCTTCTTCGACGAATCCGGCGGCACCCAGCTGGTCATCCATTCGCCCTACGGCAGCCGCATCAACCGTGCCTGGGGCCTGGCGCTGCGCAAGCGCTTCTGCCGCACCTTCAACTTCGAGCTGCAGGCGGCGGCCACCGAGGACGCCATCGTCCTCTCGCTGTCCACCAGCCACAGCTTCGCCCTGGAGGAGGTCTGGCGCTACCTGCATTCGGCCAGCGCCGAGCAGGTACTGATCCAGGCGCTGCTGGATGCGCCGCTGTTCGGCGTGCGCTGGCGCTGGAACGCGGTCACCGCGCTGGCGTTGCCGCGCATGGCCGGTGGGCGCAAGGTGGCGCCGCAGCTGCAGCGGATGAAGAGCGAGGACCTGCTGGCCACGGTGTTTCCCGACCAGGTCGCGTGCCTTGAGAACATCGTCGGCGAGCGCGAGATACCCGACCATCCGCTGGTGCGCCAGACCCTCGACGACTGCCTGCACGAGGCGATGGACAGCGACGGCTGGCAGGCGCTGCTGCGGCGTATGGAGAGCGGCGAGGTGGAACTGCTCGCACGCGACCTGCCGGCGCCGTCGCCGCTGGCGATGGAGGTGCTCAGCGCGCGGCCCTACGCCTTTCTCGACGACGCGCCGCTGGAAGAACGGCGCACCCAGGCGGTGCTCGGCCGACGCTGGAGCGATCCGGAGTCGAGCGACGACCTCGGCGCGCTGGACCCCGACGCCATCGAATCGGTGCGCCGGGAGGCCTGGCCGGAGGCGCGCAATACCGACGAGATGCACGAGGCGCTGGTCGCCCTGGGTTGCATCGCCGAAGCCGAGGCCGCGGAGCAACCGCAGTGGTCACAGTGGCTCGCCGAGCTGGCCCGCGGCGGGCGCGCGACGCGCATGCAGGTCGCCCACGACCGCGCCCTGTGGCTGCCGCTGGAACGCCTGGCGCTGCTGCGCGCGATCTATCCGAATGCGCCGTTCGAGCCGCATCTGCAATTGCCGGCCGGCCATGAGTCGCCGCTCGACGAAGAGGCGGCGCTGGTGGAGCTGATCCGCGCCCGGCTGAGCGGCTTCGGCCCGTTGCCGGTGCCGCTGATCGCCCGGCCGCTGGCCCTGCCGGCCTCCGCCGTGGCGCTGGCGCTGACCCGCCTGGAAAGCCAGGGCTATGTGCTGCGTGGCCGCTTCACGCCTGGCGCGGCGGACGAAGAGTGGTGCGAGCGGCACCTGCTGGCGCGCATCCATCGCTACACGGTCAAGCGCCTGCGGCGGGAGATCGAGCCGGTGGAGCGCGCCGACTTCATGCGTTTTCTCTGCGACTGGCAGCACCTGGCGAACGCCACGCGGATGCAGGGGCGCGAGGCGCTGGCCACGCTGGTCGAGCAACTGGAAGGATTCCAGGCGGCCGCCGCGGCCTGGGAAAGCGACCTGCTGCCGGCGCGGCTGAAGGATTACGGCGGCAGCTGGCTGGACGAACTGTGCCGCTCCGGGCGCATCGTCTGGACGCGCCTGGCGGGCCGCCTGAAGGCCAGCGGCGGGCCGGTACGCGGGACGCCGATCGTGCTGCTGCCGCGCCGGCAGTTGACTGCCTGGTATGCGCTGGCAAGCGACGCGCCGGCGCCGGAGCTGTCCTCGCGGGCGCAGCGGGTGCTCGACTGCCTGCAGGCACAGGGCGCGCTGTTCTTCGATGAACTGCAGCACGAGGCGCACCTGCTGCGCAGCGAGCTGGAGGACGCCCTCGGCGAACTGGTCGCGGTGGGCCTGGTGAATGCCGACAGCTTCGCCGGCCTGCGTGCGCTGCTGACACCGGCCAGCAAGCGTTCGCGCACGGCGCGGCGCACCCGCGGTGGCGCCTTCATCGGCGGCATGGCCGATGCCGGCCGTTGGGCGCTGGTACGCAAGCCCGGCGCGGTTGCCGAACCGGCGGCGCGCCGGCCCGCGCTCGACCCCGAGGCGCTGGAGCATATCGCCCGGGTGCTGCTGCGCCGCTACGGTGTGGTGTTCTGGCGGTTGCTGGCGCGCGAGGCCGACTGGCTGCCGCCGTGGCGCGAGTTGCTGCGGGTCTACCATCGCCTGGAGGCGCGCGGGGAGCTTCGCGGCGGGCGCTTCGTCGCCGGCGTGGCCGGCGAGCAGTTCGCCCTGCCGGAAGCGCTCGGTCTGCTGCGCGAGGTGCGCAAGCGGCCGCCGTCCGGCGAGCTGGTGGCGGTGTCGGCGGTCGATCCGCTGAACCAGCTCGGCGCGTTGCTGCCCGGCGACAAGGTGCCGGCGCTGCCCGGCAACCGCATCCTCTACCGCGACGGCGTACCGCTGGCGGTGCTGGTGGCCGGCAAACCGGAGTTGCTGGCCGAGCTGGACGAGGCCGGGCAGCGCGAGGCCAGGCGGCTGCTAGGGCGAGGTTGATTCCGGCGCGGCCGCGAATGAAACGTCAACAGCCCCCGGTGTTGCGTCGGAGTCCTTGTGGAGCCAGCTTGCTGGCGATGCCTTTGCGTACGCTGATCGCCAGCAAGCCGGCTCCTACAGAATCGACTGCCGATATGTGCTAGGGCAGGCAGTCCAGCGTGGCGAGATCCTCATGCATCCGGGCCAGGCGCTGGTCGAGATGCTTGCGCTGACGCTCATCGGCCATGGCATGCAGATCGGCCAGTAGCGCCAGCGCGGACTGTTCGGCGCCGCGCAGCGCGGTGCGGTCAGCCTCGCTCAACAGGGCCTCGCGATTCTGCAGCAACTGTGCGATGCGCGCTTCGAAGCCAGTTTTTTCGTGGCGTGCGTCTACCGCTTCGAGCAGGCTGCGCTGCCAGTGCTCGCGGTTCCTCAGCCAGCGCTCGTTCTGCTCGCCGAGGCTGTGCGACCAGGCCAGCACCCGCTGACGCTGCGCCGCGTCGAGCGGTCCGAACCAGTGCTCGAGGCGCTCCTGCATGCGTTCGGCTCGTTCGCGTATCTGCCGGGGCAGCGGAGGCACCAGGTATTTCTCGCGATGTTCGAGGCGGTTCTTGTCGAGCGCCGCGGCCAGCTCGCGCACCTGCGCATCGTCGAGTTCGCGCAGCAGCTCGGTGGCGGTGGGGGTGATTTCGACGGCAATGGCGTGAATCGCCTGTTTCACCTCGAGGTAGTGGGGCTGCAGGCGATCGCGGTCCAGTTCGCTGCCGGCGCTCTGCTGCCGCAAACGCTCGAGGCCGGCGAGGAGCTCGGGCAGTTGGGTCCGGCAATGCCAGGCGAGGTGTTCGCGTAGCCGGTTTTTGAGGTCCCTTTGCTGGCTGCGATTCAGGTCCAGGTAGTCATTGAGCGTCCAGGGCACCAGCAGGTCGAGGTTGCGATAGACCAGCGTCGCGCGGCTACAGCCCACGATCAGCATGCAGATGAGCGATATCAGCAAAAGCATTCGGCCGGTAAAAGGCATTGCGGGTCCTCGCCTGTCTCGCCAGTTCTGTAGAACCGCCGAGCCGGCAGCCGTTCGCCGAAGGCGGTGGTTTCGTCAGGCCGGGCGAGAAAAAGCGCGCCGCGCGCGGTCTTTTGCTATAGGCCGCCTGCGCGCAAGCGGGGCGGCGGTTCCAGCCAACAGCAGTGGAGAACGCCATGACCCCACAGATCAAGCACCTCAGCGGTGAGAACGTACCCAAAGCCTGGCGCCCGACCTGGGCCGTCTGTTGGGTGGTGGAACTGGACGGCACGGTGATCGGCGGCCCCTACGCCACGGAAGAAGAAGCGCGCGCCGTAGCCAACGGCGATCAGGAGCCGCGGCTGTCGGAGACGCCCGCGCCCTGACGTTCACGATTGAACGATGCAACGTCGCGGCGAATGCGTTGCTCGGTAGCTTGCCTGTTGGGCTTCGCTGCGCTCAACCCAACCTACCCAGCCAACCTACCGGTGTGAGCGTCGGCTAGCGGGATCGCTCCAGGCAATACTGCGGGCAGGGCGCCTGGTATTCGGCCATGGGTGGCGGCGGTGCGACGAGCTGGTCGACCACTTCCAGCGCTTTCTCGAACGACGGGTAGCCGCTGAGGGCGACGTCCAGCTCGGCATAGGCCTGGCGGTAGTGCTCGGCCTTGGCCGGGTCGGCTTCGTCGAGCAGATAGGGTTCCTGGTACATCTTGTAGAGCAGCGCGACGGCATGGGGATGGCCCTTGGCCTTGGCCTTCTCCAGCAGGCGCAGGACCTGGGAGGTTTCCGGCCCCTGGCGGATCAGCAACAGGGCCTGGTAGAGCTCGATCTCCCCGCGCCGGTCGAGGCGGGCGCTGCGGTCGAGCAGGGCCTGGGCCAGTTCGTAGCCATCCTCGTTGCCGACCGAGATCAGGATCTTCGCCTGCAGCAGGTCATTCTGGTACAGCAGCCGCTCGGCACGGCAGGCGCCATCGCTCGAGAACTGATCGCAGGATGGGGTGGCGCAACCGCCGAGGGTCGATAGCAGGCCGATCACCAGTGCCTTTTTCATGGTTGAACTCATTCTCCAACGTCAGACCCGAGCAGTATGTGCCGTGCCCGCTTCGATCCGCCAGAGGTGCTCAGTATTTCGGGCAGGGTGCGCTCATCTCGTGCAGGCCGTAGCGCCTGAGCAGGGTCTGCCAGCGAGCGCTGTGCGGCAGGTCGGCGACCAGTTGCTGGATGAACTGCGTGGCCTCGGGGGCGAGGCTGGCGGTGGTGAGCAGGTGGCGTTCGAACACGTACAGCGGGCTCGGCGATATGTACAGCTGCGCCTGCGATACCTCGGTCATGCCGTAGAACAGCCAGGCCGAGCGGGGCATCACGGCCACGTCGATGCGGCCGGAGAGCAGTTTGTTCAAATTCTGTAGATCGCTGTGCACGTCCTCGCGATGGATCAGACCCTTGTCGATATCGGCTTCCAGCCCGTTGTAGTGATGCCCGAGGATCGCACCGAGGCTGCGGCCGTGCAGC
Source organism: Pseudomonas lopnurensis (assembly GCF_015070855.1). Taxonomy (GTDB): domain Bacteria; phylum Pseudomonadota; class Gammaproteobacteria; order Pseudomonadales; family Pseudomonadaceae; genus Stutzerimonas; species Stutzerimonas lopnurensis. The sequence continues at coordinate 97,846 of NZ_JADDIX010000066.1, forward strand.
GAGCGTGGCCCGTCGTAATCGAAGGGGGTCGCGCGGCTGGAGACGAAATCCTGGGTGTCGCACAGCAGTGGTGGCGTCCAGCTGGAGCGGGTGGTCAGCCGTTTCGGGAGGAATTCCGGCGTCGCCCACAGCAGCACGCCGGGCTCGTTGGCGGCGAGCCGGGCATCGAGGCGCTTGCGCGGGAGCTGCGTCAGCTCGAAGTCGAAGCGGCCCTGGTTGGTGGAATGCTCGTTGAGCAATTGCACGAATGTCTCGGAAAGTCCCTGGCTCTGCTCCGAGGCGAAGGGGGGCGAGGGCTGGTAGGCCCAGACGGTGATGCGCTCGGCCGCCGGGAGGCTCAGCGGGGAGAGGATCAGAAGCAAGAGCAGCAGTTTCTGCATCGCGGTCCTGAAATCGGTCGGCGGGGTCGGTTCGGCCCGGCACGTGGCTCAAGACTGATTCAGCGGCGTGTGCAAGGCAAGCACGCGCCGCCGGCCGGTGGCCCGGCGGTGCCGGAGCGCAGGCCTGGCGGTCAGAAGCGTTCGTGTTCGCCCAGGTAGCGCCATTGGCCAGCCGGCAGCTTGGCCATCGACAGCCGGCCGATACGGATGCGCTTGCTGGCCAGTACGCGCAGGCCGATGGCTTCGCAGAGCATGCGCACTTCGCCCGGCGCGGGTTCCTTGAGCACCACGCGCAGGCGCGTTTCGCTCTGCCAGCTGACCTTGGCCTTCGGCAGGATCCTGCCGCGATGGCCGATGCCCTTGGCGAGCAGCGCCAGGCCGTTGGCCTCGGGCTCGCCGCTGACGTCGACGATGTATTCCTGTTCGAACTTGTTGCGCGAGCCGCTGAGGGTGCGGATCACTTCGCGTTGCTGGCTGAATACCACCAGACCGCTGCTATCGGCCTCCAGCGGCAGCAACTCGTTCTGCCGTAGCAGATGGCGCTGCAGGGGCTCGATGCGGCTCGGGTCTTCGCTGCAGTGCGTGGCGGCGGTGAGCATGCGCAGGGTGCTTTCGGCATCCGTACCGGCGGCCTGGCCGGCGGGCCTGTGCAGCAGCAGGGTGACCGGCGCGATCTCCGTCGCCGTGGCGCCGGCTCGCAGTTCGATGCGCTGTCCGGGCTCGACCTTGCGGAAGGGGGCTTCCACCACCTGGCCGTCGACGTTCACCCAGCCGCCCTCGATATACAGCTCGGCCTCGCGCCGGGAACAGCCGAGTTGTTCGGCGAGGCGTTTGGACAGGCGTACGGGATCGGTCATGCTGAACTCGGGAGGGGGAGGGGGAGTGGGGGTAGAACGCGGCGAGCCACCGCGTGGGCGGTGCGGGCTCGCCGAAAGCGTTTCGAGGTCAGGCCATCACTTCTTGCTGATGGTGATCTGCCGGGACGGTCCTTGGGTCTGGCCACTCACCCCGTTGGGGATGTTCTGGATTTCACCGCCGGCCTTGAGGAAGGCGGCCATCTGCGCGGCCAATGACTGACTGGTTTCGGTTGCGGGTTCGGGCTTGCGCTTGGCGCTGGTGGTTTTCGTGGCCATGGATCGCTTTTCCTTTAATCGGTCGAACCGGGCATTATACAGATTTGGTTGATTTTTGTTCAGGTTTCTGCCGGGCAGTCCGGGTAATCACACGCACGCGTGGCTGCCGCCCGGGGGCGCCCCTGTCCTCCGAACTCGTAGGGTGGGCTTCAGCCCACCAGCGGCGCTGAGGCGGTTCACCGTCCGTCCGTCATTTCTTGAAGCGTTTTTGCCGCACGTTCGGGGCGCATCTGGTCTTCACTGTAACGTTCGTCAGCCAGGGGTCGGGGGCTGGCGATCATCGAGCCATTGCGGAGGACCACCATGCTGCGCCACGCCATTCGCACCGCGTTCTGCGGTTTCCTTTTCGCCGTTTCGTTCGCGTTGGCCGCCGAGCCGCAGCGCTATCCCAGCGAGCAGGGGCCGTTGCTGGTCAAGCCAATCGTCGAGGGCCTGGAAAATCCCTGGGCGCTGGCCTTCCTGCCGGACGGCAAGCGCATGCTGGTGACCGAGCGGCCCGGTCACCTGCGGCTGGTCGGCCTGGATGGCAGCCTGTCCGAACCGCTGGCCGGCGTACCGGAAGTGTTCGCCCGCTCCCAGGGCGGCTTGCTGGACGTGCGTCTGTCGCCGGACTTCGAGATGGATCGGCTGGTGTACCTGAGCTATGCCGAGGCCGGCGACCAGGGCATGGCCGGGACGGCGGTGGGCCGCGGCCGGCTCAGCGAGGACCTGACCCGGCTGGAGAACTTCGAAGTGATCTTCCGTCAGCAGCCGAAGCTCTCCAACGGCATCCATTTCGGCTCGCGGCTGGTGTTCGACCGGGAAGGCTTCCTGTTCATCGCCCTCGGCGAGAACAACCAGCGGCCGACCGCGCAGGACCTGGACAAGCACCAGGGCAAGATCGTGCGCATCCGCCCCGATGGCACGGTGCCGCAGGACAACCCCTTCGTCGGCCAGGAAGGCGCGCGTCCGGAAATCTGGTCCTACGGCCATCGCAACCAGCAGGGCGCCGCGCTCAATCCCTGGAGCGGCGTGCTCTGGACCCACGAGCACGGCCCGCGCGGCGGCGACGAGATCAACATTCCCCTGGCCGGCAAGAACTATGGCTGGCCGCTGGCGACCCATGGCATCAACTACAGCATGCTGCCGATCCCCGAGGCGAAGGGTAAAACCGTCGAGGGTACCGAACCGCCATACCACGTCTGGGAGAAGTCGCCGGGCATCAGCGGCATGGCGTTCTACGACGCCGAACGCTTTCCCGCCTGGCAGCACAGTCTGTTCATCGGCGCCCTGGTGGACCAGTCGCTGATCCGCCTGCAACTGGACGGCGATCGCATCGTCGGCGAGGAGCGCCTGCTCAAGGAGTTGGGCGCGCGCATCCGCGACGTGCGCGTCGGCCCCGATGGCTATCTCTATCTGCTCACCGATGCCGGCAACGGCAAGCTGCTGCAGGTTGGCCTGCAGGCGCAATAGAACGCCAGCCTGCGGGCGATCACCGCTTTGCGGTCGCCACCGATCGCCAGCAGGACGATGCCGCCATCGCGTAGCGATACGGGAGCAATCGCGCGCCCGCGCCTGTCCACTCTCTGGGATGCCGCCACCCGGCGGCGTTCCGGCCCCGGCCATGGCGTCGTCGGTCCAGCAAGCTGGCACTGCCGAAGCCCCGAGGTCCGCTAACAAGACGGAAGGAGAGGGTTGTGGCAGTAGTCGTCAGCGGCGTGTTCTGCATCATCGTCGGGCTTGCACTCGGTCTGGGAGGGGCGAAGGTCATCAGCCTCGGCGGCACCTGGTACTTCGCCGTCGTGGCGGTCGGTTTCCTGCTCACCGGCGCCTTGCTGCTGATGCAGCGGCGGGCGGCGCTCTGGGTCCATGCGCTGCTGATGCTCGGCATGCTGGGCTGGGCGCTCTACGAGGTCGGGCTGGACGGCTGGCAACTGGCGCCGCGCGGCAGCATCATCGTGCCGCTCGGCCTCTGGTTGCTGACGCCGTGGATCGTGCGGCAACTGGGCTGGCAGCCTTTCGGCTTCCGCCCCTGGGGTGGCGCCGCGCTGCCGCTGCTGCTGGCGGTGGCGCTCTGGGGCGTGGCGGCCGTCTACGCCATCGGCCACGACAGTCACGACATCAAGGGCATGTTGCCGCCGCCATTGGCCGCGGCGCCCGCGACGAGCGATCCGGTACCTGCGGGTGAGTGGCATGCCTATGGCCGCAACCAGCATGGCCAGCGCTATTCGCCGCTGGCGCAGATCACCCCGCAGAACGTCGAACGCCTGCAACCGGTCTGGCATTACCGCACCGGTGATCTGCGCGGCCCGGACGATCCGGATGAAACCACCTACGAAGTCACGCCGTTGAAAGTCGACGACAGCCTGTACCTGTGCACGCCGCACAACCTGGTGATCGCCCTCGATGCCGAGACCGGCGAGCAACTCTGGCGCTTCGATCCCAAGGTGCCGCATTCGGTCAACCGGCAACACCTGACCTGCCGCGGGCTGTCCTATCACGCGTCGTCCACGGTCGCCGACGGGCAATCCTGCCGTCAGCGCCTGTTCATGCCCACTGCCGATGCGCGGCTGATCGCGCTGGATGCGAGAACCGGCGAGATCTGCCCGGGCTTCGGCGACAACGGCGAGGTGGACCTGTGGGCCAACATGCCGCATGTGAAGGAGGGCTTCTATTACTCCACGTCGCCGCCGGTGGTGGCGCGCGACCTGGTGATCGTCGGCGGTGCGGTGAACGACAACGTGCGCGCCAACGAGCCGTCCGGGGTGATCCGCGCCTATGACGTGCACAGCGGCGCGCTGAAATGGAACTGGGACCCCGGCAATCCCGAGGCGACCGCGCCCATCGCCGCCGGGCAGACCTACAGCGCCAGCAGCCCGAACAGCTGGAGCATCTCCAGCGCCGACGAGGCACTGGGCCTGGTCTACGTGCCGCTGGGCAACCAGGTGCCGGACCAGTGGGGCGGCCGCCGCAGCGAGAACAGCGAGCGCTTCTCGTCCTCCATCGTCGCCCTGGATATCGACAGCGGCGAGCTGCGCTGGGTGTTCCAGACGGTGCGCCACGACCTGTGGGACATGGACGTGCCGGCGCAGCCAAGCCTGCTCGACATCCAGACCGCGAACGGCCCGGTGCCGGCGCTGGTGGCGCCGACCAAGCAGGGCGACATCTACGTGCTCGACCGCCGCAGCGGCGCGCCGCTCCTGCCGGTGCGCGAGGTGCCGGCGCCGCAGGGCGCGGCCGAGGGGGACTGGACCGCCGAAACGCAGCCCGCCTCGGCACTGTCCTACGAGCCGCCGAAACTGCAGGGCAAGGACCTCTGGGGCGCGACCCTGATCGACCAGATGCTGTGCCATATCCAGTTCCGTTCGCTGCGCTACGAGGGCCGCTATACGCCGCCGTCGACCCAGGGCACGCTGGTGCATCCGGGCAACTTCGGCGTCTTCAACTGGGGCGGGGTGGCGGTCGATCCGGTGCGGCAGATGGTCTTCAGTACGCCGGCCTACCTGGCCTTCACCTCGCGCCTGGTGCCGCGCGAGGACGACGTGGCGACCTACGTCTCCGGCAAGGAGCCGTTCCTCAACGAGAATTTCGGCTCGCCGTTCGCGGTGGAGCTGGGGCCGTTCGTCTCGCCGCTCGGCCTGCCCTGTACCGCGCCGCCGTGGGGCTACGTGGCGGGCGCCGACCTGCGCACCGGCAAGACCCACTGGCTGCGCCGCAACGGCACGGTGCGCGACCGCGCGCCGATCCCGCTGCCTTTGAAGATGGGCGTGCCGAGCCTCGGCGGACCGATGCTCACGGCTGGTGGCGTGGCCTTTCTCAGTGGCACGCTGGACTATTACCTGCGCGCCTATGACGTCACCACCGGACGCGAGCTATGGAAGGCGCGGCTGCCGGCGGGCGGCCAGTCCACCCCGATGACCTACCAGAGCCGTTCGGGCCGGCAGTTGGTAGTAGTGGTCGCCGGCGGCCACGGTTCGCTGGGCACCAAGGCCGGGGACTCGGTCATCGCCTATGCATTGCCGCGTTGAAGCGGACCGTGGCCGGCACAACCTCGCGCCGGCCGCCTGTTCGGGGCCGTTGACGCAACAATGCGGCTCGCGCCGAAACGTCGACAGACCCTAGAATCGCCAACTTTCTCATTCGGGACACCTGCAATGGCCGCAATCGGACGCTACAACAGCCTGCCAATCGTCAAACACACCGGTTTCGGTCTGTATCTGGACGGCGGTCCGGACGGCGAGATCCTGCTGCCCAACCGCTATATCCCCAAGGACACACCGACCGGGGTGGACGACTGGCTCAACGTTTTCGTCTATCTCGACAGCGAGGACAAGCTGATCGCCACCACGGAGAAACCCAAGGTGCAGGTCGGCGAGTTCGCCAGCCTCAAGGTCGTGGAAATCAACCGCGTCGGTCTCTTTCTCGACTGGGGCCTGCCCAAGGACCTGCTGCTGCCGCATTCGGAAGAGCGGCGCCCGCTGCAGGTCGGCGACTACTGCGTGGTGTATGTCTACATCGACAAGCGCACGCGTCGCATCACTGCCACCGCACGGCTGGACCGCTACCTGGACAAGACCCCGGCGTCCCACCAGGTCGGCGAGGCGGTCGATCTGCTGATCGTCGAGACCACCGATCTGGGCTACAAGGCGATCATCAACGGCCAGCACTGGGGGTTGATCCACAAGAACGAAGTGTTCAAGTTTCTCCGTGGCGGCATGCGCGAGCGTGGCTACATCAAGGAAGTCCGCGCCGACGGCAAGATCAGCCTCAGTCTGCAGCCTATGGGCAGCGAAGCCGCCGATGCCCTGCAGGCGCTGATCCTGCAGCAGCTCGAGGAGAACCAGGGCGTACTCGAACTGAGCGACAAGAGCCCGGCACAGGAGATCGCCCGGCGCTTCGGCGTCAGCAAGGGCAATTTCAAGAAGGCCATCGGCGGGCTCTACAAGCAGGGGCGTATCGTCATCCATCCGGACCGCATCGAACGGGCCTGAGCGCCGGGGCGCCCGCTCGGGCGTCTGCCTACAGCTCCAGGCTGATCTGTTCGCTCCCGGCTTTCTTTCCGAGCGCCTCGCCCTGGCCTGTCACGTGGCTCAGGTGCCCATCGACGAGGCGGGCCGGGGCACTGAAGGGAGGCGCGGTCGCGTGCCGTCCTGACTATGCGGCCCTCGATGCACCCTCAGCACATCCGACACCCGCGAGCAATGGTAACGCCCCCAGGGCAACTCGGCGCACATCATCGCCGTGCGTTGGCCTGCGCCGAATTCCAGCAGGTGCCTGAGACCCTCGGCGAATTCCGCGAGTGAAGGTCGCGGTCGCAGGTCGACGCGAGGCTATTTGCCCCTTTTCCGGGCCGCCGTTCGTCGGGTAATTCTCTATAGCCGTTATGCGCTTTATTTGCTGCTAATTCAAAAAAATGACGCGCCTGGATAGCGTTAGAGCGATCGAGCGATGATTTTAATAATGTCATTTAGATGGCAAATAACTTTTTGACAGTATCAAATTAATAGCACTTGTCATTATGCGGCGTATTTCTGGCGATGCATTTACGTCGGGAAAATTTCCATTATTTTTTTGAACCTATTATAAAGCCGCCACGCAAGAGGTTGACCGGTTGTTCAGGGGGTGGACGGCGTGGGGATTTCTTGCTGAACGGTTCGTTTGGTTGTGTCACTGCGGCCTCCTTCCAGAGCAACGCCCCACGACTTAATTGACCTCCCGCCACTTTTTTAAAGGCCCGCGCCTTTAGAAGTATGAAGTTTCGGAGAGACGGAATGTCCACCAACGTTTTTGCCGGTGCTCGCAAAGCACTCGTCACCTCTATTGCACTCGCCGCACTGATGGGCGGTTTCACGGTTGCGACCGCACCGCTCGCTGTTGCGGCGAGCGCTACCGCTGCATCCGCCGCTACCGCCAACATCAACGCCTTCACCAATACCGATTGGCTGAACGGCGTATGGCGCAA
>NZ_JADDIX010000067.1 GCF_015070855.1 Pseudomonas lopnurensis
TTCGAACGTAACAAACCGCACGTCAACGTCGGCACCATTGGTCACGTCGACCATGGCAAGACCACTCTGACTGCCGCTCTGACTCGCGTGTGTTCCGAAGTGTTCGGTTCCGCTCGTGTCGACTTCGACAAGATCGATAGCGCTCCGGAAGAGAAGGCTCGCGGTATCACCATCAACACCGCCCACGTAGAGTACGACTCCAATGTCCGTCACTACGCGCACGTTGACTGCCCGGGTCACGCTGATTATGTGAAGAACATGATCACCGGTGCTGCCCAGATGGACGGCGCGATCCTGGTTTGCTCGGCTGCCGACGGCCCCATGCCGCAGACTCGCGAGCACATCCTGCTCTCCCGTCAGGTTGGTGTTCCTTACATCGTCGTGTTCCTGAACAAGGCCGACATGGTCGACGACGCCGAACTGCTCGAGCTGGTCGAGATGGAAGTGCGCGACCTGCTGTCCACCTATGATTTCCCGGGCGACGACACGCCGATCATCATCGGTTCCGCGCTGATGGCGCTGAACGGCGAAGATGACAACGAGCTGGGCACCACTGCGGTGAAGAAGCTGGTCGAGACTCTGGATACCTACATCCCCGAGCCGGTACGTGCCATCGACAAGCCGTTCCTGATGCCGATCGAAGACGTGTTCTCCATCTCCGGCCGCGGTACCGTGGTAACCGGTCGTGTCGAGCGCGGCATCGTCAAGGTCCAGGAAGAAATCGAGATCGTTGGTCTGCGTGATACCACCAAGACCACCTGTACCGGTGTCGAAATGTTCCGCAAGCTGCTCGACGAAGGTCGTGCCGGTGAGAACTGCGGCGTGCTGCTGCGTGGCACCAAGCGTGATGACGTCGAGCGTGGTCAGGTTCTGGCCAAGCCGGGCACCATCAAGCCGCACACCAAGTTCGAAGCCGAAGTGTACGTGCTGTCCAAGGAAGAAGGTGGTCGTCACACCCCGTTCTTCAAGGGCTACCGTCCGCAGTTCTACTTCCGTACCACTGACGTGACCGGTTCGTGCGAACTGCCGGAAGGCGTCGAGATGGTGATGCCGGGCGACAACGTGAAAATGGTCGTCACCCTGATCAAGCCGATCGCCATGGAAGATGGCCTGCGCTTCGCGATTCGCGAAGGTGGCCGTACCGTCGGTGCCGGCGTGGTTGCCAAGATCGTCGAATAACGATTGATCTGTTTGAAGCAGGTCGGCATAATAGTCGGCCTGACTCTTTCTAGGCCAGTAGCTCAATTGGCAGAGCGGCGGTCTCCAAAACCGCAGGTTGGGGGTTCGATTCCCTCCTGGCCTGCCAATTTCAATATCGAAATTTGGCAGTCTTTACAAGGTTCTAGCAGATGAATATCAAAGCTGAAGCCAAAGACACGCGCTTCGATCTGGTGAAGTGGCTTGTTGTGGCTGCTTTGGTGGTTGTTGCCGTCGTCGGTAATCAATACTACTCCGCTGAGCCGATTCTGTACCGAGTCCTGGCGGTGCTTGCAGTTGGTGTGGTGGCCGCACTGGTTGCTCTGCAGACCTCTCGGGGGCGTTCTTTCTTCGCGTTGCTGAAAGAAGCGCGTGTAGAAATTCGCAAAGTCGTTTGGCCGACCCGTCAAGAAACCACTCAGACCACCCTGATTGTCGTTGTCGTGGTCCTGGTTATGGCGCTGCTGTTGTGGGGGCTCGATTCCCTGCTTGGTTGGCTGGTTTCCATGGTTGTTGGTTAAGGGTGTCTCGTGGCTAAGCGTTGGTATGTTGTGCATGCTTACTCGGGTTACGAGAAGCACGTCATGCGCTCGCTGGTCGAGCGCGTCAAGCTTGCCGGCATGGAAGATGAGTTCGGCGAGATTCTGGTTCCCACCGAAGAGGTGGTCGAGATGCGTAACGGGCAGAAGCGCAAGAGTGAGCGCAAGTTCTTCCCGGGCTACGTTCTCGTACAGATGGAGATGAACGAGGGCACCTGGCACCTCGTCAAGGATACCCCGCGAGTAATGGGTTTTATTGGTGGTACGGCGGACAAGCCGGCACCCATTACCGACAAAGAGGCTGAAGCGATTCTGCGTCGTGTCGCCGACAGTGGTGACAAGCCGAAGCCGAAGACGTTGTTCGAGCCGGGTGAGGTCGTGCGTGTTGCTGATGGGCCGTTCGCCGATTTCAACGGGGTTGTCGAAGAAGTCAATTACGAGAAGAGCCGGATTCAGGTCGCAGTGCTCATTTTCGGTCGCTCTACTCCGGTAGAGCTGGAGTTCAGCCAGGTCGAAAAGGTCTAGCTGAGCAAAGCATCCCACACCCCGCAGCTGCTGGCTGCGGGGTTTTGTCGTCACTGGGATAAATAAGCATTGGGGAGCCGGAAGGCGTCATAACCCGTAACGGAGTGAATATGGCTAAGAAGATTCAAGCTTATATCAAGCTTCAGGTAAAGGCCGGTCAGGCCAATCCGTCGCCGCCGGTTGGCCCTGCGCTGGGTCAGCATGGCGTGAACATCATGGAGTTCTGCAAGGCGTTCAACGCCCGGACTCAAGGTCAGGAGCCTGGTCTGCCGACTCCGGTGATCATCACCGTATACAGCGACCGCAGCTTCACTTTCGAAACCAAGAGCACTCCGGCAGCCGTGCTGCTGAAGAAGGCTGCTGGCATCACCAGCGGCTCCGCTCGTCCCAACACCCAGAAGGTCGGCACCGTTACCCGTGCCCAGCTGGAAGAGATCGCCAAGACCAAGCAGGCCGATCTGACCGCTGCCGAGATGGAAGCTGCAGTTCGGACCATCGCCGGTTCCGCGCGCAGCATGGGCCTGAACGTGGAGGGTGTGTAATGGCTAAGTTGACCAAGCGCCAGAAGGCGATCGCCGAGAAAGTCGAAGCCGGCAAGCAGTATGCCTTCGAAGACGCAGCCAAGCTGCTGGCCGATCTGTCGGCGGTGAAATTCACCGAGTCGTTCGATATCGCCATCAACCTTGGCGTCGATCCGCGTAAATCCGACCAGGTCGTGCGCGGTGCAACCGTTCTGCCGAACGGCACTGGCAAGACCGTACGGGTTGCCGTGTTCACCCAGGGCGCGGGCGCCGAGGCTGCACTGGCCGCTGGTGCCGACCGTGTCGGCATGGATGAGCTGGCTGCCGAAATGAAAGGCGGCGATCTGAACTACGACGTGGTGATCGCTTCCCCGGATGCGATGCGTGTCGTCGGTCAGCTGGGCCAGATCCTCGGCCCGCGCGGCCTGATGCCGAACCCCAAGGTCGGCACCGTTACTCCGGACGTCGCCACCGCGGTCAAGAATGCCAAGGCAGGTCAGGTGCGTTTCCGTACCGACAAGAACGGCATCATCCACACTTCCGTGGGCAAGGTCGGTTTCGAAGCCGTTCAGTTGAAGCAGAACGTCGAAGCGCTGCTTTCCGATCTGAAGCGTCTGAAGCCGTCCACCTCCAAAGGTATCTACGTCAAGCGCGTCACCCTGAGCACCACCATGGGTCCGGGCCTGGTCATCGATCAGGCGTCCCTGGAAGCGTAAGGCGTAAGCCGCCCCGTTCGCGGGGCGGTCAGCAAGATTGGGGTCCCTGCCTGGCGGGGGCTATCCAAGACCGTAGGCGGCGCAAGCCTTAAACCTCAAGCCTACGCAGAGGTGCTCCCGATTCGTACCGAATCAGACACCAAAACCCGTCCGGTCTCGACCGGATGAAACGGTAACATCCAGGAGTGAAACCCGTGGCAATCAAACTCGAAGACAAGAAGGCCATCGTCGCTGAAGTCAACGAGGCTGCCAAAGCTGCCCTGTCCGCTGTCGTGGCCGATGCCCGTGGCGTGACCGTGGGGGCCATGACCGGACTCCGTAAAGAGGCCCGCGAAGCTGGCGTGTACGTGCGTGTCGTACGTAACACCCTGCTGCGCCGCGCCGTTGATGGCACTCAGTTCGACGTGCTCAACGACGTGTTCAAAGGCCCGACCCTGATTGCATTCTCCAACGAACATCCGGGCGCTGCCGCTCGTATCTTCAAGGAGTTTTCCAAGGGTCAGGACAAGTTCGAGATCAAGGCCGCTGCGTTCGAGGGTCAGTTCCTCGCAGCCAATCAGATCGACGTACTGGCAACTCTGCCGACCTACGACGAAGCCGTTTCTCAGCTGATGAGCGTTATCCAAGGCGCCACCAGCAAGCTGGCTCGTACTTTGGCGGCCGTTCGCGACCAGAAAGAAGCCGCTGCCGCCTAAGGCGTGCACGAATTCTTTCGAACCTCTTTTTTGAATTAGATGGCCGCAGGCCGTCACCTATATACAGGAATTAGAGTCATGGCTCTGACCAACGAAGACATCATCAACGCCGTTTCCGAAATGTCCGTGATGCAGGTTGTTGAACTGATCAAGGCAATGGAAGAGAAGTTCGGCGTTACCGCCGCTGCCGCTACCGTCGCTGCTGCCGGTCCGGCTGCCGCTGCTGTCGAAGAGCAGACCGAGTTCACCATCGTCCTGGCCGAAGCTGGCGACAAGAAGGTGAACGTGATCAAGGCGGTCCGCGAGCTGACCGGCCTGGGTCTGAAGGAAGCCAAGGCTGTCGTTGACGGCGCCCCGGGCGTGGTCAAGGAAGGCGTTTCCAAGGAAGAGGCCGAAGCGGCCAAGAAGACTCTGGAAGAAGCTGGCGCCAAAGTCGAGCTCAAGTAAGCGACGACCTTGCGTCTACAGCCGGAGCGACTCGCGTAAGGCTGATGGCTGGTGGCTTTAGCCACCGGCCTTTTTCCGTTATGGAAAGCTGGCGATGCCGGCGCTCCCGCGGAAATAAAGCCACCCCTGTGGTGGCGCGAATCAAGGGATTCGCAAGATTTTCTGGCAGCTCCCGTCGGGAGAGGCCAACAAGCAGGTGACCAAGCTGGGGAACGCTGATGGCTTACTCATACACTGAGAAAAAACGTATCCGCAAGGACTTTAGCAAGTTACCGCACGTGATGGACGTGCCGTATCTTTTGGCCATCCAGCTGGATTCGTATCGCGAATTCCTGCAGGCGGGAGCGACCAAAGATCAGTTCCGCGACATTGGCTTGCATGCAGCCTTCAAATCCGTTTTCCCGATTATCAGCTATTCCGGCAATGCAGCGCTGGAATACGTCGGCTACCGTCTGGGCGAGCCGGCCTTCGATGTCAAGGAATGTGTCCTGCGCGGCGTGACCTTCGCGGTCCCGCTGCGGGTGAAGGTGCGCCTGATCATTTTCGACAAAGAATCGTCGAACAAGGCCATCAAGGACATCAAGGAGCAGGAAGTCTATATGGGGGAGATCCCCCTGATGACCGAAAACGGTACCTTCATCATCAACGGTACCGAGCGTGTGATCGTTTCCCAGCTGCACCGCTCGCCGGGCGTATTCTTCGACCACGACCGCGGCAAGACCCACAGCTCGGGCAAGCTGCTGTACTCCGCTCGCATCATTCCTTATCGCGGCTCCTGGCTGGACTTCGAATTCGATCCGAAGGACGCCGTGTTCGTGCGTATCGACCGTCGCCGCAAGCTGCCGGCGTCGGTGCTGCTGCGCGCGCTGAACTACAGCACCGAAGAAATCCTCGAGCAGTTCTACGACACCAACATCTTCCACGTGAAGGGCGAGACCCTGGCGCTGGAGCTGGTGCCGCAGCGTCTGCGTGGTGAGATCGCGACCTTCGACATCAAGGACGAGGGCGGCAAGATCATCGTCGAGCAAGGTCGTCGCATCACGGCCCGTCACATCAATCAGCTCGACAAGTCCGGCATCAAAGAGCTCGAGATGCCGATGGAGTACGTGCTGGGCCGTACCGTCGCCAAGGCCATCGTGCATCCGGCTACCGGCGAGATCATCGCCGAGTGCAATACCGAACTGACCGTCGATGTGCTGGCGAAGATCGTCAAGGCGCAGGTCGTTCGTTTCGAGACCCTGTACACCAACGACATCGACTGCGGGCCGTTCATTTCCGACACCCTGAAGATCGATTCGACCGCCAACCAGCTCGAAGCCCTGGTTGAGATCTATCGCATGATGCGTCCTGGCGAGCCGCCAACCAAGGATGCCGCCGAGACGCTGTTCAACAACCTGTTCTTCGCCTCGGAGCGTTACGACCTGTCGGCTGTTGGCCGGATGAAGTTCAACCGTCGCATCGGTCGTACCGAGATCGAGGGCTCCGGCGTGCTGAGCCGTGAAGACATCGTCGCGGTGCTCAAGACCCTGGTCGACATTCGTAACGGCAAGGGCATCGTCGACGACATCGACCACCTGGGTAACCGTCGCGTGCGTTGTGTCGGCGAGATGGCCGAGAACCAGTTCCGCGTCGGCCTGGTACGTGTCGAGCGCGCGGTCAAGGAACGCCTGTCGATGGCCGAGAGCGAAGGCCTGATGCCGCAGGACCTGATCAACGCCAAGCCGGTTGCGGCGGCGGTGAAGGAATTCTTCGGTTCCAGCCAGCTCTCGCAGTTCATGGACCAGAACAACCCGCTGTCCGAGATCACCCACAAGCGCCGCGTTTCCGCGCTCGGCCCGGGCGGTCTGACCCGTGAGCGTGCCGGCTTCGAAGTCCGTGACGTGCACCCGACCCACTACGGCCGCGTGTGCCCGATCGAGACCCCTGAAGGTCCGAACATCGGTCTGATCAACTCGTTGGCCGCCTACGCCCGCACCAACCAGTACGGCTTCCTGGAAAGTCCGTACCGCGTGGTCAAGGAAGGCGAAGTCACCGACGAGATCGTGTTCCTCTCGGCGATCGAAGAGGCCGACCACGTCATCGCCCAGGCCAGCGCCAAGCTGGAAGGCCGCAAGCTGGTCGACGAGCTGGTGGCCGTACGTCACCTGAACGAATTCACCGTCAAGGCGCCGGAAGACGTGACGCTGATGGACGTGTCGCCGAAGCAGGTCGTTTCCGTCGCGGCTTCGCTGATCCCGTTCCTCGAGCACGACGACGCCAACCGTGCACTCATGGGCTCCAACATGCAGCGCCAGGCCGTGCCGACCCTGCGTTCGGACAAGCCGCTGGTCGGTACCGGCATGGAGCGCAACGTGGCGCGCGACTCCGGTGTCTGCGTGGTCGCCCGCCGTGGCGGCGTGATCGACTCGGTCGACGCCAGCCGCGTGGTGGTCCGTGTGCATGACGACGAGGTCGAGACCGGCGAAGCGGGTGTCGACATCTACAACCTGACCAAGTACACCCGTTCCAACCAGAACACCTGCATCAACCAGCGCCCGCTGGTCCGCAAGGGTGACGTGGTGGCGCGTGGCGACATCATGGCCGATGGTCCCTCCACCGATATGGGTGAGCTGGCCCTGGGGCAGAACATGCGCGTCGCGTTCATGCCCTGGAACGGCTACAACTTCGAGGACTCCATCCTCCTCTCGGAGCGCGTGGTTCAGGAAGATCGTTTCACCACCATCCACATTCAGGAACTGACCTGTGTGTCGCGCGACACCAAGCTCGGCCCAGAGGAAATCACCGCGGACATCCCGAACGTGGGTGAAGCCGCGCTGAACAAGCTGGACGAGGCGGGTATCGTCTACGTCGGTGCCGAAGTCGGCCCGGGCGACATTCTGGTGGGCAAGGTCACGCCGAAGGGCGAAACCCAGCTGACTCCGGAAGAGAAGCTGCTGCGTGCGATCTTCGGCGAGAAGGCCTCCGACGTGAAGGACACGTCCCTGCGCGTGCCGACTGGTACCAAGGGCACCGTCATCGACGTGCAGGTGTTCATTCGTGACGGCGTCGAGCGTGACTCCCGTGCGCTGGCCATCGAGAAGATGCAGCTCGACGAGATCCGCAAGGACCTCAACGAGGAGTTCCGCATCGTCGAGGGCGCCACCTTCGAGCGTCTGCGCTCGGCTCTGGTCGGCGCGACAGCAGAAGGCGGTGCCGGCCTGAAGAAGGGCGCCGTGATCACTGACGAAACGCTGGACGGCCTGGAGCACGGTCAGTGGTTCAAGCTGCGCATGGCCGAAGACGCGCTCAACGAGCAGTTGGAAAAGGCCCAGGCCTACCTCTCTGATCGCCGTCAGCTGCTCGACGACAAGTTCGAGGACAAGAAGCGCAAGCTGCAGCAGGGCGACGACCTGGCGCCGGGCGTACTGAAGATCGTCAAGGTCTACCTGGCGATCAAGCGTCGCATCCAGCCGGGTGACAAGATGGCTGGCCGTCACGGTAACAAGGGTGTGGTCTCGGTCATCATGCCGGTCGAAGACATGCCGCACGATGCCAACGGCACGCCGGTCGACATCGTGCTCAACCCGCTGGGTGTACCGTCGCGCATGAACGTCGGTCAGATCCTCGAAACCCACCTGGGCCTCGCGGCCAAGGGGCTGGGCGAGAAGATCAACCTGATGCTCGAGGAGCAGCGCAAGGTGGCCGAGCTGCGCAAGTTCCTGCACGAGATCTACAACGAGATCGGTGGCCGTCAGGAAAGCCTGGACGACCTGAGCGATCAGGAAGTGCTGGACTTGGCGAATAACCTGCGCAAGGGCGTGCCGATGGCCACCCCGGTCTTCGATGGCGCCAAGGAGCGCGAGATCAAGGCCATGCTGAAGCTGGCCGATCTGCCGGAAAGCGGTCAGATGCAGCTGTTCGATGGCCGTACCGGTAACGCTTTCGAGCGCACCACCACCGTCGGCTACATGTACATGCTCAAGCTGAACCACCTGGTCGACGACAAGATGCACGCGCGTTCCACCGGTTCCTACAGCCTGGTCACCCAGCAGCCGCTGGGCGGCAAGGCGCAGTTCGGTGGCCAGCGCTTCGGGGAGATGGAGGTCTGGGCCCTGGAGGCCTATGGCGCCGCGTATACCCTGCAGGAAATGCTCACGGTCAAGTCGGACGACGTGAACGGGCGGACCAAGATGTACAAGAACATCGTGGACGGCGATCACCGCATGGAGGCCGGCATGCCGGAATCCTTCAACGTGTTGATCAAAGAGATCCGCTCGCTCGGTATCGATATCGATCTGGAAACCGAATAACCACGCACCGCCTGCGCGGCACCCGGCACTGGCCGGTTGCCGCAGGTCCGTGAGGAGGAAAGGCCTTGAAAGACTTGCTGAATCTGTTGAAAAACCAGGGTCAAATCGAAGAGTTCGATGCCATCAAGATTGCCCTGGCATCGCCCGAGATGATCCGTTCCTGGTCCTTCGGTGAAGTGAAGAAGCCGGAAACCATCAACTACCGTACCTTCAAGCCGGAGCGTGACGGCCTGTTCTGCGCCAAGATCTTTGGCCCGGTGAAGGACTACGAGTGCCTGTGCGGCAAGTACAAGCGCCTCAAGCACCGCGGCGTGATCTGCGAGAAGTGCGGCGTGGAAGTCGCACTGGCCAAGGTCCGTCGCGAGCGCATGGCGCACATCGAGCTGGCTTCGCCGGTCGCCCACATCTGGTTCCTCAAGTCGCTGCCGTCGCGTATCGGCCTGCTGCTGGACATGACCCTGCGTGACATCGAGCGCGTGCTCTACTTCGAGAGCTACGTCGTCATCGATCCGGGCATGACCACGCTGGAAAAAGGCCAACTGCTCAATGACGAGCAGTACTTCGAGGCGCTGGAAGAGTTCGGCGACGACTTCGATGCCCGCATGGGTGCCGAAGCCGTGCGCGAGCTGCTGATCCAGATCGACCTGGAGCATGAGATCGGCCGCCTGCGCGAAGAGATTCCGCAGACCAATTCCGAAACCAAGATCAAGAAGCTCTCCAAGCGTCTGAAGCTGATGGAGGCCTTCCATGGCTCGGGCAACCTGCCGGAGTGGATGATCCTGACCGTGCTGCCGGTGCTGCCGCCGGACCTGCGTCCGCTGGTGCCGCTGGATGGCGGCCGCTTCGCGACCTCGGATCTGAACGATCTGTATCGCCGCGTGATCAACCGTAACAATCGTCTCAAGCGCCTGCTCGACCTGTCGGCGCCGGACATCATCGTGCGTAACGAAAAGCGCATGCTGCAGGAAGCCGTTGATGCGCTGCTGGACAACGGTCGTCGTGGCCGTGCCATCACCGGTTCGAACAAGCGCCCGCTGAAGTCCCTGGCCGACATGATCAAGGGCAAGCAGGGTCGTTTCCGCCAGAACCTGCTCGGCAAGCGCGTGGACTACTCCGGTCGTTCCGTGATCACCGTGGGCCCGACCCTGCGTCTGCACCAGTGCGGCCTGCCGAAAAAGATGGCCCTCGAGCTGTTCAAGCCGTTCATCTTCGGCAAGCTGGAAATGCGCGGCATGGCGACCACCATCAAGGCCGCCAAGAAGATGGTCGAGCGCGAACTGCCCGAGGTCTGGGACGTTCTCGCCGAAGTGATCCGCGAACATCCCGTGCTGCTCAACCGCGCACCGACCCTGCACCGTCTGGGCATCCAGGCCTTCGAACCGGTGCTGATCGAAGGTAAAGCCATCCAGCTGCACCCGCTGGTCTGCGCCGCGTACAACGCCGACTTCGACGGTGACCAGATGGCCGTTCACGTTCCGCTGACCCTCGAGGCCCAGCTGGAAGCGCGCGCGCTGATGATGTCCACCAACAACATCCTCTCGCCGGCCAACGGCGAGCCGATCATCGTGCCGTCGCAGGACGTGGTACTGGGTCTGTACTACATGACCCGCGAAGCGATCAACGCCAAGGGCGAAGGTCGGGTGTTCGCCGATCTGCAGGAAGTCGACCGCGTGTTCCGCGCGGGCGAGGCGTCCCTGCACGCCCGCGTGAAAGTGCGCATCAACGAAACCATCAAGGATCGTGACGGCTCGATCACCAAGAACACCCGCATCGTCGACACCACCGTCGGCCGCGCGTTGCTGTTCCAGATCGTTCCGGCCGGCATGTCGTTCGACGTGGTCAACCAGCCGATGAAGAAGAAGGCGATCTCCAAGCTGATCAACCTGTGCTACCGCACCGTTGGTCTGAAGGACACCGTCATCTTCGCCGACCAGCTGATGTACACCGGTTTCGCGTACTCCACCATCTCCGGTGTTTCGATCGGCGTGAACGACTTCGTCATTCCGGACGAGAAGGCGCGCATCATCGATGCGGCCACCGAGGAAGTGAAGGAAATCGAATCGCAGTACGCGTCCGGCCTGGTGACCCAGGGCGAGAAGTACAACAAGGTGATCGACCTCTGGTCCAAGGCCAACGACGAAGTCTCCAAGGCGATGATGGCCAACCTCTCCAAGGAGAAGGTCATCGACCGCGAAGGCAAGGAAGCCGAGCAGGATTCCTTCAACTCGATGTACATGATGGCCGACTCGGGCGCGCGGGGTTCCGCGGCGCAGATTCGTCAGCTGGCCGGTATGCGTGGCCTGATGGCCAAGCCGGACGGCTCGATCATCGAGACGCCGATCACCGCGAACTTCCGTGAGGGCCTGAACGTACTGCAGTACTTCATTTCCACTCACGGTGCGCGTAAAGGTCTGGCGGATACCGCACTGAAGACCGCGAACTCCGGTTACCTGACCCGTCGTCTGGTCGACGTGGCGCAGGATCTGGTGGTGACCGAGATCGACTGCGGCACCGAACAGGGTCTGCACATGACGCCGCACATCGAAGGCGGCGACGTGGTCGAACCGCTCGGCGAGCGCGTGCTGGGCCGTGTCATCGCCCGTGACGTGCTCAAGCCGGGCAGCGAGGACGTCCTGGTGCCTGCCGGCACCCTGATCGACGAGCAGTGGGTCGACTTCATCGAGCTGAACAGCATCGACGAAGTGATCGTGCGCTCGCCGATCTCCTGCGAAACCCGCTACGGCATCTGCGCCAAGTGCTACGGTCGCGATCTGGCCCGTGGGCATCAGGTCAACATCGGCGAGGCTGTCGGCGTCATCGCCGCCCAGTCCATCGGTGAGCCGGGTACCCAGCTGACCATGCGTACCTTCCACATCGGTGGTGCGGCGAGCCGGACCTCGGCCGTCGACAACGTGCTGGTGAAGAACGGCGGTACCATCCGCCTGCACAACCTGAAGCACGTCGAGCGCGCCGACGGCGCCCTGGTCGCAGTGTCCCGCTCCGGTGAGCTGGCGGTGGCCGACGACTTCGGTCGTGAGCGCGAGCGCTACAAGCTGCCGTATGGTGCGGTGATTTCGGTCAAGGAAGGCGACAAGGTCGACGCCGGTGCCGTAGTGGCCAAGTGGGACCCGCACACTCACCCGATCGTGACCGAGATGAAGGGTGTCGTGACCTTCGTCGGCATGGAAGAAAACATCACCATCAAGCGTCAGACCGACGAACTCACCGGTCTGACCAACATCGAGGTGATGGATCCGAAGGACCGTCCGGCCGCCGGCAAGGACATTCGTCCGGCGATCAAGATGGTCGACGCCAACGGCAAGGAGCTGCTGCTGCCGGGTACCGACGTACCGGCCCAGTACTTCCTGCCGGCGAACGCCCTGGTTGGCGTGGCCGACGGCGCCGAGATCAACGTGGGTGACGTCATCGCACGTATCCCGCAGGAAACTTCCAAGACCCGCGACATCACCGGTGGTCTGCCGCGCGTTGCCGACCTGTTCGAGGCGCGTCGTCCGAAGGAGCCGTCGATCCTCGCGGAAATCAGCGGCACCATCTCCTTCGGCAAGGAAACCAAGGGCAAGCGTCGCCTGGTGATCACGCCGACCGACGGCAGCGATCCGTACGAGGAGCTGATTCCGAAGTGGCGTCACCTCAACGTCTTCGAAGGCGAACAGGTGAACAAGGGCGAGGTGATCTCCGACGGTCCGAGCAACCCGCACGACATCCTGCGTCTGCTGGGCGTCAGCGCGCTGGCCAAGTACATCGTCAACGAGATCCAGGACGTGTACCGCCTGCAGGGCGTGAAGATCAACGACAAGCACATCGAAACGATCCTGCGGCAGATGCTGCGCAAGGTCGAGATCAACGAGTCCGGCGACTCCAGCTTCATCAAGGGCGACCAGATGGAGCTGACCCAGGTGCTGGAAGAGAACGAGCGTCTGAGCGAAGAGGACAAGTTCGTCGCCAAGTACGTGCGCGTGCTGCTGGGCATCACCAAGGCCTCGCTGTCGACCGAATCGTTCATCTCCGCGGCGTCCTTCCAGGAGACCACCCGCGTACTCACCGAGGCGGCCGTCACCGGCAAGCGCGATTACCTGCGCGGCCTGAAGGAGAACGTGGTCGTGGGTCGCCTGATCCCGGCCGGTACCGGTCTGGCCTATCACAGCGAGCGCAAACGCAAGCGTGATGCCGAGAAGCCGGTGCGGGTAAGCGCCGATGAAGTCGAAGCGGCTCTGACCGAGGCGCTGAACTCCAGCGGCAACTGAGTGCTGGGCCCCGGTGCAAGCCGGGGCCTGCCTTGACGGTGGACGAGAAGCTCTTTAGACTCTCGTACCCCTAATTTGGCGGGGCTTCGTGCCCTGCCATTTTTCGTTTGTGTCGAAAGACAACAGTGGAGCTAGTAGATGGCAACGATCAACCAGCTGGTACGTCAGCCGCGCAAGCGGGTCGTCGAGAAGAGCGACGTCCCTGCGCTGCAAAACTGCCCGCAACGCCGTGGCGTGTGCACCCGTGTGTACACCACCACGCCGAAGAAACCGAACTCCGCACTGCGTAAGGTGTGCCGTGTTCGTCTGACCAATGGCTATGAAGTCGCCTCGTACATCGGCGGTGAAGGCCACAACCTGCAAGAGCACAGCGTAGTGCTGATCCGTGGCGGTCGTGTAAAGGACCTTCCGGGTGTGCGTTACCACACCGTGCGCGGTTCGCTGGATACCTCCGGCGTGAAGGATCGCAAGCAGGGTCGTTCCAAGTACGGCGCCAAGCGTCCGAAATAAGCAGCATTTTCTATTTATTTGAGTCGATAAGAGTAAGGTCGGGCGTAACCTGCGCGTTACCGTTCCGAGCTAACCTGAAGACCGTTTGAGGGCTTATCAATGCCAAGACGTCGTGTAGCAGCCAAGCGCGAGATCCTAGACGATCCGAAATACGGAAGCCTGATCCTGGCGAAGTTCATGAACCACGTGATGGAAAGCGGCAAGAAAGCCGTTGCCGAGCGTATCGTTTATGGCGCGCTGGACAAGGTGAAGGAACGCAAGAACAGCGACCCCCTGGAAATCTTCGAAAAAGCACTCGATGCCATCGCTCCGCTGGTCGAAGTGAAATCCCGCCGTGTTGGCGGTGCAACCTACCAGGTTCCGGTCGAAGTTCGTCCTTCCCGTCGCAATGCCTTGGCCATGCGCTGGCTGGTAGACGCTGCGCGCAAGCGTGGCGAGAAATCCATGGCGCTGCGCCTTGCCGGCGAGCTGATGGATGCTTTTGAAGGTAAGGGCGCTGCTGTCAAGAAGCGCGAAGACGTGCATCGTATGGCTGAAGCCAACAAGGCCTTCTCGCACTACCGCTTCTAAATCAAGCGCAACTTTTACGAGGACCTCATTGTGGCCCGTACTACCCCTATCAACCGCTACCGTAACATCGGTATCTGTGCCCACGTCGACGCGGGCAAGACCACCACGACGGAGCGGATTCTGTTCTACACCGGCCTCAGCCACAAGATGGGTGAGGTGCATGACGGTGCGGCGACCACCGACTGGATGGTTCAGGAGCAGGAGCGTGGTATCACCATTACCTCCGCTGCCGTGACCACCTTCTGGAAAGGTTCGCGTGGCCAGTTCGACAACTACCGTGTCAACGTGATCGATACCCCCGGTCACGTGGACTTCACCATCGAAGTGGAGCGCTCCCTGCGCGTGCTCGATGGCGCTGTCGTGGTGTTCTGCGGTACCTCCGGTGTCGAGCCGCAGTCCGAAACCGTATGGCGTCAGGCCAACAAGTACGGCGTGCCGCGCATCGTCTACGTGAACAAGATGGACCGCCAGGGGGCCAACTTCCTGCGCGTGGTCGGCCAGATCAAGCAGCGCCTGGGGCATACCCCGGTGCCGGTGCAACTGGCGATCGGTGCCGAGGAGAACTTCGAAGGCCAGATCGACCTGATCAAGATGAAGGCGATCTACTGGAACGAAGAGGACAAGGGCACCAGCTACCGTGAGGAAGAGATTCCGGCGGAACTGCAGGCCATGGCCGAAGAGTATCGTTCCAACATGGTCGAGGCGGCTGCCGAAGCCAACGAAGAGCTGATGAACAAGTATCTCGAGGAAGGCGAACTGTCCGCCGAAGAGATCAAGGCTGGCCTGCGCCAGCGCACCATCGCTTGCGAAATCGTTCCGGCGGTCTGCGGTTCCTCCTTCAAGAACAAGGGCGTGCCGCTGGTTCTCGATGCCGTGATCGACTTCCTGCCGGCGCCGACCGAGATTCCTGCGATCCAGGGTGTCAACCCGGACAACGAGGAGCAGGTCGACGAGCGTCATGCAAGCGACGACGAGCCGTTCTCGGCGCTGGCGTTCAAGATCGCGA
The DNA here is from genome assembly GCF_015070855.1 of Pseudomonas lopnurensis. GTDB lineage: Bacteria > Pseudomonadota > Gammaproteobacteria > Pseudomonadales > Pseudomonadaceae > Stutzerimonas > Stutzerimonas lopnurensis. Next base: position 15,281 of record NZ_JADDIX010000067.1, read on the forward strand.
CCGACCCGTTCGTGGGTACCCTGACCTTCGCTCGCGTCTACTCGGGTGTGCTGTCTTCCGGCGACTCGGTGGTCAACTCGGTCAAGGGCAAGAAGGAGCGTGTTGGTCGGATGGTGCAGATGCACGCCAACCAGCGTGAAGAGATCAAGGAGTGTCGCGCTGGCGATATCGCCGCCCTGATCGGCATGAAGGACGTCACTACCGGTGACACCCTCTGCTCGATCGATAAGCCGATCATCCTCGAGCGCATGGACTTCCCGGAGCCGGTGATTTCGGTGGCTGTCGAGCCGAAGACCAAGGCCGACCAGGAGAAGATGGGTATCGCGCTGGGCAAGTTGGCCCAGGAAGACCCGTCGTTCCGCGTCCAGACGGACGAAGAAACCGGCCAGACCATCATCTCCGGTATGGGTGAGCTCCACCTCGACATCCTCGTCGATCGTATGCGTCGCGAGTTCAACGTCGAAGCGAACATCGGCAAGCCTCAGGTTTCGTACCGCGAGACCATCACCAAGGACAACGTCGAGATCGAAGGCAAGTTCGTTCGTCAGTCCGGTGGTCGCGGCCAGTTCGGTCATTGCTGGATTCGCTTCTCGACGCCAGACGTGGACGACAAGGGCAACATCACCGAAGGCCTGGTGTTCACCAACGAAGTGGTTGGTGGTGTGGTTCCGAAGGAATACATCCCGGCGATCCAGAAGGGTATCGAGGAGCAGATGAAGAACGGCGTCGTCGCCGGCTATCCGCTGATCGGCCTGAAGGCGACCGTATTCGATGGTTCCTACCACGACGTCGACTCCAACGAGATGGCGTTCAAGGTCGCAGCCTCCATGGCGACCAAGCAACTGGCTGCTAAAGGCGGCGGTAAAGTGCTTGAGCCGATCATGAAGGTCGAAGTGGTGACCCCTGAGGACTACATGGGTGATGTGATGGGTGACCTGAATCGTCGTCGTGGTCTGATCCAGGGTATGGAAGACTCGGTCTCCGGCAAGGTTATCCGTGCTGAGGTTCCGCTCGGAGAGATGTTCGGTTACGCAACCGACGTTCGTTCCATGTCTCAGGGTCGCGCGAGCTACTCCATGGAATTCTCCAAATACGCTGAGGCTCCGGCGAATATCGTCGAAACACTCATTAAAAAACAAGGTTGATTCAGCCCTTTAAGTAAGAGGTTTACTGTCGTGGCTAAGGAAAAATTCGAACGTAACAAACCGCACGTCAACGTCGGCACCATTGGTCACGTCGACCATGGCAAGACCACTCTGACTGCCGCTCTGACTCGCGTGTGTTCCGAAGTGTTCGGTTCCGCTCGTGTCGACTTCGACAAGATCGATAGCGCTCCGGAAGAGAAGGCTCGCGGTATCACCATCAACACCGCCCACGTAGAGTACGACTCCAATGTCCGTCACTACGCGCACGTTGACTGCCCGGGTCACGCTGATTATGTGAAGAACATGATCACCGGTGCTGCCCAGATGGACGGCGCGATCCTGGTTTGCTCGGCTGCCGACGGCCCCATGCCGCAGACTCGCGAGCACATCCTGCTCTCCCGTCAGGTTGGTGTTCCTTACATCGTCGTGTTCCTGAACAAGGCCGACATGGTCGACGACGCCGAACTGCTCGAGCTGGTCGAGATGGAAGTGCGCGACCTGCTGTCCACCTATGATTTCCCGGGCGACGACACGCCGATCATCATCGGTTCCGCGCTGATGGCGCTGAACGGCGAAGATGACAACGAGCTGGGCACCACTGCGGTGAAGAAGCTGGTCGAGACTCTGGATACCTACATCCCCGAGCCGGTACGTGCCATCGACAAGCCGTTCCTGATGCCGATCGAAGACGTGTTCTCCATCTCCGGCCGCGGTACCGTGGTAACCGGTCGTGTCGAGCGCGGCATCGTCAAGGTCCAGGAAGAAATCGAGATCGTTGGTCTGCGTGATACCACCAAGACCACCTGTACCGGTGTCGAAATGTTCCGCAAGCTGCTCGACGAAGGTCGTGCCGGTGAGAACTGCGGCGTGCTGCTGCGTGGCACCAAGCGTGATGACGTCGAGCGTGGTCAGGTTCTGGCCAAGCCGGGCACCATCAAGCCGCACACCAAGTTCGAAGCCGAAGTGTACGTGCTGTCCAAGGAAGAAGGTGGTCGTCACACCCCGTTCTTCAAGGGCTACCGTCCGCAGTTCTACTTCCGTACCACTGACGTGACCGGTTCGTGCGAACTGCCGGAAGGCGTCGAGATGGTGATGCCGGGCGACAACGTGAAAATGGTCGTCACCCTGATCAAGCCGATCGCCATGGAAGATGGCCTGCGCTTCGCGATTCGCGAAGGTGGCCGTACCGTCGGTGCCGGCGTGGTTGCCAAGATCGTCGA
>NZ_JADDIX010000068.1:0-15502 GCF_015070855.1 Pseudomonas lopnurensis
TGCGGCTTTCTCGGGGCTGCACCCTGTTTGCTGCGCGACTGCGCTGCGTCGAACGCGCGAAGGCGTCTCCTACAGGGGGCGATCAGGCGCCGGACATCTCCCTCTCAGCGCCCTTTCGCCTCGTCGCACCCCATCCACCACTTCACTTGAGCGAACAACTAACCCATTGTTTTTCATGATTTTTACCTGATCGACAGGTAACATGCGCGGCTGCGCACGGATGCGTTTCTCAGTCAGTCGTCGAGATGCCCATGCGCCGCTTCAGCCTCGTTCTGCTTGCCCTGCTGTTTTCCTCCAGCGTCCACGCCGAGGCGCCGCGCACCTTCCGCGAAGCGAAGAAGCTGGCCTGGCAGATCTATGCCGATCGCCCCGTGGACTTCTATTGCGGCTGCCGCTTCGAGGGCAACCGCATCGATCTCGCCAGTTGCGGCTATGTCCCGCGCAAACAGCCCAGGCGCGCCGAACGGGTCGAGTGGGAGCATATCGTCCCCGCCTGGGTGATCGGGCATCAACGCCAGTGCTGGCAGCAGGGCGGGCGCAAGAACTGCACCGCCAACGATCCGCTGTTCAGCCGGGCCGAAGCCGACCTGCACAACCTGGTGCCGGTGGTCGGCGAGGTGAACGGCGACCGCAGCAACTTCGGCTTCGGCATGCTCAGCGAGAAGCCCAGCCAGTATGGCGCCTGCCCCTTCGTGGTGAACTTCAAGCAGCGCACGGCGATGCCGCCCGAATACAGCCGCGGCGCCATCGCCCGCACCTACCTGTACATGAGCGAGCGCTACGGATTGCGCCTGTCAAGGCAGGACCAGCGGTTGTACGACATCTGGAACCGCCAGTACCCGGTCAGCGAATGGGAGCAATGGCGCAACCGCAGCATCGCCTGCGTACAGGGCAACGCCAATCTCCATGTCGGCGAGGTCGACCTGCGCGGTTGCCCACACAAATCCGTCGCCGGCCGCTGAGGATCGCCTGCGGCGCGCTGGCTGCTTGCCGCCACCCTTGCCGGGCGGCATGCTGTAAGCCCGCATGACACTGGGCAGGGCCGGCATGCCGCAGAATATTCTCGATACGACGCTCGGGCTGGTGGTGCTGCTGGCCCTGATCGCTTCCGGCATCGCCCCCTATGATCGTGCGACCTGGCTGCTGGAGGTCTCACCGGTGCTGATCGCTGCGCCGGTCCTGCTGCTGACTCACCAGCGTTTCCCCCTCACCCGCCTGCTCCATGTCCTGATCGCCATGCACGCGCTGGTGCTGATCCTCGGCGGCGCCTACACCTACGCGCGCGTACCGCTGGGCTTCTGGGTGCAGGAGCTGTTCGAACTGCAGCGCAATCCCTACGACAAGCTCGGCCATTTCATGCAGGGGCTGGTGCCGATGCTGGTCGCCCGGGAAATCCTGCTGCGCCGGCGCTATCTCGCCCGCGGGGCGATGCTCGACTTCCTGGCGATCTGCGTGGCCCTGGCGTTCAGCGCCTTCTACGAACTGATCGAATGGTGGGTGGCGTTGCTCGCCGGCGACGGCTCCGTCGACTTCCTCGGCACCCAGGGCGATCCCTGGGATACGCAGTCGGACATGCTGCTCGCGCTGCTCGGCGCCGGCTTGGCGACGCTCGGTCTCGACCGGCTGCAGGACCGGCAGATCGCCGCGCTCGAGCAGCGTGGCGCGGGCGCGCGGTAACCGCCGTGATCTATCGGCTCGGCGCCGACGCCCTGCTGGTGCTGCACCTGGGGTTCGTGCTGTTCGCTCTGTTCGGCGGGTTGCTGGCGGCCCGCAGGCGCTGGCTGCTGCCGTTCCACCTGCTGGCGATGGGCTGGGCGATCTATGTGCAATTGGCCAGCCGCAGCTGTCCGCTCACCGGCTGGGAACAGGTCCTGCGTATCCGCGCCGGGGATGCCGGCTACAGCGGCAGTTTCATCGAGCACTACCTGCTGCCGCTCATCTATCCGCACTGGCTGACGTTGCCGCTGCAGTACGTGCTGGCAGCCGTGGTCGTCGCGATCAACCTGCTGGTCTATGGCTGGCTGTGGCACAGACGCCGGCGGCGCTGAGTGCCGCGCTTGTCAGCGCATCGCCGAGTCCAGCTGGATCTCTTCTCCCGCCAGCATGAACCGGCCGTAGCCACGGTGGTGCAACGTGCGCGGCGCCGTTACCGCGGGATCGTGCCAGGCCTGCAGCACCTCGAGAATGAAGAAGTCGTAGCTGCCGACCAGTTGCCGGTCGGCCACGCGGCATTCGAGATTCGCGTAACACTCCTCCACCCGCGGCACTGCCACCCGAGCGGACGCAACGGCGCTCAGGCCGAAGCGGGCGAACTTGTCGATTTCGTCGCCGTGGCTGTTGCCGCAGCCCACGAGCTGCCGGGCCAGGTCGTCGGTGGGGACGTTGAGCACACACTCGCCGGTCGCCTGCAGCGCGGCGAAGGAGTAGTTCGCCGCGCTGACCACGCAGCCGACCAAGGGCGGCTCGAACTCCATCATGCAGTGCCAGGACATCGTCATCAGGTTGGCGCGGCCGTCCTGCGCGGTACCGAGCAGCAGCACCGGCCCGGGCTCGAGGACGGCATAGACATCGGACAGGGGAAGCTGGGTTTTCATCGAACCACTCCCGAACCAGACAGCATGACCAGACCATAGCCTATCGGCGCGGCTGGTGGAAATGCGGCCGCCACATCATGCCGTGCTGTTGCAGGAGATGCCATGTCTACCCCTCCGCGCAGGATCGCCAGCAAGGACCGGGCGCCCCCAGGCTCCACAGTTTGCGCGTACCGCGGCGAATACAGGGCGGTTGCAACCCACCGCACGTGCTGGACGCCAGCGCCATATCGACTGGCAGGCCCGCCGACGAAGCTGTGCGGAAACCACTGGAGCGGCATCAAGCCTTCAGTTCGAACGCATCGCCGTCGTGGTAGGCCGGGAAGCGCTCGCGGAAAGCGGCAAGATCACGCGCCCTCAGCGTGCAGCGGAACACCCCGTCGCGCTCGCCGGCTTCCAGCAAGGCGTCGCCCTTGAAATCCAGCACCTGGCTGTCGCCGCTGTAGGGATAGCCCTTGCCGTCCTCGCCGACGCGGTTGACCGCCGCGACGAAGCACAGGTTCTCGATGGCCCGGGCCGGTAGCAGACGGTTCCAGGCAGCGCGCCGGGCGGCCGGCCAGTTGGCCGTGTAGAGCAGCAGATCGGTGCCGTGGGGGTCGCGGCTCCAGACCGGGAAACGCAGGTCGTAGCAGATCAGCGGCCGCACGCGCCAGCCGTTCACCTCGAACAGGGCCTGCTGCAGTCCCGGCGTGTAGTGCTTGTGCTCGCCCGCCATGCGGAACAGGTGGCGCTTGTCGTAGTGCAGCATCTCGCCATCCGGCCGCGCCCACAGCAGGCGGTTGCGGTGGCTGCCATCGGCGGCCTCGATGATCACGCTGCCGGTCACCACCGCCCCCAGCCGGGCGGCCTGCTCGCGCAGCCAGGCGTAACTCGGCCCTTCCTCGGGCTCGGCCAGGGCGGCGGAATCCATGGAGAAACCGGTGGTGAACATTTCCGGAAGAATGATCAGATCGGCGCCGCGCGCCTGCTCCAGCAGCGCGGCGAAGCGCTCGCGGTTGGCCGCCGCGTCCTGCCAGACCAGGCTGGTCTGTACCAAGGCCAGTTCGAGGTCCGGCAAATCGTTCAGATCGCGCATAGTCGTTCCGCCGCCTGACGCAGCGTCTCCTCCCGTTTGGCAAAGCAGAAGCGCACCAGCCGCAGATCCGCCGGCGCCTGTTGATAGAAGACCGAGATCGGAATGCTCGCCACCCCGTGCTCGCGCGTCAACCATTCGGCCATCGCCACGTCGTCGAGATCCGGCCGGATGGCCGAATAATCGACCAGCTGGAAGTAGGTCCCCGCGGCCCGCTCGAAGCGCAAGCGCGAGCCGCCCAGCAGGTCGCAGAACAGGTCGCGCTTGGCCTGGTAGAAGGCCGGCAACTCGGCGATGTGTTCGGGGTGTTCGGCCATGAAGTCGGCCAGCGCCCACTGCAGCGGCGTGACGCCGGTGAAGCTGACGTACTGGTGGACCTTGCGCAGCTCGGCGCTGAGCGCCGGCGGCGCCACCACGTAGCCGGTCTTCCAGCCGGTGACGTGGTAGGTCTTGCCGAACGAGCTGACGACGAAGGCGCGCGGGTACAACTCGTCGTGGCGCAGCACGCTGGCGTGCTCGCGGCCGTCGAAGACCAGATGCTCGTAGACCTCGTCGCTGAGCAGGTAGATGTCGCGCTCGCGGATCAGCGCGGCGAGGCGATCCAGGTCGGCGCCGTCGATCAGCGCGCCGCTGGGGTTGTGCGGCGTATTGAGAACGATCATCCGCGTACGTGGGCCGATCGCATCGGCCAGGCGCTGCCAGTCGATGCGAAAATCCGGCAGGCTCAGCTGCTGGTGGATGCACACGCCGCCGGCCAGCTGCACCGAAGGCTCGTAGCTGTCGTAGCAGGGATCGAAGACGATGACCTCGTCGCCCGGCCGGATCAGGGCCTGGATCGCGCAGAAGATCGCCTGGGTGGCGCCGGGGGTGATCGTCACCTCGCTGGCCGCATCCACCGGCCGACCGTACAGCGCGGCCACCTTGGCCGCGACCCGCTCGCGCAGCGCGGGCAGGCCGGTCATGGGCGCGTACTGGTTGTGCCCGGCCATGACATGCCGCGTCAACGCCTCGCGCAGGGCGACGGGGCCGTCGAAATCGGGAAACCCCTGGGACAGGTTGAGTGCGCCGGTATCCGCAGCCAGCTGGGACATGGTGGTGAAGATGGTCGTGCCGAGATTGGGCAATTTACTGATGAGCATGACAGCCTTCCGACAGGCCTGCCGGACGGGGATGCGGCAGGGTGGAACAGGATAGCCGATCACGGCCGCTCGATACGAGCAGGTGCAGGAGCGCGGCCCCGGCCTGCTAAAGTTGCACCGATAAGGCACAGATCGATAACTACAAGGAATTCATCATGCAGACTCAATCTGCCCGCTCTTCCTGGAACGACCTGCGCGCCCAGGCGCAACGGGCTCTGGATACCGAACCGGCACTGGCCGACTTCTTCCGGCAGGCGGTGCTCGAGCATCCGGACTTCGGCTGCGCCCTCGCCCATCGGGTCGGCCAGACCCTGGCGGACACCGCCGAGCAGCGGCAGGCGCTGGCCGAGCGCTTCACCGGCATTCACCGGCAGGACCCGGCACTGGCCGAATCGGCCTGGCGCGACCTGCAGGCGATCGTCAGCCGCGACCCGGCCTTCGACACGGCGCTGGAGGTGCTGCTGTTCTCCAAGGGCTTCCTCGCGCTGCAGGCCTACCGTATCGGGCACCGCCTGCAGCGAGAGGGCGAGCGGCTGCTGGCGATGTTCATCCAGGCGCGCAGCAACGAACGCCTGGGCATCGACATCAATCCCGCCAGCCGGATCGGCAGCGGCATCATGCTCGACCACGGCACCGGCATCGTCATCGGTGAAACGGCCGAGGTGGGCGACGATGTGTCCATTCTGCAGGGCGTCACCCTGGGCGGGACCGGCAAGGAAAGCGGCGACCGCCACCCGAAGGTGCGCAGCGGGGTGATGATCGGCGCGGGGGCGAAGATCCTCGGCAACATCGAAATCGGCGAGGGTGCCAAGGTCGGGGCCGGCAGCATCGTGCTGCACCCGGTCCCGCCACACACCACCGTGGTCGGCAACCCGGCGCGCCAGGCCGGCAAGCCGCGGCACGCGCGACCGGCCCTGGATATGGATCAGTCGCTCGATGAGGAAGGCTGAGAACCTAGCGCAGCCTAGGGGCTGTTGCCGTTCCAGGCTTGCACATCGCGCTGACCATCGTAGGAGGCGCCTCTGCGTCTTCGTCGCAGCGCTGTCGCGCAGCAAACGGGGTGCAGCTCCGAGAAAGCCGCATGTGCACACCGCGCCCGTAGGAGCCCGGGGGGACGCCGAGTCCTTGCCGGCGATCATCGGCGTTGCGGCCGATCGCCCGCAAGCGGGCTCCTACGGTGGGACAGAAGGATAATCCGCGTTCATGCCTAGCAGGCGGGTGGGCAAGGCTCTAAAATTTATCCAATAAAAACAAAGTGTTATTTTATGTTTGATGAGAGCGGTCGGGACGTCGAGCCCATGTCCGCGAAAAGAGCAGCCATACTGATGTGTGGGCCCTGTTCGCAGGCATGGCCTGCTCCTACAAGGGCTCTCAGCGCTTCTTGTCGCGGCGCTTCTTCTCGGCTTTCTTGTGGTGCGACATGAGGCGGCGCTTCTTGTTCACCTGGCGATCGGTCAGGGTGTTCTTGCGGCCCTCGTAAGGGTTGTCGCCGCCCTTGTACTCGATGCGGATCGGCGTGCCGACCAGTTTCAGCACGCGCCGGTAGGTGTTCTCCAGGTAGCGCGTATAGGACTTGGGCACCGCGTCCATCTGGTTGCCGTGGATCACGATCAGCGGCGGGTTGGCGCCGCCGAGGTGGGCATAGCGCAGCTTGATGCGCCGGCCGTTGACCATCGGTGGCTGGTGTTCCTGTACCGCGTCCTCGAGGATCTGCGTCAGGCGGCTGGTCGGCCAGCGGGTCACCGCCGACTGGAACGAGGCCTGCACCGACTTGTACAGATGGCCGACGCCGGTGCCGTGCTTGGCCGAGATGAAGTGGATATCGGCGAAATCGACGAAGAACAGCCGGCGCTCCAGCTCTTTCTTCACATAGTCCTTCTCGCCCGGCTCCATGCCGTCCCACTTGTTCAGCGCAATGACCAGCGCGCGCCCGGTTTCCAGCACGAAGCCGAGCAGGTTGAGGTCGTGCTCGACCACGCCCTCGCGGGCATCCATGACGAAGATCACCACGTTGGCGTCCTGGATCGCCTGCAGCGTCTTGACCACCGAGAACTTTTCCACCGCCTCGAAGATCTTGCCGCGGCGGCGCACGCCGGCGGTGTCGATCAACGTGTACTTCTCCTCGTCGCGCTCGAAGGGGATGTAGATGCTGTCGCGGGTGGTGCCGGCCTGGTCGTAGACGATGACCCGCTCCTCGCCGAGCATGCGGTTGACCAGCGTCGACTTGCCGACGTTGGGTCGACCGATGATGGCGATCTTGATGCCATCCTTCTCGCTCGGTCCGGGAATCCGCTTCGGCTCCTGGCCTTCAGCCACGACCTCCTCGCCCTCGGCGAGCGCCCCCTCGACGACGCCTTCGGCTTCCTCCGCGTCGTCCCGGGGGAAGACTCCCAGCGCTTGCTCGAGCATATGGCTGATGCCACGACCATGGGCGGCCGCGATCGGCAGCGCATCGCCCAGGGCCAACGGGCTGAATTCGGCGCGGGCGATGTCCGGATCGACGCTGTCGACCTTGTTCGCCACCAGGAAGCAGCGCTTGTTCCGCTTGCGCAGGTGTTCGCCGATCATCTGGTCGGCCGCGGTCAACCCGGCGCGTGAATCGACCATGAACAGCACCGCATCGGCCTCTTCGATGGCCTGCAGCGACTGCTCGGCCATCTTCGCGTCGATACCCTCCTCGTCACCGGAGATACCGCCGGTATCGATCACGATATAGGTACGCCCTTGCCACTTGGCCTCGCCATACTGGCGATCGCGGGTCAGCCCGGCGTACTCGGCGACGATGGCATCGCGGCTCTTGGTCAGGCGATTGAACAGGGTGGACTTGCCGACGTTCGGGCGGCCCACCAGGGCGATTACGGGAACCATGCGGCTCTCCACTGCGATATTTCAGAAAACACGAAGGCCGCTGCAAGGCAGCGGCCGAATATTCAAGGCTCCGCCAGGCGGAGCCGCGGACTCAACGAACGCTCAGTCGGCCTGACGAATCGTCAGTGCGACCAGCTTGCCGTCGTTGCCATAAGCGTAGAGCCAATCGCCCTCGACCACCGGACGAGCGCGCACACCGGCGCTGTCGATACGCTCGCGCGCGACGAAACGGCCATCGACCTGGCTCAGCAGATGCAGATAGCCTTCGACGTCACCGACCACCACATAGCTGGACAGCACCGCGGGAGCCGAAAGCTGCCGACGGGCCAGTGATTCGTTGCGCCACAGCGCCGTGGTGGAGCGCTCGTCGATACCTTCGACCGTACCGTCGGCCAGGCTCAGGTAGACGCTGCCATAACCCAGCGCCACACCGGCATAACTGGAGGCGTCGCGCTGCCAGAGCACACGGCCGCTTTCCAGTTCCAGCGCCGCGGCGCGGCCCTGGTAGGTGGCGACGTAGAGCGTGCCGCCGGAAAGCAGCAGGCCACCGTCGATATCCACCACCCGTTCCAGTTCGGAACGGCCCTGCGGGATCGCCACCCGCTGTTCCCAGACCGGTAGGCCGCGACGGGTATCCAGCGCGACTACCTTGCCGCTGGACAGGCCGGCGATCGCCAGCTGATTGGTCAGCAGCGGAGCGCCGGTGCCGCGCAGGGTCAGCACCGCGGGCGAGCTCTCGTAGCTCCAGCGCTGCGCGCCGGTATCGATTTCCAGGGCGATCAGACGGTCGTCCTGGGTCTGCACCAGGACGATGTCGCCGTTGACGGCCGGGGCGGCCAGCACTTCACTGCTGACCTGGCTGCGCCAGCGCTCTTCGCCGCTGCTGACGTCCAACGCCAGGACTTCACCGCGCAGGGTGCCGACCAGAATCAGGCCGTAGCCGGCACCGACCGCACCGGAAACCGGCACGTCCAGCTTCTTCTTCCAGTTGACCTTGCCGGTCAGCCGGTCCATGGAAACCACCAGGCCCTCGACATCGGCGGCGTAGATCTGGTCGCCATAGACCACCGGCGTCAACAGGTTGTAGGTCTCGCCCTGGCCTTCGCCGATGGAGCGGCTCCACTCCTTCTTCAAGGAAATCTCCGCGTCGAACTTGGTCAGCTCGGCCGGACCGGGTTCCTTCGTATCGTTACTGCTGCAGCCCGCGGCCAGTACGGCCAGGGTCAGCAGTGCGGCAATCTTCCAGCGCATCGATTACGCCTCCCCTCGGGCCAGGTCATCCAGTTTCAATTGCAGACCGCCAATGGCCGCGTCCTGGGACAGCGACTCCTTGGCCTTGCTGTAGGCGGCATGGGCTTCGTCCTCGCGGCCGAGCAGTACCAGCAGATCGCCCCGCAGCTCTTCACGGCTGGCGACGAATGCCTTGTCCGCCTCGCCGTCCAGCAGCTTGAGTGCTTCCTCGGTCTTGTCCTGGGCAGCCAGCACGCGCGCCAGGCGCTGGCGAGCCAGCTCGTCGAGGGTCTTGTCGGCGGGCTTGTCGACGACCGCACGGAGCTCGCTGGCGGCTTCGTCCAGGCGTCCGGATTCGACCGCGACCTTGGCGACGAACAGGCTGCCGTACTGGGCATAATGGGTGCCGGCGAAGTCCTTCTTCAGCAGGTTGCCCAGGCGCGACACTTCCGCGGCGTCGACTTCGGCGCCATCCAGCGCGGCGGTCAGCAGTTGCTGATAGACCACCGAGGCGCCCTGCGCCTGGTTGAGCTGATGCTTCTGCCAGAACTGCCAGCCGAACACCACGACCAGGGCGACCACGCCACCCAGCAGCAGCGGCTTGCCATTGCGCTGCCACCAGTCCTTGATTTGCGCCAGTTGTTCATCTTCGGTACCCGAGGTCACACGGTCACTCCTTTCATTCGCTTAGTCTCAGACCTGCTCGAGGCAGGCAGCCAGACGCTCGGGCAGAGCATCCCAGGCAATGCTTTGTTGTTCGCTGTCGTCGCGCAGCGGCTTGCAACCTACCACGCGCCCGGCCAGTTCGTCCTCACCCAGAATCAGCGCGAAGCGTGCGCCGCTCTTGTCGGCCTTCTTGAACTGGCTCTTGAAGCTGCCGCCACCGGCATTGACCAACAGACGCAGCCCCGGCAAGGCATCGCGCAGACGCTCGGCCAGCGCCAGCGCCGCCCGTTCGGCCGCCTCGCCGAACGCGCAGATATAGGCGTGAGGGGCAGGGTTCAGTTCCTGCGGAACCCGTTCGAGGGTTTCCAGCAGCAGCACCAGGCGCTCGACGCCCATGGCGAAACCGACGCCCGGCGTCGGCTTGCCGCCGAACTGGCTGATCAGCCCGTCGTAGCGGCCACCGGCACAGACGGTGCCCTGCGCGCCGAGCCTGTCGGTCACCCACTCGAACACCGTGCGGCCGTAGTAATCCAGCCCACGCACCAGCTTGGGGTTGATCTGGTAGGCGATGCCGACCGCATCCAGGCGGGCCTTGAGGCCTTCGAAATGCGCACGCGACTCCTCGTCGAGATAGTCGTGCAGGGTCGGCGCATCGGCCAGCAGTGCCTGGGTCTGGGCGTTCTTGCTGTCGAGAATGCGCAGCGGATTGGTGGTCAGGCGGCGCTGGCTGTCTTCGTCGAGCTGCTCGAAGCGCTGCTGCAGGTAGGCCACCAGCGCGTCGCGGTAGCGCGCACGCGCCTCGCTGGAGCCCAGGCTGTTGAGCTGCAGGGTCACCGCGTCGGCCATGCCGAGCTGCTTCCACAGCCGCGCCGTGAGCACGATCAGCTCGGCATCGATATCCGGGCCGGGCTGGTTGAAGACTTCCACACCGATCTGGTGGAACTGCCGGTAGCGACCCTTCTGCGGCTTCTCGTAGCGGAACATCGGCCCGGTGTACCAGAGCTTCTGCACCTGGCCGCCCCCGGTCAGCCCGTGTTCGAGCACGGCCCGCACGCAGCCGGCGGTGCCTTCGGGACGCAGGGTCAGGGACTCCTCGTTGCGATCGAGGAAGGTGTACATCTCCTTGTCCACCACGTCGGTGCCTTCGCCGATACCGCGGGCGAACAGGTCGGTGAATTCGAGGATCGGCAGGCGGATCTCGCTGTAGCCGTAGCTGTCGAGCAGTTGCGCGAAGGTGCTTTCCAGGTAGCGCCAGGTCGGCGTCTGCGCCGGCAGGATGTCGTTCATGCCACGGATGGCTTGCAGGGACTTGCTCAATGGGATTCCTTAAAAATCAACTGCGCGCGATCAGCGCCGCGTCGGCCGCGACCTTCTCGGCGGCCTTGCGCCGGATCAGCTGTTCCAGCTCATCGACCAGGTTGTCGTTGTTCAGTTTCTGCGCCGGCTTGCCGTCGATGTAGACGAGATTGTTCGGGCTGCCGCCGGTGAGGCCGATATGCGCCTCCTTGGCTTCGCCCGGCCCGTTGACCACGCAGCCGATCACCGCGACGTCCATCGGCACCAGCAGGTCTTCCACCCGGGTTTCCAGCTCGTTCATGGTCTTGACCACATCGAAGTTCTGCCGCGAGCAGCTCGGGCAGGCGATGAAGTTGATTCCGCGCGAGCGCAGGCGCAGCGACTTGAGAATGTCGAAGCCGACCTTGATCTCTTCCACCGGGTCGGCGGCCAGCGACACGCGGATGGTGTCGCCGATGCCGTCGGCCAGCAGCATGCCCAGCCCGACCGCCGACTTCACCGTGCCCGAGCGCAGGCCACCGGCCTCGGTGATGCCCAGGTGCAGCGGCTGCACGATCTGGCCGGCCAGCAGACGGTAGGCCTCGACCGCCATGAACACGTCGGAAGCCTTCACGCTGACCTTGAAGTCCTGGAAATCCAGTCGATCGAGGTGCTCGACGTGGCGCAACGCGGATTCCACCAGCGCCTGCGGGGTGGGCTCGCCGTATTTCTTCTGCAGGTCCTTTTCCAGGGAACCGGCGTTGACCCCGATGCGGATCGGGATGCCCTTGTCGCGTGCGGCATCGACCACCGCGCGAACGCGATCCTCGCGGCCGATATTGCCCGGATTGATGCGCAGGCAATCGACACCGAGTTCGGCCACCCGCAGGGCGATCTGGTAGTCGAAGTGGATATCGGCAACCAGCGGCAGCTGAACGCGCTGTTTGATTCGGCCAAAGGCCTCGGCAGCCTCCATGGAGGGAACCGAAACCCTCACGATATCGGCGCCGGCGTTCGCCAGGCGCTGGATCTGGCCGACCGTCGCCTCGACGTCGCAGGTTTCGGTATTGGTCATGCTCTGCACGGAAATCGGCGCATCGCCGCCGACCGGAACGCTGCCCACCCAGATCTTGCGGGACTGGCGGCGCTTGATAGGAGATTCGGAATGCATGATCAGCCTACTGTCCGAGCTTGAAGCGCGCCGTCTCGCCGCGCATGTGTGAGGCGAGGTTCACGGCCTCGCCGTTGTAACTGACCTGCGCACCACGGGCATAGCCCAGATGAATGTCCAGCGGCGCCTTGCCGCTGACGGTGGTGCTGCTGCCGGCCCTGGCCAATGCGCTGTACAGCACGCGGCCGTCGGCGTCGGTCACCCGGGTCCAGCAATCGGCGGTGAAGCGCAGATCCAGACGCGCTTCGCCGGACGCNCGCCGCGGCGCTCGCCGAGGCACTCTCGGCGGGCGTTTGCGCGGGCTGCGCAGGCGTGACTTCGGCCGGCGCTTCGACAGCGGGTTCGGCCGCAGCATCGGCCGGCGCAGCGGTCCCGGCAGGCTCGGCGGGCGCCTGCGGCGCGGCAGTAGCCGGTTCATCGGCGACCGGCACCGAATCCTCTTCGGCCGGCACCGACTCTGCTGCACGGTCGAGCATGTGGATCTGCGTGGTGCCGTCGACGCTTTCCACTTCGATGCGCTCCAGCGCGCTGACGGCAGGCGCCGACTCCTCGCGCGCCGCACGCTCCTGCCACCAATAGAAGGCGGCACCGGCCAGCACCAGCAGCAAGGCGAAACCGAACAAGCGCATGACGTTGCGCGACAACCGTCCGGGCTCCTCGATACGACCCAGGCTGTTGACGCTGCTGCCCGAGGCGTTGGTGCCGGTGTGCTGGTCGAATTCCTGAACCAGCCTGTTCTGGTCAAGCCCCAGCAGCTTGGCGTAGGCCCGCACATAGCCACGGGCGAAGGTATGCCCCGGCAACTGGCTGAAATCCCCGGCCTCGATACGAGCCAGGGCACGTTCGGTGAGGTTCAACTGCTGGGCCACCGCCGGCAAGGTCCAGCCCTTGCCTTCGCGAGCGCTGCGCAGCGTCTCGCCGGGATTGGTGCCCATCGGTGCAGCGGATTCTGGGTGCGGCGCGGTCATCGTTGCTCCGAAAGAAATTGCTTGTACTCATCCGTACCCGGATACAGCCGCCTCAGCTGGAGCCCGAGGCTGGCCGCCGTATCACGGTCCTGATGGATATTGGCCAGTCGGATACCGAGCAACAGGCTACGCGCGCTCTGTTCGGAGAACTGGCTGAAGCTGTCGTAGTAGCGCTTGGCCGGGACGTACTGCTTGTCGTCGTAGGACATGAGCGCCAGCTCCAGCAGCGCCCGTGGCTGGCGACCGTCCAGGCGCAGCGCACGAGTGAAATAACGCTCGGCCTCTTCACGCTGTCCCAGCTTCAGCGCCGTCATGCCCAGATTCTGGAAAACCCGTGCACGCTCGGGGTAGAGGTTGTCTTCGGCGGCCTGGCTGAAGCGCTCCAGCGCTTCCTGGTAGCGCTTCTGCTCGAACAGGAAGCTGCCATAGTTGTTGAGGATACGGGCATCGCGTCGGCTGGAAAGCGCCTCGCGGTAATGCTTGTCGGCCAGGTCGTTTTCCATCTCGGTCTGGAATACCAGTGCCAAAGCGGCATGCGCATCGGCACTGCGCGGATCGAGCTCGAGCGCCTTGCGCAACGGCGTCTTGGCGCGCGACGCGGTACCCTGCTGCAGGTAGCCGATACCGAGCTGGATATAGGCATCACGGGCCTGTTGCCGGCCTTCATCGGTTTTCAGCGGATCGACGGATCCAGAAGACACACAACCGGCCAACAGGCCGGTCAATAGAAGCAGCAGCGCAGCGCGCACGTTCATCAGCATCCCCCTCAGGATCGGTTCGAAGCAATATGCGTCGCACCTGGCCCGCCCTGCAGCTCACGCACAGCGATGTATCTCTCGCTTCGACGCGTGCGGTCCATGACCTGGCCGACCAGCTGACCACAAGCCGCGTCGATGTCTTCGCCGCGGGTGGTACGCACCGTCACATTGTGCCCGCCTTTGTGCAGGATGTCCTGGAAACGGCGGATGGCATTATTGCTCGGCCGCTCATATCCGGAATGAGGGAAGGGATTGAACGGAATCAGATTGATCTTGCAGGGGATGTCCGCCAGCAGTGCGATCATCTGCTCGGCATGCTCGGGCTGGTCGTTGATGCCCTTGAGCAGGGTGTACTCGATGGTCAGCACACGCTTTTCGCCCAGCCGCGAGACGTAGCGCTGGCAGGCGGCCAACAGCATGTCCAACGGGTACTTCTTGTTGATCGGCACCAACTGGTCGCGCAGCTCGTCGTTGGGCGCGTGCAGCGACAGCGCCAGGGAGACGTCGATGACCTTGGCCAGCTCGTCGATCATCGGCACCACGCCGGAGGTCGACAGCGTCACCTTGCGCTTGGAAATGCCGTAACCGAGGTCGTCCATCATGATGTGCATGGCGGCGACGACGTTGTCGAAATTGAGCAGCGGCTCGCCCATCCCCATCATCACCACGTTGGTGATGGCGCGATCGATCTTCGCCGGGACGCTGCCGAATGATTTGTTCGCAATCCACACCTGGCCGATCACCTCGGCGGCGGTGAGGTTGCTGTTGAAGCCTTGCTTGCCGGTGGAGCAGAAACTGCAGTCCAGGGCACAGCCGGCCTGGGAGGAAACGCACAGCGTACCGCGCCCGCCCTGCGGGATGTACACCGTTTCGACACAACTGCCCGAGGCGACGCGAACCACCCACTTGCGCGTGCCGTCGCTGGAAATGTCCTCGCTGACGATTTCCGGGCCGCGAATCTCGGCGCAGGCCTTGAGCTTTTCGCGCAGGGCCTTGCCGAGATTGCTCATGGCATCGAAGTCATCGATGCCGAAGTGGTGAATCCACTTCATGACCTGACCGGCACGAAAACGCTTTTCCCCGATGGACTCGAAGAAGCTTTCCAGTTGCGGCTGGGTCAGGCCCAGCAGATTGACTTTACCGGTCGTGACAATCATCGGATTCACCTTCGCTCACTCAGCGAATGCGCGCGCACACTTCGGTGGCCGCGAAGAAGTAGGCGATTTCACGAGCAGCGGAGGCTTCGGAGTCGGAACCGTGCACGGCGTTCTCGTCGATGGAAACGGCGAAATCGGCGCGGATGGTGCCCGCTGCGGCTTCCTTCGGGTTGGTGGCGCCCATCAGCTCGCGGTTCTTGGCGATGGCATCTTCACCTTCCAGGACCTGGACGATGACCGGGCCGGAGGTCATGAACGCGACCAGATCCTTGAAGAAGCCGCGCTCGCTATGCTCGGCGTAGAAACCGGCGGCTTCACGCTCGGACAGCTGGACCATCTTGGAAGCGACGACGCGCAGGCCGGCCTTCTCGAAACGGGTGGTGATTTCGCCGATCACGTTCTTGGCGACAGCGTCGGGCTTGATGATGGAGAAGGTGCGTTGCAGGGCCATGTAGGACTCCAGGACTGATGGGTTAAAGCAAACAAGTAAACCCGCGGATTATACGCGGGTTCGGGCTAAAACATAAGGGTAGAGACCGGCGGCCGGACGAGCCAGACAGCAAGCTGCAAGCTGCAAGCTGCAAGCTGCAAGCTGCAAGCTGCAAGC
>NZ_JADDIX010000068.1:15531-15982 GCF_015070855.1 Pseudomonas lopnurensis
GCAAGCTGCAAGCTGCAAGCTGCAAGCTGCAAGCTGCAAGCTGCAAGCTAGCGTAGGGTGGATGTCGCTCTTTACATCCACCGCGACTCCGCTCGCCGGGTCGATGAAGCGTGACCCGACCTACAACTGCAAGCGAATCAGCTCCGTAGGGTGGGCTTCAGCCCCACCGACAGGGCCAGGTCCTGGTGGGCTGAAGCCCACCCTACGTCCTTGCAGCTTATGGCTTGCAGCTTGCCGCTGCCGCCTAGGCCTCTTCGATCCAGCTAGCGTAGGGTGGATATCGCTCTTTACATCCACCGTGACTCCGCTCGCCGGGCCGATGAAGCGTGACCCGACCTACAACTGCAAGCGAATCAGCTCCGCAGGGTGGGCTTCAGCCCCACCGACAGGGCCAGGCCCTGGCGGGCTGAAGCCCACCCTACGTCCTTGCAGCTTATGGCTTGCAGCTTGC
>NZ_JADDIX010000068.1:16032-79534 GCF_015070855.1 Pseudomonas lopnurensis
GCTTATGGCTTGCAGCTTGCCGCTGCCGCCTAGGCCTCTTCGATCCAGGCCGCCTGGATCGCTTCGAGAACCTTCTCGCCACCGCGCTGGGGGTCGTCAGAGAAGTCCGGCAGCTCCAGCACCCAGCGGTGCAGCTCGACGAAGTTCACGTAACGCGGATCGACGTCGACCTTGCGCTCGGCCAGCTCGATGGCGATGTCCTGCACATCCGTCCATTTGAGAACCATGACTCTTCCCTCGCCTCAATGCCCTTCGGAAACCTGGTTGATGGTGTACTTCGGAATCTCCACCACGAGGTCCGCATCGGCCACTACCGCCTGGCAGGAGAGCCGCGAATGCGGCTCCAGCCCCCAGGCCTTGTCGAGCATGTCGTCCTCCAGTTCGTCGGACGCCTCGAGCGAGTCGAACCCTTCGCGCACCACCACATGGCAGGTGGTGCAGGCACAGGACTTCTCGCAGGCATGCTCGATATCGATGCCATTGCGCAGCGCGGCATCCAGCACCGTCTCGCCGGCTTGCGCCTCGATGACGGCGCCTTCCGGGCAATGGTCGGTATTGGGCAGGAAAATGATCTGCGGCATCTGGGTCAATCCTCGATATCGTTTAGCCGCCGTCCGGCCAGCGCGGCCTTGACGGTGGAATCCAGTCGACGCGCAGCGAAGGCATCGGTGATCTGGCTCAGGCGCTTGCTCTGGCGCTCGATGGCGGTGACGTCCTGGCTGTCGAGCAGCCCCCGCAATTCACCCATCTGCAGCTCGATGGCCTCGCGCTCTTCGCCGCTGAGCAGGCGCTCGCCGTCGGCCGCCAGCGCCGCCTCGACAGCTTCCAGCAGGCGCTGGGCGTCGACCAGTTGCTCACGCAGTGCGCGGGCATGGCGATCATCGTCCGCCTTGCGGAAGGAATCCTCGAGCATCCGCGCGATCTCGCCATCGGTCAGGCCGTAGGACGGCTTGACCTGAATGCTCGCCTCGACACCGGAGCCCAGCTCGCGCGCCGAGACACTGAGCAGACCATCGGCATCGACCTGGAAGGTCACGCGGATTTTCGCCGCGCCGGCGACCATCGGCGGAATCCCCCGCAGCTCGAAGCGTGCCAGCGAACGGCAATCGGCGATCAGCTCGCGCTCGCCCTGCAGCACATGGATCATCATGGCCGACTGGCCATCCTTGTAGGTGGTGAAGTCCTGGGCGCGGGCGACCGGAATGGTGGTGTTGCGCGGAATGATCTTTTCCATCAGACCGCCCATGGTTTCCAGCCCCAGCGACAGCGGGATCACGTCGAGCAACAGCAACTCTTCGCCGCCACGGTTGTTGCCGGCCAGGGTCTCGGCCTGGATCGCCGCACCGATCGCCACCACTTCGTCGGGGTCGATGTCGGTCAACGGCTCGCGGCCGAACAGCCTGGCGACGGCCGAACGCACGCTCGGCACCCGGGTCGAACCGCCCACCATGACCACGGCGGTCACCTCCTCCAGCTCGACGCCGGAGTCACGCACCGCACGGCGGCAGGACTTCAGGCTGCGAGCGATCATCGGTTCGATGAGCGCATCGAAGGTTTCGCGGCTCAGCGTGCCCCGCCAGTCCGCGTAGGCGATCTCCACCGCATCGGCGTCACTCAGACGCTCCTTGGCATCGCAGGCGACCTTCAGCAACGCACGCTGGGCACCCGGATCGAGATTCTCGGAAACGCCAGCCTGGGCGAGGACCCAGCCCGCCACGGCGTGATCGAGATCGTCGCCGCCCAGGGCGGTATCGCCGCCAGTGGCCAGCACCTCGAAGACCCCCTTGCTCAGGCGCAGGATCGAAATATCGAAGGTGCCGCCCCCCAGGTCATAGATGGCGACCACACCCTCGGCCTGGCGATCCAGCCCATAGGCGACCGCCGCGGCCGTGGGCTCGTTGAGCAGCCGCAGCACGTTGAGACCGGCGAGTCGCGCGGCATCCTTGGTTGCCTGGCGCTGCGCATCGTCAAAATACGCCGGCACCGTGATCACCGCGCCGACCAGCTCGCCACCCAGCGTGGCTTCGGCACGCTGGCGCAGCGTCGCGAGGATCTCGGCGGAAATCTCCACCGGGCTTTTCGGCCCCTGCACCGTCTCGATGTAGGGCATCTGCGACTCGCCTTCGCTGTTGAAGCGGTACGGTAGCTGCTCGCCCAGTTGCTTGACGTCGCCCAGGCCGCGCCCCATCAAGCGCTTGACCGAGATGATGGTATTGAGCGGATCCACGGCCGCCGCCTGCCTGGCCGCGCGGCCGACCTCGACCCGATCGGCGTGGTAGCGCACCGCCGACGGCAGGATCACTTGCCCTTCGTCATCGGCCAGCGGCGCGGTGACGCCACTGCGCAGCGCAGCCACGAGAGAATTGGTGGTGCCCAGGTCTATCCCGACGGCCAGGCGGCGCTGGTGCGGCTGTGGGCTTTGTCCTGGCTCGGCAATCTGAAGTAAGGCCATGTCTGTCTGATATCGGGCGCAGCGCCAGGCGCTACGCGGGGTTAATCGTCGAGGCGCTCTTCGAGTTGGCGCACTTCCTGGGATAGCTTGTCGAGAAACTGCATGCGGCGAACCAGGCGCTCGGCCTCCTCGCGGCGCGCAGGGTCTTGCCAGACCTGGGCGAAGCCGTCGTTCAGCCCCTGCTGCGCCTGCTTCAGGCGCGACTTGAAAGCCGCCACGCCATCGAGGTCGGCCTGCTCCTGCAATTCCTCCAGCTCCTCGCGCCAGTGCATCTGCTGCATGAGGAACTGCGGGTCCTGCACGGTCGCCTCCAGCGGCACCTCATGCCCCTCCACCGCGAGCAGGTAGCGCGCGCGGCGGCTCGGGCTCTTCAGCGTCTGATAGGCCTCGTTGAGGTTGGCGGAGCGCTCCAGCGCCTGGCGCTGCTCGCTCTCGGTGGCATCGGCGAAACGATCGGGATGCGTCTGGCGCGCCAGCTCCCGATAGCGGACAGCCAGCCCATCCAGATCCAGCTCGAAGTCGGGTTGCAGACCGAAGAGCGCGAAATGACAAGGAGTACCCACAGCGCCCTCAGATATTGAAGCTCTCGCCGCAGCCGCATTCGCCACGCACGTTCGGATTGTTGAACTTGAAGCCCTCGTTGAGGCCTTCGCGAACGAAGTCGAGTTCGGTGCCGTCGAGATAGACGAGGCTCTTCGGATCGATGATCACCTTGACCCCATGGCTCTCGAACACCGAGTCCTCGGCGCCCGTCTCATCGACGAACTCGAGCACATAGGCCAGCCCGGAGCAGCCGGTGGTGCGCACTCCGAGCCTCACGCCCACCCCCTTGCCACGCCCCTCGAGCGAGCGGCGAACATGCTGGGCGGCAGCCGGTGTCATGCTGATAGCCATCGCAACCTCCTTTTAGAGCAGGCCTTTCTTCTCGCGGTAATCGCGCACGGCGGCCTTGATCGCGTCTTCGGCGAGCACCGAACAGTGAATCTTCACCGGCGGCAGCGCCAATTCTTCGGCCAGCTGGGTGTTCTTGATGGTTTCGGCCTCCTCCAGCGTCTTGCCCTTCATCCATTCGGTGGCGAGGGAACTGGAGGCGATCGCCGAACCGCAACCGTAGGTCTTGAACTTGGCGTCTTCGATGACGCCCTGCTCGTTGACCTTGATCTGCAGGCGCATCACGTCGCCGCAGGCGGGAGCGCCGACCATGCCGGTACCGATGCTCGGATCCTCGGCGTCGAACTTGCCGACGTTGCGCGGATTTTCGTAGTGGTCGATGACCTTATCGCTGTATGCCATGGTGCAATCCTCTCTATATCAGGCTATGCGGAGCTCGACGCGGATCAGTGGGCCTGCCACTCGACCTTGGAGATGTCGACGCCGTCTTTGAACATGTCCCACAGGGGCGAAAGCTCGCGCAGCTTGGTCACGGCCTCGCAGACCTTCTGCGCGGCGTAGTCGATTTCCTCTTCCGTGGTGAAGCGCCCGAAGGTGAAGCGGATGGAGCTGTGCGCCAGCTCGTCGTTGCGCCCCAGGGCGCGCAGCACGTAGGACGGCTCCAGCGAGGCGGAGGTGCAGGCGGAACCGGAGGAGACCGCCAGGTCCTTGAGCGCCATGATCAGCGACTCGCCCTCGACGTAGTTGAAGCTGAGATTGAGGTTGTGCGGCACGCGCGCGGTCATGCTGCCATTCACGTAGAGCTCTTCGAGATGCTCGACCTGCTTGTAGAAGCGATCGCGCAGCGCGCGGATGCGCTCGTTCTCCTGAGCCATCTCCTCCTTCGCGATACGGAAGGCCTCCCCCATGCCGACCAGCTGATGGGTCGCCAGCGTGCCGGAGCGCATGCCGCGCTCGTGACCACCACCGTGCATCTGGGCCTCGAGACGCACGCGCGGCTTGCGCCGGACATAGAGCGCGCCGACACCCTTCGGCCCATAGGTCTTGTGCGCGGAGAAGGACATCAGGTCGACCTTCATCTTCTCCAGATCGATCTCCACCTTGCCGGTGGATTGAGCGGCGTCGACGTGGAACAGAATCCCGCGGGCACGGGTCAGCTCGCCGATGGCGCCGATGTCGTTGATGGTGCCGATCTCGTTGTTGACGTGCATCACCGAAACCAGAATGGTGTCGTCACGCAGCGCCGCCTCGACCATCGCCGGCGTGACGATGCCGTCTTCGCCCGGCTCGAGGTAGGTGACTTCGAAGCCTTCGCGCTCGAGCTGGCGGGTGGTGTCCAGCACGGCCTTGTGTTCGATCTTGGTGGTAACGATGTGCTTGCCCTTGGTGGCATAGAAATGCGCGACACCCTTGATCGCCAGGTTGTCGGACTCGGTCGCGCCGGAGGTCCAGACGATCTCGCGCGGATCGGCATTGACCAGCTCGGCGACCTGCCGTCGGGCATTCTCCACAGCCTCCTCGGCCTTCCAGCCAAAGGCGTGCGAGCGCGAGGCCGGGTTGCCGAAATTGCCTTCATGGGTCAGGCATTCGATCATCTTCGCGGCGACACGCGGATCCACCGGCGTGGTGGCGGAGTAGTCCAGGTAAATCGGCAATTTCATTCAGATATCTCCTATCAGGCAGTCGCCCTGCTCATTCGATGGCGGACGCTTCGATCTTGTCCAGCTGCGGTGCGCTGCCATTGGCTTTGCGCATATCCTGGCGCAGCGCGACCTGTTGCACGTCCTGGCGCTTGACCAGATCGGCCAGGCTGATGCCGCTGAGAAATTCATGGATCTGCTGGCTGAGGTCGCACCACAGATGATGGGTCAGGCAGGTGTCACCTGAATGGCAGCCGCCCAGGCCCTGGCAGCGAGTCGCATCGACAGACTCGTTGACGGCGTCGATCACCTGGGCCACCTGAATCCCGGTCATGTCCCGCGACAACTGATAGCCGCCACCAGGGCCACGCACACTGGTCACCAGACTGCTGCGGCGCAACTTGGCGAACAATTGCTCAAGATAGGAAAGCGAAATGCCCTGCCGCTCGGAAATATCGGCCAGGGAAACCGGGCCATGCTGCGCATGCAGCGCCAGATCAAGCATGGCGGTTACGGCATAACGGCCTTTAGTGGTCAATCGCATCGGTCTGCACCAAGCATCACGGTTTGGCGCAATTATGCAATTCCCGAGTATTTGAGTCAACTATAAGACTTATTAAAATAGTCGGTCTTTAGTCGAGGGTCACGGCGAACCACAGGACTCGCCGAATCGGTCGAGGCGCTGGCTGCGCATGATAGCAGCTACCGCCTCGGCCCGCACTTCAGGGGCGCGGCTCGACGACCTCGGGCTTCACCTCGACGAAATCCTCCTCGCGCAATTGCGGGAGTTCCTTCGCACAGTAATCGCTGCCCAGCGCCTTGAGCGCGCCACACATGCCCTCCAGACGCTCCTCGACCGCCTGCACATGATCGAGCAGTTGCCCGATCGCCCGGGCCACCGGGTCGGGCATGTCCTCGCTGACGCCATAGGCATCGAAGCCGATCTTCTGCGCGATGGCCTTGCGCCTGGCTTCCTGCTCGTCGCTCGACTTGACGATGACCCGCCCCGGAATCCCCACCGCGGTGGCGCCGGCCGGCACTTCGCGGGTCACCACCGCATTGGAGCCGATCTTGGCGCCCGCGCCGACGATGAAGGGACCGAGAATCTTCGCCCCGGCCCCGACGATCACCCCGTCTTCGAGCGTCGGGTGGCGCTTGCCCTTGTTCCAGCTGGTACCGCCCAGCGTGACGCCATGATAGAGCGTCACGTCATCGCCGATTTCGGCAGTTTCGCCGATGACGATGCCCATCCCGTGATCGATGAAGAAGCGGCGACCGATCTTCGCCCCCGGATGGATCTCGACCCCCGTCAGCCAGCGCCCCAGATTCGAGGTCATGCGCGCCAGCCACTTCCACTCATGCCCCCACAGCCAATGCGACAGCCGATGAATCCAGATGGCATGCAGCCCGGGATAACAGGTCAGCACCTCGAACGCATTACGTGCCGCCGGATCGCGATGAAACACGCTCCGGATATCTTCGCGCATGCGCTCGAACATCAATCCTTTCTCCGCTTGTGAGGCTCGCCGCGGGCGGCCTTCTGTGTCTCGGTGAGAATACCGCGCAGGATATTCATTTCCAGCTTGCTGATGCCGCTGCGCCCGTAGAGCCGCCGCAACCGGGGCATGAGATGCCGTGGCTTTTCCGGATCGAGGAAGCCGATATCCACCAGCGTCTGCTCCAGATGGCCGAAGTAATGCTCCAGCTCATCCATGGTCACCGGCTGGGCATCCAGCATTGCGGTGGTCTCCAACTTTTGCGTCTTGGTCGGCCGCCCCTCGGCGGCCAGCCAGCCCATGCGCACCTCATAGGCGAGCACCTGCACGGCAGCCGCCAGGTTCAGGGAACTGAACTCGGGGTCCGACGGAATATGCACGTGGAACTGACAGCGCTGCAGTTCTTCATTGGTCAGCCCGGCATATTCGCGACCGAACACCAGCGCCACCTCGCCACCCGAAGCCGCCTGCTCCACGGTAGCCATTCCGCACTCGCGCGGGTCCAGCAATGGCCAGGGAATACGCCGATCACGCGCACTGGTCCCCAGCACCAGGCTGCAACCGACCAGCGCTTCTTCCAGCGTGCCGACGATCTGCGCGGCATCGAGAATATCGGTAGCGCCGGACGCCCTGGCAATGGCGTTCGGGCTCGGGAAATCTTCCGGATCGACCAGCACCAGCCGCGACAACCCCATGTTCTTCATGGCCCGGGCGGCACCACCGATATTGCCGGCATGACTGGTGTTGACCAGCACCACGCGAATGTTTTGCAGCGACACGGAAATTCTCGACTCGAAATACGGACGGAAAGCTTACAGGAAGCGTCTCGGCGTCCGCCATCCACCGGCGCTCGGCCCCACGCGCGGCGCTACATGCGTCGCCGCTTTCCTGATAGAATTTCGCGCTTTCTTTAAACGACCAGGTAATTGATCCATGCAGCCCATGCTGAATATCGCGCTGCGCGCCGCCCGCAGCGCCGGCGAACTGATTGTCCGTTCCACCGATCGCCTGGATGCAATCTCGGTCAACGAGAAAGACGCGAAGGATTATGTCACCGAGATCGATCGCGCCGCCGAGCAGAGCATCGTCAATGCGCTGCGCAAGGCCTACCCGAATCACGGCATTCTCGGCGAGGAAGGCGGGCTGCTCGAAGGCAGCGGCGACGGCGCCGATTACCTGTGGATCATCGACCCGCTCGACGGCACCACCAACTTCGTGCGCGGCATTCCGCACTACGCCGTGAGCATCGCCTGCAAATACCGCGGTCGCCTGGAACATGCGGTGATCCTCGACCCGGTACGCCAGGAAGAATTCACCGCCAGCCGCGGCCGTGGCGCGGCCCTGAACGGTCGCCGCCTGCGCGTCAGTTCGCGCAAGAGCCTGGAAGGCGCCCTGCTCGGCACCGGCTTCCCGTTCCGCGATGGGCAGATGGACAACCTGGACAGCTACCTGAACATGTTCCGCAGCCTGGTCGGCGAGACCGCCGGCCTGCGCCGAGCTGGCGCAGCCAGCCTCGACCTGGCCTACGTCGCGGCAGGCCGCTTCGATGCATTCTGGGAATTCGGCCTTTCCGAATGGGACATGGCGGCCGGCGCCCTGCTGATCCAGGAAGCCGGCGGGCTGGTCAGCGACTTCAGCGGCGGCCACGATTTCCTCGAGAAGGGGCAGATCGTCGCGGGCAATACCAAGTGCTTCAAGGCAGTGCTGACCACCATCCAGCCCCACCTGACGCCATCGCTCAAACGCTGAAAAACGCAACAACGAAAAACGCCCCGATCGATCGGGGCGTTTTTTATCCGCGGCAGAAATTATTGCTGCGACAGCATCAGCTGGCCGTCCTGCACCGGGATCCGACTGCCCGGATCGCGATCCATCTGCACACGACCAACCTTGCCATCCAGGTCGTATTTCACGTCGTAGCCAACGATCTTGTCATGGCTGTCGGTCACCGTATTGCAGCGGGTCTCGGTCGTGGTATAGGTGCTGCTGGCCTGCATCCGCTCCTGTACCTGATTGCCGGCGTAACCGCCGCCTACCGCACCGGCGACCGTCGCGATCTTCTTGCCGTTGCCGCCACCGACCTGATTGCCGAGCAGACCGCCGACCACCGCACCCACCGCAGTACCGGCGATTCGATGCTGGTCCTGAACCGGCTTCTGCCGAGTGACCGTCACGTCCTTGCAGATCTCCCGGGGCGTCTTGATCGTTTCCTTGATGGGCTCGACCGCGAGCACCTCGGCAAACTTCGGCCCCCTATCGACCAGACTATAGGTCGCGAATGCTCCGCCAGCAGTGGCGACCACCACACCCAACGCCGTACCGACCAACATGGACTTGTTCACGGTGACATCCTCTTCCTTCGGGCTGCGCCCATTGCGCAGCCTTGGACCCGCCAAGGCCGCGAAAGTTGCGAGGATTAATCAGGGGCGCTCGTCCGCTGCCTCCTCGACCACCGGCGGGATCAGGTCGTCGCGAGTCAGCTTGAGCCACAGCAGCAACGTCCCCGCCACGTAGATCGACGAATAGGTGCCCGCGCCGACGCCGATCAACAGCGCCAGCGAGAAGCCCCAGAGGTTTTCGCCGCCGAAGACCATCAGCGCGCCGACGGCCAGCAACGTGGACACCGAAGTCGCCAAGGTGCGCAGCAGCGTTTGGGTCGTGGAGATGTTGATGTTTTCCAGCAGCTCCGCCTTGCGCAGCATGCGGAAGTTCTCGCGGATCCGGTCGAAGATGACGATGGTGTCGTTCAGTGAATAACCGATCACCGCCAGCACCGCCGCCAGCACCGTCAGATCGAAGGAAATCTGGAAGAAGGAGAACACACCGAGCACCACGATCACATCGTGGAACAGGGACAACACGGCGCCGAACCCGAACTTCCACTGAAAGCGGAACGCCACGTAGACCAGGATGCCACCCAGCGCCAGGAGCATGCCCAAACCACCCTGATCGCGCAGCTCCTCGCCTACCGCCGGCCCGACGAATTCGACCCGCTTGACGCTGACCTGATTGCCGTCGCCGCCATTGCGCAGTGCCTCGGCGATGCGCTCGCCCAGCAGCGGATCATCGCCCGGCATGCGTACCAGTACATCGGTCGTGGCACCGAAGCTCTGCACCACCGCATCGGTGAAGCCCGACCGAACCAGTTGGCCGCGCACCTGCTCGAGTTCGACCGGACGCTCATAGCCCAGCTCGATCAAGCTGCCGCCGGTGAAGTCCAGACCGAAATTCAGCCCTTTCATCACCAGACTGGCCAAGGATGCGACCGTCAGCAGCACGGTAAGAGCGACGGCCACATGGCGAACGCCCATGAAATTGATTACGCGCTTCATCGTGATAGCCCCTTAAATCCACAGCTTCTTGAGATCGCGGCCACCATAGATCAGGTTGACCATGCCGCGCGTCACGATGATTGCAGTAAACATCGACGTCAGGATGCCGAGCGACAGGGTGACCGCGAAGCCCTTGATCGGACCGGTGCCCATGGCGAACAGGATGCCACCCACCAGCAGCGTGGTCAGGTTGCCGTCGACAATCGCCGAGAATGCCCGATCGAAGCCCTCGTGAATGGCCCGCTGGATCGACATGCCATTGGCGATCTCCTCGCGGATGCGCGAGAAGATCAGCACATTGGCGTCAACCGCCATGCCCATGGTCAACACGATACCGGCAATACCCGGCAGGGTGAGCGTGGCATTGAGCATCGACATCAGCGCGGTGAGCACCACCATATTGAACAGCAACGCGATGGTCGCCAGCACGCCGAAGAACTTGTAGATCAGCACCATGAAAATGGCGACGAAAAGGAAGCCCCACATGGCCGCCTGGATGCCCAGCTTGATGTTTTCGGCACCCAGGCTCGGGCCGATGGTGCGCTCTTCGGCGAAGTACATCGGCGCCGCCAGGCCACCGGCACGCAGCAACAAGGCCAGCTCGGAGGACTCACCCTGGCCATCGAGGCCGGTGATGCGGAACTGGCTGCCGAGCGGCGACTGGATGGTCGCCAGGCTGATGATCTTCTTCTCTTCCTGGAAGGTTTCGACCCGAACCTCCTGCTCGACACCCTCGACCACTTGCCGCACATAACGCGTCAGCGGCCGCTGCTCGATGAAGATGACCGCCATGCTGCGCCCGACATTGTTGCGCGTGGCCCGATTCATCAGGTCGCCACCGTGCCCGTCGAGACGGATATTGACCTGCGGACGACCGTTCTCGTCATAGCTGGCCTGGGCATCGGTCACCTGGTCGCCGGTGATGATCAGCGTACGCTCCAGCTGGACCGGTGGGCGCCCCTCCTGGCGGAACTCGAAGGTTTCGGTGGATGCACGCGACGCATCGGCCTCGGCGGCCAGGCGGAATTCGAGGTTCGCCGTCTTGCCGAGAATGCGCTTGGCTTCGGCCGTGTCCTGAACACCAGGCAGCTCCACCACGATGCGGTTGGCGCCCTGACGCTGAACCAGCGGCTCGGCCACGCCCAGCTCGTTGACACGATTGCGCACCGTCGTCAGGTTCTGTCTGATCGAGTACTCGCGGATTTCCGCCAGCTTGGCTTCGGTCAGCGCCAGGCGCAGCACCTGCTGACCATTGCGCTCGCTGGTGGTCAGCTCGAAATCGTTGAAGTTCTTGCGGATCAGCGATTGCGCCCCGGCAAGAGAGGCCTCATCGGCGAAGCCCAGCTGCACGGCATTCTTCAGATTGGGCAGACTGCGGTAACGCACACGCTCCTTGCGCAGCAGGCCCTTCACCTCGCCTTCGTAGACATTCAGCCGCGTTTCGACGGCTTTTTCCATGTCGACTTCCAGCAGGAAGTGCACGCCGCCGGAAAGATCCAGGCCGAGCTTCATCGGGCTCGCGCCGAGATTGCGCAGCCAGTCCGGCGTCGTCGGCGCCAGGTTGAGCGCAACGACATAGGCATCGCCGAGGGCGCGCCGGACGATGTCCTGGGCCGGCAATTGATCGTCCTGGCGCGCCAGGCGCACCAGGCCGCCGCGCCCCTGTTCGTCCGGCGCCGCGGATTTCACCGCGATACCGCCATCCTCGAGCGCCTTGCTGACGCGATCGAGCTCGACCTGGCCGACTTCTTGCGCAGCGCTGGCACCGGTGATCTGGATCGCCGGATCGTCGGGATAGAGATTGGGCGCCGAATAAACGAAGGCAATCGCGAGCACTGCCAGTATCAGCAGGTATTTCCAGAGAGGGAATCTATTGAGCATGACGCAGCCCGTTTAATGACGCGGGGCGCCTTGCGCGCCCCGTCGTTTGGTGTTGAATGAAGTCAGCTCAGATGGCCTTCAGAGTGCCCTTGGGCAACGTTGCGGCAATCGCCACCTTCTGAAACTTCAGTTCAACGTTGTCGGACACTTCGATCACCACGAAATCATCGGCGACCTTGGTGACCTTGCCGGCGATGCCGCCGGAGGTGACCACTTCGTCGCCCTTCTGCAGGCCGGCGATCAGGTTCTTATGCTCCTTGGCACGCTTGGACTGGGGGCGCCAGATCATCAGGTAGAAGATGACCAGGAAACCGACCAGAAACACCCACTCGAAACCAGTGCCGGCAGGACCAGCGGCAGCCTCCTGGGCATAGGCGGCGGGAATCAGAAAGCTCATGTAGCACTCCTGTTGCAGAAAGGTTTGTTTTGTATTGGCACGTCACGCAAGCGGCGGCGTTGGCAGACCGCGCTTGGCATAAAAGGCGTCGACAAAGGCCGCCAATGTACCCTGTTGAATGGCGTCGCGTAAACCAGCCATCACCCGCTGGTAATGCCGCAGGTTGTGGATGGTATTCAACATGCTACCCAGCATTTCACCGCATTTATCCAGGTGATGCAGATATGCGCGGGAGAAATGTTTGCAGGTGTAACAATCGCAGCCCGGATCAAGGGGGGAATCGTCGTGCCTGTGCACGGCGTTGCGGATCTTGACCACCCCACTATCGGTGAAAAGATGACCGTTACGCGCATTGCGCGTCGGCATCACGCAGTCGAACATGTCGACGCCGCGGCGCACGCCTTCCACCAGGTCTTCCGGCTTGCCCACCCCCATCAGATAACGCGGCTTGTCGGCCGGCATCCGCGGCGGGAGGAAGTCCAGCACGCGGATCATCTCTTCCTTGGGCTCGCCCACCGAAAGCCCACCGATCGCCAGGCCGTCGAAACCGATCTCGCACAGCCCTTCCAGCGAACGCATGCGCAGCGATTCATGCATGCCGCCCTGAACGATGCCGAACAGCGCCGCCGGACTGTCCCCATGGGCCACTTTCGAACGCTTGGCCCAGCGCAACGACAATTCCATGGAGCGCCGCGCCACGTCCTCGTCGGCCGGATAGGGCGTGCACTCGTCGAAGATCATCACGATGTCCGAGCCCAGCTCGCGCTGGACCTGCATCGACTCCTCCGGCCCCATGAACACCTTGGCGCCATCCACCGGGGACGCGAAGTAAACGCCCTCCTCCTTGATCTTGCGCATCGCGCCCAGGCTGAACACCTGGAAACCGCCCGAGTCGGTGAGGATCGGCCCCTGCCACTGCATGAAATCGTGCAGATCGCCGTGCCGCCTGATCACCTCGGTCCCCGGCCGCAACCAGAGGTGGAAGGTGTTGCCGAGGATGATCTGCGCGCCGATGGCCTCGACGTCGCGCGGCAACATGCCCTTGACGGTGCCGTAGGTGCCCACCGGCATGAAGGCCGGGGTCTCCACGGTTCCACGCGGGAAGGTCAGACGTCCCCGGCGCGCCTTGCCATCGGTGGCAAGCAGCTCGAACGACATGTGGCAGGTGCGACTCATTTGATTTCCTCGGGGCCGCGCGGAGCGGGATTGCGCGTGATGAACATGGCATCACCGTAACTGAAGAAGCGATAGCCCTGCGCCACGGCCTCAGCGTAGGCCGCCATCGTCTCGGGGTAACCGGCGAAGGCGGCGACCAGCATCAGCAGGGTCGACTCGGGCAGATGGAAGTTGGTCACCAGGGCATCCACCACATGGAAGGGCTTGCCCGGGTAGATGAAGATGTCGGTGTCGCCGCTGAACGGCTTGAGTTCGCCATCGCGTGCAGCCGTTTCCAGCGAGCGCACACTGGTCGTACCCACCGCGATCACCCGGCCGCCACGGGCGCGACAGGCCGCGACCGCGTCGACCACCGCCTGACTGACCTCGAGCCATTCACGGTGCATGTGGTGTTCTTCGATGCTTTGCACACGCACCGGCTGGAACGTGCCGGCACCGACATGCAACGTGACGTAGGCGCTCTCGACGCCCTTGTCGCGCAGCGCCGCCAGCAGCGCGTCGTCGAAATGCAGGCCGGCGGTAGGCGCGGCCACGGCCCCGGCGCGCTGCGCATAGACCGTCTGGTAGCGTTCGCGGTCGGCCGCTTCGTCCGGCCTGTCTATATAAGGAGGCAGTGGCATGTGCCCGATGCGTTCGAGCAACGGCAACACCTCGTCGGCGAAGCTCAACTCGAAGAGCGCGTCGTGGCGGGCGAGCATCTCGGCTTCGCCCCCACCCTCGAGCAGAATCCTGGTTCCCGCCTTGGGCGACTTGCTCGAGCGCACATGGGCCAGCACCCGATGGTTGTCCAGCACCCGCTCGACGAGAATCTCCAGCTTGCCGCCAGTAGCCTTCTGGCCGAACAGTCGCGCGGGGATCACCCGGGTATCGTTGAACACCATCAGGTCGCCGGGTCGCACGTGCTCGAGCAGGTCGGCGAAACACCGATGCACCAGCTTGCCGGATTCGCCCTCGAGCACCAGCAGACGGCTGGCCCGGCGCTCGGCCAGCGGATGTCGGGCAATCAGGGAATCCGGCAACTGGAAGGAAAAATCGGCGACTTGCATGCGAGCCATTCAGGGGAGCGGAAAGGGCGCAAAGCTTATCCGAAAGACGTCGGGCTGACCACGCCAAACGATTGACCGCCCAGCCGCGCATCCCTATACTGCGCCGCCACTGTGCCTCGATGGCGGAATCGGTAGACGCAGCGGATTCAAAATCCGCCGTTGGTAACAACGTGAGAGTTCGAGTCTCTCTCGAGGCACCATCAGTGAATCGCTACAACGCAGCGCGCTGCGCGCTTCAGCAACGAGGCAATCGAGTTGCGCACGAAGCCGGCACGCCATAGCGAGGCTGCACCTGGCACCAGGCTTACCCGAATCCTCGCCAAGGCGCGGACTCGACGCTTCACCGGCAAAACGATCTGGCATCACCATGTATTCGCAGGCTGTCGCACCGATATCGGCGCAGCCGGCCCGTGACATCGCCCGCAGAATCGGCGGGGCGCGGTCACCTCAAAAGCGCCGAATGGCGCGCCTGAACAGGGCAAATTCTATGGCTCCGAGGGGTTGGCATTGCCCGGTGAGTTATCGTAGAGTGTGCCCACTGTGTTTGCATGGGTCGCTGTTGAATCGTGACCTGGTGCAGTAGATCTTCAGATCCGCTACTCCGCTCGACTCTCTTACTCTTTGCAACCAGTTCCAGCTTCCTGCCATTGCAGGGGCAATTCTACTTTTGAGTTTCAAGGATACAAAGACATGTCGAATCGTCAGAACGGTACCGTCAAGTGGTTTAACGACGAGAAAGGTTTTGGTTTCATCACTCCCGAGAGCGGTCCGGATCTGTTCGTGCACTTCCGCGCGATCGAAGGCAACGGCTTCAAGAGCCTGAAAGAAGGCCAGAAGGTCAGCTTCGTCGCCGTGCAAGGTCAAAAGGGCATGCAGGCCGACCAGGTTCAGATCCTGGGCTGAGCCTCCGCTCCGAAAAGCCCCTGATGGCGACATCAGGGGCTTTTTTATGCACGCGATTCCCTAGGGGCTGCTGCCACTTCGTCGCGAGCCGCGTTACTGCGCCAAATGGCGCCAGGTCGGGCGGCGTTCCGCAGGCGCGGGACGCCGGTAATGGTCGCTCCCTTGCCAAGTCCCGCAACGCCGCATGGCGCCATTTGCCGCGCAACCCTTCGGGCCGTGAACGAAATGGCAACAGACCCTAAAATGCCCCACCCCCCATTCATCGAGACATGCAATGCGCAAACACCAGCTGAGCCCGCAGGGCCAATTTCCCGCCGCCGGCCTGGCGCGCCGACTTGCCGCCCTCTTCTACGACAGCCTGCTGTGCATCGCCCTGATGATGGTGGTGACACTGTTCTATCAGCAGGTTCTGCTGCGCCTGCTATACGGCAGCGAACAATTGAAGGCCCTCGCCGACGCTGGCGGGCTGGATATCGATCCCGTGCTCTCGACGCTGCTGCTGTTCAGCCTGTTCGGCTTCTTCGCCAAGTTCTGGACCCATAACGGCCAGACGCTGGGCATGCAGGTCTGGGGCATTCGCATCCAGAACGCCGACGGCAGCGCCATCGATCTCTGGCAGGCACTGCTGCGCTTTCTGATCGCCCTGCTCTCCTGGCTGTGCCTGGGACTGGGCTACTGGTGGATGCTCTGGGACAAGCGTAAGCGGACCTGGCACGACATCTATTCCGAGAGCCAGGCCGTGCAGTTGCCGAAGAATATCCATAAGAAATAGCTGCAAGCTGCAAGCGGGGATGCGCTCCCGGCGGGCCTTTCTTGCCGCTTGCAGCTTGAAGCTTGCCGCTGCTCTTACCCCGCCCGCCGCAGCAGCCAGACGCCGATCAGCGCACAGACGCCTGCCGGCAGCACCACGGCGAGCAGCGGCGAGAAGCCGAATACCTGGCTCGCCGGCCCGAGCAGGTCCTGGATGATGCGGAAGACGAAACCGACCACCACGCCGGTGAAGATCCGCTGCCCGAGCGTGACCGAACGCAGCGGCCCGAAGATGAACGAGATCGCCAGCAGCACCAGCGCAACGGTGACCGCCGGCTGCAGGACCTTGGTCCAGAAGGCGAGCCAGTAGCGCCCGTTGTTCAAGCCCTGCTCGCCCAGGTAGTGGATGTAGCGCCACAGGCCGGTGATGGACAACGCCTCCGGCTCCATCACCACCGTGCCGAGCAGCTGCGGCGTCAGCTGCACGTCCCAACGCTCCTCGGGCGCCTGCAACACCTCGGTGTGATCGCCGCGAAAATGCGTGGTCGATACGGTTTGCAGCTGCCAGTGGTCGCCCTGATAACTCGCGCGCCGGGCGAAGCTCGACGACAGCAATCGCCGCTCCTCGTCGAAGCGGTAACGCGTCACTCCCACCAGCACGCCCCCCGGCTGCACCGCATTGACGTGCACGAATTCGTTTTCCTGCCGATGCCACAGGCCGCGCTTGCTGCTCTGCGCCTCACCGGCACCCTGCGCCAGCGAACGCTGGGCCTGGGCGATGTCCTCGCTCCAGGGCGCGACGTATTCACCGATCAGAATGCCCGCCACCAGCAGCACCAGCATCGGCTTCATCACCGCCAGGACGATGCGACCCAGGGAGACCCCGGCCGCGCGCATGATGGTCAGTTCGCTACTGCTGGCCAGCGTGCCGAGGCCGATCAGGCAGCCGATCAGGGCCGCCATTGGCAGCATCTCGTAGAGCCGCCGCGGCGAGGTCAGCAGGACGTACTGCAGCGCATCGAACAGGCTGTAGCTACCCTCGACATCGCCCAGCTCGTCGATGAAGGCGAACAGCAGCGCCAGCCCGACGATGATCCCCAGCACACTGAGGATGGCGAGAAAGACATGGATACCGATGTAGCGATCGAGCTTAACCACGAGCCACCTCCAGCTGCGCGCGCCGCTTGTTCATTCGCAGCCTGATGGGTTCCCAGTACAGCAGCAGCAGGCCGATCGCCAGGAACACCCCGTGCACCCACCACAGCCCCAGCGCCATCGGGATGCGCCCCTTGTCCAGCGCGCCACGGGCCGCGATCAACAGGGCGAGGTAGGTCATGTACAGCAGGATCGCCGGCAGCAGCTTGAGAAAGCGGCCCTGGCGCGGATTCACCTTGGCCAGCGGTACGGCGAGCACGGTGACGACGAACACCAGCAGCGGCAAAGAGAGCCGCCATTGCAGCTCGGTCTGGTGGCGAACGTTCTGGCTGCCGAGCAATTCGCGGGTCGGCAGCGCCTCGCGCTCGCTCAGCTCCATGCTCACTTCCGGCTTGGGCAACAGCACGCCGTAGGTGTCGTACTGGATCGCCCGGTAGTCCGCCTGCCCGGGGTTGCCGTCGTAGCGGTAGCCGTTCTCCAGGATCAGGTAACGGCTGCCGTCGGGTTGGATTTCCTGGCGGCCGCTCTCGGCGACCAGCACCGAAAGACTGCCCTCCTTGCCGGTCTGCCGCGACACGTTGGTCTCGGAAATGAACACGCCGGCCAGTTCGCTGCGATCCGCCGACAGCTCGCGGGTGTAGGTCACGCGCGAACCGCCGCGCAGGGTCTGGAAGCGCCCCGGCACCAGGGTGTCGAACTCGGTCAGCGAATCCTGCTGGTTGAGGATGCGGTCCACTTCGGCGATGCCCTGCGGCGCCAGGCCAAGGCTCAGCCAGCCGACCAATGCGGCCACCAGCGCCGCTGGCGCCAGACTGTAGGCCAGCAGGCGGCGCTGGCTCATGCCCGTGGCGGAGAGCACGGTCATCTCGCTTTCCAGATAGAGCCGCCCATAGGCCAGCAGGATGCCGAGGAACAGGCCGAGCGGCAGGATCAGCTGCAGGAAGCCGGGCAGACGAAAGCCCATGATCAGCAGCAACACGCTCGGATCGAGCACCCCCTGGGCGGCTTGGGCCAGATACTTGATGAAACGGCCGCTCATGATGATCACCAGCAGCACGGCACTGACCGCGCTCATGGTGACCAGCAGCTCTCGGGACAGGTAACGAAAGACGATCAAACCAGACACTCCAGGGTTGTCAGGCTCTGGCGGCAACGCTCAAACTAGCCGCCAGTTGCCGGCCCGCCGCAGCAGACCGTTGGAAATAGGTAATAGCGAACCGGCTGGACGCGGATGGCCGCGTCGCCGCGATCACTGACAAGCGCAGTCGATCGCAACGTTTCCAGCCTAGCGCAGTCGTCAGCAACGACCGAACAGGCGAACCACCGGAAAAATAAGCCCGGCATTATCCTGCAAACCCGACTCTTTGTCTTGGGGACACCACGTCATGGAATTCGTTGTCAAAAGCGCCAAAGCCTCCACACAGAAGACCGCCACCCTGATTCTGCCGCTGGGCGAGGACTGCGTCCTTGGCAGCGTCGCCCAGAGCGTCGACAGTGCCAGCGGTGGGGCGCTCGGCGCGGCGCTCAAGCGCGGTGACATCCAGGGCAAGCCGGGCCAGACCCTGCTGCTGCACGGCCTGCCGAATCTCAAGGCCGAGCGCATTTTGCTGGTCGGCACCGGCAAGGCGGATGAGCTCGACGCCCGCCAATGGCGCAAGGTGGTCAATGCCGCGCTGACTGCGATCAAGAACCTCGGCGGCGGCGACGCCGCGTTCGCCCTGCAGGATGTGCAGGTCAAGGGCCGCGACAGCTATGCCCGCACCCGCCTGCTGGTGGAAATTCTAGCCGACGGCCAATACGTGTTCGATCGCTTCAAGAGCAAGAAGGCCGACCCGCGCGCGCTGCAGAAGATCATCCTGCTGTGCGACAAATCCGAGCAAGCCGCGATCGCGCGTGCGACCCGCGAGGCCTCGGCGATCGCCGTCGGCATGGCCTTCACCCGCGACCTCGGCAATCTGCCGCCGAACGTCTGCCACCCGACCTACATCGCCGATCAGGCGAAGCAGATGAGCAAGGCCTACAAGGGCCTCAAGGTCGAGGTGCTCGACGAGAAGAAGCTGCGCGAGCTGGGCGCCGGCGCGTTCCTCGCCGTTTCCCAGGGCAGCGATCAGCCGGGCTGCATCGTCGCCCTGCAATACAACGGCGGCAAGAAGGGCGACAAGCCCTACGCCCTGGTCGGCAAGGGCATCACCTTCGACACCGGCGGCATCAGCCTCAAGCCGGGCCTCGGCATGGACGAGATGAAGTACGACATGTGCGGCGCCGCGAGCGTGCTCGGCACCCTCAAGGCCGTGCTCGAACTGCAGCTGCCGATCAACCTGGTGTGCCTGCTGGCCTGCGCCGAGAACATGCCCAGCGGCGGCGCGACCCGCCCGGGCGACATCGTCACCACCATGAGCGGGCAGACCGTGGAAATCCTCAACACCGACGCCGAAGGCCGCCTGGTGCTGTGCGATGCGCTGACCTACGCCGAGCGCTTCGAGCCCCGCGCGGTGATCGACGTTGCCACCCTGACCGGCGCCTGTATCGTCGCCCTGGGCAGCAACACCTCCGGGCTGCTCGGCAACGACGAGGAGCTGGCGCAACAACTGCTGAGCGCCGGCGAGAATGCCGCCGACCGCGCCTGGCAACTGCCGCTGTTCGACGAGTACCAGGAACAGTTGGACAGCCCCTTCGCCGACATCGCCAACATCGGCGGCCCCAAGGCCGGTACCATCACCGCCGCCTGTTTCCTCTCGCGCTTCACCAAGAAATATCCCTGGGCGCACCTGGATATCGCCGGCACCGCCTGGATCAGCGGCGGCAAGGAGAAAGGCGCCACCGGCCGTCCCGTGCCCCTGCTGACCCAGTACCTGTTGGACCGAGCCAACTGAGATGCGCGCAACCGTCGTGCATGAACGCCATGGCCGGCGCAGCCTTTGTCTGCCCGGCCATGACGGAGCACGTCCATGACGCGCATCGAGTTCTATGTACTGCCGGACGCCAATCCGCTCGGCCGCCTGCGGGCGGCCTGCCAGCTCGCGGCCAAGGGCTGGCAGCACGGCATGCGGGTCTTCATCCGCTGCAGCGACGACGCGCAAGCCAGCCAGCTCGACGAGTTGCTCTGGAGCTTTCGCGCCGAGCGCTTCATCCCCCACGAACTGCACGCCGACGATCCGCAGGCACCGGTGGTCATCGGCGTGGAACAGCCGCCGCAGGCCACGCAGGGGCTGCTGGTCAACCTCGCGCCGACGCTCTCGTCCCATATCGACCAGTTCAGCCGGGTCATCGAAATCGTCAACCAGGAACCGCAACTGCTGACCGTCTGCCGGGACAATTTCCGCCTGTACCGACGGCAAGGCTATGATCCTAAACGGGTCGAACTCTAGCCGCCCAAGCCCCGGAAGCATTCAGATGGCACCGAAAACCCCGAACAAACCCGCCGAGCTGCTCAGCGACCTGGAGTCCATCCGCGCCCTGCTCGGTGACGATTTCCAGGACACGTCCGCAGCAGGCGAAGCGCTGGACCCCGACACCATTCCGCTGCTGTCCGACATCATCGAGCCTGCGCCTGCCGCGCCAACGGGCACCGCGGTCGCGAACGAATCACGCGAGCCCAGCGTACGCAGCGCCTTTCGCTCGCTCGCCGAACGACACATCGACCACGAACTGCGCACCGCGGCCAACCTGATCCTGCAGGAGGTGATCGACGATTTCGTGCCGCAGATCGAGGCCGAACTCAAGCGTCGCCTGGAAAGCCGGCTCGACAGGCTGATCCGCGCGCCCAGGTCCTGACTCGCGCAACAGGCACGCGGGCGGATCGCCCGGCAGGCACATCGGCAGTAAAAATGCACCGCCGTAAAAACGTGACGACCGTTTGCCTTTATACTTGCCCGTTTTTCCGACCAGCCGTTCTAAGGGTCCCGCCGCATGGACAAGACCTACCAGCCGCACGCCATCGAGACTTCCTGGTACCAGACCTGGGAATCGAACAATTACTTCGCACCCCAGGGCGCAGGCGTGCCCTACACCATCATGATCCCGCCGCCGAACGTCACCGGCAGCCTGCACATGGGCCATGGCTTCAACAACGCGATCATGGATGCACTGATCCGCTGGCGCCGCATGCAGGGCCGCAATACCCTCTGGCAGCCGGGCACCGACCATGCGGGCATCGCCACGCAGATGGTGGTCGAGCGCCAACTGGCCGCCCAGGGCGTGAGCCGTCATGACCTCGGCCGCGAGAAATTCCTGGAAAAGGTCTGGGAGTGGAAGGGGCAGTCCGGCGGCAACATCACCCGGCAGATCCGCCGCCTGGGCTCCTCGGTGGACTGGTCGCGCGAACGCTTCACCATGGACCCTGACCTCTCCGAGGCGGTCAAGGAAGCTTTCGTACGCCTGCACGAGGACGGGCTGATCTATCGCGGCAAGCGCCTGGTCAACTGGGACACCAAGCTGCACACCGCCATTTCCGACCTGGAAGTGGAGAACCACGACGAGAAGGGCCACCTCTGGCACCTGCGCTATCCACTGGCCGATGATGCGCGCACCGCCGACGGCAGGAATTACCTGGTGGTCGCCACCACCCGCCCGGAAACCATGCTCGGTGACGCTGCCATCGCCGTGCATCCCGAGGACGAGCGCTACAAGGACCTGATCGGCCGCCACGTCATGCTGCCGCTGGTCAATCGCCTGATCCCGATCGTCGCCGACGACTATGTCGACCGCGAGTTCGGCACCGGCTGCGTGAAGATCACCCCGGCCCACGACTTCAACGACTACGAAGTCGGCAAGCGCCACAACCTGCCGCTGATCAACATCTTCGACCAGAACGCCTGCGTGCTGGCGCGCGCCCAGGTGTTCAACATCGACGGCACGCTGAACGACAAGGTCGACGCCAGCCTGCCGGACGGCTACGCGCACATGGACCGCTTCGACGCGCGCAAGGCCATCGTCGCCGAGTTCGAGGCCATGAGCCTGCTGGAGAAGATCGATGACCACGCGCTGAAAGTACCGCGCGGCGACCGCTCCGGCACCGTCATCGAACCCTGGCTGACCGACCAGTGGTACGTCTCCACCAAGCCGCTGGCCGAGAAGGCCATCGCCGCGGTGGAAAGCGGCGAGATCCAGTTCGTGCCCAAGCAGTACGAGAACATGTACTTCAGCTGGATGCGTGACATCCAGGACTGGTGCATCAGCCGTCAGCTCTGGTGGGGCCACCGCATCCCGGCCTGGTACGACGAGGCCGGCAACGTCTACGTCGGCCGCGACGAGAGCGAAGTGCGCAAGAAGCACGGCATCCGCAACGACGAGTCGCTGCGCCAGGACGAGGACGTGCTGGACACCTGGTTCAGCTCCGGCCTGTGGACCTTCTCTACGCTGGGCTGGCCGCAGCAGACCGACTTCCTCAAGACCTTCCACCCCACCGACGTGCTGGTCACCGGCTTCGACATCATCTTCTTCTGGGTCGCCCGGATGATCATGCTGTCGACCCACCTGACCGGCCAGATTCCGTTCAGGACCGTCTACGTCCACGGCCTGGTGCGCGACGGCCAGGGCCAGAAGATGTCCAAATCCAAGGGCAACGTGCTCGACCCGCTGGACATCGTCGACGGCATTACCCTGGACGAACTGCTGACCAAGCGCACCAGCGGCATGATGCAGCCCAAGCTAGCGGAGAAGATCGCCAAGCAGACCCGCGCCGAATTCTCCGAAGGCATCGCCAGCTACGGCACCGACGCGCTGCGCTTCACCTTCTGTTCGCTGGCCTCCACCGGCCGCGACATCAAGTTCGACATGGGCCGCGTCGAGGGTTACCGCAACTTCTGCAACAAGATCTGGAACGCCGCCAACTTCGTCTTCGAGAACACCGAAGGCAAGGACACCGGCACCGCCGACGAGCCGGCGGCCGGCGCTCCGGTCGAACTGTCCCCGGTGGACCGCTGGATCATCTCCGCCCTGCAGCGCACCGAGGCCGAAGTGACCCGCCAGCTGGAAGCCTTCCGCTTCGACCTGGCCGCCCAGGCCCTCTACGAATTCATCTGGGACGAGTACTGCGCCTGGTACCTGGAGCTGGTCAAGCCGGTACTCTGGGATGAAAGCGCGAGCGCCGACCGCCAGCGCGGCACCCGCCGCACCCTGGTACGCGTGCTGGAGACCGCGTTGCGCCTGGCGCATCCATTCATGCCGTTCATCACCGAGGAAATCTGGCAGCGCGTCGCGCCGCTGGCCGGCAAGTCCGGCCCGACGCTGATGCTGCAACCCTGGCCGGAGCTCGATCCCGAGCGTCTCGACGAGGCCGCCGAGGGCGACATCGAGTGGGTCAAGGCGTTCATGCTGGGCATCCGCCAGATTCGCGGCGAGATGAACATCTCCATGGCCAAGCGCATCGACGTGGTGCTGGGCAACGTCTCGGCGTCCGACCAGCGTCGCCTCGGCGAAAACGAGCCGCTGCTGAAAAAGCTGGCCAAGCTGGAAAGCGTGCGCATCCTGGCTGCCGGCGAAGAGGCCCCGCTGTCGGCGCTCGCGCTGGTCGGCGACATGCAGGTGCTGGTGCCGATGGCCGGCCTGATCGACAAGGACGCCGAACTGGCGCGGCTGGACAAGGAGATCGGCCGCCTGGACGGCGAGGTCAAGCGCGTCGGCGGCAAGCTCGGCAACGCCGCCTTCGTCGACAAGGCGCCGGTCGAGGTGATCGACAAGGAGCGCGCCAAACTGGCCGAGGCCGAACAGGCCAGAGCCAGGCTCCTGGA
Organism: Pseudomonas lopnurensis; assembly: GCF_015070855.1. Lineage (GTDB taxonomy): Bacteria > Pseudomonadota > Gammaproteobacteria > Pseudomonadales > Pseudomonadaceae > Stutzerimonas > Stutzerimonas lopnurensis. The sequence goes on from NZ_JADDIX010000068.1 coordinate 39,883, forward strand.
ACAGCGCGAGCGTATCGCGACGCTGTAATCGGCAAAGGCCAGCATCCAACGATGCTGGCCTTTTTACTGATTCGCCGCCTATTGATTGATGACAAGTTATTGCAGACGACACTGATACACTATGCCGCTCGTGAAATACCCATTAACAAACTGGCAGGCCGTTAGAAGCCAACGCGAACAGCGCGACGATACGAAATGAGCCCTTGCCGCGAAGCGCAGTGCCTGTAGGCACCCCGCCTTGTGCGCGAACCGATTCCCAGCGGCAGGCAACTGCCCCGCACCCCGGTCCCGACTTGTTTCACCTCGCACAGCCAATCGTACTCGGCAGCCCGCCAGCCGCCGGGCCTGCGTCATCGCGCCCGCAGGCCCGGCAAGGTTTCTCTAGATGGAGTCTCCGCGATGTATGCACTCATGGCTGTCGTGTTCGTCATAGGCTATCTATGCATAGCCTTCGAACATCCCCTGAAAATCGACAAGGCCGCCGCCGCGATCCTCACCGCGGTGCTCACCTGGACCGTCCTGGTGCTGGGCGCGGACCAGATCCTGCCGCTGCTGGAGCCCGGCAGCCATGGCCCGGCGGATTCCTCGGCGGTGGTGGTCGAGGCGCTGCGCCACCATCTCGGCGAGATATCGGAGATCCTGTTCTTCCTGCTCGGGGCGATGACCATCGTCGAGCTGATCGATTCCCATGAAGGCTTCAAGGTCATTACCGACCGTATCCAGACCCGCAAGCGCGTGCACCTGCTGTGGATCGTCGGCCTGATCACCTTCTTCCTCTCGGCCGTGCTGGACAACCTCACCACCACCATCGTCATGGTCTCGCTGCTGCGCAAGCTGATCCGAGGCCGTCCCGAACGCTGGCTCTATGTCGGCATCGTCGTGATCGCCGCCAACGCCGGCGGCGCCTGGTCGCCGATCGGTGACGTCACCACCACCATGCTCTGGATCGGCACGCAGATCACCGCCAGCGGCATCATCGTCGGCCTGTTCCTGCCGAGCCTGGTCTGCCTGCTGGTCCCGCTGCTGATTCTCAGCGTCCGCCTGCACGGTGAAGCTCCCCGCCCGCGGGCCCGAGCGCACCTGGCGGAAAAGCAGCCGCCGGTTACCACCGCGTTCGAACGCAATCTGGTGCTGGCTCTCGGCCTCGGTTCGCTGCTCTTCGTCCCGGTATTCAAGACCGTCACCCACCTGCCGCCGTACATGGGCATCCTCTTCGGCCTCGGTGTGCTCTGGATAACCACCGAGCTCATCCACCGCGGCAAGAATGCCGAGGACAAGCACCCACTCTCGGTGGTCGGCGTACTGCGCAAGGTGGACACGCCCAGCGTGCTGTTCTTCCTCGGCATCCTGCTGGCGGTTTCCAGCCTTGCCACGGCCGGCCACCTGACTCAGGTCGCCGGCGGGCTGCGCGAGGCGCTGGGCAACATCTACGCGATCAACTACGCCATCGGCCTGCTGTCGGCCGTGGTCGACAACGTGCCGCTGGTGGCCGGTGCGATGAAGATGTACCCGCTGGTCAGCGAAACGCTACTCGCCGCAGCAGCCGCAGGCGAAACCGGCTGGCTGTCGCAGTTCGTCGTCGACGGCAATTTCTGGGAAATGCTCGCCTACTGTGCCGGTACCGGCGGCAGCACACTGATCATCGGCTCGGCAGCCGGTGTGGCCGCCATGGGCATGGAGAAGATCAGCTTCACCTGGTACGTCAAGCGGGTCAGCCTGCTGGCCTTCCTCGGTTACACTGCCGGCGCAGCGACCTACATGGGCATGCTCGCCCTGGGCTGATCGGCCTCGTGCCGCCCTGTCAGGTCGTCGAAGCCCGTGCGGCGCTCTCAACGACCTGGCAAGGATCCCGGCATGACCACCAGCAAGACCAAAACCAGCTTCTACCGCCGGCTCTATGTCGCCTGGCTGATCGACAGCGGCACCGCCACCAGCGTCCCGGCGCTGATGGCGGCGACCGGCATGCCCCGGCGCACCGCCCAGGACACGCTCGCCGCCCTCGCCGAGCTGGACATCGACTGCAGCTTCCAGCAGGACGATGGCGAACGGCACAATGCCGGCCACTACGCCATCCGCGACTGGGGCGCCATCGACAGGGGCTGGATCGAACGCAACCTGCCGCGCATCAAATCCATTCTCGCCTATCCCTGAATTCGCATGAACGGCGACCTGCTCCTGGTTCTATTCCTGCTGGCCGTCTGCGTCGGCCTGTTCATCGTCAACAGGCCGCGCATGGACGTGGTCGCGCTGCTGGCCATGGTCGCCCTGCCGCTCTCGGGCGTGCTCAGCGTCCCGGAGGCCCTGGCCGGTTTCAGCGACCCCAGCGTCGTGCTGATCGCCGCGCTGTTCGTCATCGGCGACGGCCTGGTGCGCACCGGCATCGCCTATCGCCTGGGCGATTGGCTGATGCGCACCGCCGGCAGCAACGAAACCCGCCTGTTGATATTGCTGATGCTGGCGGTCGCGGGGCTCGGCTCGGTGATGAGCTCCACCGGCGTGGTGGCGATCTTCATCCCGGTGGTGCTCGGCATCGCCGCGCGGATGAAGGTCTCCCCGCGACGCCTGATGATGCCGCTGGCGTTCGCCGGGCTGATCAGCGGCATGCTGACGCTGGTGGCGACCCCGCCGAATCTGGTGGTGGCCAGCGAACTGCGGCGCGCCGGGCTGGACGGTTTCGCCTTTTTCGACTTCACCCCGATCGGCCTGGCGATCCTCCTGCTCGGCATCGGCTACATGCTCCTGGCGCGGCGCTGGCTCGGCGGTACCGATGACCACGCGGCGCTGGTGCCGCGCCATACCCTGGCCGACCTGGCTCGCGACTATCGCTTGTCCGAGCGCGAGCGGCGCCTGCGCGTGCGGCCGGGCTCGGTCCTGGCCAACCAGGCGCTGGACGAACTGCAACTGCGCACGCAGTACGGCATCAACGTGATCGCCGTCGAACGCCAGCATCGCTTCCGCAACCTGCTGCTGATCGCCACCGGCAATACCGAGCTGTTCGTCGGCGACGTGCTGCTGGTGGACCTGGCCAGCCCGGCGATCGGCCTGCTCGGCGCCTACGACGAACTCGGCCTGGAACCCTTGCACCTGGCCAGTTCCTACTATGTCGACCACGCCCGCGAACTGGGCCTGGCAGAGGTCGCCCTGCCGCCCGATTCGAGCCTGCCGGGCAAGACCATCCAGGCGCTGGGCTTTCGCAGCCGGCACAAGCTCAACGTGGTCGGCCTGCGGCGCAACCGCGAGGCGCTGCAGGGCCTGCTGGTTGACGAGAAACTCAAGCCGGCCGACACCTTGCTGGTCGCCGGCAGCTGGAAGCACATCCATCGCCTGCAGGGCATGAGCCGCGACTTCCTGGTGCTCAGCCTGCCGGCCGAAGTGGACGATGTCGCCCCGGCCGCCAGCCAGGCGCCCTTCGCTCTGCTCGGCCTGGGCATGATGGTGGCGTTGATGGTCAGCGGCCTGGTGCCCAACGTGCTGGCCGCGCTGATCGGCTGCCTGGTCATGGGGCTGTTCCGCTGCATCGACATGGACAGCGCCTACAAGGCCATCCACTGGCAGAGCCTGGTGCTGATCGTCGGCATGCTGCCGTTCGCGCTGGCGCTGCAGAAAACCGGCGGTATCGCCCTGGCCACCGGCGGGCTGATCGAGCTGTTCGGCGATGCCGGCCCCCGTGCGCTGCTGGGCTGTCTGTTCCTGCTCACCGCGCTGATCGGCCTGTTCATCTCCAATACCGCCACCGCGGTGCTGATGGCGCCGGTGGCGCTGTCGGTGGCCGAACAGCTGGGCGCCTCGCCCTACCCGTTCGCGATGATCGTCGCCCTCGCCGCTTCGGCCGCCTTCATGACGCCGATTTCCTCACCGGTGAATACGCTGGTGCTCGGTCCGGGCCATTACCGGTTCGCCGACTTCGTGCGTATCGGCGTGCCCTTCACGCTGCTGGTGATGCTGGTTTCGGTAGTGCTGGTGCCGCTGCTGTTTCCGCTCTAGCGCCGCCTCGCCGAACGTTTGTCGATTCCAGCCGTTGGGCTTCGCTGCGCGCAGCGCCAACCTACCGGCGTGTGTCCGATCACCCGAACATCGGGCTGCCAGGTCACCAAGCCCCTGCAACACGTAACGGGGGCATGGCCTTTGCGTGCGCTACGCGCACCGCCGGGTCTCGGCGCATGCGGCGGGTACAGTGTTCACCCCAGGTCAGGACCGGGCCGCCGGTTGGGACTTGGCTGCGGCTGTGCATATCGTCGATGCACACTCTTTTGGGGCCTCACTGCGCTCGGCAACGGCGACTAAAGCGGCATGGTCGCCGATGCCGCCAGCGGCTAAGCTCGGGCCCTCATTCCGAAAAGCCTTCATGATGCCCCACCGTCCCGCCCTGTTTCCGGTCCTGCTGGCCGGCGCCATCCTGCTGCTGGTCGTCCACGGCCTCGGCCGCTTCGTCTATACCCCGCTGCTGCCGTGGCTGGTCGAGGACGGCCTGCTCAGCGTGCAACAGGGCGCCAGCATCGCCAGCTGGAATTACCTCGGCTATCTGCTCGGCGCGCTGCTCGCGCTGCGCTGGCACCGCGTGGCGCAGATCCGCCGCAGCCTGCCCTGGGCGCTGGCGCTGCATGTGCTGAGCAGCCTGTTGCAGACCCAGGCCGAATCCGCCGATGCCCTCGCCGCACTGCGCCTGCTCAACGGCATCAGCAATGGCCTGGTATTCGTCCAGGCACCGTCGCTGACCCTCGAATGGCTGGCGCGGCATCAGCGCATCTCGTCCAGCGGCCTGGTCTATCTCGGCGTATGCGTGGGGCTGATCCTCTCCAGCCTGCTGGTGAGCCTGAGCGACGGCATGCTGCAGGGCGCCGAGCGCTGGTGGCCGGCGGCGCTGCTGTCGATACCGCTGGCCTGGTGGGGCTGGCGTCAGCTGTCGCGACTGGACATGCCGCCCGACGAGTCGGCCCGGGCATCGACGACACCGCCCAGCGGCAGGTTGCTCGATCGTGCCAGTACCCCGCTGTTTCTCTCCTATGCCGGTGCCGGCATGGGCTACATCCTGCCGATGACCTTCCTGCCGATGATCGCACGCCTGCAGGCCGAGCCCGGCGATTTCCTGGTCGGCGGCAGCTGGCTGGTGGTGGCGCTGGCGACGCTGCCCTCGCCCTGGCTGTGGAACCGGCTCGGCGTGCGCATGGGTGACGACATCGCCCTGCGCCTGAGCTATCTGGTCCAACTGGTCGGCGTGCTGGCCGCGCTGCTGCTGCCCGGCGCCAGCGGCATCCTGCTCTGCGCGGTACTGGTCGGCGGCACCTTCCTCGGCACGGTACTGCTGACCCAGCGTCTGGCGCGTACGCTGCATCCGCACCAGGGTCCGCGCCTGTCGGCGGCGCTGATCGCCCTCTATAGCCTGACCCAGCTCGCCGCCCCCTGGCTGACCAGCGTCTGGATGAACATGGGCGGCAGCCTGCACAGCGCGTTCTGGCTGGGTGCCGGGGCGTTTCTCTGGGGATTGTTGTGGATGCTGGCGGTGCCGCGCCACCGCTCTCCGTAGGTGCCAGCCCCCTGGCTCCTGCAGGGTCGGGCAATGAAACCAATACGCTCTGCTTATGGGACAATGCGCGCCTGATCCATCACCGTCCCGCGTTCCCATGCCGAGCAAAGCCCCGAACAAGCCGCCCCGCCACGCCGGCGGCGAAACGGCCAAAGCCGTACTGCACCCGCGCAACCGCCACACCGGCCGCTACGACTTCCCGGCGCTGATCGCCGCCAGCCCGGAGCTGGCCGATTTCGTCATCGTCAACCCGTACGGCAAGCAGAGCATCGACTTCGCCAACCCGGACGCGGTCAAGGTGTTCAATCGCGCGCTGCTCAGGCAGTTCTACGGCATCGAGCACTGGGACATCCCGCCGGGCTACCTGTGCCCGCCGGTGCCCGGCCGCGCCGACTATCTGCATGGCCTGGCCGACCTGCTCGCCGAGGACAACGGCGGCGCGATTCCGCGGGGTGCCCATGTTCGCGCACTGGATGTCGGCACCGGCGCCAACTGCATCTACCCGCTGATCGGCCAGCGCGAATATGGCTGGCGCTTCACCGGCTCGGACATCGACGCCACGGCGCTGGCCTCGGCACGCACCCTGGTCGCGGCGAACGGGCTCGACAAGGCCGTCGAACTGCGGCTGCAGGCGGCGCCGCGGCAGATATTCGCAGGCCTGGTGCTGCCCGAGGATCGTTTCGACGTCACCCTTTGCAACCCGCCCTTCCATGCCTCCCAGGCCGAGGCCAGCAGCGGCAGCCAGCGCAAGTGGCGCAACCTCGGCAAGCTCGATCCCACGCGAAAATTGCCGGCGCTGAATTTCGGCGGGCAAGCCGCCGAGCTCTGGTGCGAAGGTGGCGAGGCAGCCTTCATCGCGCGCCTGGCCGAGCAGAGCGCGGCCTTCACAGCGCAGGCTTACTGCTACAGCACGCTGGTTTCCAAGGGCGCCAATGTCGCGCCGCTGCACAAGCGGCTGCAGCGCCTCGGCGCGCGGCGGATTCGCGTGGTGGAGATGGCCCAGGGACAGAAGCGCAGCCGCTTTGTCGCCTGGACCTTTCTGTCCGAGGCCGAACAGGCCGGCTGGCGGGCGCAGCGCTGGGGCGAACGGGCATGCTAATCAGCGCAGCGACTTGCGCAAATACTTCGGTGCATCCTCATAGCCGAGGCGCGCATAGAACGCATGGGCGGCAACCCGGCGGCTGTCGCAGTGCAGCTCCATGCGATCGCAGCCGCGCTGCTCGGCAAGCTGCTGCGCCGCCGCTACCAACGCCGCGCCGATCCCGCCGGCACGCGCGGCGGCGTCGACGCACAGGTAGCTGATGCGGCAGAAGTCGCCGGCCAGGGCCAGTTGCGCGATGAAGTGCAGCGAGATCAGCCCCAGCACGCGGCCATCCTGCTCGGCCACCAGCACCACGGCGTCCGGATGGTTCAGTTGCCGCGCCAGCCGCTCGGCGAGGAAGGCTTCGGTGCCGGCATAGCCCAACTGCGCGAGCAACGCGCCGATGGCGGGCAGATCCGCCAGATGCGTATCGCGGATCAGCATGAGCTCAAACGGCGAGGTCCCAGACCTGCTTGTCCTTCAAGGCCAGCGTCCGGATATAGCGCGGTTCGCCGTTGATTTCCTCCAGCTCGGTCATCCCGGCCAGTTCGCCAACCACGCGGTAGCGCTTGCCGACTCGCTTGTCCTGCAGGGGGTAGAGCTTGGCGATGTGCTGGGCGAGTTCGGTGAGTGTGGACATTGCTTCTTGCTCCGTTGACTGCGTGCGGGCAGGTATTTACCAAGTGTTGATGACGGTTATGCGACAACCGTGCCACGGTTTTCGCCGATGACGGTTGTCTGCTGTCAACGTGCACGCATAGCGCCCGATTGCTGTCGTTAACAAACGGCGATTTATCCTTGACGTCCGCGACGCCGTTTCGCTCTTTGAGCGGGAATTCGCGATTTGATTCCCTGCTTTCGCAATCTCGGCCACTCGCCGTGGCCCGCCTGCCCATCCGAAATCCTGCCGGTTATGCTGGCCGCCCGTCAGCCACACGGAACCGGATCATCGCGCCGAGGCCCGGGCTACGAGCGCAACGGGCCGCCCGACTTGGCGACCATGGCGCATCACCTCCTGTGTCGCCCGCCATATCCTGCCGCCGCCGATGAGCGCCGAGCTGCTGGCCCTGGTCAAATCGGTCGCGCCGTGGCCGCGCCGCGGCAGCCGAACGCTTCAGCAGGTGCCAAGCCCCAATTGCAGTAGCGCCAGCCCGCCGCGCTGCCAGCCCCACCAGGCGAACGCCGCCAGCAGGCCGAGCACGGCCACGGCCATGCCGCCGAGCCAGAACCGGCGCATCAACCGGCCTGCGCCGCCGTGCGCAGCCGTTCGACCGGCTGCTCGCGGATCGGCCAGTTGAGCGCCGCAGCCATCAGGCTGAGGGCGATCGCGATCTGCCAGACCAGGTCGTAGCTGCCGGTGCGGTCGTACAGCCAGCCGCCCAGCCAGCCGCCGAAGAACGAACCGAGCTGGTGGAAGAGGAAAGCGATGCCGCCGAGCATGGACAGATTGCGTACGCCGAACATCGTCGCCACGGTGCCATTGGTCAGCGGCACCGTGGACAGCCACAGCAGGCCCATGGCGATGCCGAAGGCGTAGGCGCTCCAGACGCTCAGCGGCGCCAGCAGGAAGGCGGCGATCACCACCGCACGGATCAGGTAGAGCCCGGCCAGCAGCTTCGGCTTGGAATAGCAACTGCCCAGCCAACCGGCGGTGTAGGTGCCCACCACGTTGAACAGTCCGACCAGCGCCAGCACCGTGGTGCCGACCTGTGCCGGCAGATGCTGATCGACCAGATAGGCCGGCAGGTGCAAACCGATGAATACCACCTGAAAGCCACAGACGAAGAAGCCCAGCGCCAGCAGGCGGAAGCCGGAATGCCCGGCCGCCTCACGCAGCGCCTCGCCGAGCGACTGCTGCGCACCGGGCGCGGCCGGGGTCTGCGCGGGGCTGCGCATCATCCCGGCGAGCGGCACGATCAGCGCGACCAGCAAACCCAGCGCCAGCAGCGCCGAGGACCAGCCCAGCCATTCGATCAGGCCCAGGCTGCCCGGCAGCATGATGAACTGGCCGAAAGAGCCCGCCGCGCTGGCGATGCCCATGGCCATGCTGCGTTTCTGCGCAGGCACCGCGCGGCCGACCGCGCCGAGGATCACCGAGAAGGACGTACCGGAAAGCCCCAGCCCGATCAGCAGGCCGGCGCTCAGGGTCAGCGTCAGCGGCGAGTCGGAAACCGCCATCAACGCCAGTCCGATGGCGTAGAGAATCCCGCCGATCAGCACCGCACGCGCCACACCGAAGCGATCGGCCAGAGCCCCGGTCACCGGCTGCACCAGTCCCCAGATGAGGTTCTGCACGGCGATGGCGAAGGCGAACACCTCGCGCCCCCAGCCGAACTCGGCGCTCATCGGCGGCAGGAACAGGCCGAAACCATGGCGGACGCCCAGGGAAATGGCGAGGATCAGCGAGCCACCGAAGAGCATCCAGACGCAATTGCGCCAAGCAGAAGTCATGGAATCATTCCTGCGGGAAAAGGCGACCAGTTTACTCGGATTACGCTTCCTTTCGGCACCCCTATCCTGAGCTGCGAATCGGTATGCACAGGGGACGCTTATAGAACCCGCGCTTTTCGTCCCGGATACGACCGGCTTCTTCGGGACGCAAGCCACGCAACGCCGGCTCTCGGGTAAACTGCCCCACCTGTTGCATTCCAGCCGTGAGATCGCCATGCCCATCCGCCATTGCATCGTCCACCTGATCGAGAAGAAACCCGACGGCACGCCCGCCGTGCTCCACGCCCGCGCTTCGGAGCTGGGCGAGTCGCAGGCCATGGAAAACCTGCTGGCCGACCTCAACGAGAGCTACAACGCCAAGCAGGGCAAGGCCTGGGGCTTCTTTCACGAGGAGTCGGGTGCCTACCCCTTCAGCGGTTGGCTGACGCAATACATGGAGGGCAATCGGGACTTCACCGCCTTCAGCCGGCAGGCGGTGGAGCACCTGCAGAAGCTGATGGAGGAATCCAACCTCTCCACCGGCGGCCACGTACTGTTCGCCCACTACCAGCAGGGCATGACCGATTACCTGGCCATCGCCCTGCTGCACCACAGCGAAGGCGTCACCGTCACCGAATCGCTGGACGTCGCCCCAGCCAGGCACCTGGACCTCGGCCAGTTGCATCTGGCCGCGCGGATCAACATTTCCGAGTGGCAGAACAACAAGCAGTCCAGGCAGTACATCTCCTTCATCAAGGGCAAGAACGGCAAGAAGGTCTCCGAGTACTTCCGCGACTTCATCGGCTGCCAGGAGGGCGTCGACGCGCCCGGCGAGACACGCACATTGCTCAAGGCCTTCAGCGATTTCGTCGAGAGCGAGGACCTGCCCGAAGAACAGGCCCGCGAGAAGACCAGCGCTCTGGTGGACTATGCCAGCAGCCAGGCCAAGCTGGGCCAGCCGATGACCCTGGAAGAGCTTTCCGGGGTGATCGACGAGGAGCGCCCCAAGGCCTTCTACGACCATATCCGCAACAAGGATTACGGTCTCTCGCCGGAGATTCCGCCGGACAAGCGCACCCTCAACCAGTTCCGCCGTTTCACCGGCCGCGCCGAGGGGCTGTCGATCAGCTTCGAATCGCACCTGCTGGGTTCGAAGATCGAGTACGACGAGGCCCGCGACATGCTGATCATCCGCCAGTTGCCGACCCAGTTGACGGACCAGCTCAAGCGCCGCAAGGACTGACGCAACCCAGGAACCGCCATGCGCCTGCCCGACGCCGTTCTCGACGATTGCCTGTGCGACCCGGCCGCGCCGCTGGCGCGAGATCCGGCGCGCCAGTACGGCCTCGACAAGGCCCAGGCGCAAGAGCAACTGGGCGCGCTGAAAGCCTGGCTGCGCGAGCGGCAGACCATGCTCTGGGCCAATCGTCGGGAGGCTTTGCTGCTGGTGCTGCAGGGGCCCGACTGCGCCGGCAAGAACGGCGTCATCCGTCGCGTGCTCGGCGGCCTCGACCCGCTGGGCCTGGCGCCCTGCAGCTTCCAGGCGCCGAGCGAGGACGAACGCCGCCACGATGTCCTCTGGCGCTACCGTCAGCGCCTACCCGCGCCGGGCCTGCTCGGCGTGTTCAACCGCAGCTACTACGAGGCCTTGGTCAGCGATCTGCGCGACGGGTTGTGCCGCGATGAAGATATTCCACAACGACGGATCGCGATCGCAACCTTCGAGCGGCAACTGCCGGCGCTGCGGATCCATCCGCTGAAGTGCTACCTGCAGATATCGGTGGATGAACAGAAACGTCGGCTGCATCAGCGTCTCGAACGGCCCGACAAACGCTGGAAACTGGCCCTGGACGACCTGCAAGGGCATCGCGACTTCGCCCAGCGCCAGGCCTGCTGGGCCGACGTGCTGAGCGCCAGCCACGGCGGCGGTGCGCCCTGGTACGTGGTGCCCGCCGATCACCGCTGGCTGCGCGACCTGATCGTCGCCAGCCTGCTGGCCCGCGAATTCGAATGCCTGGCGCTCGACTGGCCGACGCATCCGGCGCCGTTCAGCCACGAGGATCTGGAGCGCATCCGCTGAACGGGCTGCGTCTGCGGTAAGGCCTGCGAGCAGATCGAAAGCATCGCCCCAGGGGCCTCACGGAAGAAATGAACAGTGCTTCAACGCGCCTCGATGCGATAACCGATGCGCGGAAAATGCACATGCACGACACCCGCCCGGTCATCGGTGCGGCGCAGGATCGACTCCTCGACACCGGCGAAGACCAGCTCACCCTCGACCGGATCGGCACCGTAGTCCACCGCACAGATCGCCACCCGTTGCCCCTCGTGGAAACCGTTGGGCTCGACGAAAGGCTCCTCCGGCACGGCGACCGGCTCCGCCTCGCGCGCCATGCGCAGCGCCTCTTCGGCAGACAGCTCGCTGTGCGAGCCATGGCCGACGCCCAGCACCTTGTCCAGCCAGACGCGGATCTCCGGGTAGTCGTCCACCAATGGCGCGGTCACCGGGGTAGCGCGCAGGAACCACAGGCAGTGGGCAACCGAGAAATCGGCCAACGATGGCGCGCTGCCGAAGAGAAACTCGCCCTCCTCGCGGGCCAGCTGTTGCTGCAGGCGCGCCATGAAGACGGGCCAGTCGTTCTTCGCCTGCTCCAGTGGTACGCGGGTCACCGTACCGTTACCGAACAGCTGCGCGCGATCCTTGCTGAATACCTGGACGAACTCCCTGGGCGCCTGGGCGAAGCGCAGGGCCATGGATTCGGGCTGGAAAACCAGGCTCACCGCATTGAGGAACAGCACCGAATCGGCCCACTGCGCCAGCGCCGCGACGTTGAACTCCCCACCCTCGGGAAACAGCGCCGGCGTGGCCTTTTGCGCCTCCAGGCGGCGGGCGATCAGTGCAGTGTCGCAATAGATGTCGGCACCGACCTGCAGCACCGGCGTACGGCGGTAGCCACCGGTCAGCGCGGTCAGATCCGGCTTGGGCATGACCGGCGGGATCATCACCGAGCGCCAGGACAGTTGCTTGAACCCCAGCATCAGACGCGCCTTCTCGGCGAACGGCGAGGTGGGATAGTGGTGCAGGATCAGCTCGTGCATGACAGCGCTCCGCCAGATTTTCTTATCGAGGTTCGAGAGCCGTCAGCTTAGACGGTCCGTCCAGCCGAGCCTACCGACTGATTGATGGGTCATTCACGATACGTCATTGGCAAGGCCGACCAGGCTTTCCTTGGCGCGCTTGTTCAGCCGCTTGATCGCGATCTCCCGGCGCAATGCATCGCCCTTGCTGGCGCAGGCTTCGACGTACACCAGGGCCTGTGCCGGGCTGGAATGGAAGAACCGGGCGCCTCGCCCGCGTTGGTGCTCGGCGAAGCGCCGCTGCGCATCGTCGCTGATGCCGCAGTACAGCGCCCCGTTGGCGGCACGCACCAGATAGACGAACCAGGGCTTGGGCTCGATGTCGGTCATTACACGAAAAAGTCTCCAGGGCCGGGCATTATGCCGGACTCATCGCGAACGGCCAGCCGCTCGATTCTCATACTTATCGAAAACTTTTTTTCCGGCATTGTGCTGCTGACCGCGTTGCAGCCGAGCCCGCGAAAGCGCGGCACCGGCGCCCAAGCGCACCCGTTTGCCGCCCTTTGCCTAGCAGAGAGCCGCCTCGCTGTCCAGATATGGTGGCGGTTCGCCTTTGCGTATACTGCGCCGATGTTTGCCCAAACCCCGTTCCGCAAGCGCTGCGCCACCTGGCTGTTGGCGACCGGAATCTTCCTGATGCTCAGCAGCTGCGCCGAAAAGCCCAGTGACCTCGAGCGCATACAGGAGGAAGGCGTGCTGCGCGTGATCACCCGCAACAGCCCGTCCACCTACTTCCAGGACCGCAACGGCGAGGCCGGCTTCGAGTACGAACTGGTCAAGCGCTTCGCCAGCGACCTGGGCGTCGAGCTGCAGATCGAAACCGCCGACAGCATCGATGAAATCTTCACCCGCCTGAACCGTCCCGGCGGCCCGGCGCTCGCGGCGGCGGGGCTGGTGGCCAGCGAAGGCCGCCAGGCGCTGGCGCGCTTCACGCATTCCTATCTCGACGTCACCACCCAGGTCGTCTACCGCAACGGCCAGCGCAGGCCGACCCGCCCCGAGGACCTGGTCGGCAAGCGGATTCTCGTGCTCAAGGGCAGCAGCCAGGCGGAAAAACTCGCGGCACTGCAGGCCGAGCTGCCGGAGCTGCGCTACGAGGAATCGGATGCGGTGGAAGTGGTCGACCTGCTGCGCATGGTCGACGAGGGCCAGATCGACCTGACCCTGGTGGAATCCAACGAACTGTCGATGAACCAGGTGTACTTCACCAACATCCGCGCCGGGTTCGATATCGGCGAACAGAACAACCTGGCCTGGATCGTCGCCAAGGGCGAGGACGACAGCCTGCTCCAGGCGGCCAACCACTTCCTCGACCAGGCCCGGCAGAACGGCACCCTGCAACGCCTGCGCGAGCGCTACTACGGCCATGTCGACGTGCTCGGCTACGTCGGCGCCTATGCCTTCGCCAAGCACCTGCAGCAGCGCCTGCCGCGCTACGAGAAGACTTTCCGCGAAACCGCCAGGCAGCACGGTATCGATTGGCGCTTGCTGGCCGCAATCGGCTATCAGGAATCCCACTGGCAGCCCGAAGCCACCTCCAAGACCGGCGTGCGCGGCCTGATGATGCTGACCCTGCGCACGGCCAACGCCATGGGCGTCACCAATCGCCTCGATCCGGTGCAGAGCATCCAGGGCGGCGGCAAGTATCTGGTGCAGGTGCACGCGAGCCTGCCGGAGAGCATCCTGGAACCCGATCGAACCTGGTTCGCCCTGGCCGCCTACAACGTCGGCGGCGGCCATCTGGAAGATGCCCGCAAACTGGCCGAGGCCGAGGGGCTCGACCCGAACAAATGGCTGGACGTAAAGCAGATGCTGCCGCGCCTGGCGCAGAAGCAGTGGTACAGCAAGACCCGCTACGGTTATGCCCGCGGCGGGGAGCCGGTGCACTTCGTCGCCAACATCCGCCGCTACTACGACATCCTCACCTGGGTGACCCAGCCGCAGATGGAAGGCCAGCAACTGGTGCAGAGCGAGCTGCACATCCCCGGCATCTATGCCACCGATCTGATGGAAGACCTGCCGCCGCTCTGAGAGCCTGTCCTGAGGATGCAGGGTGGGCTTCAGCCCACCGAGCTACGACAGCGCGGTATCTGGTGGGCTGAAGCGGAACGCCGCCTGGCCCACCCTGTGCCTGGCGATGCTTCAGGGTAGCGACACGGCCTTACCTGCCGACCCGGCAACACCCACGACGCCGGCCGGCGCGCTATCCTTGCCCTTCCGTTGAATGCCTGAGGAGATTCCCATGAGCAAGACCGCACTCGTCATCGGCGCCTCCCGGGGCCTGGGTCTCGGCCTGGTCGAGCAGTTGAGCGACGCCGGCTGGCAGGTGATCGCCAGCGTGCGTGACCCGCAGCATGCCACAGGCCTGAAGGCCGTGCCCGGCGTGCGCATCGAGGCGCTGGACGTCACCGATGCCGCCGGCATCGAGGCACTGGCCGAACGCCTGGCGGGCATGCAATTGGATCTATTGCACATCAACGCCGGCATCGCCGGGCCGAAGAACAAGCCGGCGAGCCAGGCCAGCCGCGACGAGATCGGCGAGCTGTTCGCCACCAATGCCGTGGCACCGATCCGCCTGGCCGAACGCCTACTGCCGCTGGTGAACCCGAACAGCGGGGTGATCGCCTTCATGAGCTCGATCATGGGCAGCGTGGAATCCGGACCGGGCATGGGCATGGCGCTCTATGGCGCCAGCAAGACGGCCCTCAACCACCTGACGCGCAGCTTCGCCGCCGAGCTGGGCGAAACCGGCATCAGCGTACTGTCACTGCATCCCGGCTGGGTGCGCACCGACATGGGCGGCGATGAAGCGCCGCTGGACGTGGCGACCAGCTGCAAGGGACTGGTCGAGCAGGTGACGCAGGCAGCCGGCCAGGGTGGACATCGCTTCATCGACTACCAGGGCGACAGGCTGCCCTGGTAGGGCCCGCAGCCATGCTTCGGCAAATGCTGGCAAAATCCGCCGAATGGTTTATCTTTCCAGCCGCGTTTCGCGCCCCCGACTAGGCGTCCCCGACTAGACGTCCCCGACTAGGCGTCCCCCTGGATCAGCAGACAGGGCATAACTGAGCTGGCTCGTTTCTGAACCCCACACTTTCAGGAGAAGCCGGCCATGTCCGCTACCCGTATCTGGATCAAGAACCCTCTCGCCATCTTCACCGCGAACCAGCAGGACGCCGCCGGCGGGCTGGTGATCGAAAATGGCGTGATCGTCGAACTGCTCGGCGCCGGCCAGGCGCCGGCCACGCCGGTGGACAGCAGCTTCGATGCCCGCGAGCACGTCGTGCTGCCGGGGCTGGTCAATACGCATCATCACTTCTACCAGACCCTTACCCGCGCCTGGGGCCCGGTGGTCAACGAGCCGCTGTTCGACTGGCTGCTGACGCTCTATCCCGTCTGGGCCCGGCTGACGCCCCGGCAACTGGCGCTCGCCAGCAAAGTGGCCCTCGCCGAACTGCTGCTCTCGGGCTGCACCACGGCGGCCGACCACCACTACCTGTTTCCCGCCGGACTGGATGAGGCCATCGACATCCAGGTCGAAGCGGTACGGGAATTGGGCATGCGTGCCATGCTGACCCGCGGCTCGATGAACCTGGGCAAGCACGACGGCGGACTGCCCTGCCAGAGCGTGGTGCAGACTGCCGAGGTGATCCTCGCCGACAGCGAGCGCCTGATCGACCGCTACCATGAGCGCGGCGACGGTGCGCAGATCCAGATCGCCCTGGCGCCCTGCTCGCCCTTCTCGGTCACCACCGACATCATGCGCGCCAGCGCCGAGATGGCCGAAAAGCGCGACGTGCGCCTGCATACCCACCTGGCCGAGACGCTGGACGAGCAGGAGTTCTGTGCGCAGCGCTTCGGCATGCGCACCGTGGACTACCTGCAAAGCGTCGGCTGGCTGGGACCGCGGACCTGGCTGGCACATGGCATCCATTTCAACCAGGTCGAAATCCACCGGCTGGGCGCGGCCGGCGTCGGCATCTGCCATTGCCCGAGTTCCAACATGCGCCTGGCCTCGGGTATCTGCCACACCCTGGAACTCGAGGCAAAGGGCGCCACCATCGGCCTGGGCGTCGACGGCTCGGCGTCCAACGACGCCTCGAACATGATGCTCGAAGCGCGCCAGGCGCTGTTCATCCAGCGCTTGCGCTATGGCGCGCAGGCGATCACCCCGGAAAAGGTGCTCGGCTGGGCGACCCGCGGCTCGGCGCGCCTGCTCGGGCGCAGCGACATCGGCGAGCTGGCCATCGGCAAGCAGGCCGACCTGGCGCTGTTCAAGCTCGACGAACTGCGCTTTTCCGGCAGCCACGACCCCATCGCCGCGCTGCTGCTGTGCGGCGCCGACCGTGCCGACCGGGTGATGATCGGCGGCGAGTGGCGCGTGATCGATGGCCAGATCGAGGGCCTGGACATCGCCGGGCTGATCGCCGACCACAGCCAGGCGGCACGCCGACTGATCGCCGGCTGAAGGCCCAGGGGCGGCTCCCGTTTCGTCGCGAGCGGCGTTGCCGCGCCAAACGGCGCCACAGGCCGCAGGCAATGGTTGCTTTCGTAGGGTGGATGGCCGAAGCCATCCACGCGGATGCGACGCCTGATCTTGCGCACGAGGCGTACCCATGCATGCCCCGCGTGGAAAATCGCTTCGCGAGTTTTCCACCCTACCGCAGCGCACCCGCCAGGTGGGCGTAGGGTGGATGGCCGAAGCCATCCACGCGGATGCGGCACCTGGTCCTGCACCCGAGCCCCCACCAGTCCCGTAGCTGCACCCTCTCGGGGCGTGACAGGCACCCGACGCACCAAGGAGAATCTCCCGAAGCGCAACGAGCGGACCCCGCACGCCGCTTTTCCACGCAGCAGGCGTTTTTGTCTAGTTGGTCAGCTTTTTGCTACTACGCTTTCAGCCAAAACCATGCTTTGCCAGCAAAACCAGAAGGAGCGTCACCCCCATGCAGAAACACACACGGAAAAACATGCTGCGTGCCCTGGCCGCAGCGATCGGCTTCAGCGCGACCCTCAGCGCATCGGCAGCCGACCCGCTGAAGGTCGGCTTCGTCTACATCGGCCCGATCGGCGACCACGGCTGGACCTACCAGCACGAACAGGGCCGCAAGTACCTGGAAGAGAAGCTCGGCGACAAGGTTCAGACCAGTTTCGTCGAGAACGTGCCCGAGGGTGCCGACGCCGAGCGGGTGATCCGCAACATGGCCAAGGGTGACTATGACCTGATCTTCACCACGTCGTTCGGGTACATGAACCCGACGATCAAGGTCGCCAAGCAGTTCCCCGACGTCACCTTCGAGCACGCCACCGGCTACAAGCAGGACAAGAACGTCGGCACCTACCTGACCCGCTCCTACGAAGGCCGCTACGTCGGCGGCTTCCTCGCAGCGAAGATGACCAAGACCAAGAAGGTCGGCTACATCGCCTCGTTCCCGATCCCGGAAGTGATCCGTGACATCAACGCCATCCAGCTGGCGCTGGACAAATACAACCCCGGCACCGAGGTCAAGGTCGTCTGGGTCAACACCTGGTTCGATCCGGGCAAGGAAGCCGATGCCGCCAACGCGCTGATCGACCAGGGCGTCGACGTGGTCTTCCAGCACACCGACAGCCCGGCGCCGATCCAGGCCGCCGAGCGCCGTGGCGCCTACTCCGTCGGCTACGCTTCGGACATGGCCCACTTCGGACCGAAAGCGGTGCTGACCTCCATCGTCAACGACTGGGGCCCGCATTACGCCAAGTCCGCCGAAGCCGTGATGGCCGGCACCTGGAAATCCGAGGACTTCTGGGGCGGCCTGGCGCAGGACAGCATCAGCCTGCCGATCAGCGACCTGGTGCCGGCCGACGTCAAGGCCGAGGCCGAGCAGATCATCGCCAGCATCAAGAGCGGCGAGTTCCACCCGTTCACCGGCCCGATCAAGGACCAGTCCGGCGAGGTGCGCATCGCCGAAGGCCAGACCGCGACCATCAAGGACCTGGCTTCGATGAATTACTACGTCGAAGGCATCAAGGCCGAGTTGCCCAAATAAGCGCTGAGCTGGAAGCCTGAAGCTGGAAGCCAGCCGTGCCTGCTTCAGGCTTCAGGCTTCAGGCTTCAGGCTTCAGGCTGCGATCCAAGGTATTCCGAAATGACCCAACTGCCCATCATCGACATCTCCCCGCTGTACCGCCCCGACGAAGCCGGCCATTTCGATGTCGCCCGGCAGATCGACGCCGCCTGCCGCGACTGGGGGTTCTTCTACATCAAGGGACATCCGATCAGCGCCGAGCGTATCGCGACCCTCACCGAACAGGCACAGCGCTTCTTCGCCCTGCCGGCCGAAGAAAAGCTGAAGATCGACATCACCCGGAGCCAACATCATCGCGGCTACGGCGCCGTCGCCACCGAACAGCTCGACCCCAGCCAGCCATGCGACCTCAAGGAAACCTTCGACATGGGTTTCCACATGGGCGCCGAGCACCCCGACGTGCTGGCCGGCAAGCCGCTGCGCGGGCCCAACCGCCACCCCGCGCAGATCGACGGCTGGGTGGAACTGATGGAAGGCCACTACCGCGACATGCAGGACCTGGCCTGCACCCTGCTGCGCGCCATCGCCCTGGCGCTGGGCATCGAGCGCGACTTCTTCGACAAGCGCTTCGTCGAGCCGATCAGCGTGTTCCGCATGATCCACTACCCGCCCCGCGCCACCGCCAGCAGCGCCGAGCAGCAGGGCGCCGGCGCACATACCGACTACGGCTGCGTCACTCTGCTGCACCAGGACCAGGCCGGCGGCCTGCAGGTGCAGAACGTCAAGGGCGAATGGATCGATGCGCCGCCCATCGCAGGCACCTATGTGGTCAACATCGGCGACATGATGGCGCGCTGGAGCAACGACCGCTACAAATCGACGCCGCACCGGGTGATCAGCCCGCTGGGCGTGGATCGCTATTCCATGCCGTTCTTCGCCGAGCCGCATCCGGACACCGAAATCAGCTGCCTGCCCGGCTGCCACGACGCGGACAATCCACCGAAGTACCCGGCGACCACCTGCAGCGCCTACATGCTCTGGCGGTTCGCCGAGACCTACGCCTATCGTCGCGACAAGCAGGCCGAGAACGCCTGAACCGACTTAAATAGAAGTCGAAGCCCGGGCAACAGCGATGAGGTTCCCGCCCGAGGCGTGCGCTCGTCAGCCGCATTGACTTTTGAGTCAGGTATTTCTTGACCGAAAAGTCAGATACCGCTAGTTTTCGCTTCACAAGAACAACAGCCGGAGGCCTCGCCTTGATCCAGTTTCTCCTCAACCGGGAAATGCGCAGCGAAAGCGCGCTCGATCCCAACACCACGGTGCTCGAGTACCTGCGCGAATACCGCGGCAAGACCGGCACCAAGGAAGGTTGCGCCTCCGGCGACTGCGGCGCCTGCACTGTCGTCGTCGGCGAGCTCGACGGCGAGCGCATCCGCTATCGCACGCTGAATTCCTGCCTGACCTTCGTATCCGCCCTGCACGGCAAGCAGTTGATCACCGTCGAGGACCTCAAGGACCGCGGCCAGCTGCACAGCGTCCAGCAGGCCATGGTCGATTGCCACGGCTCGCAGTGCGGTTTCTGCACCCCCGGCTTCGTCATGAGCCTGTTCGCCCTGCAGAAGAACGCTGCCGTCAACCAATACGATCCGCACCAGACCCACGAGGCGCTGGCCGGCAACCTCTGCCGCTGCACCGGCTACCGGCCGATCCTCGCCGCCGCCGAACAGGCCTGCGGCGACCACCAGCCGGACCAGTTCGATGCCCGCGCGGCCGAAACCATCGCCCGGCTGAAGGCCATCGCGCCGCGCGAGACGGCCGAGCTGAACAGTGGCGACAAGCGCTGCCTGTCGCCGTTGACCGTGGCCGACCTGGCCGAGCTCTACAGCGCCAACCCCGAAGCCCGGCTGCTCGCCGGCGGCACCGACCTGGCGCTGGAAGTCACCCAGTTCCATCGCGCGCTGCCGGTCATGATCCATGTCGGCCAGATCGCCGAGATGAAGAAAGTCGAGATCACCGACAGCCGCATCGAGATCGGCGCCGCAACGCCGCTGACCGACTGCTACGCCGCGCTGGCCAGCGAGTACCCGGATTTCGGCGAGCTGCTGCAGCGCTTCGCCTCACTGCAGATCCGCAACCAGGGCACCCTCGGCGGCAACATCGGCAACGCCTCGCCCATCGGCGACTCGCCGCCGCTGCTGATCGCCCTCGGCGCGCAACTGCTGCTGCGCAAGGGCACCGCCAGCCGCACCCTGGCGCTGCAGGACTACTTCATCGACTACAAGGTCACCGCGCGCGAACCGGGCGAATTCATCGAGAAGATCATCGTGCCGCGGGCGCAGCCGGGGCGCATCTTCCGCGCCTACAAGGTGTCCAAACGCCTGGACGACGACATTTCCGCGGTGTGCGCGGCCTTCGACCTGAAGATCGACCAGGGCGTGGTCAGCGACGCCCGTATCGCCTTCGGCGGCATGGCGGCGATTCCCAAGCGTGCCGCGGCCTGCGAGGCGACGCTCGATGGCGCGCCCTGGAATCAACAGACGGTCGAACGCGCCTGCGAAGCCCTGGCCGAGGACTTCACGCCGCTCACCGATTTCCGTGCCAGCCGCGAATACCGCCTGCTGGTCGCGCAGAACCTGCTGCGCAAATGCTTCCTCGAACAGCAGGCCGCGAAAACCGAAACGAGGGTCACCGCTTATGTCTAATCACGTAACCGCCCGGACCCAGGAAGAGATCGCCACGCTGTTCACCCAGGACCTGATCACGGGCGTCGGCAGGAGCGTCAAGCACGACAGCGCCTCCAAGCACGTCAGCGGCGAAGCGGTGTACGTCGACGACCGCCTCGAGTTTCCCAACCAGTTGCACGTCTACGCCCGCATGAGCGATCGCGCCCATGCGCGCATCCTCAGCATCGATACCACTCCCTGCTATGCCATCCCCGGTGTCGCCATCGCCATCACCGCCGCGGACGTGCCCGGCCAGCTGGACATCGGCGCGGTCATGCCCGGCGATCCGCTGCTGGCCGACGGCAAGGTCGAATTCGTCGGCCAGCCGGTGATCGCGGTGGCCGCCGACAGTCTGGAAACGGCGCGCAAGGCCGCCATGGCCGCGGTCATCGAATACGAGGACCTGGAGCCGGTGCTCGACGTGGTCGACGCCCTGCACAGGAAGCACTTCGTGCTCGACAGCCACAGCCACCAGCGCGGCGACTCGGCCACCGCGCTGGCCGCCGCACCGCGCCGGCTGCAGGGTTCGCTGCACATCGGCGGCCAGGAACACTTCTACCTGGAGACGCAGATCTCCTCGGTGATGCCCAGCGAGGACGGCGGCATGATCGTCTACACCTCGACGCAGAACCCCACCGAGGTGCAGAAGCTGGTGGCCGAGGTGCTCGGCGTGCCGATGAACAAGGTCGTCATCGACATGCGCCGCATGGGCGGCGGCTTCGGCGGCAAGGAAACCCAGGCCGCCGGTCCCGCCTGCCTTTGCGCGGTGATCGCGCACCTGACCGGGCGCCCGAGCAAGATGCGCCTGCCACGCATGGAAGACATGACCATGACCGGCAAGCGCCACCCGTTCTACGTCGAATACGACGTCGGCTTCGATGACGACGGCCTGCTGCATGGCGTGGAAATGGACCTGGCCGGCAACTGCGGCTACTCGCCGGACCTCTCCGGCTCCATCGTCGACCGCGCCATGTTCCACGCCGACAACGCCTACTACCTGGGCGACGCCACCATCCACGGCCATCGCTGCAAGACCAACACCGCCTCGAACACCGCCTACCGCGGCTTCGGCGGCCCGCAGGGCATGGTCGCCATCGAGGAGATCATGGACGCGGTGGCCCGCGAGCTGGGCAAGGACCCGCTCGAGGTACGCAAGCGCAACTACTACGGCAAGACCGAGCGCAACGTCACCCACTACTACCAGACCGTCGAGCACAACATGCTCGAGGAGATGACCGCCGAACTGGAGGCCAGCGCCGAGTACGCCCGGCGCCGCGAGGAGATCCGCGCGTTCAATGCGAAAAGCCCGATCCTGAAGAAGGGCCTGGCGCTGACGCCGGTGAAGTTCGGCATCAGCTTTACGGCGAGCTTCCTCAACCAGGCCGGCGCGCTGGTCCACGTCTACACCGACGGCAGCATCCACCTCAACCACGGCGGCACCGAGATGGGCCAGGGGCTCAACACCAAGGTCGCCCAGGTGGTGGCCGAGGTGTTCCAGGTCGACATCGAGCGCATCCAGATCACCGCGACCAATACCGACAAGGTGCCCAACACCTCGCCGACCGCCGCGAGCAGCGGCGCCGACCTCAACGGCAAGGCGGCGCAGAACGCCGCGCAGACCATCAAGCAGCGGCTGGTCGAGTTCGCCGCGCGCAAATGGCAGGTCTACGAGGAGGACGTGGAATTCAGGAACGGCCAGGTGCGCCTGCGCGAGCAGTACATCAGCTTCGAGGAACTGATCCAGCAGGCCTATTTCGGCCAGGTCTCGCTGTCGGCCACCGGCTTCTACCGCACACCGAAGATCTTCTACGACCGCAGCCAGGCGCGCGGCCGGCCGTTCTACTACTACGCCTACGGCGCGGCCTGCTCGGAGGTGATCGTCGATACCCTGACCGGCGAATACCGCATGCTGCGCAGCGACATCCTGCACGACGTCGGCGCCTCGCTGAACCCGGCCATCGACATCGGCCAGGTCGAAGGCGGCTTCGTCCAGGGCATGGGCTGGCTGACCATGGAAGAGCTGGTGTGGAACGACAAGGGCAAGCTGATGACCTCCGGCCCGGCCAGCTACAAGATTCCGGCGGTGGCCGACATGCCGCTGGATTTGCGGGTCAAACTGGTGGAGAACCGCAAGAACCCCGAGGACACCGTGTTCCACTCCAAGGCCGTCGGCGAGCCGCCGTTCATGCTCGGCATCTCGGTGTGGTGCGCGATCAAGGACGCCGTGGCGAGCCTCGCCGACTACCGGGTCCAGCCGCAGATCGACGCCCCGGCGACGCCGGAGCGGGTGCTCATGGCTGTCGCCAAGCTGCAAGCGGCAAGCTACAAGCCGCAAGCAAAAGCCGAGGGTCGTCCAGCCCAGGAGCACGCATGAACACCGCCGCGCTTTTAACTTGTCGCTTGAAGCTCGAGGCTTGCAGCTCATGAATTGGCTCGACGCACTCGCCGAGCTGCAGCAGAAAGGCGAACCCTGCGTGCTGGTGACCATCATCGAGGAGCGCGGCTCGACGCCGCGCAATGCCGGCTCGAAGATGGTGGTCGGCCGCGAGCGCCTGTACGACACCATCGGCGGCGGGCACCTGGAGTACAAGGCCCAGCAGATCGCCCGCGAGATGCTGGAAAACCGCGTGCGCGATACTCGCCTGGAACGCTTTTCCCTCGGCGCCAGCCTCGGCCAGTGCTGCGGCGGTGCCACGCTGCTGCTGTTCGAGCCCATGGGCCAGCCGCAGGCGCATATCGCCGTGTTCGGCGCCGGCCATGTCGGCCGCGCGCTGGTGCCGCTGCTCGCCAGCCTGCCGTGCAAGGTGCGCTGGATCGACTCGCGGGAAAGCGAATTCCCCGCCGAGATCCCGCGTGGAGTGGAAAAGGTGGTCAACGATGACGTGGTCGAGGAAGTGGAGAACATGCCCGCCGGCAGCTACTTCATCGTCATGACCCACAACCACCAGCTGGACCTGGAACTGACCACGGCGATCCTCGAGCGCGGCGACTTCACCTACTACGGGCTGATCGGCTCGAAGAGCAAGCGCGCCAGGTTCGAACATCGCCTGCGCGAGCGTGGCTTCCAACCCGAGGTGGTGCAGCGCATGCGCTGCCCGATGGGCATCGCCGAGGTGAAGGGCAAGCTGCCGGTGGAGATCGCCGTATCCATCGCCGGCGAGGTGATCGCCACCTACAACGCCCATTTCGGTGAAAGAAGCGGCGAAAAGAGCCAGGACGGCGAGAAGCCGGTGCCGATGCTGCTGCCCGCCTCTCGGCGTTCCCGGGCCAACTGATCACGCGCCCTCCGTCGGAGGAGCGGGCATACGAGTCCCCTCTCCCCTCGCGGGAGAGGGCTAGGGAGAGGGGGGACGTGAGCTTTCACCCTCTCCCCCGGCCCCTCTCCCGTCAAGGGAGAGGGGAGATGCAATGCCCGACGCTTAAACAGCATTGGTCTCCGAAGGTGGCCTGCTGCAATGTCACAACGCATCATTACAACGATTTAGAGAACCGCCATGCCCCACGCCAAAGCCTACCGTGCCGCCCTGCTCCACTGCCTCGCCGACCCGCGCGAGGTCGGCATCGAGCAATCCCACGAATACTTCGAGGACGGCCTGCTGGTCGTCGAGAACGGCAAGGTGGCGCAGATCGGCCACGCGGCCGAGCTGCTGCCGACGCTGGCGACCGGCACCGAGGTCGTCGAATACCCGGACGCGCTGATCACCCCCGGCTTCATCGACACCCATATCCACTACCCGCAGGTCGGCGTGATCGGCTCCTACGGCGCGCAGTTGCTGGACTGGCTGGAAACCTACACCTTCCCCAACGAGGGCCGCTTCAGCGACATGGCGCATGCCCGCGAGCAGGCCGGGCTGTTCCTCGGCGAGCTGCTGCGCAACGGCACCACCACCGCGCTGGTGTTCGGCACGGTGCACAAGCAGTCGGTGGATGCCTTCTTCGAGGCCGCCGAGAAGCTGAACCTGCGGATGATCGCCGGCAAGGTGCTGATGGACCGCAACGCCCCGGACTTCCTCACCGACAGCGCCGAGTCCGGCTACGCCGACAGCCGCGAGCTGATCGAGCGCTGGCACGGCAAGGGCCGCCTGCACTACGCCGTCACCCCGCGCTTCGCGCCCACCAGCACGCCGGAGCAGTTGACCCTGGCCGGCAAGCTGTTCGCCGAGTTCCCGGGCCTGTACATGCACACCCATATTTCCGAGAACAAGCAGGAAGTCGCCTGGGTCAGGGAGCTGTTCCCCGAGCGCAAGGGCTACCTGGACGTCTACGACCACCACGGCCTGATCGGCCCGCGCGCGGTGTTCGCCCACGGCATCCACCTGTGCGACGACGAATGTCAGCGCCTCGGCGAGACCGGCTCGGCGGTGGCCTTCTGCCCCACTTCCAACCTGTTCCTCGGCAGCGGCCTGTTCGACCTGGCCAAGGTGGAAGGCTTCGGCGTGCGGGTCGGCCTGGGCACCGACGTCGGCGGCGGTACCAGTTTCTCGCAACTGCAAAGCCTCAACGAGGCGTACAAGGTGCTGCAGCTGCAGGGCCAGAAGCTCGATGCGTTCAAGGCGCTGTACCTGGCCACCCTGGGCGGCGCGCGCGCGCTGTACCTGGACGAGCATATCGGCAACCTGCAGCCGGGCAAGGACGCCGACTTCGTGGTGCTCGACTACAAGGCGACGCCACTGATCGATTACCGCCTGAGCCAGGCCAGCACCCTGCAGGAAAAACTCTTCGCCCTGATGATCCTCGGCGACGACCGCGCCGTGAAGGAAACCTATGCCGCCGGGGTTTCGGTGCACCGAAAGGTGTAAAGCCAACCCGTAGGGTGGAAAACTCGCAAAGCGATTTTCCACGCGGACGTGCATGGATACGCCTCGTGCGGGGAGATCGGGCACCGCACTCGCGTGGATGGCTTCGGCCATCCACCCTACGTTCTCTCAGCGCTTTTTCGCGGCTTTTCCAGCCTTCGCCACGATGTGCGAAAACACCGCGTGCAGGTCGCCGGAGGCGCTGTCTTCCTCGAGGTTGAGCTTGCTGTCGATATGGTCCATGTGATGCATCATCAGGCTCACCGCCCGGTCGCTGTCGCGCGCGGCGATGGCGTCGATCAGCTCGTTGTGCTCGTCGTAGGAGCAGTGCGAGCGGCTACCGCCCTCGTATTGGGCGATGATCAGCGAGGTCTGCGACACCAGGCTGCGCTGGAAACTCACCAGTGGCGTGTTCTTCGCCGCTTCGGCGAGCTTGAGGTGGAACTCGCCGGACAGGCGGATACCGGCGCCCCGGTCGCCACGGGCGAAGCAATCGCGCTCGTCCGTCACCATCTGCCGCAGCTCGGCGAGCTGCTCGTCGCTGGCATGCTGCACCGCCAGCTCGGTGATGGCACGCTCGACCAGGCGGCGGGCGAAGAAGATCTGCCGCGCTTCGGCCACGCTCGGGCTGGCGACCACCGCGCCACGATTGGGCCGCAGCAGTACCACGCCCTCATGGGCGAGGCGCGACAAGGCACGCCGAATGATGGTGCGGCTGACCCCGAAGATCTCCCCCAGCGCTTCCTCGCTGAGCTTGGTGCCCGGCGCCAGGCGCTGTTCGAGGATGGCGTCGAAGATGTGCGCATAAACGATATCGTCCTGCGTCCCGGTGCGAATCTTGCCGTTTTTGCTCGGCTTCTTCAGGGGCTGCAACTGTTCGTTCATCGATGGCTCGCATATGAGGGTGTCGGCAAGGCAGAACTTTACTGTGTTCGCGAAGCCACTGGCAGTTCGCCGTGCAAAATAAAGCGAAGAAAAGCCGCATACATTGTGCACAATCAACTTTTCCGCAGCCGTTCAGGCGTACCACTCGCCTCTGTGAATACGCGCAACGAGGCGATCAGATACCAGGATTACCGACAAAACCGTTTCTTATTTCGTTTCATTGATTGCATTTCTTGTATACAAACGCATAATCCGGGAAGCATTTCTGACCTTTCGGTCAACTACCGAAGCAGGATGCGCCTACCATCACCCACCCCTCGGGAGTACTTGCGCTCCGGGTGATCGACAACAAGAACGATGAGGAACACCCAGTGGAAAGCATCAAGCAGGAACACAAGGCTGCGCACCTGCAGCAGAAGGCACCCGGCTGGCTCGACCGCTTCTTCAGGCTCAGCGAGCACCGCACCAGTGTCCGTACCGAGCTGCTCGCCGGCCTGACGACATTCGTCACCATGGTCTACATCATCTTCGTCAACCCCAACATCATGGCCGACGCCGGCGTCGATCACGGCGCGGCATTCGTCGCGACCTGCATCGGCGCCGCGCTCGGCTGCTTCCTCATGGGCCTGTATGCCAACTGGCCGGTGGGCCTGGCGCCGGGCATGGGGCTGAATGCCTTCTTCACCTACACGGTGGTCGGCGAGATGGGCTACAGCTGGCAGATCGCCCTGGGCGCGGTGTTCATCTCCGGCGTGCTGTTCATGTTCATGAGCCTGTCGCGCATCCGCGAATGGCTGCTCAACAGCATCCCGATGAGTTTGCGCTTCGCCATGGGTGCCGGGGTCGGCCTGTTCCTCGGGCTGATCGGCCTGAAGACCGCCGGCATCGTCGTCGACAGCCCGGCCACGCTACTGACCATGGGCTCGTTCGCCGAACCTTCGGCACTGCTGGCGGCCATCTGCTTCCTGCTGATCGCGGCCCTCAGCCACCGCAACGTATTCGGCGCCATTCTGGTCAGCATCCTGGCGGTGACCGGCATCGGCTGGGCGCTGGGGCTGGTGGAGTACAACGGCCTGGTGTCGATGCCGCCGAGCCTGGCGCCGACCTGGCTGGCGATGGATATCGCCGGTGCGCTCAACGTGGCGATGGTCAGCGTGATCCTGGCGTTCCTCTTCGTGAACATGTTCGACACCGCCGGCACGCTGATGGGCGTGGCGCACCGCGCGCATCTGGTCGACGAGGACGGCAAGATCCAGAACCTGTCCCGCGCACTGAAAGCCGACAGCACCTCCAGCGTGGTCGGAGCGTTCGTCGGTTGCCCACCGGTGACCAGCTACGTGGAAAGCGCCTCGGGCGTCGCCGCGGGCGGGCGCACCGGACTGACCGCGATCACCGTCGGCGTGCTGTTCCTCGCGGCGATGTTCTTCGCCCCGCTGGCCGGCATGATCCCCGCCTACGCCACCGCCGGCGCGCTGATCTACGTGGCGATGCTGATGATGAGCGGCTTGGCGCACATCGATTGGGAAGACCTCACGGACACCATTCCGGCGATCGTCACCGTGGTGATGATGCCGCTGACCTTCTCCATCGCCAACGGCATCGCCCTGGGCTTTTTGACCTATGCGACGTTGAAGCTGCTGACCGGCCAGCGCGACAAGGTGTCGATCAGCCTGTACGTGCTCTGTGTCATATTCATCGCCAAGTTCGCGTTCCTCTGAGCGAGGCGAAATCCAGGCCCGCCGCTTGCGGCGGGTTTTTCATGTAGGGGGTAGCTGAATGAACGTGGAGACCTGGTTGCTGTTCGCGAGCGCGGCGCTGGTGGTGATCCTGATTCCCGGCCCGCTGTCACTGCTGATGATCGGCAACAGCCTCAACTACGGCGTGCGCCGCTCCTGGCCGGCCTTCGTCGGCGGCGTCAGCGCCTCGATCTGCCTGCTCAGCGCCTCGGCCGCCGGCCTCGGTGCGCTGCTGCTGGCCTCGGAACGGCTGTTCAGCGCGCTCAAGCTGGTCGGCGCGCTGTACCTGTTCTATCTCGCCTGGCAAAGCTGGCAGGCCTCGCGCCAGGCCGGCACGCCGGCCGGCCTGCCGGCGGCCCTGCCCTACCCCGGCTTCCGCCCGCTGTTCTGGCGCGCCTTCGGCCTGGGCGCCAGCAACCCCAAGGACATCCTGTTCTTCGCCGCCTTCCTGCCGCAATTCCTCAGCGCCGAACGGCCCTTCCTGCCGCAGTTGCTGGTGATGATCGCCACCTGGGCGGTGCTCGACCTGTGCTGCAAGCTCTTCTATGGCCTGTGCGCCCACGGCGCGGCGCGCTACCTGCGCACCGGCAATGGGCAAGTGTGGTTCAACCGCATCAGCGCCGCCCTATTCGGGGGCGCGGGGACGGCGTCGCTGTTGAGCCGGTGAGGCTCGCCCCGCTTTTCGGTAGGAGGTGCCTGCGCGTCTTCGATGCAGCGCTGTCGGGCAGCAAACAGGGTGCAGCCCCGAGAAAGCCGCATGGGCACACCGAGCCCGTAGGAGCCGGGGGGGACGCCGAGTCCTTGCCGGCGATCATCGGCGTTGCGGCCGATCGCCCGCAAGCGGGCTCCTACGACCACCACCACAAAAAACCCGCCACGAAGGCGGGTAAAGGGACTCAGGGAGAGTCAATGCACGGCAAAAATGGATTCAACTGCCCCGATAGGTGGAGTAGCTGTAGGGAGAAATCAGCAGCGGCACGTGGTAATGGTCCTGCCCGGCATCGATGCCGAACCGCAGCACCACCACGTCGAGGAACGCCGGCTCGGCCAGCGCGGCTCCACGGCGGCGGTAGTAGTCGCCGGCGCTGAACTGCAACTGGTAGACGCCCGAACGATAGGCTTCGCCTTCGAGCAGCGGGCTGTCGCAACGGCCGTCGGCGTTGGTTTCGCGCGTGGCGACCAGCTCCAGGCCCTGCGCCTCGACGCGATACAGCTCGACCTTGATGCCGCTGCCCGGACAACCGTGGGCAGCATCCAGTACGTGTGTGGTCAAACGGCCCACGTGCACCTCCGCTTCAATGGATGGAATGCACTGGAGCATAGCATGCGAATGCAGTCATTCAAGACAATTCAATAACAAAATTGTACACAACACAAAAAACCCGAGCTGGCCCGTTTCCTGCTGGACTTCCAGGCAGTGACTGACGCGGATTGGCGCGCTTCGCCGGATAAGCGGGCGCAACGGGAGGCAATTTTCTTATTTACAAAGCGCAATTCGTTTTGTATACAATCTACATCCGGTCGCCCCGTCACGACCTGCCACAAAGGAAGCATCACAGTGAACGCCGACTACCCTCGCGACCTCATCGGTTACGCCAGCAATCCGCCCCACCCGCATTGGCCGGGCGAGGCCCGCATCGCCCTGTCCTTCGTGCTGAACTACGAGGAAGGCGGCGAGCGCTGCGTGTTGCATGGTGACAAGGAGTCCGAGGCGTTCCTCTCCGAGATGGTCGCCGCACAGCCGTTGCAGGGCGTGCGCCACATGAGCATGGAGTCGCTCTACGAATACGGCAGCCGCGCCGGCGTCTGGCGCCTGCTCAAGCTGTTCGACAAGCACGGCATTCCGCTGACCGTGTTCGCCGTGGCGATGGCCGCGCAGCGTCACCCCGAGGCGATCCGCGCGATGGTCGACGCCGGTCACGAGATATGCAGCCACGGCTACCGCTGGATCGACTACCAGTACATGGACGAGGCGCAGGAACGTGAGCATATGCTCGAGGCCATCCGCATCCTCACCGAGCTGACCGGCGAACGCCCGGTCGGCTGGTACACCGGCCGCACCGGCCCCAACACCCGGCGCCTGGTGCGCGAGGAAGGCGGCTTCCTCTACGACTCCGATACCTACGATGACGACCTGCCCTACTGGGACCCGGAATCGACGCCGGACAGGCCGCACCTGGTGATCCCCTATACGCTGGACACCAACGACATGCGCTTCACCCAGGTGCAGGGCTTCAACAAGGGCGACGACTTCTTCGAGTACCTCAAGGACGCCTTCGACGTGCTCTATGCCGAAGGCTGCGAAGGGGCGCCGAAGATGCTCTCGATCGGCATGCATTGCCGCCTGCTCGGCCGCCCGGCGCGGATCGCCTCGCTGGCACGCTTCATCGACTATGTGAAAGGTCACGACAAGGTCTGGTTCGCCCGCCGCGCCGATATCGCCCGCCACTGGCACGCCACCCACCCATTCTCTTCGGATAAAGAGCAAGGAGAAGCGAAATGAGCCGCTTCCAGACCCTGACCCCGTCCCGACTGGACCGCGACGCATTCGTCGCCGCCTTCGCCGACATCTACGAGCACTCGCCCTGGGTCGCCGAGCGCGCCTACGAGCAGGGCGTGGACGCCAGCCTCGACGACATCGACACGCTGCACCAGCGCATGGCCGGCATCCTGCTCGCTGCCAGCCGCGAAGAACAGCTGGCGCTGATCAACGCTCACCCGGACCTTGCCGGCAAGGCCGCCGTCCGCGGCGAGCTCACCGCCTCCTCCACCTCGGAGCAGGCCGGCGCCGGCATCCACGAATGCAGCGCCGAAGAATTCGCTCGCTTCACCGCGCTCAACGACGCCTACAAGGCCCGGTTCGGCTTCCCCTTCATCAAGGCGGTGAAAGGCAGCAACCGGCACCAGATCCTGGCGGCCTTCGAGGAGCGCATCCACAACGCACCCGAGCAGGAGTTCGCCACGGCGCTGGCCGAGATCAACAAGATCGCCCTGTTCCGACTGCAGGCGATGTGACCTAGCAACACCGCAACACAGGCAATAAAGGCAGAAACCGCTCCACTCAATTCAAGGCAGATCGCGATGAAAGCTTACGCCGTACCTTTCGAGAAATACGTCAACCTGGCCGACGCCCGCCTGGGCACCCGCGCCATTTCCGTCACCGACGACTGGTTCGCCGACGTCAACCGGCTGTTCCAGCCGACGCCGGCCGTATGGAAGGAGGGCGTGTTCGATGACAACGGCAAGTGGATGGATGGCTGGGAGTCGCGCCGCAAGCGGTTCGAAGGCTACGACCACGCGGTGATCCGCCTGGGCGTGCCGGGCCAGATCAAGGGCGTGGACATCGACACCAGCCATTTCACCGGCAACTATCCGCCGTCGGCGTCGCTGGAAGCCTGCTTCGTCGCCGAAGGCGACCCGGACGCGGATACCATCTGGAGCGAGATCCTCCCGGCGGTGGAGCTTCAGGGCAACAGCCACCACTACCACGAGATCGCCTTCGAGCAACCGGTCAGCCACCTGCGCTTCAACATCTACCCGGACGGCGGCGTGGCACGCCTGCGCGTACACGGCATTCCGTTCCGCGACTGGAGCAGCGTCGGCGACAACGAGCAGATCGACCTGGCCGCCGCACTCAACGGCGGCCGCGCCCTGGCCTGCTCCGACGAGCACTTCGGCCGCATGAGCAACATCCTCAACCCGAAC
Source organism: Pseudomonas lopnurensis (assembly GCF_015070855.1). Lineage (GTDB taxonomy): Bacteria > Pseudomonadota > Gammaproteobacteria > Pseudomonadales > Pseudomonadaceae > Stutzerimonas > Stutzerimonas lopnurensis. The sequence goes on from NZ_JADDIX010000068.1 coordinate 71,909, forward strand.
CGTGGCGAGAACATGGGCGACGGCTGGGAAACCGCGCGCCGCCGCACCCCGGGCAACGACTGGGTGATCGTCGCCCTCGGCCATCCGGGCGAAATCGAGCGCATCGTCGTCGATACCCTGCACTTCAAGGGCAACTACCCGGACAGCTGCTCGATCCAGGCGGCCTACGTCAAGGGCGGCACCGACAGCCAGATCGAGACCCAGAGCCTGTTCTGGCGCGAGCTGCTGCCGAGCCAGAAGCTTTCGATGCACGCCGAACACGAGTTCGCCGAACAGATCGCCCAGCTCGGCCCGGTGACCCACGTGCGCCTGAACATCTTCCCGGACGGCGGCGTCAGCCGGCTGCGCCTGTTCGGCAAGGTGGCGCGTTAAGACCCGCTAGCCGTAGGGTGGGTGAAACCCGCCGATGCGGAGCCGGCATACGGCACGGACGGCGGGTTGCAACCCGCCCTACGGACCTCCCAACCCAGACAACGAGAACAGCATGCGCACATTGACCATCGAGCCGCTGACCAAGGATGCCTTCGCCCCCTTCGGCGACGTCATCGAGACCGACGGCAGCGAGTACTTCATGATCAACAACGGCTCCACCCGCCGCTATCACAAGCTGGCGACGGTGGAGACCGCGCAGCCGGAAGACCGGGCGATCATCAGCATCTTCGCCGCCGAGGCGCTGGAGATGCCGCTGGTGATCCGCATGCTGGAGCGTCATCCGCTGGGCAGCCAAGCCTTCGTGCCGCTGCTCGGCAAGCCCTTTCTGGTCGTGGTCGCGCCCCCTGGCGATGCACCTGTACCGGGCCACGTCCGCGCATTCGTCAGCAATGGCAGGCAGGGCGTCAATTACCACCGCGGCGTCTGGCACCACCCGGTGCTGACGATCGAAAAGCGGGATGAATTCCTGGTGGTCGATCGCAGCGGTTCTGGCAACAACTGCGACGAGTACTTTTTCACGGAGAGTGAACAGCTTCTCCTCGACCCCCAATCGGAATCGCGCTGAGCATCTGCCGCGTCCGCGACGTGCTCGAGCCGGTTCCAACAAGAAGAAACAGCGGCCGCCTCACCGGCCGTGCGAGAGGTAAACAAAAGTGGACGCACATCTGACCGAATGGCTGAACCTGGGTATTCGCTGGATTCACATGATCGTCGGCATCGCCTGGATCGGTGCCTCCTTCTATTTCGTCTGGCTGGAGAACAACCTCAACCGCAGCAACCCGCGCGAAGGGCTCTCGGGTGATCTCTGGGCCATCCACGGTGGCGGCATCTACCACCTGGAGAAATACAAGCTGGCCCCACCGCAGATGCCGGAGAACCTGCACTGGTTCAAATGGGAGGCCTACACCACCTGGCTCTCGGGCGTCGCCCTGCTGATGGTGGTCTACTACCTCAACCCGAGCCTCTACCTGATCGCGCCGGGCAGCGAGCTGAGCCCGGCCGCCGCCATTGCCATCGGCTTCGGCTCGCTGATCGTCGGCTGGTTCATCTACGACCTGCTCTGCGACTCGCCGCTGGGCAAGACGCCGGCCCTGCTCGGCCTGGTGCTGTTCGTGCTGGTGATCGCCGCCTGCTGGGGCTACTCGCAGATCTTCAGCGGCCGCGCCGCCTACATCCACACCGGCGCGCTGATCGGCACCATCATGGTCGGCAATGTGTTCCGCATCATCATGCCGGCCCAGCGCGCACTGGTGGCGGCCATCGAGCAGAACCGCACGCCCGATCCGGTGCTGCCGGCCAAGGGCCTGCTGCGCTCTCGGCACAACAACTACTTCACCCTGCCGGTGCTGTTCATCATGATCAGCAACCACTTTCCGAGCACCTACGGCAGCCAGTACAACTGGCTGATCCTCGCCGCCCTCGGTGCGCTGTCGGTGCTGGCTCGCCATTATTTCAACACCCGCCACGACAGCAACCGCTTCGCCTGGGCGCTGCCGGCCGCCGCAGTGGGGATGATCTGCCTGGCCTTCGTCACCTCGCCCAACCGTCAGCCGGCCGCACCGAACCTCGCCGCCACCACGCCGGAACAGGCCAGCCAGGCCGCGCAGCAGCAGCCGCAGCAGGCTGTCGAACGACCCGCGACGGCAGCCGCCGGCGATGGCGTCGCGTTCGCCGAAGTGAGCAATGTGATCCACGAGCGCTGCACCGTCTGCCATTCGGCGCAGCCGACCAGCCCGCTGTTCAGTGCCGCCCCCGCCGGCGTGATGTTCGACACGCCGCAGCAGATGCGCCAGCAGGCGGCCAAGATCCACGCGCAGACCGTCGCCAGCCAGATCATGCCGCTGGGCAACATCACCCAGATGACCACGGAAGAGCGCCAGTTGATCGGCCAGTGGATCGCCCAGGGCGCCCATACCGAATAACGGCCCGCCCCGAGGAAAAAGCCGAAGCCCGCTCGATGCGGGCTTCGGCTTTTTCAGGTCTCGAGTTCGGTTCTTTGCATTTCTCCGGGACAGGGTTGCTTGACAATGGACTGGCAAGACTGGGTGATGGTGCTGCTGTTCGGTTTGGTCTGGAGCTTCGTCGTTAAATCGATTATCGAGTGTGCTGATACTTCTGGTTTCGCCCTGCTGGGCGAGTCCCCTTTTCTTGTTTGGCCAAGAAAAAGGAACCAAAAAGAAGGCCACCCGACATCCGGCCCCGGCTGCGCCGGGGTTCCCTCCTTCCGATGCCGCTCCGGGGGCCGTCACGAAGGGGCGTCCCTGCCCCTTCATTCCTCGCTCGGCGTCCCTGCCTCGCGTCCCCCTGCGCGACACCTCTACTCGGCCTCCTGACGGGAACGGAGTCCGAGCCGCCTGAAAGGTCGTTGATGTTTGCTTTGGCTTGGCTTTTTCTTTGCACGAACTGTCAGGCGACTCCAAATGCCCCATCAGGAGGGTGAGTGGAATCGTTGCGCAGAGGGGCGAGCCGCAGGGATGCGGCGAGAGTCGTAAAGGGCCATGGATGGCCCTTGTACGACGACCCTCGGAGCGGCGATGGAGCGAACGAACCCCGGCGCAGCCGGGGCCGGATGCAGGGGCAAGCCCTTTTGGTTCCTTTTGGGGCGACTGCCAAAAGGGACTCGCCCAGCAGGGCGAAACCAAGCTATCAGACAGCTCGATAAGGGCCAATGAAAGCAAAACTTTCATTCAGCACACGCAAACTTGCCAGTCCGGTATCAAATCTTTGCTTCCTCGAGAAAGCGCAATGAGCCGCCAGTTCTCTGGCAGGCCTTTACCACCGCAGGACACACGCCCACAGCTCCGGTGCGAACCGGACATCCCCCTGCAGTGTTCGGAAACACAACTTCTTGCCGGAAATCATGCCGACCGACGGGCGGTTGGGTAAGCTCGAAGGCACCAGCCACCGCCCCCCCATGGACCCACCCAGAGGCGCCGGTCATGAAAGATCGCTCGACCCCCCACCCCAGCGAACAGTCGCAACCGAGCTGGCACACCCTGCCGGCCGCCGAAGTCGAAACGCAGCTGCAAAGCGGGCCGGATGGGCTGGCGGACGACGAAGCGGCGCGGCGCATCGGCCAGTACGGCCCCAACCGTCTCGCCCCGCCCAAGCGCCGCGGCGTGCTGATGCGGCTGCTGATGCAGTTCCACAACATCCTGCTCTACGTGATGCTCGGCGCGGCGGTGATCACCGCCATCCTCGGGCACTGGGTCGATACCGGCGTGCTGCTCGCCGCCGTGGTGATCAACGCCATCATCGGCTTCATCCAGGAAGGCAAGGCCGAAGCCGCGCTGGATGCCATCCGCGCCATGCTCTCCCCTCACGCCACCGTGGTTCGCGGCGGCAACCGCCGGCAGATCGACGCCGCCGAGCTGGTACCGGGCGATCGGGTATTGCTGGTTTCCGGCGACCGGGTACCGGCCGACCTGCGCCTGGTGAAGGTGAAGGAACTGCGCGTCGAGGAAGCCGCACTCACCGGCGAATCCCTGCCGGTGGAGAAAAGCACCGAAGCGGTCGCGGCCGATGCGCCCCTGGGTGATCGCTACGGCATGGCCTACTCCGGCACGCTGGTGGTGTTCGGCCAGGCCACGGGCATCGTCGTGGCCACCGGCGCGGCGACCGAGCTGGGCAAGATCAACCAGATGCTCACCGGCATCCAGAACCTGACCACCCCGCTGCTGCGCCAGGTGGATCATTTCGGCCGCTGGCTGGCCTTCGCCGTGCTGGTCGCCTCCGCCGCCACCTTCGTCCTCGGCACGCTCTGGCGCGGCCAACCGGCTGCCGACATGTTCATGATGGCCGTGGCCCTGGCCGCTTCGGCGATTCCCGAGGGCCTGCCGGCGATCATGACCGTCACCCTGGCCCTGGGCGTACAGCGCATGGCCCAGCGCAACGCGATCATCCGACGCCTGCCGGCAGTGGAGACCCTGGGCTCGGTGACGGTGATCTGCTCCGACAAGACCGGCACCCTCACCCGCAACGAGATGACCGTGCAGCGGGTGGTCTGCGCCGAGCATGTATTCGACGTCTCCGGCGTGGGCTACGAGCCGCTGGGCGACTGCCGACTCGACGACCGGATCGTCGACCCCGAGCATTACCCCGCGCTGGCGCTGGCGATCCGCACCGGGGTGCTGTGCAACGACGCCCACCTCCAGCAGCAGGCCCACCAGTGGTGCGTCATGGGCGATCCCACCGAGGGCGCGCTGCTGGTCCTGGGCGGCAAGGTCGGCTTCAGCCAGCATGTCGCCGATGGCGCCTGGCCGCGGCTGGATTCGATTCCCTTCGAATCGCAGCACCGCTTCATGGCCTCCTACCACCAGGACAGCGATGGCGAACCCTGGATCTTCGTCAAGGGCGCGCCCGAGCGCATCCTGGAGATGTGCGCCAGCCAGGCCGGGCAGGCCGGCGACCAACCCATCGAGCCCGACTACTGGCGGCGGATGGCGATCGACACCGCGGCCAAGGGGCTGCGCCTGCTGGCGCTGGCCTGCAAGCGTGCCGCACCGGCGAACGGCCAGTTGGCCTTCGCCGATGTCGAAGCCGGCTACACCCTGCTGGCGCTGGTCGGCATCATCGACCCGCCGCGCGAGGAAGCCATCGCCGCGGTGGACGAATGCCACCGTGCCGGCATCCGCGTGAAGATGATCACCGGCGACCATGCCGAGACCGCGCGGGCCATCGGCGCCCAGCTCGCCATCGGCGTCGGCAAGCCGGCGGTGACCGGCGCCGAAGTGGCGCTGATGGATGATGCCGCCCTGCGCCAGGTGGCCATGGACGTCGATGTGTTCGCCCGCGCCAGCCCGGAACACAAGCTGCGCCTGGTCCAGGCCCTGCAGAACGACGGTCAGGTCGTGGCCATGACCGGCGACGGCGTCAACGATGCACCGGCGCTCAAGCGCGCCGACGTCGGCGTGGCCATGGGCATGAAAGGCACCGAAGCGGCCAAGGAGGCCTCGGACATGGTGCTGGCCGACGACAACTTCGCCACCATCGCCTCCGCCGTGCGCGAGGGTCGCGCGGTCTACGACAACCTGAAGAAGTTCATCCTGTTCATGCTGCCCACCAACGGCGGCGAGGCGCTGGTGGTGATCGCGGCGATCCTTTTCGAGCTCACCCTGCCGCTGACCCCGGCGCAGGTACTGTGGATCAACATGGTCACCTCCTGCACCCTGGGGCTGGCGCTGGCCTTCGAACCGGCCGAGCGCGGCATCATGGGCCGCCGGCCGCGGCCGCCGGGCGAGGCCCTGTTGTCGGGCTTCTTCATCTGGCGCGTGCTGATGGTGTCGGTGCTGATGATGAGCGGCGCCCTCGGCCTGTTCCTCTGGGAAATGAACAGCAGCGGCAACGTCGAAGCGGCACGCACCATGGCCGTCAATGCCGTGGTGATGGCGGAGATGTTCTACCTGCTCAACAGCCGCTCGATCCTCGCGTCGGTCGCCAATCGCCAGGGCCTGACGGGCAACCCCTACGTGCTGCTGGCCATCGCCGCCTGCATCCCCTTGCAACTGGCGTTCACCCATGCGCCGATCATGCAGTCGATCTTCGGTTCGACCCATCTTTCGCCGCAACAATGGGCCCTGGTGGTCTGCGCCGGCCTGCTGGTGTTCTGCGTGGCCGAACTGGAGAAACTGGTGATCCGGCGTACCCCGCTGGCCGCACGGATCGCGCCGACCACGGTGTCCTGAGCCCACCCCGCAGGCGAAGCCTGGCAGGGGCCTCCTGCCCGGTTTCGCTGGGGTGACGGCCGCCAATACCGCCGCGACTGGCGAGCAACCGGCACAAGAAAATTGTGCACAATATGAAAATTAATTGTTTATCAGCATGTCTACAGATTGTTATAGTCAGGACGCTCCCGAGCGTTTCGCGCTCAGCGAGATGAGGTGCCGTGAAGCCTCGCAAGCCCATGACCGACAACAACAAGATGGCAGGCTTAACCATGACCGCAAGCGCTACCAGGAGCGGCACCGCTCCTCCGCGTCCAGCCCCCGCGTTCCCGACCGAGCGTCCGTTCCACCCTCCCGATCGGCCCACCTCCGCGCCGCCTCCGGCCGTCGTTACGGCTGCCGGCTGAATCGCCAGGTTCGCGCTTCCCGCCGCCAGGACCTTCGCGGAGAATACGCGCCGGTCGCCGCTTGGCTTCACGTACGAAAAGAACACCAACAGGAAAACGACACCATGCATTTGAAGACTGCCCCACTCTGCCTCGCCCTCGCTGGCGGCCTGCTCGCTGCCCCGGCCATGGCCGGCGACCTGCTGCACTGGCAGAACAACAGCCTGACCTACCTCTACGGCAAGAACTTCGCCGTCGACTCCGGCGAGGATGGCCGCGAAGCCGCCATCCAGCAGACCATCACCTTCGAACACGCCAGCGGCTGGAGCTGGGGCGACATGTTCCTGTTCGTCGACCACAAGTGGTTCAACGGCCACTCTGGCAAGGACGGACGCACCTACTACGGCGAATTCAGCCCGCGCCTGTCGCTGGGCAAGCTCACCGGGGCCGACCTGTCCTTCGGCCCGATCAAGGACGTGCTGATCTCCGCCACCTACGAGCGCGGCGAAAGCCAGGCCGACGGCACCCCGAACCAGAACTACCTGCTCGGCCCGGCGGTGGATCTCGAAGTGCCCGGCTTCGACCGCTTCGCCATCAACACCTACTACCGCAAGCCCGACGGCGCCACCGGCAACCCCGGCGGCCAGTGGCAGATCACCCCGACCTGGGCCATGACCATTCCGGTGGGCAAGTCGGACATCCTCTTCGACGGGTACATCGACTGGGTGGTCAATGACAAGACAAGCGGTGGCCGCGAACTGAAGAAGAACTTCCACTTCAACCCGCAGGTGAAGTACGACCTGGGCAAGGCCCTGGATCACGAGGCCGGCAGGCTCTACGTCGGCATCGAGTACGACTACTGGACCAACAAGTACGGCATCGAGGACAGCAGCGCCTTCAATACCGACAACAATGTGGTGAATTTCATCGTCAAGGCGCACTACTTCTGAGCCTTGAGCAAGACGGCACGCTGGCGCTTTCATAGGAAGCGCCTCCGCGTCTTCGCCGCAGCGCTGTCGCGCAGCAAACAGGGTACGGCAGGGCCTGGAGTTGGAGTGCACGCGGTGGGCTGAAATCCGCCCTGCCTGGTCCCCTATCGCCTCAGGTCACTTCCTCGGAAGGCAGCATGTGTACACCGACCCCGT
>NZ_JADDIX010000069.1:0-20684 GCF_015070855.1 Pseudomonas lopnurensis
TCGAGCAACACGCAATTGGGACAGAGCCAAAGGATAATCCGCGTTCATGCCCGGCAGGTGCGTGGGCAAGGCTTCGCCGTTGCCCACCCTGCGAACTAGCGAAATCTCTAAAATCTATCCAATAAAAACAAAGCGTTATTTTATTTTTGATGAGAGCCGGCTTGCCGGCGATGCCGCATCGTTTCGCTTAGAGCAACTGGCTGACGAGGCGGGTGCCGTGGGCGAGGTTGTCGGCCACCGGGCAGCGCTTCTCGATCTGTTCGAGCAAAGCCTGCTTGCCGGCCTGATCCAGATCGGCGTCGATTTCCACTTTCACGCGCAGCTCCTGGAAACCCGGTCGTACCCCGGGATCGCGACCGAGCAGGCCGGCCGGATCGTAGTCGGCTTCGATCTCGAAGCGCATGCCGCGCAGTTCGATCTTCTGCTGGTGGGCGATGAAGCGCCCAATGGTGCCGAAGCACCCGGCCACGGCAGCCAGGATGGCTTCCAGCGGTGTCGGGCCGAGGTCCTGGCCGGCCGCATGCTTCGGTTGGTCCATGATCAGGCGGTGATTGCCGCATTCCACCTCGATGGCCATTCCCGCGCTCATATGCCCGCGCGCGCTGATGGTTTTCATTGCCATGCGTTCATCCTTTACGGTTCAGAGGTTTGCGCTGCGGCCCGTATGGCAGCGGCGCTGCGGCAATACTAGTGTCAGGCCATTGCAGCGGCTTTGATTTCGATCAAATACGGGTGGGGGTATACGGTCGGGCCGGCACGGGGCATGTCGACAGCCGTCATGTTACCCTCGCCAGCCGCCGAGCCGAACGGCCATGCGTGGCAGGGGTCTACTCGCTTGGCTTGTCAGGAGGACCGTTAGTTGTTGATTTCTCGAATCCGTTTCACCGTCTTTTGCCTGCTGGCGCCCCTCGCCGCGGCCGAGGCCCGTGATTACCGCTACAGCGATGCGCATTTGCACTACGTGGATTTTTTCCAGGAAACCGACGGCATGCAGAAGCTGCTCGAGGCGATGGATGCCGGCGGTATCGATCACGTGATGATCAGCGGCATCCCCGTGGCGAAGAAGTGGCATGAGAACGAGCCCAAGCGTCCGCGCTACTACGCCGGCGACGATGCGCCGGTGTACTGGTACAGCGCCACCGACGTGCTGGTCGCGGCCGCGCTGCAGGAACTGGACGAGGAGCAGCGCAAGCGCTTCCATCCGTTTCTCTCCGGCTTCAATCCCAACGACAAGAATGCCGATGCCCATATCCGGCGCATGCTGGAGCTGCATCCGGGCCTCTGGCAGGGGCTCGGTGAAATCTTCACGCGCCATGACGATGTCACCGCACTGACCGAGGGCGATACGCCGCGCGCCAATAACGAGGCGTTGGCCAGGGTCTACCACCTGGCTGCGGAGTTCGATCTGCCGGTCATGCTGCATTCCAACATCACCTCCAAGCGCGAACGCAATCCGCTCTATCTCGCCGAGCTCGAGGAACCGCTGCGCAATCATCCGCATACCCGCTTCATCTGGGCGCACGCCGGGACCAGCATGGAGCTGCACCGCCACCAGGAGAAACTGGAGTTCCTGCTGCCGGCGGTGACCCGCCTGCTGGATGCCTACCCGAACCTGTATATCGATCTTTCCTGGACCGTGTTGCGGCCCTACCTGCTGAACGAGGACGGCGAGCCCGATGCGGACTGGCTGGCGCTGGTCGAGCGCCATCCCGCGCGCTTCGTCCTCGGGTCGGATGTGGTAGGGCGGTTCGGCAACCTGGCCGAGGGCCTGCAGGCCTTCGCGCCGTTCCTCGATGCGCTGCCGGACGAGGTTGCCCGCCAGGTATCCAGGGACAATTTCCTCGCCATCCTGCCGCGCAAGCGCCAGGCCGAGATTCGCTGAGCTGCATCAGGCGATCAGCGCCATGGCCTTCGAGTTAACGAGCCTCACGAGAAGGTGCCCGGCGAATGGCATGTCTTGCCATTTCAGGGCGATCACAGGCTGCTGGAGCAGCGTTTCGAAGTCGAATGGGCGGGCCTTTCGGGGTCGTGGATGGCAAAGTGCCTTCATGTAGAAATATTTTGACGTGAGGCATTCAAGCCAGAACGCTCGGAGCCGATACTGGGAGCAAATGCTGTGCGCGTTGTGCAGCGTTAATCATGGAGCGAGGTGTCCCATGTCTGTGCGGAATATGAATGTTTCCCGTCGCTCTGCGCTGGGGTTTGGCTTGATTGGCGTGATCGTGGTGATGCTGGGGCTGTTTGCGATGAAGCAGATGTCGCAGATGCGTGCCGATGCGGAGGAGCTGAGCGATGTCTGGTTGCCCAGCATCGTCGCCCTGGGTGATCTGAACCAGCACACGCTGCGCATTCGCATTCATACGCTGCGTCTGGTAGTCGATCGTCAGCGGCTCGAAGAGAACCGCGCTACCCTCGAGCAGTTCCGGAGCGACTGGCGTCGCCTCGAAGAGATCTACCAGCGCACCGTCGTATTGCCGCGGGAAAAAGAACTCTTTCAGAACTACCTGAGCGCGCGCTCGGTATTCGACGAGGTCCTCAACGACATCGTCCGGCTGGAGCGCCAGGGACAGGTCGATGCTGCGGTCGAGCTGGTCGGTTCCAGGCTGAACGCTGCCGGCTCGGGGCTGAGCGAGGCGGTACGCGCGCTGGTTACATTCAACAATGACCAGGCGTCCCTTTCGGCCGAGTCTTCGGCGAACATTTTCAGAACGTCACAAACATGGATGACCGCGACGATCATCCTGGCCGCCGTGCTCACGGCGCTGCTTGCCTGGGTGTTCACCCGCAGTATCGTCCAGCCGCTGAACGAGGCGGTCGCCATTGCCGAGGTCGTCGCCAGCGGTGACCTGACCCGCCGGATCGAGGTGGTTGGGCGCGACGAGCCTGCGCGTCTGCTGATAGCACTAAAATCCATGCAGGAAAGCCTGCGCACCACCATCCAGGGGATTTCCGATTCATCCAGCCAGCTGGCATCCGCCGCCGAGGAATTGAACGTGGTGACCGAAGACTCGACCCGTGGTCTGCATCAGCAGAACCACGAGATCGAGCAGGCCGCGACTGCGGTCAACGAGATGACAGCGGCGGTGGACGAGGTGGCGCGCAACGCCGTGGCGACCTCCGAGGCCTCGCGTGAGTCCGACGCCACCGCGCAGCATGGACGCCGGCAGGTGATACGGACGGTAGACTCGATAGGCGCGCTGGCTGACGACGTGACGACCACCGCTGCGGAGGTCGAGCACCTGGCCGTGCAGGTGCGCGATATCAGCAAGGTCCTCGATGTGATTCGTTCGATTGCCGAGCAGACCAATCTGCTGGCGCTCAACGCGGCCATCGAGGCTGCGAGGGCAGGGGATGCCGGACGCGGTTTTGCCGTGGTGGCCGACGAGGTGCGCGCGCTGGCGCACCGCACCCAGCAATCCACCCAGGAAATCGAGAAGATGATCGGTGATGTCCATAAGGGGACGGACAAGGCGGTGCAAGCCATGCAGATCAGCAACGAGCGTGCGCGTACCACGCTGGACCTCGCCCAGGCTGCCGGAGAGGCGCTGGACGGCATCACCGCTGCCATCAATCACATCAGCGAGCGCAACCTGGTCATTGCTAGCGCTTCCGAGGAACAGGCTCAGGTTGCCCGCGAAGTCGATCGCAACCTGGTCAATATCCGTGACCTTTCGCTGCAATCATCTGCCGGGGCGAACCAGACCAGCGCGGCGAGCCAGGAGCTGGCTCGGTTGGCCGTCGATCTGAACAACCTGGTGGCTCGCTTCGCTATCTGAAGCTCGGCATAGCGATACGCCCCGGCTGGGACTGGGCGTAGATATGAGCTTCGCAGGATGCCCTGCCTGCGGCACTTGCAAGTATCGCTGCGAAGTGCGCCTTCCTCAGGCAGGCTCCAGTGCTGGGCATCCGTGGTCGAGGGGCGTAGTATCCGGCGTTTTTTAGCGGACGGGCAGAGCTTTCGCTGCGCTGCAATGGCGATAGCGCATGCCTGAAAGATGCCGTCCGCTAATCAACGCACCGAGATGCGCCCAATGTCCGACCTGACAACCCGATTCTTCCGATTTCTCAACCGCACCAGCCTGGTGGCCCAGATCGTCGTCGGCCTCATTGCCGGCTGTGCCGTCGCACTGATCTTCCCCCCCGCGGCAAAATCGCTGGGCCTGCTCGGCGATCTGTTCGTTCAGGCCCTGAAGGCCGTCGCGCCGGTACTGGTTTTCGTGCTGGTTACCGCGTCGCTGGCCAACCACAAGCGTGGCCAGCCGACCCACATGCGGCCGATCATCCTGCTTTATGCGCTGGGTACGCTGAGTGCTGCGGTGGTAGCGGTGGTGGCCAGCTTCCTGTTTCCGACCAGCCTCACGCTGGTCAGCGAGACCGCCGATGTCGCGCCGCCCACGGGTGTCGGGGCGGTATTGCAAACGCTGCTCTTCAGCATGGTGGACAACCCGGTACGGGCGCTGATCGATGGCAACTTCATCGGCATCCTGGCCTGGGCGATCGGCCTCGGCTTCGCGTTCCGCCATGCCAACGAGAGTACCCGCCATCTGATCACCGACCTGTCCGATGGCGTGACGCTGATCGTCCAGTTGGTGATTCGCTTCGCCCCGCTGGGCGTGTTCGGTCTGGTGGCGGGCACACTGGCCGAGTCGGGCTTCGAAGTGCTGCTCGGCTACCTGCGGCTATTGCTGGTGCTGGTCGGCAGCATGTTGTTCATGGCGCTGCTGGTGAATCCGCTGATCGTCTACTGGCAGCTCCGTCGCAATCCTTATCCGCTGGTGTTCACCTGCCTGCGTGAAAGCGGCATCACTGCCTTCTTCACCCGCAGTTCGGCGGCCAACATTCCGGTGAACATGCAGCTGTGCCAGCGCCTGGGCCTGCACAAGGACACCTACTCGGTCTCGATTCCGCTGGGGGCAACCATCAACATGGGCGGTGCCGCGATCACCATCAGCGTACTGACTCTGGCAGCGGTGCATACGCTCGGCATCCAGGTGGATATCCCGACCGCGATCCTGCTGAGCCTGTTGGCCGCGGTCTGTGCCTGCGGCGCCTCGGGGGTAGCCGGAGGCTCGCTGCTGTTGATTCCGCTGGCCTGCAGCCTGTTCGGCATCTCCAGCGACCTGGCGATGCAGGTGGTGGCGGTGGGCTTCATCATCGGCGTAGTGCAGGATTCTGCGGAGACGGCGCTGAACTCGTCCACCGACGTGCTCTTTACGGCGGCGTCCTGCATCGCCCATGGCGATACCGTCGAGACGCAAGCCTGACTGCGTAACCGAGTACAACGCGGCCATGGCAGATTGCAATAAAAGTATCGCCCCGAGGGCGGGCCTCCGACAAAAAGCGCTGGTGCACACCGAACTCGTAGGCGGCGTGCCCTCGCAGCGATAGCAGACCGCAGGCCCTCCTCAGCCACTTATGCAAAATACGCGCACAGGCTCACGTTATTCCGGTATAGTACGCGCCGGCTGAAACCCAGCCTGCGTTCAGGTACTGCAACACACGAAGCGCTGCTTCGGCTGCTGTTCGCTTCCAGCGGACTATCCTTGACGATTCATCATCCATACGTTTTCGCAACCCCGCCGACCAGGCTGCCAGGGTGACCTTCGGGTTTTGCACGGCATGCGCAGCTTCGGAACAATGGGTCTTGCGGAGCATCAGAGACAAGACCCATGACCCAGGAAATCGGCGGCTTTGCCGCACTCGGTATTCACTCCGCTGTTCTGGCTGCCATCAGCGCAGTCGGCTACGAAGAACCATCCCCCATCCAGGCCCAGGCGATCCCGGTGATCCTCGGTGGCCACGACATGATCGGCCAGGCCCAGACCGGTACCGGCAAGACCGCAGCCTTCGCGCTGCCGATCCTGTCCAGGATCGATCCGGCCAAGCGTGAACCGCAGGCACTGATCCTCGCGCCGACCCGCGAGTTGGCCCTGCAGGTCGCCACCGCATTCGAAACCTATTCCAAGCAGATGCCCGGCCTTGGCGTCGTCGCCATCTATGGTGGCGCTCCGATGGGCCCGCAGCTCAAGGCCATCCGCCAGGGTGCGCAGGTCATCGTTGCGACCCCGGGTCGCCTGGTCGATCACCTGAGCCGTAACAGTGGCCTGCTGTCGACCATCCAGTTCCTGGTGCTCGACGAAGCCGACGAAATGCTCAAGCTGGGCTTCATGGACGATCTGGAAGTGATCTTCGAAGCCATGCCGGAGAGCCGTCAGAGCGTGCTGTTCTCCGCCACGCTGCCGCACTCCATCCGCGCCATCGCCGAGAAGCACCTGCGCGAGCCGCAGCACATCAAGATCGCCGCCAAGACCCAGACCGTCGCCCGCATCGAGCAGGCGCACCTGATGGTGCATGCCGACCAGAAGATCCCGGCCGTGCTGCGCCTGCTGGAAGTCGAGGACTTCGACGCGCTGATCGCCTTCGTGCGCACCAAGCAGGCCACCCTGGATCTGGCCGCCGCGCTGGAAGCCAAGGGCTACAAGGCCGCCGCGCTGAATGGCGACATCGCCCAGAACCAGCGCGAGCGCGTCATCGAATCGCTCAAGGACGGCCGCCTGGACATCGTCGTCGCCACCGACGTCGCCGCCCGCGGCCTCGACGTGGCGCGCATCACCCACGTGTTCAACGTGGACATGCCCTACGATCCGGAATCCTACGTGCACCGCATCGGCCGTACCGGTCGCGCCGGCCGTGAAGGCCGCGCGCTGCTGCTGGTCACCCCGCGTGAACGCCGCATGCTGCAGGTCATTGAGCGTGTGACCAACCAGAAGGTTGCCGAAGCGCGTCTGCCCAACGCCCAGCAGGTGCTGGATGCGCGCATCAAGAAACTCACCAACAGCCTCGCGCCGCTGGTGGCCGATGCCGAAGCCAGTCATGGCGAACTGCTCGACAAGCTGGTGGCCGACATCGGCTGTAGCCCGCGTGCCCTGGCCGCCGCGCTGCTGCGTAAAGCCACCAATGGTCAGGCCTTGACCCTGGCCGACGTCGAGAAAGAGCAGCCGCTGGTCCCGGCCAGTGGCCCGCGCGAGCGCAGCGAGCGTTCGGATCGCCCCGAGCGCAGCGGTGACCGCGAACGCCGCGCGCCGATGCCGCTGGCCGAAGGTCGTGCCCGCTGCCGCACCCCGCTGGGTGCCCGCGACGGCATCGCCGCGCGCAACCTGCTCGGCGCCATCCTCAACGAAGGCGGGCTGGCCCGTGAGGCTATCGGCCGCATCCAGGTGCGCGACAGCTTCAGCCTGGTCGAGCTCCCCGAAGACGGCCTCGACCGCCTGCTCGGCAAGCTCAAGGACACCCGTGTCGGCGGCAAGCAGCTCAAGCTGCGTCGTTATCGCGAAGACTGAGTCTTAGGCGGGTGAACGAAGAGGCGGGCTTGATGGCCCGCCTTTTTTATGCCGGCAACGCGATCGCCCCGAGTCGGGCCCACAAAAGCGGCCCGTGCATCCCGAAGCCGGTGGGAGGCGCGCCCTCGCGTCGCTTGCCAGGCGGTCAGAAGTGAAGGGGCCGCTGGTCACTTCGCCAGGAATTTCATCCCATCCTCCAGGCCGCTGAGGGTCAGCGGATACATGCGATCCTCTACCAGTTCGCGAATGATTCCGGTGGAGCTGGTGTAGGCCCAGGTGTCCTTCGGATAAGGGTTGATCCAGATGAGCTTCCTGTACTTCTCCATGAAGCGCTGCATCCAGACGTAGCCGGCTTCTTCGTTCCAGTGCTCGACGCTGCCGCCCGGCTGGGTGACTTCATAGGGCGCCATCGCCGCGTCGCCGACGAACACCACCTTGTAGTCGGCGCCGTACTTGTGCAGCAGGTCCAGCGTCGCGGTGCGCTCGGACATGCGGCGGAAGTTGTTCTTCCACACCGACTCGTAGATGAAGTTGTGGAAGTAGAAATATTCCAGGTGCTTGAACTCGGTCTTGCAGGCCGAGAACAGCTCCTCGCAGACCTTCACGTGGGCATCCATCGAGCCGCCGATGTCGAACAGGATCAGCAGCTTCACCGCGTTGCGCCGCTCGGGGCGCATCTGGATGTTGAGCAGGCCGGCGTCGCGGGCGGTGTGGTCGATGGTGCCGTCGATGTCCAGCTCCTCCGCCGCGCCCTGACGGGCGAATTTGCGCAGGCGGCGCAGGGCGATCTTGATGTTGCGCGTGCCCAGCTCGACCTGGTCGTCGAGGTTCTTGTACTCGCGCTGGTCCCAGACCTTCACCGCCTTGCCCTGGCGCTTGCCGGCATCGCCGATGCGGATGCCTTCCGGGTTGTAGCCGCCGGAACCGAACGGGCTGGTGCCGCCGGTGCCGATCCACTTGTTGCCGCCGGCATGGCGTTCCTTCTGCTCCTCGAGGCGCTTCTTGAACTCCTCGATCAGCTTGTCCAGCCCGCCGAGGGACTGGATCTGCGCGCGTTCCTCGTCGGTGAGGCTGCGCTCGAACTCCTTGCGCAGCCAGTCCTCGGGAATCAGCGCCTCGATGTGCCGATCGAGGTTCTCGAGGCCCTGGAAGTACGCGCCGAAGGCCCGGTCGAACTTGTCGAAGTGACGTTCGTCCTTGACCATCACCGTGCGCGCGAGGAAGTAGAATTCGTCCATGTCGGCGAACACCACACGGTGCTTGAGTGCATCGATCAGGTCCAGCAGCTCGCGTACCGATACCGGCACCTTGGCGGCGCGCATTTCATTGAACAGGCCAAGCAACATCGGTGGAACCTCGGGCGCGCCGGCACGGCACGCGGCTAGTATGGATGGTCAGAGGTCGGCGTCATGCTCGGGCAGCCCGTCGCGGATCTCGTACCAGTCGGCCTTGGAGCCGACGAAGATGTGCGATTGCGGCGGCACGGGCAACGGCGAATCGAAGGTTCCGGCGGCCACGCCGACCTCGTGCTCGCGGTTGTCGACGAACAGCAGGTTGGAACCGCAGCGGATGCAAAAGGTGCGCGTCACGTGCTCGGAGGAATGGTAGACGCCCAGCTGGTCCTTGCCCGCCATGAAGTGCAGAGCCTCCAGCGGCACGCTCGCATAGCTGGCGAA
The DNA here is from genome assembly GCF_015070855.1 of Pseudomonas lopnurensis. GTDB lineage: Bacteria > Pseudomonadota > Gammaproteobacteria > Pseudomonadales > Pseudomonadaceae > Stutzerimonas > Stutzerimonas lopnurensis. The sequence goes on from NZ_JADDIX010000069.1 coordinate 9,017, forward strand.
GGCGGCGCCATGGGCCTTGCGGCACATCTTGCAGTGGCAATGGGTCAGCGCGCCGATGGGGGCGTCGATGCGATAGCGCACGACGCCGCAGAGGCAACTACCGGTATGCGTTTGCATGATCTTTCCTCCCGTGAGTGGCGCGGCCGGTTCCCTGGCCGAACCGGTTTCGATCAGCGGCTGCCGGCGCGGCGACTCATGAAGGCCAGGCGCTCGAGCAGCATCACATCCTGTTCGTTTTTCACCAGCGCACCGGCCAGCGGCGGAATCGCGCGGGTCGGGTCGCGCTCGCGCAGTACCGCCTCGCCGATGTCGTCGGCCATCAGCAGCTTCAACCAGTCGACCAGTTCGGAGGTGGAGGGTTTCTTCTTCAGGCCCGGCACCTTGCGCACGTCGAAGAAGATGTCCAGCGCCTCCGCGACCAGCGACTGCTTGATGCCAGGGTAGTGCACGTCGACGATCTTCTGCAGCGTCTCGCGGTCGGGGAAGGCGATGTAGTGAAAGAAGCAGCGGCGCAGGAAGGCGTCCGGCAGTTCCTTCTCGTTGTTCGAGGTGATGATGATGATCGGCCGCTGGCGGGCCTTGATGGTCTCGTTCGTCTCGTAGACGTAGAACTCCATCTTGTCGAGTTCCTGCAGCAGGTCGTTGGGGAACTCGATGTCCGCCTTGTCGATCTCGTCGATCAGCAGGATGACGCGCTCGTCGCTCTCGAAGGCCTCCCACAGCTTGCCTTTCTTGATGTAGTTCCTGACGTCGTGGACCTTGTCCACGCCCAGCTGCGAGTCGCGCAGGCGGCTCACCGCATCGTATTCGTAGAGGCCCTGATGGGCCTTGGTGGTGGACTTGATGTGCCAGGTGATCAGCCTGGCGCCGAAGGACTCGGCCAGCTGTTCGGCGAGCATGGTCTTGCCCGTGCCGGGTTCGCCCTTGACCAGCAAGGGGCGCTGCAGGGTGATGGCAGCGTTGACGGCGAGCTTGAGGTCGTCGGTGGCGACATAGGACTGGGTGCCTTCGAACTTCATCGCGGATTCCTTGGGCCGTGGCCTGGCACGCAGGCGTCATGAATAGGGGATCGACTATAAGTGATGCCAGCCCGGCTGTGAACGCGAGGGCATCATTCAGTCATTGAATGATCAACCGGGCTGTGCGTTATCACGCTTATTCGTCCTCCTCGCCAAGCGACCGTTCGAACCTGGCGGTGAACGCTTCGATGAAGGCGTTGCGCAGGATGCCGATGACGGCCTGGAAAGGGCTGACGTCGGTGCTGTCGGTGCTGCCGGAAATCTCGACGCGGGTGGCGAACTGCTCCTTGCGCTGATTCTGCAGGGCTTCCTCGGTCCCTCCCACGACGGCTTCCCAGAGCCCGCGGAGGAAGCCCTTGTCTTCGTTCTCCACGTCCTGCCGGAAGTCGAAGACTTCGACGTTGCGCAGCAGCGGCTTGATGTAGCCATCGAGCTGGCTGTCGCTGGCCTCGACCTCCAGCACGAGATCGCCGGTGCCGCCGGCGAAATCGAATCTGCCGTAGGCGTTGCTGAAATCGTTGAGATTCTTCAGGGCGACGCCCGTCACCCGCAGGCTGACTTCGAAATCCTCCCAGTCGGAAAAGGGGTCGAAGCGCGCGCTGGCTTGCATGGGCGCCTGGTTGAACAGCTTGGCGGTCCCCTCGAACTCGGCGACGCGCTCGCCCTGTTCGTCGCGGGTGTTGGTCAGGTTGAACAGGCTGGCCTGGATGGCGTTGGCATAGACATGCACCGGTGGGTCGGTGGTGAAATTGCGAAACGAGAGTTGCCCGTCGTGTACGCGGATTTCGTTCAGGGTAATGGGCAGGAGCTCGTCGAGGGTGTCGCGCCAGTCGACGCCTTCCCCGCTCTGGGACTCGCCTGTGTCGCCACCGTCGACGAAATTGAGTTCCGGCTGCGAAAAGGTCACGGCGGCGACGATGGCCCGGTCCTGCCACAGGGCGCGCCAACTGACCGCAATATCGATCACCGGGGCTCTGAGCAGCGGCACCTGGACCGACTCGTCCTTCTTCTCGATCAACAGGCCTTCCAGCTGGTACGAGCCCTGCCACCAAGTGAGGTCGACGTCCTCGACGTGCCCTCGGTAATCGCCCATGTCCGCCATCTTTTCGTTCAGGTAGTTGCGCACCAGATGCGGCAACGCCAGATGCAGCAGCACCAGGAGCAGGGCGAGCGACAGCAGGATCCCCAACGGCAGGCGATAGCGGCGTCTCATGGCAGTGCGGGTCCGGTATGTGGTCTTGCTGTGGACCCCGCGCCGCGCCGTCGAGTTCGGCTGGACTGGCGCGGAGACTGCGCATAGGCTCAATGGTCTGGTTTTCTCTTCAGCAGGGACACACTCATGAGCCGCATCTATGCAGACAATGCCCGCTCCATCGGCAACACGCCGCTGGTGATGATCAACCGCCTGGGCCCCAAGGGCGTCAGCATCATGGCCAAGATCGAAGGTCGCAACCCGGCCTACTCGGTCAAGTGCCGGATCGGCGCCGGCATGATCTGGGATGCCGAGGAGAGTGGTCGGCTCAAGCCCGGGATGACGCTGGTGGAGCCGACGTCGGGTAACACCGGCATCGGCCTGGCCTTCGTTGCCGCTGCGCGCGGCTACAAGCTGATCCTCACCATGCCGGCGTCGATGAGCCTCGAACGGCGCAAGGTACTCAAGGCCCTCGGTGCCGAACTGGTGCTGACCGAGCCGGCCAAGGGCATGAAGGGCGCGATCGAGAAGGCCGGCGAGATCGCCGCCTCCGATCCACAGCAGTACTACATGCCGCAGCAGTTCGACAATCCGTCGAATCCGGCCATCCACGAAAGGACCACCGGCCCGGAAATCTGGAACGACACCGACGGCGGCGTCGACGTGCTGGTCGCCGGGGTCGGTACCGGCGGCACCATCACCGGCGTCTCGCGCTACATCAAGCACACCAAGGGCAAGCGGATTCTCAGCGTTGCGGTCGAGCCCAGCGGCTCCCCGGTGATCACCCAGACCCTCGCGGGAGAGGAGGTCAAGCCCAGCCCGCACAAGATCCAGGGGATCGGTGCCGGCTTCGTGCCGAAGAATCTCGACCTGTCGCTGGTCGACCGGGTCGAGCTGGTCGATGACGAACAGGCCAAGCAGATGGCCCTGCGCCTGATGCGCGAGGAGGGCATCCTCTGCGGCATTTCCGGCGGCGCCGCCATGGCCGTCGCGGTGCGCCTGGCCGAGCGGCCGGAAATGCTGGGCAAGAACATCGTGGTGATCCTGCCGGACTCCGGCGAGCGCTATCTGTCGAGCATGCTCTTCGCCGACCTGTTCAGCGAGCAGGAGCTGGTGCAGTAAGGCCGCCGCTCGGGCGGTTGGGGCGGCCCGCGCGCATGATGCGTAGGCGAATATGATCGCCGGCAAGCCGGCTCCTGCAGGGGAGCGTGTTGGCGCACGCGCTTGTGTAGGAGCGAGCTTGTTCGCGATTGGCTTGACGCGGTCTGGTGGAAAACGCCTCGCGATTTTCCACCCCACGGGACCATGGCCTCGTCGGGGCGACCTTTCATCTCTTTTCATTCTCCGTAGAGAACCCTCATGGCGCAGCAATGGCCGGCTGCCGAGATCGCCCGGCAGATCCTTCTTGGCTTCGACGACTATCGCGAGCAGTTCCGCCTGATCACCGAGGGCGCCAGGGCCCGGTTCGAACGGGCGCAGTGGCAGGCGGCGCAACGGGCTTCCACGGCGCGGATCAACCTCTACGAGGAAAAGGCCGGCGAAACACGGCGCCGGTTGCTGGCGGTTTTCGACAGGGACGAGCTGCTGCGGGTGGAATGCTGGCCGCAAGCCAAGCGCGCCTACATCGAGCAGATCAACCCGCGCTTCGACGACGAGCTTGCCGAGACCTGGTACAACTCGATCTTCTGCGGGCTGTTCAGCCACGACTGCATCAGCGACGGCACCATGTTCATCCACTCCACCCGGCCGTCGACACGTGTGCACGAACGGGTGGCGCAAACGCGTACCTACCAGCCCAGGGGCGACTTGGCCGGCATGCTGGAGCGGATACTGCGCGATTACGCCTTCGACGTGCTCTACGGCGACCAGCCCGGCGACCTGCAGCGCTTGCAGGCGCAGTTGCAGGAGACGCTGCCGGACTGGGTATGCAAGGACCCCGAGCTGACGGTGGAAATCTTCGTCTCGGTGCTCTACCGCAACAAGGGTGCCTATCTGCTGGGGCGAATCTTCACTCGCGACGAGCAGTGGCCACTGGCGATTCCGCTGATGCACCGCGAAGGCGTCGGTATCGTTGCCGACGCGGCGATCACCGATGAGGCGGAGGTGTCGATCATCTTTTCCTTCACGCGTTCGTACTTCATGGTCGAGGTGCCGATCCCGGCGCAGTTCGTCGGTTTTCTCCAGCGCATCCTGCCGGGCAAGCACATCGCCGAGCTCTACACCTCGATCGGCTTCTACAAGCACGGCAAGTCGGAATTCTATCGGGCGCTGATCGACCACCTGGCCAGCTCCGACGACCGCTTCATCATGGCGCCGGGCGTGCGCGGCATGGTGATGAGCGTCTTCACGCTGCCGGGCTTCAATACCGTGTTCAAGATCATCAAGGACCGCTTTTCGCCGACCAAGAACGTGGTCCGGGCCACGGTGGTGGAGAAGTACCGCCTGGTGAAGAGCGTCGATCGGGTAGGGCGCATGGCCGATACCCAGGAGTTCGCCGACTTCCGCTTCCCTGCATCCAAGTTCGAGCCGGAATGCCTCGCCGAGCTGCTGGAAGTCGCCCCGTCGACGGTCGAGGTGCAGGGCGACAGCGTGCTGGTGCGTCACTGCTGGACCGAACGGCGGATGACGCCGCTGAACATCTACCTGGAAACCGCCAGCGAGCAGCAGGTGCGCGAAGTGCTGGAAGACTATGGCCTGGCGATCAAGCAACTGGCCGCGGCCAATATCTTTCCCGGCGACATGCTGTTGAAGAACTTCGGCGTCACCCGTCACGGGCGCGTGGTGTTCTACGACTACGACGAGATCAGCTTTCTTACCGAAGTGAATTTCCGCCATATCCCGCCGCCGCGTTATCCCGAGGACGAGATGGCATCCGAGCCCTGGTATTCGGTCGGACCGAACGACGTGTTCCCCGAGGAGTTCCCGCGTTTCCTCTTCGCCGATCACGCCCAGCGCCGGCTGTTCGCCAGCCTGCATGGCGAGCTGTACGACGCCAACTACTGGAAGGGGCTGCAGGCCGCCATCCGCGACGGCAAGGTGATCGACGTCTTCCCCTATCGGCGCAAGCACGGCGAGCACCATTGAATTACCAGGCCTGCGAAGGCCCGTCGATCCGCCCTGGTCCCCCGGCGTGAACGGCCACGGCTCTATCCGGTCGCATACTGTAAAGCGGCGTAACAAAGCCGGGCGGGTTGACGGCTTCGCAATGCGAAGCAGGCGAGCGCCGACGCGGAACTTGGATTATGCTGTCGACGAAGCCCGCATGGCTCCGATGTGGCCCGTTATCAAGTAGGAGGGTTCGACCATGAAAGCATGGCTCAATGAAATGTACTGGAAGCTGGCGGTGTCTCTTGGCTTTATCGAGCCGCCCCAGATGCAACCCGTTCCGGTGCGTGCCCCGCGTACCCAGCCGGCACAGCGTCGACGCTGAGCCGAACCGGCCGGGAGGCGAGCGAAGCTCACCGCTCCGGCAACGCCGGGCCGCCGCGTTCCACGGCTCGCTGATAGGCGGGGCGCAGATGAATGCGTTGTAGAAAGTCCATCAGCCGCGGACGGCGTTCGTCCAGGCCCGCGCGGGATCGTGCGGCCTCGATGGGGAAGCTCATCTGGATGTCGGCTGCACTGAAATCCTCCCCGGCGAACCAGGCCGACTTGCCCAGTTCCGATTCCATATAGTCCAGATGCGCTTCGAGCTGCGGCCCGATGAAGGCCGTGTGCGCACCCTTGGCGATCGCCCGCGCAACGGGGCGGATGAAGAAGGGCATGGGCCCGCTCGCCACACGATCGAACACCAGTTTCAATAACAGCGGCGGCATGGCCGAGCCTTCGGCGTAGTGCATCCACTGGCGAAACCGCCGATGTTCGGGAGTGCCGCTTGCAGGTGCGAGCCGCCCGTCGCCGTAGCGTTCCAGCAGGTATTCCAGAATCGCTCCCGACTCGGCCAGGGTCAGACCGTCATCGGTGATCACCGGCGACTTGCCGAGCGGATGCACGGCCTTGAGTTCCGGCGGCGCGAGCAGGGTCTTCGGGTCGCGCCGATAGCGTTTCAGCTCGTAGGGCAACTGCAGTTCCTCCAGTAGCCAGAGAACACGGGTCGAGCGAGAGTGATCCAGATGATGGACGGTAATCATGGCGGCTCCTCGTGATGGCTCGCGGCAAGCATAGACGGGCTGCATGGCATTGCCCGCTGTGGCAGACTCCGCCGCCGAGGTGAAAAGCATGTCCCGCCCACAATGTCCACGTTGCCAACGCCCTGTGCGCCACTGCCTGTGCGCGCTGATCCCTTCGCTCGATAGCCGCACGCAGTTGCTGATCCTGCAGCACCGCAGCGAGGCGGGGCACGCGCTGAATACGGCCCGGCTGGCCGCGCTGGGCCTGCGCAATGCGCAATTGCGCATCGGCGAACGTTTCGAGGAGCAAGCCGAGCAGGGGCGGCAGAGCTACCTGCTGTTTCCCGGCGAGGACGCGGTTGCGCTTTCGAGTCTCGTGGCGTGCCATGAGCCATTGCGGCTGATCGTGCCGGACGGCACCTGGCGCAAGGCGCGCAAGCTGCTGCACGTCAATCCGTGGCTGGCGGCGCTGCCGCGGGTGGCGCTGCCCGAGGGGCTGGTTTCCCGCTACAGGCTACGCAAGGCGCCGATGCCGGGCGCGCTCTCGACCCTCGAAGCCATCGTGATGGCGTTGAACACCCTCGAAGGGCCCGGACGCTTCGACGACCTGCTGCGGCCGTTCGAAGCGCTGATCGAGGGGCAGATCGATGCGATGGGGGAGGACGTCTACCGGCGCAATCACGCCGGCCAGGCCGACGTTCATGGGCTGTAGGTTGGGCGGGGCGCGTAGGTTGGGTTGAGACGCGCAGCGAAGCCCAACACGCTGGTGCCTGCGCTTGTTGGGCTTCGCTGCGCTCAGCACCAACCTACCCGCAAGCCCCCGATCCGCTGTTGCGAGAAATCCGAGCCAGACACCTTCTGCGATGCCCTGCAGCACATCATGGGGACATAGCCCATGAAAAGCCCTGGAGGCCCGGCGATACGGATTGCCTTCGCTAACGCTCGCGCGTCCCAGGTAGCTTGCCGACCGCCAGGGTCTTCTGCCTGAGGATGTAGAGGCTCACCAGCGTAGCGCTCAGCAGCATGCCGATGCGTGCCCAGAGCAGCGGGACCAGCCAGCAGGAGATGCCGATGCTCACCCACATGGTGATGATCGCGTATGCCTTGCCCTTGAGCGGGATGCCATTGCCTTCGAGGTAATCGCGGAACCAGGGGCCGAGACGTGGATGGCCGACCAGCCAGTCGTAGAAGCGTTGCGAGCTGCGCACGAAGCAGGCGGCGGCGAGCAGCAGGAACGGCGTGGTCGGCAGCACCGGCAGGAAGATGCCGATCACGCCCAGCAGCACCGCGAGCCAGCCGACGGCCAGCAGCACGGAGCGAACCAGGGGGTTGCGGTATTGCTGCGTATCACGATGGGCCACGACATTACCTGGGGTCTGTTGCCGTTTCGTGCTGCACTGAGCGGTCCGCAAGCGTCGAAGACATGAAGCACGGAGTCGTGTCGAACAAAACGTTCTCCTCATCGCATGCCTGTGCCGCCGGTCGGTAGGGTGGGCTTCAGCCCACCAGGACGGCACCCACTTCCGGCAAGGCTAACGGTGGGCTGGAGCCCACCCTACACCGGCGTGGCTGACGAAACGGCACGAAACCGATCAATGGCGGCGCGGCTTGAGCAGCGCGGGCTTTTCCTCGGGGGCATGGCAGATCAGATAGAGCGCGGTGAGCAGCTCGGGAATCTGCGCCACCATCTCATCCACCAGCTCGGCATTCTCGGCGATCTCGGCGAACTCCGGTTGCTCGTCGAACAGGCCCGATCCCACCATGATCGGCAGCAGCAGCTCGCTGACTTCCTCCTCGGAGTCCTCGAACCAGACTGCTTCACGCATGAATACCCCTTCCATGAAGCCGATGCACCAGCCGCGCAGGTCGGACTCGTCTGGCTCCTCGCCGAGGTCCAAGTCGCAGGGCAGCTCCATGTCCTCGTCGCTGGCCAACTGGCGGGCGATATGGGCCTTGAGCTGGATCAGCGTCGCCTCGATGGCCTCGCGTTCGGTGTCGTCCTTGTATTTCGGCGGTTCGGAGAACAAGGCGTCGATCCATTCGCGCTCGGGCACCTGCTCGGAGCAGATGCACAGCGCGGTCAGGTAGCCATGGGCGGCGATGTAATCCAGCGCTTCTTCATGCAGGTCATCGGCATCAAGAAACACTTGCAGGCGGGCGAGTTGCTCGGCGAAAGACATCGGGAACTACCTTGGGGTGGGAAGACAACCCGGATTCTAGACGAGGCGCGGGGCACAGGCTACTCGCGCGTCTCGTGAGTGCACGAATGCCGGGCCTGGCACCGATCGTCCGGGGCACGGTCCTGAACTCGAGCGCCGCCTCGCGTATACTGCGCGCCTTGTTTCGGAGACCGGCATGCTCGACCAGGCACAGCGCATACTCAAAGACGTATTCGGCTACGACGCCTTTCGTGGCAACCAGGGCGCGATCATCGAGCGCGTGGCCAGCGGCGGCGACGCCCTGGTGCTCATGCCTACCGGGGGCGGCAAGTCGCTGTGCTATCAGGTGCCGGCGTTGCTGCGCGAAGGCCTGGCGGTCGTGGTGTCGCCGCTGATCGCGCTGATGGACGACCAGGTGGCGACGCTCGACGAGCTGGGCGTTTCCGCCGTGGCGCTGAATTCGACGCTGGGCCCCGAGGAACAGCGGGACATCGCCGAGCGCATCCGTCGCAACGAGATCAAGATGCTCTACCTGGCGCCCGAGCGGCTGGTGCAGCCGCGCATGCTGGCGTTCCTGCAGCGACTGGATGTCGCCTTGTTCGCCATCGACGAAGCGCACTGCGTATCGCAATGGGGCCACGATTTCCGTCCCGAGTACATGCAACTGGGCCAACTGGCCGAGCTGTTCCCCGATGTGCCGCGCATCGCCCTGACCGCCACGGCGGACAAGCGTACGCGCGAGGAAATCGTCCAGCGCCTGCATCTGGAGAACGCCGAGCGCTTTCTCTCCAGCTTCGACCGGCCGAACATCTTCTACCGCATCGTGCCCAAGGAGCAGCCGCGCAAGCAACTGCTGGGCTTCCTCGCCGAGCGCCGCGGCGATGCCGGTATCGTCTACTGCATGTCGCGCAAGAAGGTCGACGACCTGGCGGCGTTCCTCACCGAGCAGGGCTTTCCGGCATTGCCCTATCACGCCGGGCTGCCCAATGACCTGCGCGCCTACCATCAGAAGCGCTTTCTCAACGAGGAAGGGCTGATCATGGTGGCGACCATCGCCTTCGGCATGGGCATCGACAAGCCCAACGTGCGCTTCGTCGCCCACCTCGATCTGCCCAAGTCGCTGGAGGCCTACTACCAGGAAACCGGACGGGCGGGACGCGACGGCCTGCCTGCGGATGCCTGGATGGCCTACGGTCTGCAGGACGTGATCTTCCTCAAGCAGATGCTCAACAACTCCGAGGGCGACGAGCGCCACAAGCGGGTCGAGCAGCACAAGCTCGACGCCATGCTGGCGCTGTGCGAGGAAACCCGCTGTCGCCGGCAGTCGCTGCTGGCGTATTTCGACGAGCTCCTGGCGCAGCCCTGTGGGCATTGCGACAACTGCGTCGACGGCGTGCAGACCTGGGACGCCACCGAGCCGGCGCGCCAGGCGCTGTCGGCGATCTACCGCAGCGGCCAGCGCTACGGCGTCGGCCATCTGGTGGACATCCTGCTGGGGCGCGACAACGACAAGGTGCGCGGCTTCGGCCATCAGCATCTGTCCGTGTTCGGTGTCGGCAAGGCGCTGAGCGAGGGCGAATGGCGCACGCTGTTCCGCCAACTGGTCGCGCGCGGACTGGCGGACGTCGACCTCGACGGCTTCGGCGGCCTGCGTCTGTCCGACAGCTGCCGGCCACTGCTGCGTGGCGAAGTCGGCCTGGAGCTGCGCCGCGACCTCAAGCCGCAGCAGGTTGCCAAGGGGCAGTCGAAGAGCCCCGCCAGCCAGTTGGTGCGCAGCGAGGAGCGCGAGACCTGGGAAGCGTTGCGCGCCCTGCGCCGCAAGCTGGCGGAAGAACATGCCGTGCCGCCCTACGTGATCTTCCCGGATGCCACCTTGCTGGAGATGCTGCGCAGCCAGCCTGCCTCGCTGGCGGACATGGCCTCTGTCAGTGGTGTCGGTGCGCGCAAGCTGGAACGCTATGGCCAGGCATTTCTCGAAGTGCTGCAGGGTGGCGTCGACGTGGCCAAATCGCCGACGGATCTGCGCCACGAGCTGATCACCCTGGCGCGGGCCGGCATGACCCCGGCGCAGATCGCCCGCCAGCTCGACTGCAGCGAGAAGAACGTCTATGCGATGCTCGCCGAGGCCATCGGCCAGCAGCAACTGAGCCTCGACCAGGCGCTGGATCTGCCCGAGGATCTGCTCGGCGAAATCCAGGAGGCCTTCCTCGACGGCGAAGGCGAACTGCCACCGGTCGCCGCAGTGGCCGAACAGTTCGCCGGTCGCGTGCCGGAGCAGGTGCTGTATTGCGTGCGCGCCGCGCTGCAGGTCGAGTTCGAATTGTAACCAGCTGCATCGTTACGCTTGGCCCGGCATTGCGGCACTGGCGCGGCTACGACGGTTTCGCTGGCGGCCTGCGCCATCATTCGGCCTTTTCAGTGCCTATCACCGGCCGAAGGTCGTCTTGCCTGCATTCGGGAGCTGTGATTAGCTAACTAATAATTAGTTTCTGCAGGAATGCACGTTACATGTACGCCGAGCAACATCGCTTCGCCATGCAGTTGGCGCAACTCTCGCGTGGCTGGCGCGCGGAACTGGATCGGCGCCTGGCCGATCTGGGCCTGTCCCAGGCGCGATGGCTGGTGCTGCTGCACCTCGCCCGTTTCGACCATGAACCGACCCAGCGTGAACTGGCGCAGAGCGTGGCGGTGGAGGGGCCGACCCTGGCGCGCCTGCTCGACAGCCTCGAGGCCCAGGGGCTGGTACACCGCAAGGCATCGCCGGACGACCGGCGGGCCAAGCGTGTCTCCCTCGGTGCACCGGCGCTGCCGCTGATCGAGAAGATCGAGGCGATTTCCACCCAGGTGCGCCACGAGGCGTTCGCCGGTATCAATGAGGAAGACCTGCGCAAGTGCCAGCAGGTGCATGCGCGCATCCTCGCCAATCTGGACAAGCGCTGAGCGTTTATCTGCGCACTCGTTGGGCTCATGGTAGGGCGGGTGACGCTTCGTTGAGGCGTCCAACTCGCCGCAAGGCGAGGGCCTGGCACTTCGCTCGTTGGGCTTCGCTGCGCTCAACCCAACCTACGTATCGCACAGGCTGTAGACCGTTGGGGCACGCTTCACCGACTCGAGGAGCGGAGTCACGGTGGATGTAAAAAGCGCCTCGGCCAGTTAAACGAGCATTAAGCTCCGGTAACAAACAAAGCC
>NZ_JADDIX010000069.1:20743-69381 GCF_015070855.1 Pseudomonas lopnurensis
CTGCTCACGCATGCGTAGGGCTGTGGAGCGCTTTTCACGCTGTTCTTGGGGGCTGAGTTTGCACGGCCAGCCGACCTACGTTCGCCTTAGAAGCTGCGCCCCAGATTCATATAGAGTGCCTGTTCGTCCTCGTCGTTGAACCCGTAGCTGAAATTCAGCGGGCCCAGCGGCGTGTCATAGCCGACGAAGATGCTGGCCGCATTGACGTAGCCGCTGTCGAACGTGTTGTCGTTGTTCCAGGCGCGGCCACGTTCGAGCGATCCGCCGAGGTAAACCGGGAAATCGAGCGGCAGGAAGGCGCGTGGCGTCATGCGGCGGTAATAGACCATGCGCGCCAGGCTGATGTTCTGCCCCGAGAGGGCGTCCTGGCGGAAGCCGGACAGCTGCCGCGCGCCGCCGAGCAGGAAGCTCGAGGTCACCACTTCGGCATCGTCCAGGGTGCGGCCGTAGCGCCCGCCGAACACCCAGGTATTGGCCTGGTGGCTAAAGGCCTTGTCCAGGGCGAGGTTCCATTGCCGGTAGCGCTGGTCGGAGCTCAGGCTCGGGTCGTACTGGCGCAGGGTCAGGCGGATGTCCTCGCCTTCGCGCGGGAAGTCGACGTTGTCCAGCGTGTCGAACGAGTACTGCAGCTCGTAATAGCCCTCGGTGAAGCTGAAGTCCGGCAGGTCGCGCTCGCCGACCCGCACGTCGGCTTCGCCCCAGGCCTGGCCGATACCGAAGCGGATCTCGCCGTTGTTGGCGATCTGCCGGCCGACGTTGAGGCCATAGCCATAGCGCTGCAGGCGGTACTCGGCGATCGGATCGTTGTCGAGAATGGCCTCGACGTTCTGTGCCTCAATGAACGCATTGGGCGCGACGAACCAGCGCGAGCCGGCATCCAGCGGCTGGTAGAACTCGCTGTAGAGTTCCTGCCGATCGCCCAGTTGCAAGCGCGTCAGCCATTCGGCGCCGAGCTGGTTGATGCCGTTCTTGCGGTAGCTGGCACCCAGGTTGAACACGCTGTCGCCATGGAAATCGTCGGACAGGCTCAGGCCGAGGCGCAGGTAATCGGTGCCCGAACGCTTCTCGCGGGCATTGATCACCAGCGTGTTGCCGAGTTCGCGACGCTGCACGCGATACTCGACGCGCTCGAAATAGTCCAGGCCGTAGAGCGTGCCCATGTCCTTCTGCAGGTCCTCCAGGTCCAGCGGTTCACCGAGCCGCTGGCGAATATGCCGGCGGATCACCGCGTCGCTGACCTTGGAATCGTTCTCCACCTTGATCGCGGTGATCACCGGCGTGCGGGGGTCGCTCGAGCGGGCCAGGCTCAGTGCCGGGTTGCCACTGGCCGGACTGCGCATCTCGGCCAGGCGACCCTGCTGGGCCAGCGTGGCGCGATAACCGGCATCGAGCAACTGTTCGGCGCGGCCGAAATCGGTGGAGCCGTAGCCGGCCAGTGGCGGCTGGATCAGCAGGTCCTGGGGGAGCAGGGTGGCCAGTTGCTCCGCGGAATTGCGCCGGGTCATCATGGTGATCGACTGGTTGAGCACGTCGACGACCGTGAGCAGCTCCTTGCGCGGCTTCAGCGGGGTGCCGATGTCCACCACGATGAGGCGGTCGACGCCCATGTCACGGGCCACGTCCATCGGGATGTTGTCGACCATGCCGCCGTCCACCAGCAGGCGGCCGTCGACTTCCACCGGCGCGAACACCGCCGGGATCGACATGCTGGCGCGAATGACCTGGGGCAGATGGCCGCTGCGGAAGATCACTTTCTCGTCGTTGGCGATGTCCGTGGCCACGGCGCGGAAGGGGATCGGCAACTGGTCGAAATCGCGGGTGTCGCTGGCATGTACCAACAGGCGCTCCAGCAGCAGGGCGAGGTTCTGCCCCTGGATCACGCCCAGCGGCAGGCCGAGGCTGCCGTCGTCGCGGAAGCTGAGCTTCTGCTTGATGAGGAAGTCACGATCGTCCTGCTTGCGCCGATAGGGAATGTCCTGGCGGGGCGGGTCGTCGGAAAGCACCTGTTGCCAGTCCAGCGTCAGCGCCAGCCGCTCCAGCTCCGCGACGCTGTAACCGGCCGCATACAGCCCGCCGATCACCGCGCCCATGCTGGTTCCGGCGATGGCGTCGATGCGCACCCCCTGTTCTTCCAGAGCCTTGAGCACGCCGACATGCGCCAGCCCGCGCGCAGCGCCGCCGGACAATACCAGGCCGATCTTCGGCGTCGCCGGTTGCTCGGCGGCGTAGCAGATCGAAGGGAGCAACAACAGCAAGGCGATGAACAGGCGGTGCATGGCAGAACCGGGCGGGGGAGGGGAAAGGGGGCTATTATAGGCCGCCGCAGAACTCTCGGAGCTGCCCTCATGACCGAAGCGAAGCCGGAAATCGTCATCACCTATTGCACCCAGTGCCAATGGCTGCTGCGCGCGGCCTGGCTGGCCCAGGAGCTGCTCTCGACCTTCGCCGACGACCTCGGTCGCGTCTGCCTGGTGCCCGCCAGCGGCGGGACGTTCCACATCGCCTGCGACGGCGTGCAGATCTGGGAGCGCAAGCGCGACGGCGGTTTTCCCGAAGCGAGGGAACTCAAGCAGCGCGTGCGCGACCGGATCGATCCTCAGCGCTCGCTGGGGCATAACGATCGCTGAGCCAGGGACAGTTCCACTTTCGATCACGAACTAACGATACTGGCCCGCCGCATCCTGCACCTCGTCCGGCCTGTCGATAACGATTCGGGTACGCAGCCAGCGGGCGAACTCGGCTTCGTCGATGGAGCCTTCGGCCAGGCCGAGGTATTGCGGATAGAGTTCAAGGTCATCGGCCAGCAATTTGCCGTTGTTGAGTTCGATGAATACTTCACACAGCACGGCAGCGGTCCGTTTGTTGCCGTCGACGAAAGGATGGTTGCGGGCCAGACCGAACGCCAGGCTGGCGGCGAGATCGGTCAGGTCCGGCGCGGGTTCGCCATAGGCATGGAGTTGCTGCGGTCGAGCCAGGGCCGAGTCGAGCAGGCCTTCGTCGCGTACGCCGCTACCCCCGCCATGCTCGGCGAGTTGGCGGTCGTGAATGGCCAGGGCCAGCGCCTTGCCGATCCAGACGATCATGTCGTGATCCTCATTGCGCGAGTTTATGCAGCAGGGTGCGGCGTTTGCGCATGACCTGCTCGGCCACTTCCATCTGCTCGGCCAGCGTGGGGTCGAATACGCTGAGTTTGAGGCCGTCCGGTGTTTCCAGCGCGTACAGCTCGTCTCCCTTCTCCAGGCGCAGGCGCGCCAGTATTTCCTTCGGCAGGATGACACCAGCGGAATTACCGATGGAGGTGATCTTGAGTTTCATGGCGGGAGCCTCTGAAATGACGTTAGTACGGATGGTATAACCAGGCGCCGGCAGCGTGCAATGAACGCTGCCTTCGAGGGCCAAATATTCCGGGTGGGCAATGAATGCGGATTCCCCTTTGTGCACCATCGTAGGAGCCCGCTTGCGGGCGAACCGCGGCGGCGCACAGCGCCGATCGCCGGCAAGGACTCGGCGTCCCCCCGGCTCCTACAATCAAAGCGCGCGAGATCCGCGCAATGAGCGCCAGTTCGTGGGCTGAAGCCCACAGGCTGAATCAATGCCCTTGTCGGGCGGAAAGAAAAGTCGCCAGCAGGATCAGCGCGCCGCCGGCGAGCATCCGCAGCGAGGGTTGCTCGGCGAACAGCAGCCAGGCAAAGGCGATGCCGTAGACCGGCTCGAGGGCGAAGACCACGGACGCGGTGCGGGCCTTGAGCAACCTCAGGCTGGCGACGAACAGGCTGTGCGCGACACCGGTGCAGAAGACGCCGAGCAGGCCGATCCACAGCCAGTCGAGGGGGCGCACCTGGGGCAGGGCGGGCCATACGAACGGCAGCAGGACGGCGATGATGGCCGCGTTCTGCCACAGCGATGCCTGCATCGGATTGAGGCCCTGGACGGTGGCGCGGTTGGCCAGCGACAGCAGGGCGAACAGCAGGCCCGAGGCCACACCCAGCAGCAGGCCGAAGGTGGCTTCGCTGCCGATGTCGAAGTGGGGCGTGACCAGCACCAGGCCGATGCTCACCAGCGCCACCACGCCCCATTCGGCGCGGCGTATCCGCTCGCCGAACAGCAGCCCTTCGAGCAGCACGGTGAAGGCGGGAAAGCTGGCGAAGCCGAGGGTGGCCACTGCCACGCCGGCGATCTTCACCGACTCGAAGAAGGTCAGCCAGTGACCGCACAGGAGCAGGCCGGAGCCGAGCAACTGGACCACCTGCCGCGCACTGGGGTGGCGCTCGCCGTTGCGCCGGCGCGCCACTGGCGCCAGCGACAGCACGGCGAACAGCGCGCGGCCGAAGACGATGACCAGCGGCCCGGCCAGGGCCAGCTTGCCGAATATCCCGGCCAGGCCGAAGGCCAGGGCGCCCACGTGCAGGCCGAGCAGTGCCTGATGCCGGGTCATGCCGGGCACTCGGCGCTGGAGGCGGAACCCTGCGTTCCGGGCCCGTTGAAAAAGTTTTCCCAGGTGATTCGCGCCATCTGCCCACTCCCGTTCAATGGCGGCAATCTAGCGCGGCCGCGCTGCGGCTGTCTGTCGTTTCAGTGATGGCTTTTGTCGCGCAACTCGCGCCGCAATTCACGCGGCGTGCAGCCGAACGCGCGGCCCAGCGCGGCGGTGAAGGCGCTTTGCGAGGCGTAGCCCACCCGTGCGGCGATCTCGCCGACCGGCAGCCGGCTGTCGCGCAGCAGCGCATGGCCCTGGCGCAGGCGGTGCTGGCGGACATATTCCATCGGCGTGAGGCCGGTTTCGGCGACGAAGCGGGCGTGCAGGCGCGCGACGGAAAGGCCGGCGAGGCGAGCCAGGTCGCCGACTTGCAGGGGGTGGCCGAGATGACGAGCGATGTGCGCGTCGATCGCCGCCAGGGGCAGCGGGGACCGCTCGCCTGCCGGTTCACAGCCGCCGCTCAGGCACGCCAGCAGCAGCGTCGTACCCTGTTCGGCGATGACCGGGTCGTTGATCGGGCTGGCCGCCAGCCAGTTGACCAGTTGCTGCTGGGCCGGCGACAGGCGCAGGGTGTCGGGACGCTCGAGCAGGCGCAGGCTGGGTTCGGCATGCTGGCCGAGGCGTTCACGCAGCCAGGCCTCGGGCGGCACGTCGACGACCAGGCAATGGCTACCGCTCGGGCTGCCGCAAGCATGATGGGTCGTGGCTGGAACGACCGCGAGCAATTGCTGGCCGATGCGGCTGCCGCGTCCGGCGATTTCGAAGTCGAGCTGTCCGCGCAGGCCGAATACCAGTTGCACGTGCTCATGGCTATGGGCGATCTGATCGTGGCTGTAGTGGCGAAGCGAAAGAATCGGCGGCATGACGGCCTCGATGCGTGTTCCGGTCCGCCCGCGGCAGACGGGCAGGTTGCTCAGAGGATGACCTTGTCGCGCAGCTTCTCGGCGGCCTGCTGCAGCGCCTGGATCACGCGCTCCTTGTCGAAGTTCTGTATGCCATTGGTGTCGAGGTACATGGAGAAGCCCGGCAGTTCGTGTTCGACGAAGCTGCAGGTCGCACCGAGGTCGCGGCGGAAGTCGACCACCTGGTAGATCTGCACCGGCCGCGAGAAGCCCTTGACGCTGATCTGGCCCTTGTCGCGGCACATGATCACGTCCTTGATCAGTGAATAGGTTTCGTGGGCGACGAGGATCTCGCTGGCTTCGGCCGCGCTTTCCAGGCGGCTGGCGAGGTTCACTTCGCGGCCGATGATGGTGTAGTCCATGCGCGTGTCGGCGCCGAAGTTGCCCACGGTGCAATAGCCGGTATTGATGCCCATGCGGATCTCCATCGGCCGGGTGATGCCCTGGGCGCGCCACTGCTGGCGCAGCACCTTCATGTGCTTGCGCATGGCGATGGCCATGGAGACGGCAGCCACCGCGTCCTTCTTGGCGCCCTGGCTGGTGGGGTCGCCGAAGAACACCATCACGCAGTCGCCGACGAACTTGTCGATGGTGCCGCCGTACTTGAGGGCGATCTTCGACATTTCGTTGAGGTAGTTGTTGAGCAGGTCGGTCAGGGCTTCGGCTTCCAGTTCTTCGGACAGCTCGGTGAAACCCTTGATGTCCGAGAAGAATACCGTCAGCCGCTTGCGCTGGGTTTCCAGGCGTACGCTGCGCTTGCCGGAGAAGATCGACTCCCAGACCTGCGGGGAGAGGTACTTCGCCAGGTTGCGTGCCAGGCGCGCGGCCTTGGCCTGCTCCATCTCGATTTCCTTGCGCGCCTGGGCCAGCCCTAGACCCTGCTGGTGGACGTAGTAGGCCGTGGCGCAGACGTAGAGGGTGGTGAACAGGATGCTCACCAGCGACACCAGGGTGGGCGTGGTGTCCTTGATCTCCATGGGCACCAGCAGGCTGGTAAGGCCGATGCCGAGCCCTACGCAGGGCAGCGCCAGCATCAGGTCGCGCATGCTGCCGATCACCAGGGCGCTGAAGCCGAGGGTGAGCAGGAACATCAGGCTCGGCACCACCGAGAAACCCAGCAGGAAGATGCCGAAGCCGGCGTTCAGCGCATCCAGGCAGAGCAGAACCTGCGAGGTGCGCTCGGGATGCTCGCGCTTGAAGTGATAGCTCAGGTGGTAGGCCAGATGCGGATAGAGCAGGGCATAGGGGACCATCCACAGCAGGTCCATCGAGAAATACTGGGTGTAGGTACCTGCCGCAAGGGTCGCGGCGCAGGCCAGGTAGGCGAGCACACGGGAGTAGTACTCGCGCAACGGGCGAGTGGCGAGGCCATTGCGGCGCTCAACCATGATGGAGGTCATGTATGTGTACGATCCCTGGTAGGTTTTCGACGCCTTTTTCTATGCGCCTTGCAGACTTCAACTGGCCTCGAACGGGCTCGCCGTGCAGGAAACGGCGAGCGGTCGGAATCGACAGCGTTCAGTCTCGCCGCTACAGCGTGCCGGCTCGGCGGTAGGCCGGCCCGTGCAGCAGCCGGCTGATCATAACCAAGCGACGCCGCATCGCCAAACCAAGCTCGAAAATCGGCGGCGACAGAGATCGGATCTGCCGTCGCCGTGGCACTCAGAAGCGGATGCGCCCGGTGAGCATGTCCTTGAGCATGACCCAGTCGCCGAGAAAGCTGTAGAGCGGATACTGGAACGTCGCCGGGCGGTTCTTCTCGAAGACGAAGTGGCCGACCCAGGCGAACCCGTAGCCGGCCAGTGGCATCGCCAGCAGCCACAACCATTGCTGGGTGAGCAAGGCATAGCCCAGGATGACCAAGACCAGCAGGCTACCGAGGTAATGCAGGCGGCGGCAGGTCGGGTTGCTGTGCTCGGCCAGGTAGAACGGATAGAAATCGGCAAAGCGGGTGAAGCGTTCGGCGGTTTGCGTACTCATGGCGGACCTCCTGTTATTGTCTGCGGCAGTTTAGGCGCGGCGCGCGTTGCGGGCCATGGGCGATGACTGTCAGTTTAGTCGTGCCAGCGGTACCGGGGCTTGCGGGAAATCGCTGGCTCGCCGATCAAGCCACATGCAGCGTGTGGGCAAGGCGACGCTTGCGCCAGGCGAAGCTCTGGAACCTGTAGCCCGCCGCGCAGCCATAGCTAGCAACAGGCTTCGTCTCATCGATAGAGGGATTCACCTTGGCCACCAGCTTGCTTGCCCTGATCGACGATATCGCGACGGTGCTGGATGACGTATCGCTCATGACCAAGGTCGCGGCGAAGAAAACCGCGGGCGTGCTCGGTGACGACCTCGCGCTGAATGCCCAGCAGGTAACCGGGGTGAAGGCCGACCGCGAGCTGCCGGTGGTCTGGGCCGTGGCCAAGGGGTCGCTGCGCAACAAGGCGATCCTGGTGCCCGCCGCGTTGCTGATCAGCGCCTTCGTTCCCTGGGCGATCACGCCGTTGCTGATGCTCGGCGGCGCCTTTCTTTGCTACGAAGGCTTCGAGAAGCTGGCGCACCGCTTCCTGCACGACGACCGTGCGATGCACGACGAGACCGTGAAGGCGCTGGCCGACCCGGCGGTGGATATGGTGGCGTTCGAGCGGAGCAAGATAAGCGGCGCGGTGCGTACCGACTTCATCCTGTCGGCGGAAATCATTGCCATCACCCTGGGTACGGTCGCGGCAGCGTCGTTCTCGCAGCAGGTGGCGGTGCTGGTGGGGATCGCCATCCTCATGACCATCGGCGTCTATGGCCTGGTGGCTGGCATCGTCAAGCTCGACGACCTCGGGCTGGCGCTGAGCAGGCGTGCCGGCGGCCTGGCCAGCGCCATCGGGCGGGGCATCCTGCGCGTCGCCCCCTGGCTGATGAAGTCGCTATCGGTCATCGGCACCGCGGCGATGTTCATGGTCGGCGGCGGCATCCTCACCCATGGCATCCGTGCCGTGCATCACTTCATCGAGACCAGCGCGCAGGATGCCCTCGGGCTGCCCTACATCGGCGCGGTGCTGGGTGGTCTGCTGCCGACGCTGCTCGATGCGACGTTCGGCATCGTTGCCGGCGGCGTCGTACTGGCGCTGGTGACGCTCGGCAGCCGCCTGTTCAAGCGCGATTCCGGTGCGGCCGCCTAAGCCGCCTGATCAGTGCCGCCAGAATGCCGGGGTCAGCAACACCAGCACGGTGATGATTTCCAGCCGCCCAAGCAGCATGCCCAGCGACAGCAGCCACTTGGCGGTGTCCGGCAGCGTGGAGAAGTTGCCGGCCGGGCCGATGATGGTGCCCAGGCCCGGGCCGACGTTGCACACCGCGGTGGCGGCTCCGGTAAGGGCCGTGATCGGATCGAGCCCCAGCAGGGCCAGGCATAGCGCCAGCACGCCGATGGTCATGGTGAAGAAGAACGAGAAGGTGAGGATCGAGCGGACGATTTCCTCGTCGAGGTTGTGCCCATTGTATTGCTGGCGGATCACCGCCCGCGGGTGAATCAACTGCTTGAAGTTGGCGCGCAGCAGCGAGTAGGCGACCTGGAAGCGGAACATCTTCAGCCCGCCGGAGGTCGAGCCCGAGCAGCCGCCGACGAACGTGAGATAGAAGAAGGCCATCACTGCGAAACCGCCCCACTGGCTGTAGTCGTCGACCGCGAAGCCGGTGGTGGTGACCACCGAGACCACGCTGAAGGTGACGATGCGCAGGGCATCCAGCGCTTCGATGTCATGGTTCAGCCAGTACCAGCCACTGAACAGCAGGCTGGTGATCGCCAGCATCAGCACAAAGCCCCGTACCTGCTGATCTCGGAAAAGCGCCGTGCGGTGGCCGCGTAGCGTCGTGACATACAGGGTGAACGGCAGGCTGCCGAGGATCATGAAGAAGACCGCCACCCAATGGGCTGCCGCTCCGAACTTGCCCATCGAGGCATCGGAAGTGGAAAAGCCGCCCGTCGAGACGGTCGACATCGCATGGTTGATGGCATCGAACATACTCATGCCGGTCAGCAGGAATGCCACGAATGCCGCCAGCGTGAACACCAGGTAGATGGCGATGAGATACCTGCCTGCCACATGCGAGCGCGGCATGACCTTCTCCGACCAGTCGGAGGATTCGGTCTGGAACAGCCGCATGCCACCGATGCGCAGCATCGGCAGGATGGCGATCGCCATGCCGATGAAGCCGATGCCCCCGAGCCAATGCAGCAGCGAACGCCACATGAGCAGGCCGGGCGAGGCGCTGTCCAGCCCCGACAGTACGGTCGCGCCCGTGGTGGTGATGCCGGACATGGTTTCGAAGAAGGCGTCCGAGTAGCTGATGTGCTGGATGAGCATGAGCGGCAGCGCGGCGAAGCAGCAGACCACCACCCAACTGACGGTCGTCAGGAAATACATGTCCCGCGGACGCAGGTGAGTATTGGCCGGGCGCCCGGGGGCCACCAGGGCGAAACCGCAGGAGAAGGTGATCAGGCTCGCCCAGATGAACGCCTGCAGGTCGTCGGTGCGCTCGAAGGCCAGCAGCGTCAGCATCGGGATGATCATGCTGACTGCCAGGGTGATCAGGAATATGCCGAGAATGAAACCGATGATGCGCAGGGTCGGCAGGGCCATGAGTGGTGCTCGGCACGGGAAAAAGCGGACATTCTACTCGTGTCGTGATGGCAGTAAACCGCCCGCATGGGGCCGCGGAGAATGTTTTCAGCGCAGCCCCGGCAGCCTCTTCCCAAGGCCGTCGCGATGAATAGAATAGCCGTCCGGGCGCCGGCCCATTCCGGTATCTGGGTGTTCACCTTCCATGTCCATCGACAATCCCTGCCTTACGTGCGGCGCCTGCTGCGCGTTCTTTCGTGTGTCCTTCTATTTCGGTGAATGCGTGTCCTCGGGCGGAGTGGTCCCCGATCACCTGACGGTCCAGGTCGCGCCGTTCCATGTGGCCATGCTCGGCACCGAGGCCAAGCCCGCCCGTTGCGTGGGTCTGCTCGGGGACGTCGGATGCGCTGTTCGTTGCACTCTGTACGAGCAGCGCTCGAGCACCTGTCGCGACTTCGAGGCGTCCTGGGCGAACGGGGAGCACAACGTGCATTGCGACGCCGCGCGTGCCGCCCATGGCTTGCCACCGCTGGTACCGCCGCTGCAGCCGCAGCTCTCGCCGGATCGGGTGGCTTGAGGCGCAAGGACCATTGCCGAGGTCGGTATGGCTCGGTGAGTAACGATCCTTTGCATCTTGGCGGGGAAAGGCGGGCTCTGATCGCGTGCATAGGCCCGATATGCGGGCGATCGGACGCACGCCGGTAGGTTGGCGCTGAGCGCAGTGAAGCCCGACAGGTACTGGCATAGTGCGTTGGGCTTCGTCGCTTCGCTTCTCAACCCAACGGATGATCGCCTATGCCCAACACACCTATTGGGTGAGCGGCGATGGAGCGAAGCGCGTAACGAACCCGGAGTGAATCGCAGGGCTGTATGCAGGGCCAAGCGTTTTTGCGGGCTTGTCCCGGTCGCCCGGCAGGGCGAAACCATGCCATCGAGCAACTCGGTCAATTGTTTTGAAAGCAATGCTTTCATCCAATGGCAACACCCAAACTTGCCCGCCCGGCAGGTAACCGAACATCGCAGGGCAGCGATGCTCGTGAATTCCCTGATATCCCGCCATCACTCGCGCTGAAACCTCGACAGACCCTAGAATGTCCGACCCGTTTAGGAGGTAATGGATGGACGCTCTGGACCTGCTGCTCAACCGCGTTTCCGTCACACGGCTCGGTGACCCCGCGCCCGATGCCGCGCAACTCGATCTGCTGTTTCGCGCCGCGCTGCGCGCGCCGGATCACGCACAGCTGCATCCCTGGCGGTTTTTGACCGTCGAAGGCGATGCGCGCCAACGGCTCGGCGAATTGTTCGCTGCGGCGTTGCGGGCGCGTGATCCGAACGCCTCGGCGGAGGCCCTGCAGAAGGCGCGCAACATGCCCCTGCGCGCGCCGCTGCTGATCGTGGCCATCGCCTGCTTGCAGGCGCATCCCAAGGTGCCGGAAAGCGAGCAACTGCTGGCTGCCGGCTGTGCGGCCCACGGTATCCTGCTGGCCGCGCATGCGCAGGGAATCGGTGCCGTATGGCGTACCGGCGATTTCGCCTACGACCCGCACGTGACGCAAGGCCTGGGTGTGGGTGAGCACGAGCGGATGCTGGGCTTCCTCTACCTGGGCACGCCCGAGGGGCGGCTGCGTAGCGCGCCGGTGCTCGAGCCGCAGGATTTCGTCGCGGCCTGGGCTGGCGGGCGCTGATTACTGGGCGTCGCTCAACGGCAGGCGCAGGCTGGCGATGAAGCCGCCATCGGGATGATTGGCCAGGCGCAACTGGCCGCCATGACGCTCCGCGGCGCGGCGGGCGATCGCGAGACCGAGGCCGTGCCCGGCGGCGGTTTGGCCAGGTGCGCGGAAGAACGGCTCGCTCAGTTGCGGCAGGTGTTCGTCGGCCACGCCGGGGCCATGGTCGCGGACGCTCAGCACCAGGCCGTCGGCATCCCGCTGCGCACGCAGTTCGATCGGTACGCCCTCGGGATTGAAGCGCAGTGCGTTGCGCAACAGGTTGTCCAGGGCGCGTTCGAGCATTTCCGTCCAGCCTGACAGGCTGATGCCGGGTTCCACCTGGCTATCGATGCGTTGCCCTGGCGCCACGATGCGGGCGTTTTCCTTCAATCGCTCGAACATCGACGGCAGGTCGACGTCGGCGGCCGCGCCGGGCTCGGCATCCAGGCGTGACAGTTCGAGAATTTCGCTGATCAGGGCTTCCAGTCGATCGCATTCCTTGGCCAGGCGTGGCCAGATCACTTCGCGCTCGCTCGGGCTGGCGCGCTCGGCCAGGGCCAGGGCGATGCGCAGGCGAGCCAGCGGTGAGCGCAGCTCGTGGGAAACGTCCCGCAAAAGCTGGCGCTGGCTGCCGATCAGCGTCTGCAAGCGCGCGCCCATGCGGTTGAAGTCGCTGGCCAGCACGCCGAGTTCATCACGGCGTTTGGCCAGCCGCGCCAGGGACTGCTGCTGATAGGTGGTCTGGCCCAGGTCGTGTACCGCACCGCGCAAACGGTCCAGCGGGCGCGTGATCGAGAGGGTCAGCATCAGGCTGAAACCGGTCAGCACCACCAGCGCGATGCCCAGCGCGCTGAGCGGCCAGAACAGGCTGCCGCGATGCCAGGCCTGCAGCTCGGGGTGCGGGATGCGGTAGATGAACAGATAGGTTTCACCACTGGTCGGGCTGGTGTAATCGGCGGTCAGGCGGCGCCAGGGCAACTGGCGGTCATGGTTGCGCTGACGCGCCTCGTAGGCGGCGGCGCGTGCCGGGAAGGTGCCACGGATGATCGGCTGGCCGTTTTCGGCAAGGACCTGCACGTCGACATGAGAGCGCTGGCGGTGCTCCTCCAGCAGCCGCTGCGCGGCCTGTGGCCCGTGTCGCTCGTAGACACTGGTCCAGGTTTCGGCGAGGCCCTGCACCGAGGGGTGGCGGCTGAGAATCCAGGCGTCCTGGTTCAGCGCATGGCCGAGCAGCATGGCCAGTCCGGCGACCAGCGCGATGGCCAGCCAGAACGTCGCGAGTATGCGCCAGAACAGTGATCGCACCGGGTCTCTCCACGGCAAAGCCCGGTCAGCCCCGCGCCGTCGTCATGTGCAACGGGTTGGGGCTGCCGGGCAGGTTGTCGGATGGTCTATCGATCAGTTCTGCTGATCGCGTTCGGTCTTCCATTGGCGGAATTCGGCGCGTTCGGCGCGCTTTTCTTCCATTTTCTTCAGGCCTTCGTCGAAGGCCTTCTGCTGCTCGGGCTTGAGCAGCGCACGCATGCTCTGACGGGTCTTGTCATGGCTGGCCTTGAGTTCGTCCTGCATGGCCTTGCGCTCGGCGTCGGGCAGCTTGGCCAGGTAGCGCTGGGTGATCTCGTGGCGCTGCTTCATCTGCTCGCCCATCAGCTTGTGCATTTCGCGCTGCTGTTCCTTGCTCAGGTCCAGTTGATGGAACATGTGCGGGGCTTTCTTCCCGCCGTGGTGGTCGTCATGCATGCCGCCCGGCATGGCGAAGGCGAGGGTGGGCAGGGCAGCGGTGAACAGCAGGGCAACGAGTGATTTGCGCATCATGATGAATCTCTCCTATGTAGGGAAACCGGCCCGGCCGCGGCGACATCGGCGATGTCCTTTCCCGGCGGCTGGTCTGTGACCGGATGAGTTCAGTCTAGGGGGCGCAAGGTCAAGCGCGGTCAGGCCTGGGTAAAGCCTCGGTAAAGAGATCAGCCGGCGTAAAGATAGCCACGGCTGCGCAACGCGACGATGCGCGGGCTGCCGTCGGCATGCGGGCCGAGCTTGCGCCGCAGGTTGCTGACGTGCATGTCCAGGCTGCGATCGTAGAGGGTCAGCTTGCGGCCCAGCGCATGCTGGGCCAGGGCCTGCTTGTCGATCGGCTCGCCGGGCTGGGCCAGCAGCGCTTCGAGAATCCGTCCTTCGGACAGCGTCAGGCTGACGTCGTGGCCGGCGACGCTGGCGACGCCGCGCGCCGGGCTGTAGCACAGGTCGCCCAGCTCCAGCTGGCTGGGCGCGGCGGCTGGCTGGCTGCGGCGCAGTACCGCACGCAGGCGCGCGGTGAGCTCGCGCGGATCGCAGGGTTTGGCCAGGTAATCGTCGGCGCCGAGTTCGAGGCCGAGGATGCGGTCCAGCGGTTCGCCGCGGCCGGACAGCATGAGCACCGGCAGGTCGGGGTGCTCGCTGCGCAATTGCTTGAGCAGTTCCAGGCCGCTGCCGTCAGGCAGCATGACGTCGAGCACCACGGCTGCGGGCTGGTGCTGCGCCAGCGCCGCGCGGGCGCTCTGGCCATCGTGGCAGGCATGGGCGACGAACCCTTCCTGGGCGAGCCAGCTGACCAGCAGCTCGCACAGTTCACGGTCGTCATCGATCAGCAGCAGTTCGCTCATGTCGGGTCGTTACGCTCAGTTGATCCACTGGCGTCGGCGGCGGTCGCGCGTCACCAGCAGGCCGAGGAGGAAGCTGACAACGCCTACGCCGCCGCCGACCACGAACCACCGTTGCTGTTCGGTCAGCAGCGCCGGGGCGACCTTGGCCTGCTCTGCCTGCAACTGCAGACGCAAGCGCTGATTCTCTTCACGCAGGCGCAGCAGCAGACCTTCCACCGCATCGGTGGCGTGCGCCGCGGGTGGCACGTCTTCGTCGGCATAGGGCTCCGCCTGCTCGGACGCTTCCGGCAGCGGGGACGGGGCAGACTCTTGCGCATGCAGCGCGGGGGCAAGCAGGCTCAGGGCAAGCAGCAGAGAAAGCGGGCCTTGGCGCATCGGAACTCCTTTTTCCTTCTACGGGGCCGTGGAACGTGACGGCCGGACGAATTCGCAATCCCTGTTGTCGGTTCAGGGCAGCACTTTCTTGAAGGGCTTCACCAGCACGCTCACGTAGACGCCGGCGGCCTTGTAAGGGTCGGCATCGGCCCACTGCTGGGCAGCTTCCAGGGAGTCGAACTCGGCGACCACCAGGCTGCCGGTGAAACCCGCCTCGCCGGGATCGTTGCTGTCGATCGCCGGGTGCGGGCCGGCCAGCACCAGGCGGCCTTCGTTCTTGAGCTGCTCCAGGCGCGCAAGGTGGGCCGGTCGGGCGGCCAGGCGTTCCGGCAGGGAATTCGGGGCGTCGGTGGCAATAACGGCGTAGAGCATGGTCATTCCTCGATAGCGTGGGTTTCGTCTGCATGACGGGAGAAGATAAAAGCCCTGGTCGCGGATGAACAGCGGGGCAGATTGAATCCGATGTCGCTGGGGCGTGCGACACCGCGCAGTAGCGGCCATGCGCCATGCAGCGCGGCATCATAGCAAACCGTGCGTGCCGCGAAACCGTCTATCTGGACCGGACGAGCGACATCGGCATGGCACGCCGTTCACGAACGATGGTCGAATCGAGACAGTTCGCCTGGGTCGCTGACGATCCATGGCATGGACCGATGCCGACGGTGCGAGCCAAAGGCCCGATGCGGCGTTAGACTAGCCGCGTTCGTGCCTGATCGACTCGGCCTCTCGGCAGGCGAGCCGGTGCCGGCTGATGTTGCCACCGGCGGCTCATGGCCTTTTTCCGAGGTGCCCCACCTCCCTGGAGTGCATTACTAGATGGTTGTCGATCTGCATTGCCACAGCACCGCTTCGGATGGCGTGCTCGCGCCGGCCAGGCTGGTGGAACGCGCCCACGCCCGCGGCGTCGAGCTGCTGGCACTCACCGACCACGATACCGTCGACGGTCTCGACGAGGCCCGGGCGGCTGCGCAGGCGCTGGGGCTGCAACTGGTCAACGGGATCGAGCTGTCGTGCCTGTGGAGCGGGGCTACCATTCATGTATTGGGTTACGGTTTCGCCAGCGATGCACCGGCGCTGCAGCGGGCGATCGCCGAACTGCATGACGGTCGCTGGCGCCGTGCGGAGTTGATCGCCCAGCGGCTCGAAGCCAAGGGCATGCCGGGGGCGCTGCAAGGCGCCCGCGCGGTTCAGCAGGAACTCGGCGACAGCGGCAACGCGCCGGCGCGTCCGCATTTCGCCGAGTTCCTGGTGCGCGCCGGGCATGCACGCGACCGCGCCGAGGCGTTTCGCAAATGGCTGGGCTCGGGCAAGCTCGGCGACGTGAAGCAGCATTGGCCGAGCCTCGAGCAGACGCTGGCGACGCTGCGCGAAGCGGGCGCGTGGGTCAGCCTCGCGCACCCCTGGCAGTACGAGTTCACCCGTAGCAAGCGCCGGCGGCTGGTGGTGGATTTCGCCCGGGCCGGCGGGCACGCGCTGGAAGTGGTCAATGGCATGCAGCCGCTGGAGCAGGTGGGCGGGCTGTCGATCCTGGCGCGCGAGTTCGGGCTGATGGCCACGGTGGGCAGCGATTTCCACGCCCCTGGCGACTGGTCGGAGCTGGGGCTTTATCGCGCCCTGCCTGCCGATCTGTCACCGCTTTGGAGACATTTCGATCATGAGTGCCGCATATCTGCTGCCAGCTGAACAGGGAGTTGCCATGAGTCAGTTCTTCCAGATCCATCCGGACAACCCGCAGCCGCGCCTGATCAAGCAGGCCGTGGATATCATCCGCAAGGGCGGGGTGGTGGTCTATCCCACCGATTCGAGCTATGCCCTGGGCTGCTCGATCGGCAACAAGGCCGGTATCGAACGCATCCGCCGCCTGCGCCAGCTCGACGACAAGCACAATTTCACCCTGGCCTGTCGCGACCTGTCGCAGCTGGGGCTGTTCGCCAAGGTCGATACCGCCGCCTTCCGCCTGCTCAAGACGCACCTGCCGGGGCCGTACACCATCATCCTGCCGGCCACCCGCGAAGTGCCGCGCATGCTGCTGCATCCCAAGCGCCGCACCATCGGCCTGCGCGTGCCGGCGCAGCCGATCGCCCAGGCATTGCTGGAGGAACTGGGCGAGCCGCTGATGAGCGTCAGCCTGATCCTGCCCGGCGAGGAGCTGCCGATGAGCGACCCTTATGAAATCCGCGAGGCGCTGGAACATCAGGTGGACCTGATCATCGACGGCGGGTACGGTGGCGTCGAGGCTTCCACGGTGGTCAGCCTGGTGGACGACCGGCCGCAAGTGCTGCGGGTCGGCTGCGGCGACCCGGAACCCTTCGCGGCCTGAAGGTGAGCATGCCCGCACAACATCGATCAAGGACACACTTTTGAGCTTCATGGATTCACAGCGGCGCGTGGTTTCCGGCATGCGACCGAGCGGCCGGCTCCATCTCGGCCACTACCACGGCGTGCTGAAGAACTGGGTCAGGCTGCAGCACGAGTATCAATGTTTCTTCTGCATCGTCGACTGGCATGCGCTGACCACCGACTACGAAACCTCCGGCGACATCGCCCAGAACGTCATGGACATGGCGGTGGACTGGCTGGCCGCCGGGGTCAGCCCGAGCTCGGCGACGCTGTTCATCCAGTCGCAGGTCCCCGAACACGCCGAGCTGCACCTGCTGCTGTCGATGATCTGCCCGCTGGGCTGGCTGGAGCGTGTGCCGTCCTACAAGGAACTGCAGCAGCACCTGCAGCACAAGGATCTGGAGACCTATGGGTTTCTCGGCTATCCGCTGCTGCAGGCCGCGGACATCCTGCTCTATCGTGCCGGGCTGGTGCCGGTCGGCGCCGACCAGCTGCCGCATATCGAGTTCGCCCGTGACGTGGCGCGCCGCTTCAACCATCTGTACGGGCGTGAGGACGATTTCGAGAGCAAGGCCGAGGCGGCGATCCGCAAGCTCGGCAAGAAGACCTCGAAACTCTACGTCAACCTGCGCAGGAGCTATCAGGAACAGGGCGACGTCGAGGCATTGAACACCGCCCGTGCCATCCTCAAGGAGCAGCAGACCATCACCCTCGGCGACCAGGAGCGGCTGTACGGCTACCTGGAGGGCTGCGGCAGGCTGCTGTTGCCCGAGCCGCAGGCGCTGCTCGGCGACGCGCCGAAGATTTCCGGCCTGGATGGCGGCAAGATGGCCAAGTCCAACGGCAACGCCATCTACCTGCGCGACACCCCCGGCGAGATCGAAGAGAAGATCCGCCGCATGCCCACCGATCCGGCACGCGTGCATCGCGGCGATCCCGGCGAACCGACGCGTTGCCCGGTGTGGCAGATGCATCTGGTGCACTCCGAAGACGCCGTCTGCCAGTGGGCCGAGCAGGGTTGTCGCAGTGCCGGCATCGGCTGCCTGGAATGCAAGGCGCCGCTGATCGACGCGATCAAGGCCGATCTCGCGCCGCTGCAGGAGCGCGCGCTGGATTACGAGCAGAATCCCGATCTGGTGCGCAGCATCCTCGCCGAAGGCGCCGAACATGCCCGCGACGAGGCCCGCGAGACCCTGATCGACGTGCGCCAGGCCATGGGCCTGAACTACCGCTGAGCGCGGCACGCACCGCCCCTTTGGAGAGGCCGCATGCAACAAACCGAGGTGCAGAACGCCGAATCGATCCAGCCCGGCGAGCAGCTGCGGCTGGCGCTGGTCTATGGTGAGGCGGTCACCGAGCTGCCGCTGGATCTGTATATTCCGCCGGATGCCCTGGAGGTCTTTCTCGAAGCCTTCGAGGGGCCGCTGGACCTACTGCTCTATCTGATCCGCAAGCAGAACATCGATATCCTCGACATCCCGGTAGCGGAGATCACCCGCCAGTACATGGGTTACGTCGAGCTGATGAAGTCGGTGCGCCTGGAGCTGGCGGCCGAGTATCTGGTGATGGCCGCGATGCTCGCCGAGATCAAGTCGCGCATGCTGCTGCCGCGCTCGGCCGAGGTCGCCGAGGAAGAAGACGACCCGCGCGCCGAACTGATCCGCCGCCTGCAGGAGTACGAGCGCTTCAAGGCTGCGGCCGAGGACCTCGACGAGTTGCCGCGGGTCGGTCGCGAGCTGCAGGTGCCGCGCCTCGATGCGCCGCAGGCGCGGGCGCGCAAGCTGCTGCCGGACGTCAGCCTGGAGGAGCTGCTGGTGTCCATGGCCGAGGTGCTGCGCCGTGCCGACATGTTCGAAAGCCACCAGGTCACCCGCGAGGCGCTGTCGACCCGCGAGCGCATGAGCGAGGTGCTCGAGCGCCTCAAGGGCGGCGGCTTCGTTCCGTTCGTCACGCTGTTCCGCGTCGAGGAAGGGCGGCTCGGCGTGGTGGTGACCTTCATGGCGGTGCTCGAGCTGATCAAGGAATCGCTGGTCGAGCTGGTGCAGAATGAGCCCTTCGCGCCGATCCATGTACGCGGCCGCACCGAATAGACCGGCGCGGCGCACCCGCACAACTGTTGAGGTAGCACCCCGTGGACCTTTCCGATCCCAAGGATCTGGCTTCGCTGCTCGAAGCCTTTCTGCTTGCCAGCGGCAAGCCGCTTTCACTGGAGCGCCTGGGCGAGCTGTTCGAAGAGGGCGAGCGGCCGTCTTCGGCACAGTTGAAAAAGGCCCTGGAGGTCCTGGAGAAATCCTGCAAGGGTCGTGCGTTCGAACTCAAGGAAGTCGCCAGTGGGTATCGGCTGCAGGTGCGCGAGCGCTTCTCGCCCTGGGTCGGCCGGCTCTGGGAGGAGCGGCCGCAGCGCTACTCGCGCGCGCTGCTGGAAACCCTGGCGCTGATCGCCTACCGCCAGCCCATCACTCGCGGTGAGATCGAGGACATCCGCGGCGTCGCGGTCAACAGCCAGATCGTCAAGACGCTGCAGGAGCGCGAGTGGATTCGCGTCGTCGGCCATCGTGACGTGCCGGGGCGGCCGGCGATGTTCGCCACCACCCGCCAGTTTCTCGATCACTTCAACCTGAAGAACCTCGACGAACTGCCGCCGCTCGCCGTGCTGCGCGAGATGGAGCCCGAGTTGCGGCCGGTGCTCGACGAGGAGGACGCGACCGTGCCCGCCGCGCTGCAGGCACGCGCCGACGTGGCGGCGCAGGAGGCAGAGACGGAACCGCGCGAACAGACCAGCTTCCGCAGTCTGCTGGCCGAGCTGGACGGCATGGAGCAGGGGCTCAAGACGGACTTCGACGACCTGCTGGAAGTCGAGGCCTCGCCGGAGGACGACGAGCCGGCGCAATGAGCGCCGGCTTTGGGGGATGGCGTTGGGCATTTTGCACCACCGTAGGAGCCCGCTTGCGGGCGAACCGTGGTGGCGTGCAGTGATCGCCCGCAAGCGGGCTCCTACAACTAAGTGCCATGCCGTTCGCCTTGCCCGACGTGGATAAGCCGCACGCGGCGTTATCCACCCTACCGGTCTTGGTGTTTTTACAGTTCGTAGGGTGGGCAACGGCGAAGCCTTGCCCACGCGTCCGGTGGGCGCAAACGCGGAGTACCCTTCTTGCACACCGTAGGAGCCCGCTTGCGGGCGAACCGCGGCGGTGCGCAGCGCCGATCGCCGGCAAGCCGGCTCCTACAAGAAGCGCCATGCCGTTCGCCTTGCTCTCGTGCCCGCGGTGGATAAGCCGCACGCGGCGTTATCCACCCTGCCGGTCTTGGCGTTTTTACAGGCATCGTAGGGGCGCGAAAGCGCGCGGCTGGCGGATACGGGCGCCGAGCGGTCGCAGCTTCGAACGGCGCGTCGGAACGCCAACCGATCCCGGATGGTTTATGGTTGTCTGAATCACCGAACAGTTGACACGGTTGGCACCCGATCAACCGACACTCGATTGTCCCAGCAGGAGTAAGGCATGCATCCGCGAGTTCTGGAAGTCACCGAGCGCCTGGTCGAGCGCAGCCGCAAGACCCGCGAGCGCTATCTGGCGATGATGGCCGCCGCGGCCGGCGAAGGCCCGCAACGGGGCAAGCTGCAATGCGCCAACTTCGCCCATGGTGTCGCCGGTTGCGCCTCGGGCGAGGACAAGCAGCGCCTGCGCCTGATGAACGAGGCCAACGTGGCCATCGTCTCGGCCTACAACGACATGCTCTCGGCGCACCAGCCCTACGAGCACTTTCCCGAACTGATCAAGCAGGCGTTGCGCGAGGTCGGCTCGGTGGGCCAGTTCGCCGGTGGCGTGCCGGCCATGTGCGACGGCGTGACCCAGGGCGAGGCGGGCATGGAGATGAGCCTGGCCAGCCGCGAGGTGATCGCCATGAGCACCGCCGTCGCGCTGTCGCACAACATGTTCGACGCCGCGCTGATGCTCGGCATCTGCGACAAGATCGTCCCCGGCCTGATGATCGGCGCGCTGCGCTTCGGTCACTTGCCGACGGTTTTCGTGCCGGGCGGGCCGATGCCGTCGGGCATCCCCAACAAGGCAAAGGCCGAGGTGCGCCAGCGCTACGCCGAGGGCAAGGCCAGCCGCGAGGAGCTGCTGGAATCGGAAATGAAGTCCTACCACAGTCCCGGAACCTGCACCTTCTACGGCACCGCCAACACCAACCAGGTGGTGATGGAGATCATGGGCCTGCACCTGCCGGGCGCGTCCTTCGTCAATCCCTATACCCCCCTGCGCGACGCCCTGACCCGCGAAGCGGCGCGGCAGGTGACCCGGCTGACCGCCCAGGCCGGCAGTTATACGCCGCTGTGCCGGATCGTCGACGAGAAGGCCATCGTCAATTCCGTGGTCGCGCTCAACGCCACCGGCGGCTCGACCAACCATACCCTGCATATCCCGGCCTTCGCCCGCGCCGCCGGTATCCAGCTGACCTGGCAGGACATGGCCGAGCTCTCCGAAGTGGTGCCGACGCTGGCCAAGGTCTATCCCAACGGCCAGGCCGACGTGAACCATTTCCACGCCTGCGGCGGCGTACCGTTCATGGTGCGCACGCTGCTCGATGCCGGGCTGTTGCATGAGGACGTGCATACCGTGGTCGGCAAGGGCCTCACGCGCTACATCCAGGAACCCTTCCTCGACGGCGACCGGCTGGTCTGGCGCGACGGCCCGTTGCAGAGCCTCGACGAGGGCATCCTGCGACCGGCTGCGCGGCCGTTCTCGCCCGAAGGCGGCCTGCGGGTGCTGGAGGGCAACCTCGGGCGCGGTGTGACCAAGGTGTCCGCCGTGGCGCCCGAGCACCGCGTGGTCGAGGCCCCGGCGCGGGTCTTCATCGATCAGAGCGAATTGGCGGCGGCCTTCAAGGCCGGCGAGCTGGAATGCGATTTCATCGCGGTGGTGCGTTTCCAGGGGCCGAAGGCCAACGGCATGCCGGAACTGCACAAGCTCACGCCCTTCCTCGGTGTGTTGCAGGACCGCGGCCACAAGGTGGCGCTGGTCACCGATGGGCGCATGTCCGGCGCGTCGGGCAAGGTCCCGGCGGCCATCCACGTCTGCCCCGAGGCGCTCGATGGCGGGCCGCTGGCGCGGGTGCGCGATGGCGACATCATCCGGGTCGACGGCGAGACCGGTGAGCTGCGGGCACTGGTGGACCAGGCCGTGTGGGACGCACGGGAGCCGGCCGTCCGCCCCGCGGACATGGGCATCGGCTGCGGCCGCGAGCTGTTCGCCTTCATGCGCGCGTCGTTCAGCAGCGCCGAGCGGGGCGCCAGCGCCTTCACCGAGAGTCTGGAGGCGCTCGAGTGAAAACGGCTCTGGTTGGCGACATCGGCGGGACCAACGCCCGCTTCGCCCTCTGGCGCGACCAGCGCATCGAGCAGATCCGGGTGCTGCCGACGGCGGATCATGCCCGCCCCGAACTGGCGATCCTGGCCTATCTGGCCGAGATCGGGCTGCCGCTGGATGCGCTCGACGCGGTCTGCCTGGCCTGCGCCGGGCCGGTGGACGGCGACAGCTTCCGCTTCACCAACAACCACTGGCAGCTGAGCCGCAAGGCGTTCTGTCAGGCGCTGGGGCTGAGCGAGCTGCTGCTGATCAACGACTTCGCCGCCATGGCTCTGGGCATGACGCGCCTGCGCGAGAACGAGCGCGTCACGGTCTGCGCGGGTGAGCCCGAACCGGGCCGGCCGCGCCTGGTCATCGGTCCCGGTACCGGCCTCGGGGTCGCGGCGCTGCTGCCGCTGGAAGGCGGCGGCTGGCGTGCGTTGCCGGGCGAGGGGGGGCATGTCTGCCTGCCGCTCGGGAGCGAGCGTGAAGCGGCGATCTGGGCGTATCTGCACCGTACGCTCGGCCATGTCAGTGCCGAAGCGGTGCTCAGCGGTTCGGGGCTGCTGAGGCTGTATCGGGCCTGCAGTGCGCTGGATGGCCGCGAGGCGCTGCTCGATTCGCCCGCAGGCGTCACCGCCGCCGCGCTCGCCGGCGAGCCCTACGCCGTGGAGGTGCTGCAGCAGTTCTGCCGCTGGCTCGGGCGTATCGCCGGGGACAACGTGCTGACGCTGGGCGCGCGCGGCGGCGTCTATATCGCCGGCGGCATGGTGCCGCGCTTCGCCGAGTTGTTCCTGCGCAGCGACTTCACCCACAGCCTGCGCGACAAGGGCTGCATGAGCGGCTACTTCGACGGGTTGCCGGTGTGGCTGGTGACCGCGGCCTATCCGGGGTTGGAGGGCGCTGGCGTGGCACTGCAGGCGTTGCTCGAGGATACCTAAGGGCGATTGTTGGGCTTCGCTGCGCTCAGCGCCAGCCTACGTCCGTGTGGGCGTAGGTCCACGGGGTCGTCCAGTGGATGGCGGCGGGCACGATCCGCGGCTCAGCGTGTCGCCATCCAGATCAGCAGGCCGGCCTGGAACAGCGCCAGGGCGATCAGGCAGACGATGGTGAAGCGCAGTGCGCCGTCCTCGCGGCGGAAGCGGGCGATGCGTTCCTGCAGTTCGCGGATCTGGTTGTCCTGCGCCTGCAGATTGCGATCGGCCTGTTCCAGCATCGCCGCGGCTTCCTGCAGTTCGACGATCTGCACCTTCTCGCCGTTCCAGTCCGGGCGCAGGGCGCTGACGCGTGGGGCGCCATAGGTGGCCTTTTGCTGCTGCGCCTGGGGATAGTTGATGTCGAAACCCTGGGTGCGCAGGCAATGGTCGCGGCGCAGGCGGTAATCGTCGTTGGACGCATCCTTGGGCAGCGAGCCGCCTTCGACCAGGTAATGCGCCCAGCGCTTCTGCGCCCAGGCGGCGCCCTGCGCCAGCAGGAAGCGGCCGAGCCCGCGATTGGCCGGTTCGATGTGCAGGCCCGAATCCGGACCGAAGCGCAGTTCCTTGCTGCGATGATCGGCCCAGACCTCCAGGACGTTGTGCTTGCGCGACCGCATCTGGCCGGGAACGTTGATGAACAGGCGCAGCAGGCTCTGCTCGGGCGTGTGTCGCTCCACCTGGGCGAACTCGACGAAGCGCAGCGGGCGCGCGCCGCCGTCGCGCTCGGTCGGCAGCGGCGCCAGGCGCAACAGCCGGAAACGGTCGGGCAGCAGCTCGGCCCATGGGTGTGGCGGCGGCGTTGCCTGGTCTTCATCGGTGGTCTGGGTATCGGTCATCTGCGCGTTTCCTTGGCCTGCGTGCCGGTTCGATCAGGAGCCGTATCGGGCCGTTGTTCGCGGGCTATCGGCCGTCCGAGGCCTAACTGGAGGCTGGCAGGATGCCATTATCCTGCAGGAATTCGGCGATTCGTTCGAGCAGGGCGTGGGCGATCGGCCGTTCCGGGTCGTCGTACGAGGCCAGTTGCCGGTCATCCGCCGGTACGATGCGCAGCACATGGTTCATCCCGTCGATCAGTGCCAGCCGGGCATCCGGCTTGGCACGCGCGAGCGCCCGTGCGTCCTCGATGCCGATCTGGATGTCGGTGCGCCCCTGGACGATCAGCGCCGGGATGCCAACCGCGGCGAAGGCTGCCGCCGGGTCCTGGGCGAACAGCGAAATCAGGTAGGGCTGCACGCTGGGCCGGAACAGCACCTGCAGCGGCTCGGGCACCTGCGCGTGGGTACGCCCGGCCTTGAGTTCGTCGATCAGGTAATGGCTGCTGGCGAGCAGGGCGGGCGGCAGCCGGCCCTGCAACTGTTCGCGCAAGACTTCGTCGATGGGCCGCCCGCTGCCGGCGATGGCGATCAGCGCGGTGGCCTCGGACCGCGGCGCGGCGAGGCTGGCGATCAGCGCGCCCTCGCTGTGGCCGATGAGGATCAGTTCGGCGAAACGCGGGTCGCTTCGGAGTTTGGCGCTCCAGGCCAGCGCATCGTCGGCATAGGCCTCGACGCTGAGGTCGCGCTCGTCCGGCGCGGCGGCCAGGCTGGCGCCGACGCCGCGCTTGTCGTAGCGCAGGCTGGCCACGCCGCGTTTCGCCAGCCCCTGGGCCAGGCGCTTGAGGCTGTCGTTGCGTCCGCCGGGGTTGTTGCCGTCGCGGTCGGTGGGGCCGGAACCGGCGATCAGCAGCGCCACCGGCAACGGCCGGTCGCTTTTGGGCAGCAGCAGGCTGCCCTGCAGCACGCCGTGGCCGGTGTCCAGATTCAGGGTCTGGTTGAGCAGCGTCTGGGCCTGGGCGAAAGGGATGGACATGATCAATAGCAGCAGTATCGGCAGGAAACGCATGGAGGGGCTTCGCTTGTCATTGAGCGGGTTGGGCGCGGCAACAAGACCCTAGGGCTCGCCGTTGCGCAGTATGCCCCGCCATCAGGATCGATGAAACCGAGCGCGGCTCAGGTATACTTCCGCCCCCTGTTTCTTAGGTCGATCGCGGAGCGCCCTGCATGTCCGGCAATACCTACGGCAAGCTGTTCACCGTCACCACCGCCGGCGAAAGCCATGGCCCGGCGCTGGTGGCCATCGTCGACGGCTGCCCGCCGGGGTTGGAGCTGTCGCTGCAGGACCTGCAGCACGACCTCGACCGGCGCAAGCCGGGCACCAGCCGCCACACCACCCAGCGCCAGGAAGCCGACGAGGTGGAAATCCTCTCCGGCGTGTTCGAGGGGCGGACCACCGGCTGCGCCATCGGCCTGCTGATCCGCAACACCGACCAGAAGTCCAAGGACTACTCGGCGATCAAGGACCTGTTCCGTCCGGCCCACGCCGACTACAGCTACCACCACAAGTACGGCATCCGCGACTACCGCGGCGGCGGTCGCAGCTCGGCGCGCGAGACCGCCATGCGCGTGGCGGCCGGCGCCATCGCCAAGAAGTACCTGGCCAGCCAGGGCATCGTCGTGCGCGGCTACATGAGCCAGCTCGGCCCGATCGAGATTCCGTTCAAGAACTGGGACGGCGTCGAGCACAACGCCTTCTTCAGCCCCGACCCGGACAAGGTGCCGGAGCTCGAGGCCTACATGGACCAGCTGCGCCGCGACCAGGATTCGGTCGGCGCGAAGATCACCGTGGTCGCCGAAGGCGTGATGCCGGGCCTCGGCGAGCCGATCTTCGACCGCCTGGACGCCGAGCTGGCCCATGCGCTGATGAGCATCAACGCGGTCAAGGGCGTGGAGATCGGTGCCGGTTTCGCCAGCGTCGCCCAGCGCGGCACCGAGCACCGCGACGAGCTGACCCCGGAGGGTTTCCTCTCCAACAACGCCGGCGGCATCCTCGGCGGGATTTCCTCCGGCCAGCCGATCGTCGCCCACCTGGCGCTCAAGCCGACGTCCAGCATCACCACCCCGGGACGTTCCATCGATGTCGACGGCAACCCGGTGGAGGTGATCACCAAGGGCCGCCACGACCCCTGCGTGGGCATCCGCGCCACGCCGATCGCCGAGGCGATGATGGCCATCGTGCTGATGGACCACCTGCTGCGCCATCGCGCGCAGAACGCCGAGGTGCGGGTGACCACGCCGGTGTTGGGGCAGCTTTGAGCGGCAAGCTTCAAGCCACAAGCTGCAAGTGGGCCGTTGTGCTGTTTCTGCTTGCCGCTTGAAGCTTGTAGCTTATGACTGCTTCTTTGCCGTACTGGCGCCTCTCCGGCTTCTACCTGTTCTATTTCGCCCTGCTGGGCGCGACCGCGCCGTTTCTCGGGCTGTATTTCGAGCACCTGGGCTTTTCGCCGGCGCGTATCGGCGAGCTGATCGCGATTCCCATGCTGATGCGCTGCATCGCGCCCAACCTCTGGGGCTGGCTGGGCGACGCCACGGGACGGCGGCTGCAGATCGTCCGGCTCGGCGCCGTGTGCACGCTGCTGTCGTTCGGCCTGATTCTCTTCGATAAAAGCTATGCCTGGCTGGCGCTGGTCATGGCCCTGCATGCGTTCTTCTGGCATGCGGTGCTGCCCCAGTTCGAGGTGATCACCCTGGCGCATCTGCACGAGCAGGCAGAAGGCTACAGCCGGATCCGCCTATGGGGCAGCATCGGCTTCATCCTTGCGGTGGCCGGCCTGGGCCAGTTGTTCCAGCGCCTGAGTCTGGACCTGTATCCCGTGGCAGTGGTCGCGGTGATGCTCGGTATCGTCGCCGGCAGTCTCTGGGTGCCCAATGCCCAGCCGCGGCAGCGCTCCGAGGCGCCGGGGCAGGGCGGCTTTCTCGCCCAGTTGCGCCGGCCCGGGGTGCTGGCCTTCTACGGCTGCGTGGCGCTGATGCAGTTGTCCCACGGGCCGTACTACACCTTTCTCAGCATCCATCTGGAGGCGCTGGGCTATGCCCGCGGCACCATCGGGCTGATGTGGGCGCTGGGCGTGGTGGCGGAGGTGCTGCTGTTCCTGGCGATGGCGCGGCTGCTCGAACGTTTCTCGCTGCGCCAGGTGCTGGTCGCCAGCTTCCTGATCGCCGCCCTGCGCTGGCTGTTGCTGGGCAGCCTGGCCGATCACCTCGCCGTGTTGCTGATCGCCCAACTGATGCATGCCGCCACGTTCGGCAGCTTCCATGCCGCAGCGATCCATTTCGTCCAGCGCAGCTTCGGCCATCGT
The DNA here is from genome assembly GCF_015070855.1 of Pseudomonas lopnurensis. Classification (GTDB taxonomy): domain Bacteria; phylum Pseudomonadota; class Gammaproteobacteria; order Pseudomonadales; family Pseudomonadaceae; genus Stutzerimonas; species Stutzerimonas lopnurensis. The sequence continues at coordinate 48,286 of NZ_JADDIX010000069.1, forward strand.
CAGCAGGGCCAGGGCCAGGCCCTGTACGCCACCCTGGCCGGTGTCGGGGGTGCGCTGGGCGCGCTGTATTCGGGCTACAGCTGGAACAGCCTCGGCCCGGTGTGGACCTTCGCCATCGCCAGTCTGGCGGCGCTGGCCGCAGCCGTTATCATTGCTTTCCGTTTGCAGGAGGATCGGGCATGACTGCCACGCGTGAACACCTGGCCCGGGCGATCATCGATGCCGGGCGTTTTCTCTATGGCCGCGGCTGGTCGCCGGCCACCAGCAGCAACTATTCGGCGCGCCTGACCAGTGCCGAGGTGCTGCTCACCGTATCCGGCAAGCACAAGGGGCAACTGACGCCGGACGACTTGCTGGCCGTCGACATGGACGGCAACAGCCTGGAAGAAGGCAAGAAACCGTCCGCCGAGACGCTGCTGCACGCCCAGCTGTACCGCTGGAAGCCGGAAATCGGCGCGGTGCTGCACACTCACTCGGTCAACGCCACGGTGCTCTCGCGGCTGACGCTAAGCGATTCGCTGGTGTTCGCCGACTACGAACTGCAGAAGGCCTTCAGTGGCGTCTCGACCCACGAATCGCAGGTGCTGGTGCCGATTTTCGACAACGACCAGGATATCGCCCGGCTGGCGGCCAGGGTGCAACCCTGGCTGGACGAGCATCCCGACTGCGTCGGTTACCTGATCCGCGGCCATGGCCTGTATACCTGGGGCGAGAAGATGAGCGACGCGCTGCGCCAGATCGAGGCCTTCGAGTTCCTCTTCGATTGCGAACTGAAAATGCGCGCGCTGCAGCCCCGCTGATCCCGTCCGTCCACCCATTCCAAGAGAGAACCGAACATGAGCGTCCTCAGCGTCTACCACGAAAGCCGTCCGGAACAACCCCTCAAGGTGCTGACCCACGTCGAAGACATCGCCGCGACCCTGGCCGATGTCGGCGTCCACCTGGAGCGCTGGGAAGCCAGCGCGCCGATCGCCGCCGGTGCCAGCCCGGAGGAGGTGATCGCCGCCTATCGTCCGCAGATCGACAGGCTGATGAACGAGCGCGGCTACGTCACCGTCGACGTCATCAGCCTGGACAGCGACCATCCGCAGAAGGCCGAGCTGCGCGCCAAGTTCCTCGACGAGCACCGCCACGCCGAGGACGAGGTGCGCTTCTTCGTCGCCGGGCGCGGGCTGTTCACCCTGCACATCGAGGAGATGGTCTACGCCGTGCTCTGCGAAAAGAACGACCTGATCTCGGTGCCGGCCGGCACCCGCCACTGGTTCGACATGGGCGAGAACCCGCACTTCGTCGCCATCCGCCTGTTCAACAATCCCGAAGGCTGGGTCGCCCAGTTCACCGGCGAGAACATCGCCAGCCGCTTCCCGCGCCTGGAGGACTGAGATGCCGGTCAAGGCCATCCTCACCGATATCGAGGGCACCACCAGCGCGGTCAGCTTCGTCTTCGACGTGCTGTTCCCCTACGCCCGCGAGCACCTGCCCGCGTACATCCGCAGCCACGCCGGGGAACCGGCGGTGGCGGCGCAGATCGAGGCGGCGCGCAGCGAGAGCGGCGAAAGCGGAGCGGACGTCGAGCGGGTGATCGAGATCCTGCTCGGCTGGATCGCCAGCGACCGCAAGGCCACCTCACTCAAGGCGCTGCAGGGCATGGTCTGGGCCCAGGGCTATCGGGCCGGGCAGCTCAAGGGGCACGTCTATCCGGATGCGGTGGCGGCGCTGAAGCGCTGGAAGCAGGAAGGCTACGGGCTTTACGTCTATTCCTCCGGCTCGATCCAGGCGCAGAAGCTGATCTTCGGCTGCTCCGAGGCCGGCGACCTGACGCCGCTGTTCTCCGGCTATTTCGACACCACCTCGGGGCACAAGCGCGAGGCCGACTCCTACCGGCGCATCGCCGCGGCCATCGGCCTGCCCGCCGGGGACGTGCTGTTTCTCTCCGACGTGGTCGAGGAACTGGATGCCGCGCAGCAGGCCGGCATGCAGACCTGCGGCCTGGCCCGCGAGGGCGGCACGCTGGGCGCGCACGAGACGGTCGCCAGCTTCGCCCTGATCGACCCGGCGCGGCTCTGACCCGGGGCCGCGAACGAAGCGGGAACGGCACTGAACCCTGTCGCCACGTCGGCATCCTAGATTAGGTACCCCACCCACACAGGAGCGTACCCATGTCGGATGCCTTCGGCGGTATCTTCAGCCTGCTCATCCTGATCCTGGATATCTGGGCGATCATCAGCGTAGTTCGCAGTGACAGTACCACCGGCAAGAAGGTGCTCTGGGTGTTGTTGATCGTCGTTCTGCCGGTCGTCGGCCTGATCATCTGGGGCATCATGGGGCCGCGCGGCAACCGCCCCGATCAGCGCGGTCTCTGAAGAACGGCACCATGGACAGCCTGAGCGGGCCGCTGGCCCTGGTGGTACTGGTGCTGGACGTGCTGGCCATCGCGCATGTCTGGCGCAGCCATATCGAGGTTGGCCGCAAGGTGATCTGGAGCCTGGTCATCATGCTGCTGCCGGTGGTCGGGCTGATCATGTGGGCGGTGGCGGCGGGACCATTCGGCAAGGCGCGGCTATAACGGTATGTGCTCGCCAGCGACTAGCACTGGTCAGGCTCGAATCGCTGGCGTCGCCGCGTAATCCTGCCAGATATGTATCGCCGCATAGGCTCGCCATGGCCGCCAGGCCTCCGCGCGTGCGGCCAGCGCCCTGGCGCTGATGCCGCCGTCGCCCCACAAGGGCGCCTTGAGCAGGCCGAGATCCGCGGCGGGAAAGGCGTCCGCCTCGCCGAAACCGCGCAACGCGATGTACTCGGCCGTCCACGGGCCGATGCCCGGTAGCTCGCACAGGCGCCGGACCAGCACCTCGGCACCGTCCTCGACATGCAGCTGCAGTGCGCCTTCGGCCACCGCTGCGGCGAGGCGGCGCAGCGCCTGTGCGCGTTTGGCGGGCATGCCGATGTTCTCCAGCGCATCCTCGGCGATCGCCTGCGGGGTGGGAAACAACAGCTGCAGCCCGGGCGGGGCATTCGGCAGCGGTTCGCCGAGGCGCTCCAGCAATCGCCGGGTGATGGTCACCGCCGCCTTGATCGTCACCTGCTGGCCGACTACGGCGCGCACCGCCTGCTCGAACGGATCGTAGGCCGCCGGCAGGCGCAGCCCGGGATGGGCGGCGACCAGCGGGCCCAGCGCCGGGTCGGTGGCGAAATGCTCGGCGATGGCCTGCGGGTCGGCGTCGAGGTCGAACATCTTGCGCACCTTGCCGACGAGCAGTTGCCGGCTCGGCTGCAGCGAGTCGCTGAGCGTCAATTCCAGTGCGGGGCGGTCCGCCAGCGGCCGCACGCTGAGCCAGCCGCTGGCATCGCCCAGGCGCAGGTTGCGGCTGTAACGCTCGGCGTCCAGCCGCTCGACGCCGGGAAGCAGGCGCAGGGCGAAATGGCGGTGGAACTGCTGCCAGTCCCAGGGTGCACGATAGGGCAGGTAGAGAGGTTCGAACATCATCTAAGCCTAGCCGCAAGCGCTCTGCCTGTCGTCCCGAAGCGCGCTTTCGAAACCCGTGGTTCCCCCTGTAACACCAGCCAACGTAGAATGCGCGTCCTTTTCCATGGGTGGCTGCCAGACACCACCCGTTACGCCAGCCAGCTATCAGGTCGTTGAATTCCCTGTGTTTTCGACCGCCTGCCAAGGGAGACACCCCATGAGCGACTATCAGGAAACTCTCTACGAGGGATACGGCCAGCGGTTCCGGATGGACAAGCTGCTGCATGAAGTGCGTACCGAACACCAGCACCTGGTGATCTTCGAGAACGCCCGCATGGGCCGCGTGATGGCGCTCGACGGCGTGATCCAGACCACCGAGGCCGACGAGTTCATCTACCACGAGATGCTCACCCACGTGCCGATTCTCGCCCACGGGCTGGCGCGGCGCGTGCTGATCATCGGCGGCGGCGACGGCGGCATTCTGCGCGAGGTTGCGCGCCATCGCGACATCGAGAGCATCACCATGGTCGAGATCGACGGCACCGTGGTGGACATGTGCAAGGCGTTCCTGCCGAATCATTCCGCCGGTGCGTTCGAGGACCCGCGGCTGAACCTGGTGATCGACGACGGCATGAACTTCGTCGCGACCACCGAGGAGACCTTCGACGTCATCATCTCCGACTCCACCGATCCCATCGGCCCGGCCGAGGTGTTGTTCTCGGAGAACTTCTACCAGGCCTGCCGCCGCTGCCTGAACGAGGGCGGCATCCTGGTGACCCAGAACGGCACGCCGTTCATGCAGCTCGGTGAAGTACAGACCACCGCCAGGCGCATGAACGGGCTGTTCGCCGACTGGCACTTCTACCAGGCCGCGGTGCCGACCTATATCGGCGGTGCCATGACCTTCGCCTGGGGCGCCTGCAATGCCGCAAGCCGCAAGCTACCGCTGGACACCCTGCTGCAGCGCTTCGCCGGCAGCGGCATCGTCACTCGCTATTACAACCCGCACGTCCACCTCGGCGCGTTCGCGCTGCCGCAGTACGTGCTGCAGGCCATCAACAAGCCCAGCAACGATTGATCCGCCTGTGATGGGCGTCTCATAACGGGGCGCCGACCCGATCCAGGCCGCGCGGCCCGCCCGGAAATGGTGCGGGCCGTTTTCGTTTTTCCTCCAAAGCCTTTGTTCTACAAAGGTTATTCAGCGTGGCGCGAGCTTTGCACTGTCGTTGGGCAGGTTACTGTTCGAGGGCTCCGCATGGACCGCGTTTTCTACGATGAGATGCACGACGCGCACGGCGCATGCCGCCCGCATTACCAGGCTTTCTCGGCCTGGCTTTCCGATACGCCATCCGACGTGCTGGCGCAACGTCGACGCGAGGCGGATCTATTGTTCCACCGCGCCGGCATCACCTTCACCCTGTATGGCGACGAACAGGGCACCGAACGGCTGATCCCCTTCGACACCATTCCGCGCTCCATCCCGATGAGTGAATGGCGCACCGTGGAGCGGGGCTGCATCCAGCGGGTGCAGGCGCTCAACCTGTTTCTCGCCGATCTCTACCACGAGCAGCGCATCCTCAAGGCCGGCGTCATTCCGCCGGAGCAGGTGCTGGCCAACGAGGGCTACCAACCGGCGATGCAAGGGCTGAACCTGCATCGCGACACCTATGCGCACATCGCCGGGGTCGACCTGGTGCGCGACGGCGACGGCACCTACTACGTGCTCGAGGACAACCTGCGCACGCCCAGCGGCGTCAGCTACATGCTCGAAGACCGCAAGATGATGATGCGGCTGTTCCCCGAGCTGTTCGCCGCGCAGCGCATCGCGCCGATCAACCACTACCCCAACCTGTTGCTGGAAACGCTCAAGCACTCGAGCCCGCTGGACAACCCCTGCGTTGTGGTGATGACGCCGGGCCGCTTCAACAGCGCCTTCTTCGAGCATGCCTTTCTCTCCCGCGAAATGGGCGTGGAGCTGGTCGAGGGGGCGGACCTGTTCGTGCGCGACGAGCACGTCTACATGCGCACCACCGCCGGCGCGCGCCAGGTCGATGTGATCTATCGCCGGCTCGACGATGCCTTCCTCGATCCGCTGGCGTTCAATCCGGATTCGGCGCTGGGCGTGCCCGGCCTGCTGTCGGCCTATCGGGCGGGCAACCTGGTGCTGGCCAACGCCATCGGTACCGGCGTGGCGGACGACAAGTCGATCTACCCGTTCGTGCCGGACATGATCCGCTTCTACCTGGACGAAGAGCCGATCCTCGCCAATGTGCCGACCTGGCAATGCCGCAAGCCGGACGAGCTGTCCCACGTGCTGGCGCACTTGCCGGAGCTGGTGGTCAAGGAAACCCAGGGCTCCGGCGGCTACGGCATGCTGGTCGGCCCGGCGGCCAGTGCCGCAGAGATCGAGGCCTTCCGCGCCCGCCTGAAGGCCAATCCCGGCGCCTATATCGCCCAGCCGACCCTGAGCCTGTCGACCTGCCCGACCTTCGTCGAGAACGGCATTGCCCCGCGCCACATCGACCTGCGGCCGTTCGTGCTCAGTGGCCGGGAAACCCGCCTGGTACCCGGAGGCCTGACCCGCGTGGCGCTGCGCGAGGGCTCGCTGGTGGTCAACTCGTCGCAGGGCGGCGGCACCAAGGACACCTGGATCGTGGAGGATTGCTGAATGCTGAGTAGAACCGCTGCCGATCTGTACTGGATGTCCCGCTACCTGGAACGCGCCGAAAACATGGCGCGCATGCTGGACGTCAGCTATTCGCTGTCGCTGATGCCGCAGGACGGCCGTGGCGATGGCCTCGACGAACTGGCCATGCCGCTGCTGATCACCGGCACGCTGGACCATTACCTGGCCTGTCATGGCCAGCTCAACGCCGAGCGCATGCTGCATTTCTTCGCCCTCGATGAAGGCAACTCCGCCAGCCTGTTCAACTGCCTGCGCCTGGCGCGCAGCAATGCCCATGCCGTGCGCGGGCGCATCACCTCGGACATGTGGGAGAACATCAACGCCGCCTGGCTGGAGATGCGCGGCATCGCCGAGCAGGGCCTGGGGCGTTACGGCATCAGCCGTTTCTGCGAATGGGTCAAGGAGCGCTCGCACCTGTTCCGCGGCGCCACCGTGGGCACCATCATGCGCAGCGATGCCTACCGCTTCATCCGCCTGGGAACCTTCATCGAACGCGCCGACAACACCCTGCGTCTGCTCGATGCCCGCCACGAACTGCTCGGCGAGGAAAGCGAGAACCTCGACGACCGCTCGGCCCGCGCCTACTACCAATGGAGTGCGCTGCTGCGCGCGCTGTCCTCGTTCGAGGCCTTCGCCGAGATCTACCGCGGCTCGCCGCGCACGGCCAAGGTCGCCGAGCTGTTGCTGTTGCGCGCCGACGTGCCGCGTTCGCTGCGCGCCTGCCTGGTGGAGCTGCAACAGATACTCGCCAGCCTGCCGGGAGAAAACGGCCGGCCGGCGCAGCGCCTGGCCTCCGAACTGGACGCGGGGCTGCGCTACACCAGCATCGACGAAGTGCTGGAAATCGGCCTGCACGACTGGATCACCGCCTATGTCGAGCAGATCGGCCGGCTGGGCAGTGCCATTCACTCTTCCTACCTGGAGGCCGCATGAAACTCTCCATCGCCCACGACACCAGCTACCGCTACCAGGACCAGGTACGCGCGAGCATCCAGTACCTGCGCCTAACGCCCCAGCAGAGCCAGCGCCAGCACGTGTATAGCTGGGAGCTGGAGTTGCCGCGGCCGGCGCGGGCGCAGCGCGATCCCTATGGCAACGTGCTGCACGTGCTGACCCTGGACGAGCCGCACGACGAGATCGTCATCCGCGCCCGCGGCCAGGTGGAAATCGACGAGGCCTGCGAATGCGAGGCCGAAACCGCCTCGCCGTTGCCGTTCCTGCGCTCCAGTCCGCTGACCCAGGCCGACGATGCCCTGATCGACTTCGCCCGCCGCCAGTGCGGCACCCGCCGCGAGCGCGACGCCCTGGCCGAGCTGATGCACGCGCTGGCCGACCACATGACCTACACGCCGGGCGCGACCCAGGTGGAAAGCACGGCGGCGCAGGCCTTCGCCGGTGGCGCCGGGGTCTGCCAGGATCACAGCCATGCGTTCGTCGCCTGCGCCCGCAGCCTGGGCATCCCGGCGCGCTACGTTTCCGGCTATCTGCTGGCTGACGACAGCGATCACCTGGCCAGCCATGCCTGGGCCGAGGCCTGGATCGACGGGCAGTGGTACAGCTTCGACGTCTCCAACCGGCTGGTTCGGCCGGATCGGCACCTGAAACTGGCGGTGGGCCTGGATTATCTCGATGCCTGCCCGGTGCGCGGCATGCGGCGTGGCGGCGGCAGCGAGTCGATGCACGCCCGGGTGCAGGTCATGCCGATGCAGATGATGGGCCAGCAATGATCGTGCGCTGCCCCGGCTTGCAGCGCGCGGCGGTTGGGTTACCATCCGCGCGCCGCTTGCGGCCGCTCCTCATCCACTAGAGCCTCACGAGCCATGACCTACTGTGTCGCCATGAACCTGGCCGATGGGCTGGTGTTCGTTTCCGATTCACGGACCAACGCTGGCGTCGATCACATCGCTACCTTTCGCAAGCTCTACCGCTTCGGCATCCCCGGCGAGCGGCTGATCGTGCTGCAGACGGCCGGCAATCTGGCCACCTCGCAGGCCGTGGTCAGCCTGTTGCGGCACCGCCTGTTGGGTGAGGGCGCGAACCTGCACAACGTGCCGACGATGTTCGCCGCGGCGCGCCTGGTGGGCGAGACGCTGCGCGAAGTGGTCGAACACGATGCGTCACCGAGCATGGCGTCGGGGATCGACATGAGCAGCTCCTTTCTGGTCGGCGGGCAGATCGCGGGCGAGGAGCCGCAGTTGTACAACCTCTACCCGCAGGGCAACTTCATCTGTGCGACGGTCGACACGCCCTATTTCCAGATCGGCGAGAGCAAGTACGGCAAGCCCATCCTCGATCGTGCGCTATGCCATACGACGGCGCTGGAGCAGGCCCTGCGCTGCGCGCTGATCTCCTTCGACTCGACCATCCGCAGCAACCTCTCGGTGGGCATGCCGCTGGACGTGCTGGTCTATCGCAAGGACAGCCTGCAGGTACCGGACGGTTATCGGGTGGAGGAAGGCGACGCCTACTACGAGGATATCCGTGGGCAATGGTGCAGCAACCTGCGGCGCATGCTGGTTGAACTGCCGGCGGCACCGGGGTTCTATCTGGATTGAGAGGCTGCTTTCATGGCGGCCGCCGACGCGCCGAGCATTCAGCGTGTTCGTGCAACCGGGCTGGCAGCCTGCTAGCTTGTCATCGTGGGCATCGAAGATGCTCGCACCGTTTCGCTTCACGCAGTCGTGACCCGTTCGCTCGCTCTCCATAAGCCTGTCCCAACGGAGGCCGGCGAATCCATCCACGCTTGAGAGGAGGTTGATTTCATGAGTACCACCTTCCACGAGGATGTCAGCAGCACCGTTCTGCGCCGGATGAAGGAGGGCGGTTTCGATTTCGCCCGCGTGCACCCCATCGAGTTCTATGCGGTCTTCCCGGAGCAGGACCGAGCACAAATGGCCGCACGCAACTTTCGCGGCGAAACCATCAATACGCAGGTCTTTGCGCGTGAGGACGGAGCCTGGAACCTGCAGGTCAGCAAGGTGATGTACGCGACGTTCGACGGCATCGGCGACTTCGAACAGGATCTGGAGGACCTGGTCGAGCCCCTTGGCGGCGTGCTCGATGGCTGGGGCGTCACCCAGGAAATCGAAGAGCGGAGTCCGTAGCGTCGTCGGGATTCATAGGGTGGCGCAGTGTGTAGCCTGTAGGTTGGGTTGAGGAGCGAAGCGACGAAGCCCAACACGTCCGTGCCGATCCCCGTTGGGCTTCGCTGCGCTCAGCACCAACCTACCGCGTTATCGGATCGCCCGAGCTTCGTTCAATCCCTCTTGAAACCGCTTTGCAGCGCCTGGTCCCAGGGTGGGACCGGGCCGAAGCGGCTTTTCAGAAACGCCAGCAACAGCCGGCTTCGCGTGTCGGCTTCCCGGGTCAGGCGCAGGGCATAGATGCCGCTGGCTTCGGGTTCCGGCAGGCCGTTGTCGCAGAACAGCGGCAACAGCTCGCCGCGCAACAGGTAGTCGCTGATCAGCCAGGTCGGCAGATGGGCGATGCCGAGTCCCGCCAGGGCGCCGGCCAACAGCGCTTCGGCATTGTTGGTGATCATGCGCAGGCGGCGCGGACGGAATGGCTGCGTGCGACCCTCCTGTTCGAAGCGCCAGGCATGCGGTGGCGCCAGGGCGTCCCAGTCCAGACCGTCGTGCTCGAGCAGTTGCTGTGGATGGGTCGGTACGCCGCGCCGCTCGAGATAGGCCGGGCTGGCGCAGACGATGCGCACCATGGGCGCCAGCGGCGTGGCCACCAGCCGGGTATCGGCCAGCGGGCCGATGCGCAGCAGCAGGTCGGCCTTGCCCAGGTGCTCGCCGTGCAGGTCGACGAAACTGTCGATCAGGCGCAACTGGATATCCACGCCGGGGTAGGCCTGGAGAAACGCCGCCAGGGCCGGCGCCAGGTGACGCCGGCCGAACGGCGCGGGCGCGTCGACACGGATTCGACCCTCCGGGGCGCTGTCGAGCGATGCGGCTTCGGCGCGGGCCAGGTGCAGTTCCTGCACGATCCGCCGCGCCCGTTCGGCGAAGGCCAACGCGGCCGGCGTCGGCCTGACGGCATGGGTGCTGCGGCTGAACAGCAGGCAGCCCAGCGACTTTTCCAGCGTATCGATACGCCTGGCGACGGCCGAGGGTGTCAGCCCATGGCGGCGCGCGGCGGCGGAGAAGCTGCCGGCATCGAGTACGTCGATGAACAGGCTGAGCTGAGCGGAGAGTGCGTCGGGTTGCATTCTTGTCTCGTGCTTGTGCGATTCTGGCAAAGCCATTTTGCGTGGCTTTGCATATCGATGCTAGCCGTGAGCGCGTAGCATGGCCGCCTTCGTAAAGGCAGGAGTGAGCGCATGGTGCTGGATATCGGGCTGAACGTATTGCTGGGGCTGGTGCTGGGCACCCTCGGTGGGCTGTTCGGCATCGGCGGCGGGTTGATCGCGATTCCGGTGCTCGGCGTGCTGTTCGGGCTCGATCAGCAACTGGCGCAGGGGACCGCGCTGGTGATGGTGGTGCCCAACGTACTGCTGGCGATCTGGCGCTATCACCAGCGTAACCGCATCGATTGGCGCCATGCCGGGGCGCTGGCTGGCGCCAGTTTCTGCTTCGCCATATTCGGCGCCGCCATCGCGGTATCGCTGGATGCCGGGCGCATGCGCCTGATCTTCGTCGGCTTCCTGCTGGCGCTGGCGGCTTACACCCTGCTGCGGGTCTTCCTGCAGCCGCCTGCCGGTAACGGCGAGCTGCGCCATCCCTGGCCCTGGCTCGGTGTGCTGGGTGCCTTTTCCGGCGCGCTCGGCGGGCTGTTCGGGGTAGGCGGCGCGGTCATCGCCACGCCGGTGCTGACCACGGTATTCGGCACGTCGCAGGTCGTCGCCCAAGGGCTTTCGTTGGCCCTCGCGGCACCCAGCACCGGAGTGACGCTGGTCACCTATGCGCTGCACAGCCAGGTCAACTGGCTACTGGGGCTGCCCCTGGCGGTGGGCGGCCTGCTCAGCATCAGCCTCGGTGTGCGCTTCGCCCACGCCTTGCCGGAGCGCCTGCTGCGTCTGCTGTTCAGCCTGTTTCTGGTGCTCAGCGCGGTACTGCTGGCGCTCGAGATCTGAGCGCTCGAAGGCTGCTCGGATGCTGGCGCGCGTTGGGCTTCGCGGGGCTCAACCCAGCCTACATATGCAATGGCGTAGGTTGCGGTTGAGGCGCGTAGCGCCGAAGCCCAACGTGCTACAGGAGGGGGGACCCCGTGCACTCAGACAAGCGCTTTCAGCAGCCAGCCGCCGATAGCACCCGCCAGCACCACCAGCCAGGGGGGCAGCTTCCAGAGCATCAGGGCGGCCAGGGCGAGCAACGCCAGGACGAAGTCCTCGACGCCCTCGATGGCGCTGGTCCACACCGGATCGTAGAGTGCCGCCAGCAGCAGGCCGACGACTGCGGCATTGACCCCGGCGAGCGCCGCCTGGGTATGCCGGCTGGCACGTAGACGTTCCCAGAACGGCAGTACACCGATCACCAGCAGGAACGACGGCACGAATATCGCCACCAGGCACAAGCCCGCGCCGAGCCAGCCGCTGGGCTCGGCGCTCATCGAGCCACCGAGAAAGGCGGCGAAGGTGAACAGCGGCCCCGGCACCGCCTGGGCAGCGCCATAGCCGGCGAGGAAGGTGCCGTTGTCGATCCAGCCGCTGGGGACCACTTCCGCCTGCAGCAGCGGCAGCACCACATGGCCGCCACCGAATACCAGCGAGCCGACACGGTAGAACGCATCGGCCATTGCCAGCGCCTGGTTCCCGGTATGGCGGGCCAGCAGGGGCAAGGTGAGCAGCAGTGCCGCGAACAGGCCCAGCGAGATCAGCGCGCTGCGTCGGCCAATGGCGATCGGCAGCGCCGCATGCTCGCCTTTCAGCTCGGGGCGCAACAGCAGCAGACCGATCAGCCCGGCCAGCACGATGACGCCGACCTGCCCCCAGATGAAGGGCAGCAGCAGGGCGGTGCTGGCCGCGCCGAGGGCCATGGCGATGCGTGGGGCATCGGGGCAGAGCGTGCGCGCCATGCCCCAGACGGCCTGGGCCACCACCGCCACGGCGACGATCTTCAACCCCTGCAGCACGCCGTCCGGCAAGGCTTCGGCCCACGCGATGCCCAGCGCGAACAATGTCAGCAGGAGCGCCGAGGGCAGGGTGAATCCGGCCCAGGCCGCCAGCGCGCCGCGATAGCCGGCGCGCACCAGGCCGACCGCCAGGCCCACCTGGCTGCTGGCGGGACCGGGCAGGAACTGGCAGAGCGCGACCAGATCGGCATAGCTGCGCTCGTCCAGCCAGCGTCGGCGCTGGACGAACTCGTCGCGGAAATAGCCGAGATGGGCCACCGGGCCGCCGAAGGCGGTCAGCCCCAGGCGCAGGAACACCAGGAATACCGCCCAGGCGTTGCGTTGCGAGGTTTCGCCGGAGTCTTTCGAGGCAGCGGGCATGCTTGGAACCATGGAATGGCAATCCGATGAGGTGGCGCGCGGGCCGGGCTCAGGCGAGTCTAACCGCTCGCCATGACAAACGGGCTACTCGCCGCGCTACGACCAGGCCGGCATGCTCGGCCATTCATCCGACATCAGGAACAGCCGCTCCTGCTCGAGCCAGTCGCCCGTGGCCGTCGCGCACACGCGGACCAGCAACTGGGCCCGGGCCGCGGCCGGTTGCGTGGCGATCCAGGCGGCGAAGCGGGCGCGTTCCCACAGTTGAGAGGCATCCAGGCGCGCCGGCGCCAGCCAGGCTGGGCGGGGCAGCGGCAGCCAGAGCGCATCGGGCGTCTGCGCCTGGTACCGCTCCCATTGCGCCTGGCGTAGCCAGCGTCCATGCAGGTGAGCCGGATACGCGCCATGGGGCGCCGTGCAACCGTGCGGCCATGGCTGGAACAGGTAGCCGCCGAGCCAGAAACTGCTGTTTACCGGGCTGCGGGTCAGCTCGCCAAGTACGGCGAGCGCCTGCGGGCGACTGGCCAGCGGCAACTGATGGCGGCACAGATGGTCGAGCTTGATATCGAGTCGGTCGTGGCTACCCGGCCCCAGCCAGCGGGCGTGCCGGCTGCCGTCACCCTGCTCCAGGCCCAGGTAGAACTTCACCGCCAGCTCCAGGTGTTGCACGCCTTCCGGATCGTGCAGCAGCAGGTCCAGTTCGCCCAGGGTATGCCCGGCCTGGCGAATCGGCAGGTTGGCGGCGAGCAGCCGGATGTCCGGCGCCTCGCTGAGGGCGAATTGCCAGAGGCGCTCGTAGTACAGCCCCAGCCGGCGGATGCTGCTGCGCCCCAGCCAGGATTCGAGCACCGAAACATCCGTATCCTGGCGTAGGAGCCAGCCGGCCAGCAGGCCGGGTTCACGGCTCCAGCGGCTGGCCGCGAGGGGGTGACGTTGCCTGCAGGGCGCCTCGCCCAGCAGGGGTGGGGAAAGGATCGTCCAGGCGAGGTCGCGCACCTGCGGATGCTGGAGGCGGGGCAGAAGGTCGGCAAGGTCGGGGAGGTTCATGCCTGCAGAATAGCCGCAGGGAAATCGCGCTATGACGTTATTTCGCAACGGCCATTCGACAAAAGCGCTGGAGGCTGGAAAGCTGGACGAAAAAACGTCGGATCTTCGCTCACACTCGGGCCGCCTGTCGTTCAGCCTCCAGCCTTCCAACGCTGTTTTCGGCTCTTCGAGCGCATAGCGCGATTGCCCTGAGCATAGCCGAGGAGCGTTTGCCGCTGCTTCGCGGTTTCGCCCATAATTCGGCGATTTTGAACACCCACGCCGGCCATGCGCTCTAACCGATTGGCACAATGGCGGCTTCGCGAGCGGACTCAGCGTCCTGCTTGTCCACTGCACACGGCTTTTGTGCGCATTTCAGCTCAGCCACACCAGGGAGCCTCAATGGAGCAATTCCGCAATATCGGCATCATCGGCCGCCTGGGCAGCTCCCAGGTGCTGGATACCATCCGCCGGCTGAAGCGATTTCTCGTCGAGCGTCATCTGCATGTGATTCTCGAGGAGAACATTGCCGAGGTGCTACCGGGGCATGGCATGCAGACCTCCTCGCGGCAGCGGTTGGGCGAGTCCTGCGACCTGGTGATCGTGGTCGGCGGCGATGGCAGCCTGCTCGGCGCCGCGCGGGCGATGGCCAGGCATCGGGTCCCGGTGCTGGGGATCAACCGCGGCAGCCTGGGCTTTCTCACCGACATCCGTCCCGACGAACTGGAGGAGAAGGTCGCCGAGGTGCTCAACGGCCAGTACACCCTGGAGAACCGCTTCCTGCTCGAGGCGCAGGCGCGGCGCTTCGAGGAGCCGATCGGCGAGGGCGATGCGCTCAACGACGTGGTGCTGCATCCCGGCAAGTCGACCCGGATGATCGAGTTCGAGCTGTACATCGACGGCCAGTTCGTCTGCAGCCAGAAGGCCGACGGCCTGATCGTCGCCACACCCACCGGCTCCACCGCCTATGCGCTGTCGGCCGGCGGGCCGATCATGCACCCGCGCCTGGACGCCATCGTCATCGTGCCGATGTACCCGCACACGCTGTCCAGCCGGCCGATCGTGGTGGACGGCAACAGCGAACTGAAGATCGTGGTCTCGCCGAACATGCAAATCTACCCGCAGGTGTCCTGCGACGGGCAGAACCACTTCACCTGCGCGCCGGGCGACACCGTCACGGTGCGCAAGAAGCCGCAGAAGCTGCACCTGATCCACCCGCTGGACCACAACTACTACGAGGTCTGCCGGACCAAGCTCGGCTGGGGCAGCCGCCTCGGCGGAGGCGATTGATGCAGCTCGATCCGGACCGCGGCTACGACCTGATCGGCGACGTGCACGGCTGCGCCCACGCCCTGGCGCGCCTGCTCGAGGGGCTCGGCTATCACCGCCAGGGCGGCGTCTGGCGCCATCCACGGCGCCAGGTGATCTTCCTCGGCGACATCATCGACCGTGGCCCGCATATCCGCGAGGCACTGCACCTGGTGCACGACATGGTCGAACATGGCCAGGCCTACTGCATCATGGGCAACCACGAATTCAATGCCCTGGGTTGGTACATGCCGGCGCCGCCGGGCAGTGGCCGCGAGTTCGTCCGCGAGCGCTCGCCACGCTTCGCCCGGCTGCTGCAGGAGACCTTCCAGCAGTTCGAGCATTACCCTGATGAGTGGCAGGCGTTTCGCGACTGGTTCTACTCGCTGCCGCTGTACCTGGAAAGCGCGCGTTTCCGTGTGGTGCACGCCTGCTGGGACAGCGATGTCATCGCCCGGCTAGGAACCCTTCTGGACGACGGGCGGATCAATCCCGCGATCCTGCGCGAGGCTGGCCTGCCCGGCACCTTCATCTGCCAGGCGCTGGACCGGCTGCTGCGCGGCACCGATATGCCGCTGCCGCAGGGCATGACGCTGACCAGCGAGGAGGGCTTCGTGCGTACCTTCTTCCGCACCAAGTTCTGGGAAGAGGATCCGCAGACGTATGGCGACGTGGTATTCCAGCCCGGTGGGCTGCCTGAACATGCGGCGCGCATGCCGCTGTCGGCGCAGCAGAAGCGCCGCCTGTTCCTCTACGGGCCGGACGAACCGTTGCTGTTCGTCGGCCACTACTGGCGTCGCGGGCAACCGGGGCCGATTCGCGACAACCTGGCGTGCCTGGACTACAGCGCGGTGAAGAACGGCAAGCTGGTGGCCTATCGGCTGGATCAGGAAACCCGTCTGGACCCGGCGAAATTCGCCTGGGTCGACGTCAAGGCGATATTTCGATGAGCGTGGCCATAGTCGAGGCCTTGCGCCTGCCGTTGTCCGAAGACCTGAGCGGCTTCATCGCCCTGTTGCAGCGTCTGCGGGTGCCTTGCCGGGTATCGGAGGAGGGCGATCAGCAGGTGCTGCGCGTGCCGGCCGAGGTGGCCGAGCAGGTGCGCGACCTCTATGCGCGCTATCCCGCCGGCGACGGCGCGGTGGTTGCCGAGCAGCCGACCCGCCGCCGCGGCGGCCTGGGCGCGGCGCTACGGGCCAATCCCTTCACCACGGCGATCCTGCTGCTGACGCTGGTCGTCGCGGCGCTCACCCTGCTCGGCGAGAATTTCGCGACGATCCGCTGGCTGAGCTTCACGGATTTTCGTATCGACGGCGAATACGCCTATTTCGCCACGCTCGAGCAGAGTCTCGCGGCCGGGCAGTGGTGGCGACTGATCACGCCGATCTTCGTGCACTTCGGCATCCTTCATCTGGCGATGAACGGCATGTGGTACTGGGAGCTGGGACGACGCATCGAATTCCGCCAGGGTGCCTGGATGCTGCTGGCATTGACCCTGCTGTTCGGCCTGATCTCCAATTTCGCCCAATACCTGTTCGGCGGTCCGGGCATTTTCGGTGGGCTGTCCGGCGTGCTCTACGGCCTGCTCGGCCATTGCTGGCTGTTCCAGAAGCTCGCCCCGGACAACGCCTACCGGCTGCCGCCGGGCGTGGTGGTGCTGATGCTGGTCTGGCTGGTGGTGTGCCTGACCGGCGTGATCGAGGTGCTGAGCTTCGGCGCGCTGGCGATCGCCAATGCCGCGCACGTTGGCGGCTTGGTCGCCGGATGCGTCACGGGCGTTATCGGTGGGCTGCTGGCGCGTAGGGGATAGCGGCAAGCGGCAAGCGGCAAGTAAGAGCGGCGAGGACGAATGCTCCTGCTTGAAGCTTGAAGCTTGAGGCTTGAGGCTTGAGGCTTGCAGCTAATGGCTGCTCCTTTCCGCTAGAATGCCGGCTCGTTTCCCTGGGAGCTGGCCATGTCGTCCTTTATCCAAACCGCCGAAAACATCACCCCCGAAATCTACGCGAGCCTCAAGCAGGCCATCGAGCTCGGCAAATGGGCTGACGGCCGCAAGCTCACGCCCGAGCAGAAGGAAACCTGCATGCAGGCGATCATCGCCTGGGAAATGAAGAATCTTCCGGAAGAAGAACGCACCGGCTACATGGGCGGGGCAGAGTGTGGCTCCAAGAGCAAGAAGGCCGAGGCCCCCATCGATACCAGCCTGTTCGCACCCGCTTCGGGAACCCGTCACTGATGCAGGAGCTTGGACGTGGCGCGCTGAACAAGATGAGTGTGCAGCTGGGCGCGCCCGCCCAGTACGCTTTCTGCTTGGACGAGGCGCGGGTGCCGGTCAATCCGCTGATCGGCAAAACGCTGCGGTTGGAGTACCTCGGGGCCATCCATTGCACTCATTGCGGGCGCAAGACCAACAAGAGTTTCAGCCAGGGCTATTGCTATCCCTGCTTCAAGAAACTGCCGCAGTGCGACGTCTGCATCATGAGCCCGGAAAAATGCCACCACGACTTCGGCACCTGCCGCGATCCGCAGTGGGGCATGGACTTCTGCATGACCGATCACGTGGTCTACCTGGCCAACTCTTCGGGCACCAAGGTGGGCATCACCCGCGCCACGCAGTTGCCGACGCGCTGGCTCGACCAGGGCGCCAGCCAGGCGCTGCCGATCATGCGCGTCGCCACTCGTCAGCAGTCCGGCATGGTCGAGGATCTGTTGCGCAGCCAGGTCGCCGATCGCACCAACTGGCGTGCGCTGCTCAAGGGCGATGCCGAACCCATCGACCTGATCGAGATGCGCGAGCAGATCTTCGATGCCTGCGCCGAGGGGCTGCGGGACTTGCAGCAGCGCTACGGCCTGCAGGCGATCCAGCCGGTGGCGGATGCCGAGGTGCTGGAGATCCGCTATCCGGTGGAGGCCTATCCGAGCAAGATCGTCAGTCTCGATCTGGAAAAGACGCCGGTGGTCGAAGGCACCCTGCGGGGCATCAAGGGTCAATACCTGATCCTGGATACCGGCGTGATCAACATTCGCAAGTTCACCGCCTACCAAACAGCCATCAGCTGCAAGCCACAAGCTGCAAGCTGACACCATCCCTAACTTGCAGCTTGAAGCTTGCCACTTGAAGCTGCCTCGAAGAGGCCCGACCCATGCGTACCGAACAACCGAAAGTCATTCATCTGAAGGATTACCAGGCCCCGGAGTACCTGATCGATGAAACCCACCTGACCTTCGAGCTGTACGAGGACCGCACCCTGGTGCATGCCCAGTTGGTGATGCGCCGCAACCCCGAGCGGCCGGCCGGCAAGCTGCCGCCGCTGGAGCTGCACGGCCAGGAATTGGAATTGCTGTCGCTCGCGCTGAACGACCGCGAGCTGGGCCTGGGCGACTACCAGCTCAGCGAGGATTGCCTGACCCTGCAGCCGGACAGCGATGCCTTCGTCATCGACAGCAGCGTATGCATCCATCCGGAAAGCAATACCGCGCTGGAGGGGCTGTACAAGTCCGGCGGCATGTTCTGCACCCAGTGCGAGGCCGAGGGTTTCCGCAAGATCACCTACTACCTCGACCGCCCGGACGTGATGAGCAAGTTCACCACCACCGTCAGCGCCGAGCAGAAGGCCTATCCGGTGCTGCTCTCCAACGGCAATCCGATCGCCAGCGGCAGCGAGGATGACGGGCGCCACTGGGCGACCTGGGAAGATCCGTTCAAGAAGCCGGCCTACCTGTTCGCCCTGGTGGCGGGCGACCTCTGGTGCGTCGAGGACAGCTTCACCACCCTGAGCGGTCGCAACGTGGCGCTGCGCATCTACGTCGAGCCGGAGAACATCGACAAGTGCCAGCACGCCATGGACAGCCTGAAGAAGTCCATGAAGTGGGACGAGGAGGCCTACGGCCGCGAGTACGACCTGGACATCTTCATGATCGTCGCGGTCAACGACTTCAACATGGGCGCGATGGAGAACAAGGGCCTCAACATCTTCAACTCCAGCGCCGTGCTGGCCCGTGCCGAAACCGCCACCGACGCCGCGCACCAGCGCGTCGAGGCGATCGTCGCCCACGAGTACTTCCACAACTGGTCGGGCAACCGCGTGACCTGCCGTGACTGGTTCCAGCTCTCGCTGAAAGAGGGCTTCACCGTGTTCCGCGACTCGCAGTTTTCCGCCGACATGAATTCGCCGACGGTCAAGCGCATCGAGGACGTGGCCTACCTGCGTACCCACCAGTTCGCCGAGGACGCCGGCCCCATGGCGCATTCGGTACGCCCGGAATCCTTCATCGAGATCTCCAACTTCTACACCCTGACCGTCTACGAAAAGGGCGCCGAAGTGGTGAGGATGATCCAGACGTTGCTGGGCGCCGAAGGCTTTCGCAAGGGCAGCGACCTGTACTTCGAGCGTCATGACGGCCAGGCGGTGACCGTCGACGATTTCGTCAAGGCCATGGAGGATGCCAACGGCGCGGATCTGAGCCAGTTCAAGCGCTGGTACGGCCAGGCCGGCACGCCGCGCCTGGCCGTCAGCGAGCGCTATGACGAGGTGGCCAAAACCTACAGCCTGACCTTCCGCCAGAATTGCCCGCCGACGCCGGGCCAGCCGACCAAGGAACCCTTCGTGATTCCGCTGGCGCTGGGGCTGCTGGATGCCCGCGGCGCGGAGATACCGCTGCGCCTGCAGGGTGAAGACGCTGCGGCGGGCATCTCACGCGTGCTGGCGGTCAGCGAAGCCGAGCAGACCTTCACCTTCGTCGACGTGCCCGAGCGGCCACAGCCGTCGCTGCTGCGCGGCTTCTCCGCGCCGGTGAAGCTGGAGTACCCCTACAGCCGCGACCAGCTGATGTTCCTCATGCAGCACGACAGCGACGGCTTCAACCGTTGGGAGGCCGGGCAGCAACTGTCGGTGCAGGTGCTGCAGGAGCTGATCGGCCAGCAGCAGCGCGGCGAGCCGCTGGCCATGGACGAGCGCCTGGTCCAGGCGCTGCGCAGCCTGCTGGCGAACCAGGACCTCGATGCGGCGATGGTCGCCGAGATGCTCTCGCTGCCCAGCGAGGCCTACCTCACCGAGATCAGCGAGGTAGCCGACGTCGACGCCATCCACGCCGCTCGCGAATTCGCCCGCAAGCGCATCGCCGATGCGCTGTTCGAGCCGCTGTGGCAGCGTTACCAGGCCAATCGCGAAACCTCGCGCAACACCGCCTACGTCGCTTCGGCCGAACATTTCGCCCGCCGCGCGCTGCAGAACATCGCGCTGTCGTACCTGATGCTGAGCGAGAAGGCCGAAGTGCTCGAGGCATGCCTCGAGCAGTTCGAGCAGGCCGACAACATGACCGAACGCCTCACCGCATTGGCGGTGCTGGTCAATTCGCCGTTCGAGGCCGAGCGCGACAAGGCGCTGCAGACCTTCGCCGAACACTTCAAGGACAACCCGCTGGTCATGGATCAGTGGTTCAGCGTGCAGGCCGGCAACCCGCTGCCCGGTGGCCTGGAGCGCGTCCAGCAGCTGATGAAGCACCCGGCGTTCATCCTGAAGAATCCGAACAAGGTGCGCGCGCTGATCGGCGCGTTCGCCAACCAGAACCTGGTCAACTTCCACCGGGCCGACGGCGCGGGTTATCGCTTCCTCGCCGAGCAGGTGATCGTGCTCAACGCACTCAACCCGCAGATCGCCTCGCGCCTGCTGGCACCGCTGACCCGCTGGCGCAAGTACGACAGCGCGCGCCAGGCGCTGATGAAACACGAGCTGGAACGGATTCTGGCCTCCGGCGAACTGTCCAGCGACGTCTACGAGGTGGTGAGCAAGAGCCTGGCCTGAGGTTCGTTCCGGCAGCTGTGGGTGAGCCGGGCGGCCGGCTTCTTCCACGGTGGGTTGCAGCCCAAGGGCTCCTACGGGCTCGGTGTGCACATGCGGCTTTTTCGCGGGAGCCTGACCTGGGCGATGCTTTTGCGTCCTTGGCAGTCCAACCAGGTAGGGTGGGCTTCAGCCCACCACAGGCTCGGTGAAGCCCCCGGGACTGCAGGGCTCGGTGTGCACATGCTGCTTTTTTTGCGGGAGCCTGACCTGGGCGATGCTTTTGCGTCCTTGGCAGTCCAGCAGGTAGGGTGGGCTTCAGCCCACCACAGGTTCGGTGAAGCCCCGCGACTTGCAGGGCTCGGTGTGCACATGCTGCTTTTTTTGCGGGAGCCTGACCT
>NZ_JADDIX010000007.1:0-29699 GCF_015070855.1 Pseudomonas lopnurensis
TGCCCGCGAAGCTTTTGTGCGCTGGATTATTCGCGGGCATGGCCCGCTTCTACAGAGGGTACGTTTATCCGCAACAGCCAGCTCAGCCTCGTAGGTTGGGTTGAGGAGCACAGCGACGAAGCCCAACAAAAGATCGCTCGGTGCTGCCAAGAACTGAAGCGCCGCAACCGATCAGTGGAGTGCTGCGCTCAGCCCGGGCGGGTTGCAACCCGCCGAGCGGGCCGGACACCATCCTCTGCAGCCCAACGCTGCCGCAACGAGTCAGCCAAGCCGATCGACGAGTTGTAATCCTTCAACAAAGCCACCCGCGTGAAATGCTGTATCGGAACCGAGCCAAGGGTACGCAAGGCGTGCAATGGATCTCTCATCCGTAACCGTTGAATTTGCATAGTTGGCATCAAATTTTCAACTTAATAAGGCTGCCAAACCGACCCATGTTGACTCGGTAAAATCAACCGATCCCAACCATGGCAAGGACAGCCGATCGAACCCTCACCCGCCCTGCGAGTCAATCAGACAAGCCCCATTCACAGGCGCGCACGCCTATAATCGCGCCCTCACGAATCCGACACAGGTGCACCATGGCCAATCCCTACCACGACCACAACCTGGCGCTGCTGGCCCATCTGCGCGGCATCCTGCTCGCCATGGGCGAGGCCGAACAAGTCTCGGAAGAAAGCCACGCGCTGTTTCTCGAACGCTTCGACGAACTGATCATGAACCTGCAGAACGTGCCGGAAGAACGGCACATGGGCCAGGACATGATCTGCCAGGTCTTCCACCGCTACCCGCAGATCGCCCACCTGGTCCCGCGCGACCTGCTGTGGTTCTTCGGCGGCGACTGCCTGCACTACATGCCCGACGAAGAAATCGCCATCTTCCAGCAACTCGAAGAACGCCGCTACGAAGCCGAGCAGAACGACGAGCCCTTCGACTGGAACCACGAAAAACAACTGCTGGCCATGCCGGATGAAGGCGCCCGGCACTGAAAAACGCATAGGGGTCGCCCTTGGAGGACGCGCCCTGCGGCGCTACAAGTCGAATAGGCACCAGAAAAGCCAAAAGCATCGCCCCTTGGTCGGGCAATCCATAGCGATGTGGTGAATGCCGCAAGCCCGTCGGGAACGGGCGCGGCCTCCCACAAAAGCAGCAAGCCCCTCCGACCCCTGTAGGAGGCGCGCCCTCGCGGCGATTGCAGGCCGAAGGCCTGCCAAGGTCAGGTCCAGCGCTCAGAACTCCGAGTCCTTGGAGAGGCACCAACAAATAGGCCCGCCGGCTGGCAAGCTGTAGGGTATGCCCGAAACCAGCATGGATAGGCAATCAATGACCAGCATCGCTGTGCGCTGGCTGCAACGCCTGAATAACTTCAGCAAAGCGCTCAAGCAACTTGATGAAGCCATGGCGCTCATGCAGCAGCGCGACTTATCGAAACTGGAAAAGCAAGGCGTTATCCAAGGCTTCGAATATTGCTACGAGCTTGGCTGGAATACTCTGAAGGACTTTCTGGTCTGGCAAGGTATCGATGGCATCGTGGGTTCACGCGACGCCATTCGCGAAGCGTTCGGCAGAGGCCTGATCAGCGATGGCCACGGCTGGATGCATATGCTCATGGATAGCAACCGGACCTCGCATACCTACAATGAGGAAACGGCCGAAGCGATCCTGGCCAATATCCAGATGCAGCATCATCCATTGCTCAAGGCTTTGGAGAAAAAGCTGGCAGAACGCGCCGAATCAGCCATATGAGCATCGACAATACCGGGCTCCCGGAAACAGATATCCAGTCGATCAGGAATACCTTCGGGAAGTT
This sequence comes from Pseudomonas lopnurensis, assembly GCF_015070855.1. Classification (GTDB taxonomy): domain Bacteria; phylum Pseudomonadota; class Gammaproteobacteria; order Pseudomonadales; family Pseudomonadaceae; genus Stutzerimonas; species Stutzerimonas lopnurensis. The sequence goes on from NZ_JADDIX010000007.1 coordinate 1,811, forward strand.
TCCCAAAATTTCCGAAGCCATCCTGTATGGCTCCCGGGCCAAGGGTACTTTCCGCCCCGGCTCGGACATCGACCTGACGCTCAAGGGCGATGAGCTTTCCCATCATGACCTGCTCGACATCGAACTGGCGCTGGATGATCTGCTTCTGCCCTACAAGATCGATCTCTCACTGCATCACCAGATCGACAATCCACAGCTACTCGATCACATCGCGCGAATCGGCAAGTCGCTCTACAAAGTGCCTGAAGCCTGAAGAACATCGCCCCGAGGTCGTAATGCCGTTCGGACAAGCCCGGAGAGTACTGTGCAGGCGCGCGTCATGCGCGCGAATCGCGGGCGTGGCCCGCTCTCACATGTGCCCCTGCATCCAGTTCGTAGGGTGGGCAACGGCGAAGCCTTGCCCACGCGTCTGCCGGGTATGAATGCGGATTATCCTTGGCTATGTCTGAGCCGGCTGTTGCGGATAGACATACCCCCTGTAGGAGCGGGCCATGCCCGCGAATATTCCAGCGCGCAAAGCTTCGCGGGCACGGCCCGCTCCTACGGACGTTCAGAACACCTCGACACTTCGAGCACACGCAATTGGGACAGAGCCCAGGATAAAGCCTACGCAGCGATATATCCGGGGCCAACTCGTACAGGCTTTCGCTCCCAATTCAGCAGCTCCCTGCTGCGCCTCATCGGAGTAATCAAATCGAGCCGCTGCCTGAAAGCCAAAGCTTGCTGCCCACCGAGTCGATCAGTAGCCCACCTCGTTCTGGTGTCGGAAAGCCAGAACATACGATGCATCATCGGCCAACTCGGTGGCGATACAGAGCCACATAACCGGAATCCCCGAAGGCAATCACCAACTCACGCAGCGCGGGTAACTCGGGGAATGGGCGGCCAATATCAGGGATCGCTTCCAATTGCAGTTGTAGCTCGATGGCCTGCCCCGCTCGCCTGGCGGCTTCCGGCGCCTTCGCGGCCAGAAACCGACGGCAGCGCTCCAAACCTTCCGCAGCGCCTTCGGTGACGATTACTCGTGGCACCCAGGCACCGCCTTTTCATCACCAGTCCCCCACGTGTTCAACCAGTCGCGCACTTCCTGGCCGGTCAGATGTCGACCGGTTTCCCGATAGGCCGCCCAGGAGGCCAAGGCTTCCTGTTTGAAACTCTCATGAGCTTCTTCACGCTCGACATACTGCTGAATGGCCTCAAGCATGATCCAGTGCGGCGAACGGCGGCGCAGGGCTGGCGAGATGATGGACACGGCTCTTCAACGAGTCGTCGATCTTGAGAGACGTTGCCATAGTGGCCTCTTATCACATGGTAATACCTAGTGATCAATGTAGCTCGGCCCTGCCCCGCGTCCATCCAGAGCGGCACGCTTATCCATAAATTGCCGCGACTCGGGAAACGCAAGAGTCTTTCGAACGCAGGAAGCACGGTAGAAAATCACCTGCCGGCCAAGAGCCTGAAGCCTTACTCCGAGGTCAGGCCTCCCACAAAAAGCAACAGGCCCCACCGAACCCAGGGGAAGGCACGCCCTCGCGGCGATTGCAGGCGGGTGGGCTGCAACCCGCCGAACGGACCAGACGCCAGCTCCCTATCGTCGGGCTGTACCCGCCAGGGATAAGCGCTTGTAGACCCAGCAGCACATCCTCCGCGCACTTCGGACAAGCCCCTCCAGGGACATTCCGTGTGCATGCGACACAGCATGCTTCGACGGTGATTAACATATCGCGCTTGTTGTAGATGGCCTTGTGCAGCAGAATTTCCCGCAGCTTCGATCAGCGCTCATCGCTGATAAACAATCAAGGCATTGCAACAGAAGGCAATCATCGATGGAAACGGATTTTCTCGACGCTCACCAGCGACATTGGGATGATGCGGAGCGACTTTATAATTCACAGCGCTGGGCCAATGCGGATCACCTGTATGGTGTCTCCGCCGAGTGCGGCATGAAACGTCTAATGATCGAGTTCGGCATGCCCTTGGGTAACCGAGGACCTGCAGAACGCGAGGATCGGGAACACATCGACAATTTATGGATGCGCTATGAATCCTATCGAACCGGACATCACCGGGGAGCAGGATACGCCTTGAGCGATAGCAACCCGTTCCAAGACTGGCATATCTCACAACGTTATGCTCCGCAGACCCGATTCGACCAAACACGAACCCGGGGCCATCGTACAGCAGCGCAAAGCATCCGAGCGCTGGTGAGAAAAGCCGAGCAAGAGGGCCTGCTATGAAGACCTTCGACACCATCCTGCCTACCGTTAGTGAGATTCTTGCCGAGCTCGGCTCCGACCTGAAAAAGCTGACTCCGTTAGTGGTCAACCGGGACCTCAATGGCCGTGTCCGCCTGATCGTCGACGAGAAATGGCGCACCGAGAGCGATGCCTGTAACACCCTTACGACAGTTACGCAGCGTATGCATGAGCGCCTGGAAGCTCACGCGTTCCCTCCCGAACGAGCCGTGCTTTTCGAGCAGGACATGGGGCAAATCCTGATAGGCGCTACTTCTTTTCCGCTCGCAGGCATCGATGGGGTTCAAGTGATAGACCGCCTCGCCAGTGAGGGTGACTGGTCGAGCATCGCTGCCATTGCAGCCCCCGTTCCGCGCATTGCATTCTTTTCCATCAAGGGGGGCGTTGGCCGCTCCACCGCCTTGGCCGCCACAGCCTGGGCACTGGCCCGGGATGGTCGGAGGGTACTGGTGGTCGACCTGGACCTGGAGTCTCCAGGACTTTCCTCTTCTCTGTTACCCGATGATCGTCGTCCGGCCTTCGGTGTCACCGACTGGCTGGTGGAAGACCTGGTGGACAATGGCAACGAACTGCTGGAGCACATGGTTGCTACCAGTCCACTGTCCCATGACGGTGAAATTTACGTAGTCCCGGCGTATGGCGCCGAGCCTGGCGAATATGTCTCCAAGCTCGGCCGGGCCTGGATGTCGAAGGTGACCGATGAAAGACGCGAATCCTGGTCCGAGCGCTTGCAAAGGCTATTGCATAAATTGGAAGAGCGCTGGCAACCGGATGTCGTACTGATCGACTCCCGCGCCGGCATCGACGAGGTCGCATCAGCCAGCGTCACCGACCTGGGAGCCAACCCCGTGCTGCTGTTCGCAATCGACGGCGAGCAGACCTGGGTCGGTTATCGGATACTGTTCCGCCACTGGCGTACGACAGGCGTGGCACGCGAAATACGCGACAGGCTCCAACTGGTCGGCGCGATGATTCCGGAAGTGAACACCCACGACTATCTCGCCTCCCTGCGTGAAAGCGCCTGGAACCTTTTCGCCGAGGAGCTCTATGACGAAGTGCCGGCCGGCGAACCGGCCATGGGCGACACCTGGAGCTTCAGCGAGGCCGACGAGAGCGCCCCGCATTATCCCTGGCCAATCCGCTGGCATCGCGGTTTCGCGGCATTACGCTCGTTGCATGCCCGTCTCGAAGACATTGACCCGCAGGAAATCGATACACTCTTCGGCAGTATCGTGACAGGCCTGGAAAACACGCTGGACGGAGCGAACGAACCTTGAGCGAAACGCAGGATATCCGGCAAGCCATTATCGAAGCGCTACCGCTGACCACCTCGAACCACGGTGAAGTACCGGACCAGCGCTCACTTTATCTGCCACCCGCCCATATCAAGGCGCTGCGCCTGGAGTGCAACCTGGTCATTGGCGCCCGTGGTGTGGGCAAGTCATTCTGGACCGCCGCGCTGGGCTCACCGTCTGCCCGGTCCTCGCTCGGGCAGACGGTACGCGAACTGGAACGTACCGACGTGCACATCGGATTTGCCGTCGCGCCGGATATCGACGCCTTTCCCGACGGGGAAGTATTTTCCCATCTGATGGATGCCGCTACACCCTATGACATCTGGCGCGCCGTCGTTGCACGCTGGCTGGCACTCGTCACAAGCGAAACCATCCCCCTCACCACATGGGACGAGACGGTTGCCTGGGTAAAGGCGAATCCAGAATCACTCGCCCGGCTGCTGCAGCGAGCCAACGAACATTTCCGCCAAAGACAGCGTTTCGGCCTGATCGTATTCGACGCCCTTGACCGAACCAGCCGGGACTGGGGCAGGATGGACGATATCGTCCGGGACCTGCTCCGGGTGGTGCTCTGGCTCAAATCCTATCCCAATCTCCATGCCAAGGTATTTCTTCGCGAAGACCAGTCCGATCGTACCGTTACGGATTTCACGGACGCCTCGAAGTTACTCGCGACCAAGGCGGAGCTCACCTGGGCGCCTCACGATCTGCACGGATTGCTCTGGCAAATGCTGTGCAACGCGCCTTCTCTCAATGGCGAGCTATTGCGGCGAATTTACGCTGGGATCGTCGGCTCGCCTCCGCCTCAAAGAGGCGATATCTGGCAACTGAGCGAAGAAATAAAACGGGAAAGCGCCAAACAGAGGGCTCTGTTCGAAGCGCTGGCAGGGGCCTGGATGGGCAGGGACCGCCGTCGTGGCGTTCCTTACGTCTGGTCGGTCAGCCATCTGGCGGATGGTAGAAGGCGTACCTCGCCCCGCTCCTTCCTGGCTGCCATCCGACAGGCCGCGGAGGACTCCTCCGAGCAATACCCGGAACACCCCCATGCGCTTCATTATGAAAGCATCAAGCGAGGCGTTCAGAAGGCATCGGAAATACGAGTCCTGGAGATGGCCGAAGACTATCCCTGGGTCACCCAGGTGATGGAGCCGTTGCGGGGTCTGACAGTCCCTTGCCCGTTCGACACCATCGAACGATGCTGGAGCGATGACTTTCCGAACGGCCTCGGAGTCGCCTCTGGCGAACGCCTGCCACCCCAGCATGCCGAGCGCGGCTGGCCAGGTGTGCGCAGCGACTTGGAAAGACTCGGCGTATTCGAAACGATGAAGGACGGCAGGGTAAACCTCCCCGACCTCTACCGCGTAGGCTTCGGTCTCGGCCGCCGAGGCGGAGTCAAACCACTCAAGTGATTACGCCTCCCCTGTGGGAGAAACGCCTTGCTTGCGAGCACCCCGAAGGCGCCTGCACGCTGCAATTAATGGGAGGCGCTTTCAGCCAGCCATGCAGGAATGTCCCGCATGCAATGTAGAACACGCCATACATCGACGTGGTCATCACGTTCAACGTAAAACACCAGATAGGGATAGCGTTTCAGCGGCCAGCAGAGCAACCCTGGTAAATCCACCTCATGGGCATACCGGGGCATACTCGAGGCCGGATGGCGACTGATGTGGGTATAGGCGTATTCCAGGGCATCGATAAAACCGAGTGCAGCCTGCTCGGCCTGCTCGGCAAGGTAATAGCTGATCGCGTTTTCTACGTCCTGGCTGGCAAGGGCACGTGGAATGACGGGTTTGGCCTTCATCCCCGAGCCTTACGAACCCTGGCGCGTAGGGATTCGAAATAGTCGCCATCCACAGGAACAGTGGGAGCCGATTCAGCCCCAGCCAGCAGCAGGCCACGCAGATGCTGACGATCCTGATCCTTGCGAATCAGCTCCCGCACATATTCGCTACTGGTGCTGTAGCCTCGCAGGCTGACCTGGTCATCGACAAAAGACTTGAGAGCGTCCGGCAGGGAGATATTCATGGTGCTCATGGCTTTGTCCATATTTGACAAAATTTGCCAAAATTATACATCCCTAGCCCTGTCATACCAGTGCCGCAATCACGATGTCGAATCGCGACAAAACGAACCGACAGGGTCTTGTGATGGTATGGCGAGCGTAAAGTGTCCGAAGCTCGTGCTCCGAGTTCGGGCCATCCACAGGGATGTGCTGAGTGCCGCAAGCCCGTCAGGAACGGGCGCGGCCTCCCACAAAAGCAGGCGTAGGGCGGGTTGCAACCCGCCGATCGGACCAGACGCCAACTCCATATCGGCGGGTTTCACCCGCCCTACGAATGCCAAGACAGGTGGATCAGCTTCTCGGCCAACTCGGCAATACGCACTGGCTGCCCCATATCCAGCACGAACACATCCCCGCCCTGCCCCATGGAACCGGCCTGGATCACCAACTGCGCCGCCTCGGGAATGGTCATGAAATAGCGGGTGATCTTCGGATGCGTCACGGTCACCGGGCCGCCGCTGCGAATCTGCTGATAGAAACGCGGAATAACCGAGCCGGACGAGCCCAGCACATTGCCGAAGCGCACCATGGTAAAGCGCGTCTTGTTGACGTGATGGACACCATCCGTGCTGCCGAACAGCACCAGCGCCGGCTCGCGGCTCAGTGCCTGCAGGATCATCTCCGCCACGCGCTTGGTGCTACCCATGACATTCGTCGAGCGCACGGCCTTGTCGGTGTACCTAACTTGCGTACCTTGAAGCCAAACCGGCCAGCAAGCGCACTAAACAAACCCGGCACTCACAATCTGCAAGCCCCTTGGCTGGACCGGTGCTTGTTGACTAATCCCGAGGCCGTTTGAAAGGGGCAAGTCCAGACGCACAGATGCGCATCGTTCCCGAAGCCTATCGGACGGCCCTCACGCCACCTCTGCGACCTATACCGGCCCCGACTCTGAACAGGTCGGGTATATTCACCCGGCCATCGCTCATGATGTGCACCACACCTATCTCTACCAGAGTTTGCAACAGAGCCTGCAATTGCTGCTGAGGGCTTTGGGCACCCTCCAGAGCATGGGGTGGCAGGTATTGGCGATCGTCTTGCATTTGCTCTGCGCGTGGTTTCAGCTGTGCAACCACTCTTGAAGCTTTCCAGCGCTTGAATAGCTCGACAGTTTCTGCCGGCACAACCAGCCCGCGCAAAGGTTTCAGCACCTCACCCACCCAAGGGTAGTCCTCCTTGAGCTCCTGCAGGCGAATATCCGAGGCCTTGGCTACACCGGCCTTGATCCCCTCGTAATGCAATGCCTGGGGGTATCCTTTTTCCTGGGTGACCTGCATGGCCTCTTTTGCCGCCAGCAGAAAACTGCGCGGGCTGACATGGCCGTTGCTATCCGACAGATGATTGGGCAGCCAGCTGTAGGTTTTGCCCCGGCGCCTGTTGCTACCCATATAGGGCGTACTGACATGGTTGAGCAGTTGCTCTTGCCGCTCTTCATCGTTAGATAGCGGTAATGGCAAGGGGTAAAAGTCAGTGTGGGTCGTTGCCGATGGCTTGAAGGTGAGATTCAGTAGTTGCTGCACACCTTGGCGAAAGCGTTCGCCAGCATGCTTCGGGCGGTTGGCCAGCCAGTGCCAAAGCAGACCGTAAAGGTCCACTTTCAACCATTCCAAAACCACACGATTGTGCTGAAGCTTGGATGCATCCGGAAAGGTCCAGATGGTTTTGTCTGCCCACATGTCTGGACGCATGAACAGCTTGATGCGCAACGCCGAGAAAGACCTCATATCCAGACAAACCTTGAGCAACCCCTGGGTCAGGGCACGGATAGTTGGCCAATCACGCCCCAGACGATCGAGCGCGTCAAACACGATCAGGAAGCCCCGCCGCTGACTTTGCAGTGTGCTGTTGATCTTGCTCAGCCACTGTTCCTCCCGTTCCGGGTTGGCTGCCACGAATTGCACGCGCTCAGCCCAAGCTGTGCCTGGCAGTTGCTCCTTAATCTCCGCCAACAGATGCAGCAGCACTACGGTGCGCCATATTTGCTCGGCTTCAAAGCCTTTTTCTAATAAGCTCGCCAGAACCTGCATTGATGGATAACGACTGTCTCCGCGCTCACCGGCAAAACCGACAGCCACCTGGAAACTGTTCAGCCGCAACCGGGGCAGTTGCTGGCTGATGACCTGCCGGGCATCGGGATCACTCAGTGCAGCACTCCAGAAGCTCTTCCCACTACCTCGATCACCCACCACCAAAATGGTGTCCGGGTTCAAGGCCTGCTCATGGCCATTGACCACATAAATTTGCTGCACGGAAGGCGCTTCGGAAGCTCGGTGTGCCGCCACATCCGGGATTTCAGCCAGTCCCTGGCGCACGCTATCAACGAGGCCATCAGTCTTGGTCACGGCTCGCCTCCAGACACGACTGTAAACCTGCAAAAAACTCACCGAACACGGCAGAAATCTGTGCTTCATGCATTCTGCGCAGATCCCTGCAGGGCTCGAAAGCTTCAAAGATATCCACACGCGGGATAATCAACGGGTAATGAGGTGCAGCCTCATCACGCACATCGAAACTTAACCCGCGCACCTCTTCGCTGCTCTCATCATAAAGAGTGTCCGTCCAGAGCCCATAAGAGCAGTCCAGAAAGCGATCAAAATCGTCTGGCATGGCCCGCGCGCTGACCATTTTGAAACGATCCCGCCAATCGCCCTGCTGCAGTTTCTGCTGGGCAAGCTGCGTCAAATGACTGAACAGATAGCGATAGCCTTGCCACGTAACCTCCAGGTCGACGGCGAAACACAGCACCTCTGCATCTAAATGCAACAAGGTCGTGGCTACTGTTTCATGGAGCCCAGCGCGACTGTCCACCAGCACGACATCAGGCTGGTAGTGAGCTTCCAGTGCCTGCAGCATTCTTTGCAAACGCTGCGCAAAAAGCTGCAAGCCCTTTGAGTCCGTTTTTTCAAGGTAAGCCCGCGCCAGTTTCGCCAGCATGTTCTGCGGCGCCTCGTCTGTCGCAGAGCCAAAGGCAGGCACCACCCACAAACCAGCGGGCACTACCGGGCTCTGCTGGGCCATATCAGGCACCAGCATCTCAGCGGGATTACCAACCAGATCCTCCACCAGCCAGTCCGCCACGCCGTACAAGGGCTTGCCGGACCGTTCCAGCAACTGGGCCCCCAAGCCTGGGGCCTCCAGATCCATATCCACCACCAGCACGCTTTTACCTTCCTGGCAAAGCTTGCGGGCCCAGAGTGCCAGAGCAGTACTACGACCCACGCCTCCTTTCAGGCTGAAAAAAACGAAACGCGGTGGATGGCTCAGGTCAGTCTGGCCCGGCTCAAACAGCCAATTCTCACCCATCGCGCGCCGCTCGATCACACGCACTGCATGGTCGCCACGGTAATAAATGATGAAAGGCTCTTCCAACAGCTCGGCACCGGAAAGCGTATCCGAGAGGCAAGCGGCGGGATTTGCCGAACCTGCATAATTTTGCAGATATTCAATCAATAACTGATTCAGCTGCTCAATTTCTGCGCGATGTTCAGCCAACTCGTCGGGCAGCACTATGAACAACTTGCCTTGCATATCGCGCACCACACGGATATCACGCCACTGAACACCCGGATAGCAATGCAGTATTGCATCGACCGCTTTGTCCAGCGCTTGATCAAACGTAACCATAAGAGTCCTTTATACCGGGTGGAGGCAGGCGAGCACTTTGTAGGAGTCCGCTCGGTATTTTGTGCACTGTTCAGGCTTGAAACAAGCATCATCCCAGTACCTGTTCTCCACACGCCAAGCAGCCATGTAGTCCGGGGCGGCAATCACCTGCAGTAAATGTGCCCTGGTACGCCCACTTAGCAGCCGCTTGGCGTCATCCACCAGCTCTGGTAAATGCTTGAAAGGAATCTTCGCGCAACCTGGCTGACTCTGCATGAATGCCTTGATGGTGCACTCTGCCGCAAGGCCATAGAGATGAGAGGCGGTAGCATAGCGTCCCTGGCTCGTTAGCACGTCTGCATCTGTATGCAGCCTGCGGCCTGCCTGATTGTAGTTCTCCACCCATCACTCCCTGTCAAAGCATCCTTCACGGCCAGATCCGCGCGCGCCCTCGCTCGACGAGAGCGACTGCAGGCCGTAGGACTGCCAATGGCCTGAAGCCTGAAGCCTGAAGCCTGAAGCCTGAAGCCTGAAGCCTAAAGCCTAAAAAGCATCGCCCCAAGGTCGGGCCTCCACAAAAAGGGAAAACCCTCTACTCCCCCGCCTCCACCCGTCGCTGCTGGTAGATCCAGTCGACGATTTCCCCTTCCGGCACGTACCCGCTCACCACTTCACGCAGCAGCAGCCGGATCTGCGGGTAATCGTCCTCCTCCACCGCCTTGAGCAGCTTCGCCAGAATCGCCTTGAGCACGTCCCAGGTGAAGTACTCCTCGTTGGCCCGCATGATCATCGAGTGCTCGGTCGGGTTGACGTTGTCGCCGATCAGCAGCTCCTCATACAGCTTCTCGCCGGGGCGCAAGCCGGTGAACTCGATAGCGATATCGCCATGCGGGCATTTCTCCGACCGCACGCTCAGCCCGGACAGGTGAATCAGCTTCTCGGCCAGTTCCGCGATTTTCACCGGCTGCCCCATATCCAGCACGAACACATCCCCGCCCTGCCCCATGGAACCGGCCTGGATCACCAACTGCGCCGCCTCGGGAATGGTCATGAAATAGCGGGTGATCTTCGGATGCGTCACGGTCACCGGGCCGCCGCTGCGAATCTGCTGATAGAAACGCGGAATAACCGAGCCGGACGAGCCCAGCACATTGCCGAAGCGCACCATGGTAAAGCGCGTCTTGTTGACGTGATGGACACCATCCGTGCTGCCGAACAGCACCAGCGCCGGCTCGCGGCTCAGTGCCTGCAGGATCATCTCCGCCACGCGCTTGGTGCTGCCCATGACGTTCGTGGGCCGCACGGCCTTGTCGGTGGAGATCAGCACGAAGTTCGTGACACCCGCCTGCACCGCCGCCTGGGCGGCATTCATGGTGCCGAGGATATTGTTGAGCACGCCCTCGGCCACGTTGTGCTCCACCATCGGCACATGCTTGTACGCGGCGGCGTGGTAGATCGTCTCGACCTTCCAGGTCTGCAGCACGTCCAGCAAACGGTCACCGTTGCGGATCGAGCCGAGAATCGGCACCAGTCGGGTCGAAAGCGCCTCTCGCTCGATCCGCCGCTCCAGCTCCATATGAATGCTGTACAGGTTGAACTCGCTGTGCTCGAACAGCAGCAACACCTGCGGCTTGTTCGCCAGAATCTGACGGCACAGTTCGGACCCGATCGATCCACCCGCCCCGGTCACCATCACCACCTGGCCACGGATGCACTGTTCGAACAGGGCCTGTTGCGGCGGCACGGCATCGCGGCCCAGCAAGTCCGCGATGTCCACTTCCTGAATGTCCTCGACCTGCACCTTGCCGCTCGCCAGGTCCATGAAGCCCGGCACGCTGCGCACATGCAGCGGGAAACGCTCGAGCATTTCCAGAATCTCGCGCCGACGGCCCCGCGAGGCAGAAGGAATGGCCAGCAGGATTTCCCCGGCGCCGGTCTCCTCCACCATCTGAGTGATGTGCTTGGCCGAATAGACGCGCAGCCCGGCAATGGAACGGTTCTGCAGGTTCGGATCGTCGTCGATGAAGGCCACCGGTCGCATCGCCCGGCCCATGCGCAAGGCGGCCACAAGCTGATTGCCCGCCGCACCTGCGCCATACACCGCCACCCTGGGCAGCCCCGCCTCCTTGCCCTTGAGCTTGGTGAAGGACACCGGCGAAAACCAGTCGCCCATAAAGTACTGGCGCATCAGCAGGCGCAACCCGCCGATCAGCATCAGGCTCAACCACCAGTAGTTGAACACCATCGAGCGTGGAATCAGCTTGGGTGCATCGGTTCGCCAGTAGACAGCCAACGAAAGCAACAAGGCCGAAAGCGTGACGGCCTTGGCTATTGCCATCAGCGCGTCGTTACCGAGGTAACGCATCACCGCGCGGTACATACCGAAGCGAATGAAGAAGGGAATCGAAAGCAGCGGCGCAACGCCGAACAGCCAGGCATGCCCCCCAAACGGTTCGACGAAGCGGGCGTCGCCAAGGCGAACAAAAAAAGCCAGCCAGAGTGCCAACCAGACCAGCAGCACATCCGCCACGACCTGTAGCAGGCGCTTCTGCTGCCTCGGCAAACGCACCAGCCGGGCCCGTAGGTTTTCAGCCAACCTCAACACAAATATCTTCCTTTCTTACCACCCGGTTTCCGGGCCACTCCATAGCTTATAGAGATTCCCATGCTGGAAACGCAGCGAATAACGACCATTCAGCCAGAATGCCGCCTGGATTCTAGCCCTGCGTCTTTTTGACAACACGATCACCGGCACCCTTGCCTGCCACAGTCATCAGGATGTATTTGAAGTAATCGACCAGCGTAAGACTTTGGATCATTTTCTGGTCCGTCTCGGCCAGCAATGCCGGGGTGGACATATCGATCTCATTAACCTGAGCCAAGCCAGTAATCCCAGGACGAACGTCAAAGACGCCGCGCTTGGCACGCTCCTCGGTCAGCTCTTGCTGGTTGAACAGCCCGGGGCGCGGCCCGACCAGACTCATCTCTCCCTTGAGCACATTCCACAGCTGGGGCAATTCATCCAGCTTGGTCTTGCGCAGAAAATGGCCGAAACGGGTAATGGATGCGCTGCTCGCCAGATGAGTGGCAACTGAGGCGGTATCCACCTTCATGGTGCGAAATTTCACCAAAGTAAAGGGCTTCTGGTGACGCCCGACGCGTACCTGACGAAAGATGGGCGACCCCGTATCGAACAACCCAACAATCGTCAGCACCAATAGCACTGGAAAACCAGCCACCAGGCCCAACAGCGAGAAAACAAAATCGAATACTCGAATCACAGGTTTATCCGGTAACAGATTAATGGGACCGCTCGAAGCAGCGCTTGAGCCCTTCTTCCACCGTGTACGGTGGCTTCCAGTCCAGAAGTTCACACGTCTTACTGATATCCACCTGCAGCGAACCAAGCAACCGTTGGGCCATCGCCGCTTTGCCTAGCAAGGCAGCCCCAAACTGAAGCATGCCAGCCGGGACAGGAATCAACCGGGCAGGCTTGCCCATCGCTCTACCCACGCCACGCAGCAGTTCAGAAGTAGACAGATCCTCGCCATCGCCAGCGAGGAACACCTGATTAGCTGCAGCAGGATGATCGATACAACGGATGATCAGATCGACCAAATTGTCGATACTGACCAGGGAACGCTTGTTATGAATAGCGCCGAGCGGAAGAGGAATCCCCTTCTCGACTAACTTGATCATGCTGGCGAAGTTACCCTTGACCCCCGGCCCATAAACGAGCGGAGGGCGAATTATCACCACCTCCATTCCAGTATGGGCAGCCAGTTGCATCAAGCCTTGCTCAGCTTCCAGCTTGGAGAGCCCGTAGGGATCTTCAGGTGCAGGCGCGTCGCTGGATACGAATGGTTTGCCCAAAGGCGTCGACTCACCATTGACCTTGATAGAACTGATATAGATAAAACGCTTGATTCCGGCAGTAGCAGCCTGACGAGCCAGATTAAGCGTGCCCTCCACATTGACGAGTCGGTATTCGGCAAGAGGATCGGCAAGCTCGTCCTTCATGATATGGGCACGAGCTGCAGCATGAATGACTACCTGCTGACCAAGCAGAGCTTGCGACCAATCATTAGTAGCGCAAAGATCGCCTACTGAAAAAGCTGCAAAGCGCACCTGAGCTAGAGGTGAGCGCACCGCGCACGAAAGGATGATCTGATCCTGCTGGGATAGACGAGCGATAACGGCGCTCCCCAAGAAACCGCTCGCACCGGTCAACAGGACTTTCATAGAAATACCTGCTTGATGTATTTGACTGGCAATCGAAGCAACAGCATCGGCAAGCATGAAAAAACGCCGTTTTCACGCAGCGAACGCAGCATCTCGCGAGTAGAAGTCAAGTTGCTTTTCCAGCCCGCTGTACTCGCTCCGCCGGTGCGCATTCTAACCCACTGAGTACCTGCGATACGGTATTTTGCTCGATCGAGCAGCAGCAACCTTACGAGAAAATCAAAATCCGCAGCGATCTTGTAGCCTAGCTTGTATAACCCAACACGCTCATACGCAGTTTTCCGTATGAAAATTGCAGGGTGTGGCGGCATAAACCCCAAACGAAACATCCAGGGCCGAAAGCCCGTCGCACGATAAGTTCTGACCGGTTTGTTCAGATCCTCGTCCGACACGAAATCCACATCCCCCATCAGTACCTCCAAAGCTGGATCAGCTGCGAAGGCATCGGCGACTTCCTGCAATACGTGAGAATGCAGATAGAAGTCGTCCGAGTTGAGGATGCCGATGATTTCGCCGGTAGCGCGCTGCACACCTTTGTTCATCGCATCGTAAATTCCGCGATCAGGCTCGGAAATGAGCTGGCTAACCAGTTCAGGACGCTCACGTACGATATCGAGTGTCGTATCAGTTGAGCCCCCATCAATCACGATATAGTCCAACGCCGGATAACCTTGTGCCTGTACTGAGTCGAGCGTTGCTTTTATGGTAGCGGAACTGTTGTAGGCCACCGTGATTACTGAAATCTTCAAGCATTCCCCTTAGGCGCGCCCATACTGGTCTTCAAGCCGCACGATATCGTCTTCTCCCAGATAGGAACCCGACTGAACTTCGATTAGTTCCAGCGGAATTACACCGGGGTTTTCCAGAGCGTGTACTTGGCCCACCGGTATGTAAGTCGATTGGTTTTCGGTGACCAAGTAAGTTTTGTCGCCGTTAGTCACCTTGGCAGTGCCGCTGACCACGACCCAGTGCTCAGCCCGGTGATGATGCATCTGCACAGACAGCTTGGCGCCTGGTTGGACGGTGATGCGCTTGACTTGATAACGGTGTCCGCTGTCGATGGCGTCATACATCCCCCATGGGCGATAGACCTCCCTGTGATTGAGGTGCTCATGGCGATTATCAGCCTTTATGCGCTCGACAATCTTCTTCACGTCTTGCACCTGGCTTTTATGGGCGACCAGCACGGCGTCCTTGGTCTCTACGATTACCAAATCTTCAACGCCAACCGTTGCCACTAGGCGACTGTCGGCATGAACAAAGGAGTTGCGAGTGGCCTGCCCGAGGACATCCCCCTTAAACACATTCCCTTCGGCATCCTTCTTACTGGTCTCCCAGAGCGCCGCCCAAGACCCTATATCGCTCCAACCAGCATCTAGTGGCACCATAACCGCGTCGTCGGTTTTCTCCATCACGGCATAGTCGACGGAGTCCTCTGGACAGGCCAAAAATGCGGCGGCGTCTACCCGAGTGAAATGCATATCCTGAGTGCCGGACGCAAGTGCTTGACGACAGGCTGCAAGTATTGCCGGGTGGTGACACTCCAACTCGTCCAGATACCGGCTCGCTCGGAACAAGAACATACCGCTGTTCCAAAAGTAATCGCCGCTTGCCAGGTATTCCTCTGCGATACTCAAACTTGGCTTTTCCACGAAGCGGCTCACTGCAAAGCCGCCCTCGCCCAGCCCCCTGCCCTTCTCTATATAGCCGTACCCAGTTTCTGCGTGGGTAGGAACGATGCCGAAGGTTACCAACTTGCCATCGATAGCAAACGGCATCGCAGCCCGGATGCTGGAGTGGAAGGCATCCACGTCCTGAATCAGATGATCGGCAGCCAATACAAGCAGAACCGGATCGTCGTCATCCAGCATTGCCTGCAACGCCGCCAAGGCGATGGCTGGCGCTGTGTTTCGTCCCACCGGCTCAAGCAGGATGCTGGTTTGCTCCATGCCCAACTGACGAAGCTGTTCGGCAGCGATGAACCGGTGCTGTTCGTTGCAAATCAGCCGAGGCAAACCAACTTCCAGACCATCCAAACGGCGGATGGTCGACTGCAACATGGACAGTTGCGCATCGGTCAACGCCAGAAACTGCTTTGGATTCAGTTGCCGCGATAACGGCCACAGGCGCGAGCCCGAACCGCCGGCCATGATTATCGGTAGAAGCATTTCATTTTCCTTTGCACATAGGCATACGCAGCTCGGGCAGATAAGCACGTGAATTTGCATGCACCTCGGAGCTGGCCTCGACTTCGTTGAGCGACCACCAACGACATGCACTGTGCTGCTCACTAGACAGCATGAGGGCGTGCCCAATGGGCAACAGCAAGTGATAGGCAAGCACTACATAGTGGGTATCAATGCCGTCCTCGGCTGTACCAAACACACTATCCGTATAGAAATGCTCATATACGCCTAGCAGTCGTGCAGACGCACGGTCGAAAGCACTTCCCAGCTCGCCAGATGTGAGACGTCGGAAAGCTCCATCGAGAGTCTCGTTTTTCTGGATACGACCACCTGGCACGAACCAGTAGCCCTGAGCCGGACGATTCAGGCGACGGCCGAGAAGCAGTTCGCCAAGCTCGTTCTGCACAACAAGATCAATGGAGACTAACGGAGTAGAGGCCACTACGCCGCGAAAAGTATCGTCGCTTAACCACATGCACGCATTCCGAAATGCATGACCATCAGTGCGCCCGTACCTGCTCGGCATTCGCGACGTACCACAGATAGGCGTCACGCAGCCCCTCTTCCAGCGTAATACTCGCCTCCCAACCGAGGCTCTTGAGACGAGAGACATCCATCAGTTTGCGAGGAGCACCGTCCGGCTTGCTAGCATCGAATGTCAGCCGCCCGCTGAAGCCCGTGACATCCGCGATGGTTTCCGCCAGCTCACGAATAGTGCAATCCAAGCCGGTGCCGACGTTGATGTGCGAGAGCATTGGTTGGGTGTTGGCTTGGTAAATGTCTTGGTCAAGCTCCATGACGTGGACGCTGGCAGACGCCATATCGTCAACGTAGAGGAATTCACGCATCGCGTTGCCACTTCCCCAGATCACGACCTCTTCGTCACCGCGTTGAACTGCCTCATGGAAGCGCCGCAGCAGTGCAGGGATCACGTGACTGTTATCGGGATGGAAGTTGTCATGCGGGCCATAAAGGTTAGTCGGCATGACGCTGCGGTAGTCGCGCCCATGTTGACGGTTATAGCTCTCGCAGAGCTTGATGCCGGCAATCTTGGCAATGGCATAAGGCTCGTTGGTAGGCTCGAGGGCGCCGGTCAATAACGCCTCCTCCTTCATCGGTTGCTCGGCGTGCTTGGGGTAAATGCATGAGGAGCCGAGGAACAACAGTCTCTGCACACCATAGGTGTGCGCCGCATGGATGATGTTGGCCTCGATCATCAGATTCTCGTAGATGAAATCAGCCGAATAAGTGTTGTTGGCATGTATGCCGCCTACCTTGGCTGCGGCCAGATAAACCTGATCGATCGCATGGGACCGGAACCAGGCGTGCACAGCTTGCTGATCGAGCAGATTCAGCTCGTCCCGCCCAGCAGTGAGGATATTGCCGTACCCCAATGCCCGAAGGCGGCGGACAATCGCCGAGCCCACCATGCCGCGATAGCCGGCCACGAATATGGTCTGGTTCAGATCACGGGCCACAATCAGTTCTCCATCGATACCGGTACGTCATGACCATGCTGCTTGAGCAAGGCATGGCGTTGTGCAGCTTTGAGATCCTCACGAATCATCTCGGCGCACATCTCCTGAACCGTAATTTCCGGCACCCAACCGAGCTTCTGCTTGGCCTTGCTTGGATCCCCCAGCAGTGTCTCCACTTCGGCAGGACGGAAATAGCGTGGATCGACACGGACGATCACATCGCCAATTTTGAGCGCTGGCGCCTTGTCACCTTCGATGGATTCGATTACAGCAGTTTCATCCACGCCCCGCCCCTTGAAACGCAGCGTAATACCTAATTCCTTTGCGGACCATTCAATGAATTGCCGCACGGAATACTGAACCCCCGTAGCGATAACGAAATCTTCAGGCCTTTGTTGTTGAAGCATCATCCACTGCATACGCACGTAGTCCTTGGCATGCCCCCAGTCCCTTAGTGCATCAAGATTACCCATGTAAAGGCAAGACTCCAAACCCTGAGCAATATTGGCCAAGCCACGAGTAATCTTGCGAGTTACGAAGGTCTCGCCTCGGCGCGGTGACTCATGATTGAAAAGAATGCCGTTGCAGGCATACATGCCGTAGGCTTCTCGATAATTCACGGTGATCCAATACGCGTAGAGCTTCGCTACCGCATAGGGCGAACGAGGATAAAACGGCGTAGTTTCCTTCTGAGGAACTTCTTGCACCAGGCCGTAGAGTTCGGAGGTCGAAGCTTGATAGAAGCGAGTCTTTTTCTCCAGCCCAAGCAAGCGAATGGCCTCGAGGATGCGTAGCGTGCCCATGGCATCAATGTCGGCGGTGTACTCTGGCGACTCGAAACTGACTGCCACGTGAGACTGCGCGCCGAGGTTGTAGACTTCGTCGGGCTGCACTTCTTGGATTATCCGAGTCAGGTTGGACGAGTCACTCAGATCACCGTAGTGCAAGACAAAGTTCTGATTCCTGACGTGTGGGTCTTGATAGATGTGATCGACCCGTTGGGTATTGAACGATGAAGCTCGTCGCTTAACGCCATGGACCTCATAGTCCTTCTTAAGTAACAACTCAGCAAGATACGAGCCATCTTGGCCGGTAACTCCGGTAATCAGCGCGACCTTTTTCACACTATTTGCACTCCAAAAGACATTTATCGGGCTTGGCCACATTAACTATAGCAATCACCGCCCCAACCAAGGGAAAGCTAATTGGCACAGCCCCCACCAAGAAGAAAAACATGATACTTAAATTTATAACCCACCCTCTACCAGTAGCCATAAATGACACAAATAAAGAGAAAAAGAAGAAAAACGCCAGCCAGCCCAACTCATAAATTGGGGCCGCGACTGAAGACATTATCCTAGACCCAGCATAGCCATACCAGAAAAACCCATTAAAGTATTTCACTAACCCCTCAGAATGAAGCTGATAGTAACTAAACCCATGAGGAATAAAGAAATCTTGCCAAGCGCCATATAAAGGAATAACAACATGACTAGCACGAGCGTTAAGACTCGCATCTTTGAAGATTAAAAGTAAGGGATCTGCTAACGCCCTTTGAATTAACGCAACCAACCGCGAGGACGGAAAAAAATCAAAGTACAACAAGCCGGCCGCCATTGCTCCCAAACCCACCACACCACACCACAAAAAAAACAACCGAGATGGGTATCGAAAATTATATATAAACCAGCCAAAAAAAAGAATCAACAAAAGAAGAAGCCCAAAAGCTGACTTTGCAAAAAAAACCACGCACAGTGCATTAACCAATATCATCAACCACAAATAATTAGCAGGCCTATAATCTGAAACCAGAAAATATACCCATGAAATAAAAACTAACATAACCGCAAAATAGCTTGGCTCCGGCGCAAGAGACGTAACACCACGATCATCAGTGGTACGAACAGAAACCAAAAAAGAAAAAATAGCTTTCCCCCAGACCACCTGCGCCACTCCTGCGAACACCCATACGATATTAGCCAAAAGGATGAAGCGAAGCGTAAAATAAGGGCAGTCCCTGAAAAGCAAATAAAAAACATGCACCGAGACGGCCAAGCCAAAATATGAAGCGATCGCCCGCATCTCAGAAAATCCGAAACCGACTCGAAAGGCGGTAATACAGGCCAACAATCCAACCAGCAGTGAATTAATATATAAAAGAAATATAAACGACGGCAGCCTCGATCTCAAAGAAAACAACACGACAATAACTGAAATAACAATATAGTACGGCTGTGTATCGAGATCAAAAATACCGAAGGATATCCATGGAAACATCAAAAAAAACAGCGACATCCATCTCAACTGGCCACTCACAACCGCCGCCCCTGCTTACACCTTGGAACAAGCCCAGCTAAAACTTCCTTTAGCCCCCCCCTTTTTATTGAAATTAAATCTTTGTATTTATTTATCAACATGCGTTCCTCATTAGAAAATGGGAGCAAGCCATGACGATGAATCGCACTGCGCATAGACGCCACATCCCTAAAGCACCTACGGTTCAAACCCACCCCCTTTAGTAACGAGGATATCTTATCGGTATTGGACTCAACTGCATAAAAAGGAATTTCCAACATCATGAGCAAGCAAACCAGATGAAAGCGACCAGTGATTACAAAATCATAACATTTGAGACCTTCGACAAACGCATCTACATTCCGCTTCACAGATGGCAACCACACGAAAAGCAATAAAAAAAACCTAATGCCATGCAGCGGATTCTTCAATGCCCATCGTTTGGGGTACCTGCGGAAAAATTCCTTAATCCAAGAGACACGAGAAGATGCAAAAAATAGAGTTTCAGCCTCTCCGCACAACGAAACTCTTAATTCCTCTAATTGCAACGCAGTGGATGGGACAACGCTATCTGTAACAGCCAGTCGAACCTTATTTTCATGATGCGAAGCATGCTCTATACTACTAAATTCTGAAAAAAACAAAGCGTCAGGTATAACCTCTGAAGAAATATTAAAACCAGCAAGCTCATCAAAGCTAGCTTCTTCCCTAACAGCAATAAATCGAAAAAAATTGAATGATCCGTATAAGTCGTAAGAATTACAGCGGACCGTAGCATTAACCAACACACATGGAATATCTAACTGACAAGAAACCCCCGCCACCCTTACCAATTCATATGCAATTTCTTTATCTCGATGCATTGATCCTTCGCCATTTATGAGCACCAAATCAAGCTCATCACTATGTTCCTTCAAAAAGGGAACCGCCGAACTTATATTACGAATAGATATATATCCAGAAACCACCCCCCCTAGTTCTAAGATAAGCGCAGTCAAGTTCCTAACGACGAGCTCACATCCCACATGAGCTTCCGCCCTAGTATCATTCACAAACAAAACACGAAAGCCGCCAGCCTCAATATCCATAAAAAGAATTACTCATTTTTACCTCTAAACCAGCCCTACCTAGCGCAGAAAAGATATGCTCTGCTCTGCTAGAGAAAGGAATTTTTCCAGCCTGAGTATCATGCACGCTCTTGCTTTTAAAATTCTCAATTCGACTATCCTTTAGTATGAGATTATCAGTTTCCTCCCAAAAATATTTCCCACCGAAATCTACTCCATGTAGCACCACAAGCCGACCATTACAACTATAAACATAATTAAGCGCAAAAACCAACGAACTCAAGAAAGAAGAAAATGAATATTTTCGATGCGTCACCCACAAATCCAATGTTTTTTGCGTAGAAAACTGTTGAGGTCGCAAAGGAACATCAATTAACAATCCCCCAAAGGAAGTATACTTCCTCATAAAATCAACGCTATATCGTCCTTTTGTCCAAATATTCTTCATTAAAGTTTGAGTATTGTTCTTTTTAGCGTGCAAAGCACATGCCTCAAACTGTAATTGAGAATACTCATCACCGTTGCAATTCTCAATAAAAATTGCATCTAAACGGATAGGCAACAGTGCAGACAAATTGAATCCCAGCACCACTTCTCCCTTGTTTATCCTATCCAAGTAGCGCAATGAAGACGCACCCGGCATTACAATATGGACAATTACCCCTGAAAAATCAGGCTTGTCCTGAAACACCTCCAGACCAGTACTTTCTTTAAAACCAAGAGCAATACTATTGACATACCTTGCATAGCAAAATTTATATAAATCCAAAGCACACAGCTGTAGCATAGAATGGCTTACCCAACTTTCCGCTTTAAAATCTGACTCATCATAAATAACCGAGCCCTCCAAAAAACCAATAAATTCTGAAGAACAACCGCAATAGTGGTCGCTAGCGCCGCCCCCGTTACCCCCCAGCGCGGTACCAAAAGAAGAGTGATAAGCGACGTGAAAAATGCTGAAAATATTAGTATATTCCTGACTTGTCGCTGAAGCCCGCACATATTCAAAAGCAAACCAACCGGACCGGTAGCTATGTTTATTAATTGACCCAAGACTAGTATAACTAGCAAATTCGCGCCTCGCTGGAAATCAACTCCAAAAAGACCCAAGAAATAACTAGGAAAACAAATCAAGAGTAGCGCGACAGGAATGGCAACGACTAGCATGCACAAGGTAGAATTGCGAACCAAACGATCCAGTTCAGCCATCCTTCCTTGGGAATATAACGAAGCAAGTCGGGGCCCCAGCACACTATTACATAGAATCAAAAAGAACGTCAGCGATAGTGCCAGACGATGAGCAACTGAAAAAACCCCGAGCTCGCCAGCCGAGACAAACCCCCCTATTATCAATATCCCAACCCACTGAACCAAATATGACGCGAGACTAATTAATGTATAGTCCGGAAGAGAAGCTAAAAAGGAATCTTCTATTTTTATTCTTATAGGAAACCAAGCAACAGCGCCAAATCTTCTCTGCGCAACAATACGCAGTAGACCAAATGCCAACCCTCCTGCAACCAGCAGTACGCAACACAAAATCCATGCAACATCAACCACACCAACAGTTAATCCAAGCGAATTGCTCACCATAAAAATTACTGAAACCGCAAAAAAAATAGTCCCCACCTCAAAAAAACAAGCCATTACTGGTTGCCGAAACGCTTTAAACAAAACAACCTGCAAACACAACAAGGTATATAAGGGCAACAAAATTGCCATCGGTTCTAATAGACGCGCCAGCTTACTCTCTTCAAAAACATCCAAAGCCAAGTAGCCCCGCCCTATCCATAAGATCCCAGCCAATACCAGACTGGCGAATCCAGCAACCAAGAATGTCCACGATTTAATATAACCCCATTCAAATCGATTACTATCCGAATAAGCAATACTTGCAAACCGAAGCAAAGCATTCTCTAGCCCAACTCTTGAAAGCACACCGAATCCTACCACCAAAGAGAAGGCCATCATAAAAATCCCTACAGCTTCGGAACCTAGGCTTCTCCCAAGAACCAAATTAAAAGTAATAGTTCCCAGTGCGACTATTAATCGAGCTAAAAAAAATACAGCTGTAGAAACGCTGATCAAGTTGGAAAGAAATTTTATAAACACGAAATTCAAGCTAACCCCCGGGCCGCTTGCATGGAATCATTCTTGGCCATGCGCTGCGATGAACCTGCTTTTCCCAGAGCTTTGCCCAAAATAGTCTTGCTCTGTTCTCCATGGACCAGCCTAATCTCACCAGGCCACTGCCGCAGCCCCGTCACGAACTCGACCAACCCCTGCTGATCCGCATGCGCTGAGTAGCCGCCGATGCTGGTTACCTTCGCGCGGATATCGAAGCGCTCGCCGTCCAGATCGACATAGCCGCCCCTGGGGCCGTATTGCTGGATGGCATAGCCGGGCCTGCCCTGGGCCTGGTAGCCGACGAACAGCACGTCGTGCCTGGGGTCGTGCAGCATGGCCTTCAGATAGTTGACGATGCGCCCGCCCGAACACATGCCATTGCCGGCGATGACGATGGCGGGGCGTGCGCTCTGGGTGAGGTGGTTGACCACGGCGATAGGGGCGGCGTGGCTGTCGACGGTGTTCACGAATACGTTGTTCCAATGCGCTGCACGCCTATGCCCTCACGCCGTAATTACGCAGGGCAACCTGTTCATCCTCACTCAGCTCCACGCCAGGGGCGTTGTGCAGTTGGTATGCGACCAACTGCCGGCTGACCTGGTGCGTGCGTGCCAGGGTTTCCACGGCCTCGCGCAGGCTGGGTGCGTTTCGCAGCACCTCGATGGCATGTGCCTGGGGCAACAGGGCTTCGGCGGCAAAGGCATTGGCACGTTTTTCACTTTCGCTGTCCACTTCGCCGCCGAGTACTTCGGCAACCGGCAGCGCGCGGGTTCGGTCGACCAGCAGGTGGCAAAGTTCGTGGGCCAGGGCGCTACGACGACCATGCTTGCTGGCCGCCCTGGCCTGTTCATTACGGTTGAGCAGAATCAGTGGATCAATGCTGCCCCAGCAGGCGATCGCGTCGACAGCACCGCTCTCCAGCTTCAACTCCTCGATCGACACGCCCTCCTGTTCGAGCACTGTTTCGGGTTCGAACGGCGCGCTTGGCACCATGTGCAATTGCTCGCGTAGCCAGCGCGCCAATTGATAGCCCTGCTCGAACGGTGGGCTGCCAGTCAGTTGTTCGATCTTGGCGTTGGCCTCAGCGGCGAGGCGGGCGAAAGGCTGCTTGCCGAGCGCAGGGGCTTGCTGCAGACGCTGCATGATCTCGGCGATCTGAACGGTGCTCAGGTCATGGCGAGCCATTCTCGCAGCCGCGAGGTAGACCGGCTCTTGAGCGAAAGCCAGATCGTTGGCCGCAGGCTCGAGAGCAACGAGTCGGGAGAGTTCATCCAGACGCTGGGGGCTCATCCCTGTGCTGTAATTCAGGTAATCCCTGCTCAATTGTTGCTGGCGCCCCTGCCAATGGGTGACAGCCGCTCGCACATGAGGCTGGGTGCTCTTGGCGAAGAGGTTAGCGAGAGCATCACCGATTTCTTCCAGTTGCCGGCCCAGCCGCTGGAAGTCCAGGCGCCTCGCCTGTTCATCCTCATCCACCAGCCAGAGCGTGTTGCCGCTGCGCAGCCAAAGCAGCATCGGCAGGTTGGCACCGTTCATGGCCACGGAAAGATTATGGCGATCGAGGTAGCGATAAAGCTGGTTTTCCTCGGCGTGAATCTGCGGCTCGGGCATGTCTTCCCAGCGCGCCTCGGCCTTTTCCAGTAGCTTGCCGGGATGAGGCACGTCGTCCAGCGGCAGTGGCAAGCCCTGCTCCAGCATCAACGCCGACCAGTTCTGGCCCAGGTAATGGAGCAAGTCGATCCAGGTCCCGTCGAGGCTGCCTTGCTCGTCATCGCCGTACCAGTAAGGCTGACCATCGAGGTACAGAGAGGCTCTCACCCAGCCATGCTCCAGGCTGCCTTGCGAAGGCGCGGAATCGACGATGAGCTTCAGTTCAGCGGCCATGTTCTTTCATCCAATGCCGATAGCCGGGCAAGCAGCCTTGCTGCTTGGCACGGTTTTCCAGTTCCTGCTTGATCTGACGCGGCAGGGATCTGCGCCCCGGGCGGTAGCGCCATGGGTAGCCATGCCAGCTGTCGCCGGAGTATACCGCCTCATATACGACCCCATCATGCAGGTTGTAGATGCGTTCGGGATGTTCCTGCCCAATGGGGTAGGCGATACCGTCATTGAGCAACTGCTCGGCCAGTCGCTTGCTCAGGGTCGATGGGCATTTGCCGATCTCAGCGCTGCCCTCGCGTACGAATGCAGCCCTGGGTTCGCTCCAGCAATGCTTGAAGCGATGCTCACCCGGATCGTAGAGCCGGCGCTGGCACGTGGTTGCCTCATGCATGGAGAACATCCTGTGCGGTCGCATCCCCTGCCCCACCGGTTGTGATTGCCGCAGGCGGCCTGTCGTGTTGCTTGTGCTTTTCAAGGTGCCAGGTAACTAAAATGCAGTTCGGGTTCTTGCCGGCCATGCAGGACACGCACGATCTGGAGCTGGTCCAGCTTGAGTCGATAAAAAACAACGTGCTGTTTAACCACGAAACTGCGCAAATGCTGGCCAAGCTCGGGGCGTGAAACGCCGATATCGGGATGTATGGTGAGGTGCCAGAAGCAATCCCGGACAAGGTCAAGGTAATCACCGGCCTGCTGCTCGCCCCAGGTACGCATGCCATACAGATAAATGTTACGCAGATCCTCTTGCGCAACCGGCGCAATCACCAGCATCAGCTCAGTCATGTATCTGCCTTGATGGCTGCGAACAGGCGATCCAGGCTCTCTTTGGATTCAATTACCGCGCCCTGCCCCTCATCGAGCTGCACCACGCCCTGGTTGATCTGCTCGCGCAAGCGGGCCAGTTTGAGTTCGCCAATCCATGCCTCATGCGTCTCCAGAAAACGCAAGGCTTCACGAATGACTTCGCTGGCGTTGTTGTACAGACCGCTTTCGACCTTGGCCTTGACACGCGATTCCAGCTCCGGAGTCAGTGAAATGTGCATGGGACTTTCCTGCAGAATTCGATGTGGGGTGAGCCTAGACAAGCATCCAAGCTTTGACAATCTTTGTAATGAGGCCTGCCCGCCATCGCCGCGAGGGCGCGCCTCCCACGGAATGCCGTCGCTTGCAGGTCATTGCTTCATGCATGGAAAACGTCCTGACCGGCCAAATCCTCTGCCCCGCCGGTCGTGATTGCGGCAGGCGGCCTGTTGTGTTGCTTGTATTGTTCGCGGAGCTGGGCAGCCAGGATTCGCTTGGCTTCTCGTTCGCCATGCACGATCCGTATATCCGTCGGCCAGTTCTCCATCCCCGTCACGAACTCGCCCAGCCCCTGCTGATCCGCATGCGCCGAGTAGCCGCCGATGCTGGTTAGCTTCGCGCGGATATCGAAGCGCTCGCCGTCCAGTTCTATGCAACCTTGAGTCACTGAAATGCTTCCAGGCCTGTACGGGGAATATGCCCGTGGTTGACCATGACGGTGTTGATCAGCAGAGGAGAGACTTCGAAGTGTTCTGCCGCAGCTTGCAGAATTTCTTCCTCGGGGGATGTCGTCTCCATCCAGTCGATCAGGTCCTGGTAGGGGCACAGGAATTCCTGCGCAAAAGCACGCTGGTATTTTTGCCTTGCGGTTGCCGCGTTGGTGCAGGGTAGCCAGAGCCCTGCCTCGCCACCGTTGAGCCCTTCGGCAACCAGCCTTGCGGCCATGAATCTGCGGGCATCCTTGCGTTTTTTCCCCAGAGATACCCTGGCCCTGTCATTGGTCGCAACTTCCCCGATGCCAATGGACAGGGATTGCTTCATGTCATTGTCTTCGAGAAGCCGCACCGGGGCCTCCAGCAATTCCGCAAAGCGGCGGTTGCTCAGCGGCCCGGCATCAAGCGCAAGATGTTTTCTCAAATTTCTGGCGGCCTCCTGTCCCCGTGCCCAGGGGCGGCCGCCAGTGATCAGTTGCTCGACTTTACCGAGATTTTTGAAGGGCAACCTGATGGCTTCATCTGGATTGGCCAGGCGCTGTTCGATGTCCGCGATATTTCCCTCGACCTGATCATGTCCGAGACTTGCCAGTTCCTGAATGGCCTGTTCGCCATGATCTGTCATCAAGGTCGTCAACTTGTTCAGCAATGCTTGCGGCGCTTCTTCCGGATCATAACCAAGCCTCGCTTCCAGTTGGCGATGCAATGCCGTTGCAGGGTTGGCACGCTCCGCAGACAGGATGCGCCACAGTTCTTGCAGTTGCGTGCCTTCGAAGGTGCCATCAAGTTTTTGCAGGGTCTGCTTTACGAACTGGTCGACACAGGTTTCATATGCTTCTGCCATAACCCAGGTGTCCAGCCTTTCGATATAGCGGAGCGGCCCTGTACTTTCGCAATCCGGCTTCAGGTCGAGCTGTATATTGTCGCCATCCGATACGAAAACAAGATTGGGCCAGGCATAGCCACTGCCAGCCGCCGCCAGCATATGGCTCATGCTCCAGTCATGCACATTGCCCGTTGCATTCGATAAAGGGCCAGGCTCCCACCTGAGACGCCACCAGTTTGCGGTGAACCACAGCGCCAACGGATAAGCGGAAACGACGATGGCATCCTTTACTTGATGCTCTCCCAGGAGGTCCTCATAGCGGAACAAGTGCTGATTGTTGAGCGTGAGGCTCATACGGCAACGCGTCAGCAGTTCTTCCGAGGCCGCGGAATTGCAATCTTCCAGCCAATCCATCTCAAAGTGCATGTCCTGCCTCTCTGCCAATCGCCAAGCTGTTCCAGCGTTTGAGAATTTCGAGCCTCATGGGATCAGACGCCGGCATCGGGTAGCTATGGTAAGTGCCCTTATCCTGATTTTCGAGCTGCGCTTCGACTGGATGCCCTTCTGCCGTCACGGCCCAGATATTCTGTGGCCAGTCACCTTTCATTTGAACGCTGACGACTCCGTTTCTCGCCCCTTCGGATAAAAGCGACTCGGCCACCTTTTTGTCAAAGATACCTGCGTCATCACAAAGTGTTTTGTGAGGTCTTGCATCAGCCGGTGGCGTCAAGCCGAAATTTCCAGGGTTGCGCTTGTGTTCAGGGTTGCCAGTATATTTGACTGCACGAGCCAGGCTGGCGCATTGTTCTGACGACAACTGGGATTGCAGCTTGCGTTTGGGATTGAAAAGTCCGTTACGTGTTTTCATTCCTTTGAATACCCTTGAATATCAGTTGCTATATGTAGCCATCAGTGCCCGCCATCGCCGCGAGGGCGCGCCTCCCACGGAATGCCGTCGTTTGCAGGTCATTGCTTCATGCATGGAAAACGTCCTGACCGGCCAAATTCTCTGCCCCGCCGGTCGTGATTGCGGCAGGCGGCCTGTTGTGTTGCTT
>NZ_JADDIX010000007.1:29766-39542 GCF_015070855.1 Pseudomonas lopnurensis
GCCGTCCAGATCGACATAGCCGCCCCTGGGGCCGTATTGCTGGATGGCGTGGCCAGGCGTGCCCTGGGCCTGGTAGCCGACGAACAGCACGTCATGCCTGGGGTCGTGCAGCATGGCCTTCAGGTAGTTGACGATGCGCCCGCCCGAGCACATGCCGTTGCCGGCGATGACGATGGCGGGCCGTGCGCTCTGGGTGAGGTGGTTGACCACGGCGATATGGTCGGCGTGGCTGTCGATCTTGATCAGGTTGTCGAAGGCCAACGGGTTGCGACCGGCTTCGACGCGCTCGCGGGCCTCCTGGTTCCAGTAGGGTTTCAGGCTGCGGTAGACCTCGGTGAAGCGGCTGGCCAGGGGCGAGTCGAGGATGATCGGGAGCTTGGGCCAGTTGGTTGGTGACACAGCCTCACCGGTAGCATGGGGGCCGTTCGCGAGCGAGCTCGCTCCTACAGTGGGCGGTGCAAGGCCGGCGAGTTTGGTGTGGATGATTTCTTCCAGCTCGTAGAGCAGTTCCTGGGTGCGGCCGATGCTGAAGGCCGGGATCAGGACGGTGCCCTGGTCTTGCAGGGCATGTTCGATTACCGCTTCGAGGCGTTGGCGGCGGCTCGCGCGTTCCTCGTGCAGGCGGTCGCCGTAGGTGCTTTCCAGCACCAGGATATCGGCGCGCTCGGGCGGTTCGGGTGGCATCAGCAAGGGTGCATGGGGGGCGCCCAGGTCACCGGAAAAAACGATGCGCTTGTTGTCGCCAGTGGCCGGGTACGTCAGGTCGATTTCCACATAGGCCGAACCGAGGATGTGGCCGGCACGCTGCAGGCGGATGCGGGCGGTCAGCGCGTCGGTTTCGACAAGGGTGAACCACTGTTTGTAGGGCAAGGGAAGCAGGCGCTGTTCGACCAGCTTGATATAGCGCTCCACGTCTTTCTGGTCACGGCTGAAGCCCAGTTTGAAGGCATCTTCGAGGACGATGGGCAGCAATCTGGCCGAGGGCTCGCTGCAGAGAATAGGCCCCTTGAAGCCGGCGGCGAGCAGGAAGGGAATCCGCCCTACGTGGTCGATATGCACGTGGGTTGCCACCAGGGCCTTGACGCTAGCCAGCGAGAATTCGATGGCCGAGCGGGCAGCCCCGGAGCGGCCATCGGCCGAAGCCTCGTTGCCCTGGAACAGGCCGCAGTCGATCAGCAGGCTGTTGGCCGCATCCATATGAAGTTGGTGGCAGGAACCCGTGACGCCATCCTGGGCGCCGTGATGTTCGATATGTGGGAAGTGCATGGTCAGTCCTTTACCGATGGCACAGGTGTATCGTGCAACCGCAAGCGGCGTATTGCACGGGTGTGACGGGCCGGCTCGACGGTCGGTCAGGCATCTTCTGGCGCGGCTGCTTCGGGCTTCGCGACCAGGGTGCGGAAATCCAGGCATGGCAGCAGGAAGGGGCCGTACTTGTGCCTTGCGCTGAGGGCGAGCAATTGCTCACGCAGCGCGCCCAGCAGGACCGAAGCACCATTGACCACGACCAGGCGTTTGCGTGCTTCGAGGGGCCCCTCGTCCTCGATCTCGAAGATGCCTTCCATCTCTGCGGCGAAGCTATAGGGGAACGGGCTGCCCTCTTCCGGTTCGCATTGCACCGAGAGGATCACCGCGAACTGGGTCGGATCATCCTCGTCGGCTGGCTCGGCCAGGGTGACGTCATGCTTGAGTTCCGTTCCGGCGAAGGACGGATAGGGTTCGCTGCCGGCCAGTCGCTCGATATCGAAATCGGGCCGCGCCGTAAGGGCCAGATGGCTGAAATGGTAATGCTTCACTTGTAGCGGCGAGCGCTTCATGGCCATTCCCGCGTTCAATGCTGCGCGGCACTGGGCAGCGCTGTGTATCTGGTGCCGCCGGTAATGCCACTGAAGGTCTGGGCATTTTTCCAGCTGCGGCGGTTGAGCTGCCGGGCCGTGTCCAGCAGTGCCTTGGTCTGCACCACGTGCTGCGTTGCCAGCTGGTGCAGTTGGCCTACGTCGCAGAGCAGATCACGGTATTCCCAGGGCTGCGCGGGCCGTTGCTGTTCGGGCCTGCGCAAGACGACGTCGAAATCCAGGCCCAGCGCATTGGTGATCTGGTGAATGGTGCGAATGGTCAGGTTGCTGCCACTGCCCAGCACGCGGCTGATCCTGCTGGGCTTCCAGCCGAGTGTCTCTGCCAGTTGGGCGCGCGACAGGCCAGACTCGGCCACAGCGCGGGAAAGGTCGACGGCTATGTCCTGTGCCTTGATGTCGAAGCGAAACTCGTCGTCGTTCCAGGCTTCGGCGCACAGTTGGGCAAAGGGTGATTCCTGATGTTCCATGGCATGGACCTCTGAATAAGGCTTCACGTAGCAGACGCTGTGAACGGTGCAAGCGTGCCTGCCGCCTCGGCATCGATGAAGCACTTGGCTTCGGTTTCGAGGGCGGTTTTCTGCTGTTTGGACAACTTATCCTCGCGCTTCGCGAAGGCCTGGGTAAGGAAGATGATCTTGCCTTCGCCGTAGTAGAAAGCCAGGCGTATATCGCCCTGCCAGATTCGCCATATCGTCCTTTCCTTTCCCTGGTAGTTGAAGCGGTGAGCTTCATGGCATTGCTTCTTGTCGTAGAAGCTCGTCAGCGGATGCCCGCTGGCTGCCACCTGGATCAGCTTGCGCAAGGCCGCCAGCGACGCCTTTTGGTCCCGTTTGTCGGGCATTGCCAGAATCTGGCGGAATACTTCACATGCGGCTTCGTCCGGCTCATCGCACCGCGCAAAAATCGACCAGGCTCCCGCTTGAGCCACAGGCTCCGGCAGCGGCATTTTCAAGGCCCTGAAATCGATCTTGAGTAGATGGATCGCCATGTTAACTTTTAAGTGAACAGTCAACAAGGCCAGCGGAGCATGAGTCGTCGGCCTGCGGTGCAGGTTGTCGAAAGTTATGCCTGAGCAGGTTGTTGCGAATAGACATACACCCGGTAGGAGCGGGCCATGCCCGCGAATATTCCCGCGTATGAAAGCTTCGCGGGCATGGCCCGCTCCTACGGACGTTCAAAACATCTCGACACTTCGAGCAACACGAAATTGGAACAGAGCCTTGTCGAACGGACGACAGGCTATATACCTGGCGCCCATCCGAACCGGCAAGCGACCATGGCCGGCAACGAGCCGAGATAGGGCAAAAGCTGAATGGCTGGTGCATTGTCAGTCCCTTAACGATGGCACACCGGAAAAATGAGCGAGCTACCGCAGCACGACTCTGCGTGCTGCTCTTAACAGGTATCAAACGAGACCAGTGTCATCCCAGGCATCACTGTCGGAAATCCGGCAAACGTCGCTCGCGCAGGCTGGGCCGGCACGTGGCCTGAGGAACAATGCGGCGAAGCCCTGCACGTCCATCTTCCCGCTCGCCCGGGCTGGCTTCGTTGCCGTCCCGCTGCCCGGCGCGCGTCGCTGCGCTCAACCTCGGCGGCGCCAGCCAACCTACGCGCTGTGCGCTCACTCCAGCCCTACGCGATGGACGATCATTGTCGCGGTCTCGTTGACCGGCCAATACTAGGCTTTTGAATGATGGCCTTGGGCCATATGACGTACGAGCGCGACGAACAAGCCCAGCATGCCGCCGAGGATCAGCGCCAGGGCGACGATCAGCGCTTTCTTCGGCTCGATCGGGGCAAGCGGCTCGACTGCCGCCTGGTCGACCGAAACGAGTTTCAGCGCACCGGTATCGAAAGCGATCGCACGCAGCTTCGCCGCCTCTTCGCGCCAGCCGGCGAGGCCCTCGAGGAACAGGTCCTCGTTTTCGCGGCTGTTGAGCACTTCGATTTCACGATTGGTTTCCAGCAGCTTCAATGCCTTGGCGATTTCGGCGATGCGCGGCTCGGTGAAATCGTCGGAGCGGCGCTGCATCAGGGCCGTGCGCTCGGCCTCCAGCGCCTCGCTACCCATGAAGTAGAGCGGAACCTGCTGGTTGTTGACCTCGGTGCGTATCAGGCTGCCCTGGATGACTTGCTCACTGGCGCCCAGCGTCGAAGGCGTGGTGGGCTTGCTGATACCCAGGGAGCTGGCGATCCGGATCGCCTCGTTGAGCTGGTTGATGCGGTTTTCCCGCCGAGTGCGCAGTTGCTGGCGCAGTGCATTGAGTTCGTCCTGCAGCTGTACGCGCTTGAGGTTGTCCGCCTCGGTCAGCTTGGCGATCTTCACCTCTTTGCTCGCTTCATAGTTGACGCGCGCGGCGTCCATCTGCCGCTCGAGCTGGCTGAGGCGGTTGCCGACGAGGATATCGAGATCCGCTTCGATACGCTGACGCACGGTATCCAGCGAGAAGTCCACGAACCGGTTGACCACCTCGACGCCCTTCACGTCTTCGGGATAGGTCAGTTGCAGGCCTACGAACGGCGTGGTGGAAACCGCCTGGGCATCCGGACGAAGCAGCTTGAAGGCCTTTTCGTTGAAGGCCTCGAATGTCTGCTCGATGCTGGCGCCCGGCCCGACCAGCGAGCCGAACAGGTCCTGGTTTTCACGGAAGAAGCGCAGGCGATTGTCGTAGGAATCCAGTTCGGCGGCGACCTGCTGGAGCGCGGCCTTCGGCGAAAGCTTGTAGATGCCGAGATGGTTCAATTCATCCAGGTCTTTGATGGCCGCCGGTCGCAATACCGTCTGGACGCTGTAATAGCGGGTTGCAAACGTTGCGTAGGCCAGGCCCAGCGCCATTGCGATACCGGTGATGGCGGCGATGAGGATTTTCTGCTTCCACAAGGCACGCGCCAGCTCGACGAGATCGATCTCGTCGGAGGTTCTGGCGGGTTGGAAAACTTCGGGCTGGCTGATTGCGTTCACGGCTGGTCCCTTCACATGCGGCGCAGATCGGGACGTAGTGCGACCGCAGCCTACATCCCGTGAAAAAAACGCGGGCATTTTGCCAGCTGGCACACAAAATCCAAAGCCAAAAAGGGGAAAACAGGACAAACAGCCGCAGCAGACTGGAACTTTCTGCAGGTCACGGTGTCGTTCCGCCTCGGCCGAGGCGGAGCCGATTCAAGGTCGGGCGGCCGGAGCGGATCGGGCGACCATCGCCCGGACCAGTGCGATGAAAATGGCGAGCATCGCTCCAAGCACCAAGCCAAGGGCGACGATCATTGCCTTCTTCGGCTTGATGGCGGTGCGCGGTTGCAGCGCCGGCTGGTCGAGGCGCACGAGGCGCAGGCGGTCGGTGTCGAGCTTGATGCCCTTCAGGCGCGCGGCCTCTTCACGCCAGTCGGCGAGATTCTTCAGGTACAGATCTTCTTGTTCGTCCTGCCGCTGGAGGAGTATTTCCACTTCGCGGTTGCGCTCCAGCAGCGCCAGCTCCGTCTGGATCTCAGCTACACGAGGCTCGGCGAAATCGTCCGAAGTGCGCGCCAGCAAGGTATCCCGCTCGGCTTTCAACGCGTCCGCTCCCAGAAAATACAAGGGCACCTGGCGATTGGTGATCTCGGTCCGGATGACCTGGCCGTCCTCATGACGCGCATCCGCCATCACCGAAGGGGTGGTCGGTGTCCGAATGCCCAGCGATTCGGCAATGGCGATGGCTTCGTCCAGCTCCTGGATGCGGTTTTGCCGCCGTATCTTGAGCTGATCACGCAGGGCCGCCAGTTCATCCCGCAGTTGAGCCTTCTTCAGGGCATCCTGCTCCTGCAGCATGGCGATCTGCGCCTCCTTGGCGGCGGAGTAGTTGGCGCGCCCTGCTTCCATCTTCATCTCCAGGCCGGCCAGGCGGTTGCCTTTCAGGCTGTCGAGATCTTCCGCGATTTCCTTGCGCTCCAGATCCAGTACGTAGCTGGCGAACCCGTTGACGATGGATGCACCATCGACGCCTTTCGGATAGGTCAGCGCGAGCCCGACATAGGCACTGCGGTTGTCGGTGCGCTTGGGGTCGGGATGCAGCATGGTGAAGGCTTCTTCATTGAAAGTCGCGAAGCTTTGTTCAACGGCATCCTCGCGAATGTCGAGGCCTTGGAACAGTTCACGATTCTGCAGGAAGAATTGAAGCCTGTTCTCGTATGACGACAGCCCGGAAGCAACCCGGGCCAGGGCCTCTTCGGGAGTAAGTTTGTATATGCCCGTCTCATTGAGCTGGTCGAGGCTGCTTTGCTCGACGGGGCGCAGGAAGGTCTGGGTCTTGTAATAAGGCGTTGCCAGGAACGCATACGCCGCAGCGATGAGCGTGACGAGCGCCGTGGTGCCAGCGATCAAGGCCTTTTGCCGCCATAGCGCCTTGAACAGCTCGACCAGATCGATCTCGTCGGAGGTATTGGATGGTTGTTGCAAAAGTCTCTCCCTCACGTCTTGCTTCCTATTGTCTATGCAGAGCAACGGGCGTTAGACAAGCGATCAGGAGGAGGTTCAACCTTATTAACGAAGTAATTTGCCTATATCGTGAGGCGGAGCATCAGGATTACACATTCTCGTCGTCTTCATTGACTCGATCCCGCAGCTCCTTCCCAGGCTTGAAGTGCGGTACGAACTTGCCATCGAGGCTGACGGACTGTCCGGTCTTGGGATTGCGGCCTACGCGGGGTGCGCGGTAGTGCAGGGAAAAACTGCCGAAGCCGCGGATTTCGATCCTCTCGCCGGTGGCCAAGGCCTGAGCCATTTGCTCGAGCATGGTCTTGATGGCCAGCTCGACATCCTTCGACGAAAGCAGCCCCTGCTGGGTGACGATGCGCTCGATCAACTCCGACTTGGTCATGGTTTTCCCTTCGTTTTCAAGCGGCTAGATCATTCGGGTTGCGGTTGTTTTTAGCACGTTGTTCAGAGTTTGAACAGTCGAAGGACTTTACCGGGAAGGATATTGTTGAGGGGTTCGCATGGATTTTCACGGATTGGGCTCGACACAACGCGCCGTGGATCGACTTTGTCCAGGCATGGGCTCGCCGCGCACGTGTTGGGCTTCGGCGCTTCGCGCCTCAACCGCAACCTACGGGCCATTGCACGAATGTTGGCTGGGTTGAGCCTGCGAAGCCCAACGCGCGGGGCATCAGGCGACGCATTCGTGAGATACGGGTTTCGGCATACAGGAGCCTGCCCTGGCTCCGCGCGCTGTTGGGCTTCGGCGCTGCGCGCCTCAACCGCAACCTACGCATCGCACGAACGTGGTTGGGTTGCATCTATGGAGACGTGACGTCTTGGAAATGGCAGGTGCCCCGCCGGGTCAGCGCCGCCGCAGGCGGTAGCTGCGCCTGGGCCACAGCAGGCGGGCCAGCGCCATTCCCAGCGCCTCCACCACCCAGGCCAGCGCCAGCGCGCAACCGATGCCCCAGGCGATGGCTTCCGGCGCCAGCAGTACCTGGAAGCGGTAGCTGCTCCACACCTGCGCCAGCAGGTTGCGCTCGGCACCGACCAGCACATGCCAGGCCCGTGCATACCAGGGCCGCTGCATCGCCTGCCATTCCCGTTCGAGCAGCGTTGCGCGGGCCACCAGCGCCCGCACGCTCTGGGCGTCGCTCTGGATGACCGGGTCGTCGCTGTTGCGGTAGTGCTCGACCAGCGCGTCCAGATCGCCCTCGAAGAAGCGCTGCGCGGTTTCCTGGAAGCCCTGCAGCCCCTGCTGCGCCTCCAGCCGGCGCGCCTCGACGTGCTGGGCATAGGCCTCGATGAAACCGGGCACCTGGATGCCGACCAGGAGGCCGAAGGCAAACAGCGTCAGCCGCAGGTAGCTTCTCAGCATTCGGATACCCGCCCCTGGGCCACGCATTCCCCCAGCCGCCACAGGCTCCATTGCCCGGGACCGTGGCAGGTCCATTGCTCGTTGTCGGTCAGCGGCTCGGTCGCCAGCACGGTGACCACGTCGTTCGGCGTCGTCTCCGCCTGGAAATCCACCGTGAGATCGGCATCCTTGAGTTGCGCCGGGCCGAAAGGCGCGCGACGGGTGATCTGCGCCAGCTTGCTGCTGCAGAAGCTGAAAAGCCATTCACCATTGCTCAGCAGGCAGTTGAACACGCCCTTGGCGCGATATTCCGCGCAGGCACCGAGCAGCACCGGCAGCAGCTGCTCGGCACGGGTCCGTTCGGGAAAGTCCAGGCGTATGCGATTGAGCAAATCGCAGAACGCCGCCTCGCTGTCGGTTTCGCCAACCGGCCGGTAAAAGCCCTGCGCCGGCCGGAAGTCGGCCAACTGGCCATTGTGGGCGAAGCACCAGTGCTGCCCCCAGAGCTCACGCACGAACGGATGGGTATTGACCAGCCCGACCTTGCCGACGTTGGCATGGCGGATATGGCCGATCACCACTTCGCTCTTGATGAGGTAGTGCTGGATCATCTTCGCCACTTCCGACTCGCAGCTGGCGACCGGGTCCTGGAACAGCCGCAGGCCGCGCCCTTCGTAGAAGGCGATGCCCCAGCCATCCTTGTGCGGCCCGGTCTTGCCGCCCCGCTGCATGAGGCCGGTGAAGCTGAACACGATATCGGTGGGAACGTTGGCGCTCATGCCAAGCAACTCGCACATGCGTCTCTCCCGGGAATTGTCAGGACGTTCGGTTACAACCGCGGTTCGGTCCGCAGACGACCACGCAACGGCGGATAGTCATCGTCCTGCTCGTCTTCGAGGCGTTCACGCAGCGTGCGCGGATCGTCCTGCTCGGCGGTCTCGGCCGCACGCCGCTTCAGCCGGCGCTCGATGGGCCAGCGGACGGCGACCAGTAGCAGATACAGCGCAAAGGCGATCAGCCCGTACAGGGCCAGGTCGGCAACCGCCCGCCACGCGTTGTTGCCCACTTGGAACAGCAGGTCCATCGCAGTAATGGCCACCGCCGGCGCGAACAGTTCCTGCGCCGGATCGACGATGGTGGGCGTCAGCAACAGCACGGCAGCCGCCAGGCGCAGCGGCTCGCGCAACCAGCGCCACATCCAGCGGGTCACCCGGAACCAGAACAGCAGGCAACCCAGCACCGCTATTCCGTAGAGGGCCCAGGCGAGCGAATAATCGGAGTCGAACATCAGCATGGTGGTTTCTCGATAACAGCCCGCTTCGACGGCTTGAACAGGTCGGAACTGCGCTGCGGCAGTGAAGGTCGCCATGATAGCAGCCCATGGGCGACCGCCGTCATCGATGGTGACAACAAGACACTGGCGAACCCCCGAGCAAGGTCGTATAACCCTCGCTAAACGAAGGGGTTATCCCAATATCGTCGGCAAAGGCCAGGCCACTGGCAACCGGCACCCAAGGAGGAGTCACCATGCCCTACCAACACATTCTGGCCGCCATAGACCTGACCGAGGAATGTCATCCGGTCGTGGCCCGCGCCCAGGCCCTGGCCAGCACCACGGGTGCCCGGCTCAGCCTGGTGCATATCATCGAACCCATGGCGATGGCATTCGGAGGCGATGTGCCGATGGACCTGTCGATGCTGCAACAACAGCAGTTCGACCAGGCCCGCGAGCGCATGGACGGCTTCGCCGACAGCTACCCGGGCCTCGCACCGGAACAGCGTCACCTGGCCTACGGCCAGCCGCGCCAGGAAGTCCATCGCCTGGCCAAGGAACAGGGCTGCGATCTGATCGTGGTCGGCAGCCACGGCCGTCACGGGCTGGCGCTGCTGCTCGGCTCCACGGCCAACGATATCCTCCACGGGGCGCCATGCGACGTGCTGGCGGTGCGCCTGAAGAAGCCCGAGTAGAAATCCCTTCAGGCTGCAGCCCTGGGCAGGCCTGCGGCCTGCAATCGCCGCGAGGGCGCGCCTCCCACAGAGTCCGCGGGGGTCCGCCGCTCTTGTGGGTTGGGTCAGGGCGCACAGCCTGAGGAGTGTAGGTTGGGTTGAG
>NZ_JADDIX010000007.1:39592-99704 GCF_015070855.1 Pseudomonas lopnurensis
CGCTCAGCACCAACCTACCCAAGCCCCCTGCAACACCTAACGGAGGCAGCGTGGGTTGGGTCAGGGCGCACAGCCTGAGGAGCGTAGGTTGGGTTAAGGAGCGAAGCGACGAAGCCCAACACGTTCGTGCCGATCCCCGTTGGGCTTCACTGCGCTCAGCACCAACCTACCCAAGCCCCCTGCAACACCTAACGGAGGCATAGCTGTAAGTCTCCAGGGCGTAGGGTGGGCATCAGCCCACCAACAGGGCCGGGCTTGCCCACAGGGTTTCGCGGGGGTCAGCCGCTCTTGTGGGAGGTCCGCCCCCCGGGGCGATGCTCCTGGGCTTCAGGCTTCCAGCGCCTAGGCGGTTTCGACGCCCTCGCCCGCGCTCATGACCAGCGGCCGGATCTTCTGCAGCTGGGTCTCCAGCGAGTAGGTCAGGCTCGATGCCATGGAAAAGAAGGTGAGGAAGGCCTTGAGGTTGGAGTCGCCGTGGCAGGTGTCATGGATGCGCTGCCAGAACGCCTGGTTGACCAGTTGCAACTGCTGGAAGGAACGCACCAGGCCGCGGAGTTCCCAGTCGGCATGCCGGCCTTCGCGCAGGTTGAAATACTGCCGGGCCAGGTACAGCGAGACCGCGCGCAGGACGAATTCGTGGTTGCTGGCGAAGGGCAGGTGCTGTTGCGCCATGGGCTTCAGCCGGGCCAGGATGGGACAGGCGCTGGTGGCCATGATCACCCCCAGCAGTGCGCGCAGCCCTTCGTCCAGCCCGACCAGCTTGGTGTATTCGCGTTCGGGCGTGCGCACCCAGACCAGCGCCTTCTGGATCGCCGGCAGTCCCTGGAAATCCTCGATGACCCGATGCAGGTCCACCGCGGCCGGACAGTGACTGAATTCGTCCTTGCTCAAGGGGCAGTTGGTGCAGCGCTGGTGCTCGAGCCGGGTCCATTTCGGCGCCTGCGCGGCCACCTCTCGATCGTATCCGCGGTCCAGCTCGATCCGGTAGCTGAAGTCATGTTCATCGTCCAGGGTGATGCGATATTCAATAGCCATTAACGCTCCATCATGACTTCAGATCCGATGTCGGTACTTAACTACGCGCCACCCCGCATGGCATTGATCCAGCTCATAAGGCTTCGCCGTGCGCCTTCTCATCGACTGCAGCGCCGACCTCGTACGACATCGGGGTCAGTTCGTTCATTGTGCTCGCATCTGCCCGGCGGCGGCCGGAGTGCCGCCTATTCCTCCAATTCCGCCCAGCGCTCCAACAGCCCGTCCAGCTCCTGCTGCAAGGCCTCCAGGCGTGCCAGGGTCGCGCCGGTGAGCTCGGCCGGCTGCTGGTAGAACGCCGGCTGCGAGATTTCCGCCTGCAGCGCCTCGATGCGCTTTTCCGCCTCATCGATCCTGCCCGGCAGCGCTTCCAGTTCACGCTGCAGCTTGTAGCTGAGCTTCTTCTTCGCCGGCGCGGCCTCGACTGCTGCCGGCGCCACGGGCGCCGCCTGCGCGCTGGCCTTGGCCCCCTTGGCCTCGGCCACGGTTTCGGCCACGCCCAGCAACCGCGGCGAACCGCCCTGACGCAGCCAGTCCTGATAACCGCCGACGTACTCGCGCACCACGCCGTTGCCCTGGAACACCAGCGTGCTGGTGACCACGTTGTCGAGGAAGGCCCGGTCGTGGCTCACCATCAGCACCGTGCCCTGGAAGCCGAGCAGCACTTCCTCCAGCAGCTCCAGCGTCTCCACATCGAGATCGTTGGTCGGTTCGTCGAGCACCAGCAGGTTGGCCGGCTTGCTGAACAGCTTGGCGAGCAAGAGCCGTGCCCGCTCGCCCCCGGATAGCGCCTTGACCGGTGTGCGCGCCCGTTGCGGGCTGAACAGGAAGTCGCCGAGATAGCTCAGCACGTGGCGGTTCTGGCCATCGATGGTGATGAATTCGCGACCCTCGGCGAGGTTGTCGACCACGGTCTTCTCCAGCTCCAGCTGGTGACGCAATTGGTCGAAATACGCCACTTCGAGTTTGGTCCCGGCCTCGATGACGCCGCTGCTGGGCTGCAGCTCGCCCAGCAGCAGCTTGAGCAGCGTGGTCTTGCCGGTACCGTTGGCGCCCAGCAGGCCGATACGATCGCCACGCTGGATCACCATGGAGAAGTCGCGGATCAGCGGCTCGCCACCGGGATGGGCGAAGCTCACGTGCTCGGCGACGATGACCTGCTTGCCGGACTTCTCCGCCACCTCCACCTGGAAGCTGGCCTTGCCCTGCCGCTCACGGCGCTCGCTGCGCTCGGCGCGCAGCGCCTTCAGCGCGCGCACGCGGCCTTCGTTGCGGGTACGCCGGGCCTTGATGCCCTGGCGGATCCACACTTCTTCCTGGGCCAGCTTCTTGTCGAACAGCGCGTTGGCGGTTTCTTCCGCGGCCAGTTGCTGCTCCTTGTGCACCAGGAAGCTCGCGTAGTCGCCGTTCCAGTCGATCAGATGGCCGCGATCCAGTTCGAGAATGCGCGTCGCCAGGTTCTGCAGGAAGGCCCGGTCGTGGGTGATGAACAGCACGGCGCCGTTGAAGCCGGTCAGCGCCTCTTCCAGCCAGGCGATGGCGCCGATGTCCAGATGGTTGGTGGGCTCGTCGAGCAGCAGCAGATCGGGCTCGGACACCAGCGCCTGGGCCAGCAGCACGCGCCGGCGCCAGCCGCCGGACAGTTCGGCCAGGGTGCGATCGGCGGGAAGCTGCAGGCGGCTCAGGGTGCTGTCCACCAGTTGCTGCAGGCGCCAGCCGTCCTTCGCTTCGAGGGCCTGCTGCACGTGCATCAGCTTGTCCAGATCGGCTTCGTCCTGGATGTTCTGGCTCAGGTGGTGGTACTCGGCGAGCAGCTCGCCAACCCCGGCCAGCCCCTCGGCCACCACGTCGAACACGGTGCGATCGTCGGCACGCGGCAGTTCCTGCGGCAGCTCGCCGATCTTCAGCCCCGGCGCGCGCCAGATCTCGCCGTCATCGGCGGCCCGGTCGCCCTTGACCAGCCGCAGCATGCTGGACTTGCCGGTGCCGTTGCGGCCGATGATGCAGACCCGCTCGCCCCGCGCGATCTGCCAGGACACTCCATCCAGCAACGGCGTGGTGCCGTAGGCGAGGGACACATCGGTGAACTTGAGCAGGGTCATGGCTACCTCCGGAAAACAGGGCGCGCATTCTAGCAGAAGACGCCCGGCAACCCGGCCGCCATCGACGCTCACCGAGCACGTGCGATGACGCTCGGCCATGCTCGCACCAGAGCGGACCTCGGGCACCCGCGCCATAACCGGCACCGCAAGGCTATGCTCTTCCGGCAAGACGGCGCCCCCAAGGTTCGGTGAGAGAGGCGTCGCGGGCTCCAGGCGAATGCCCGTGACCGCTCGACGCTCATTGAAACAATTGAGCGGGCCGGGATGACAGGGGCGCGTTGCAGGCTACGCCGATCGGCACTAGGTTCTTTACGGCAGTCGCCGACACACGAACCGAACCGGCCGAAGCTGGCGTGATCAGCCCCTGGCGCCCGCTTCGCAAAGAGATGGTCCCGGGGCAGGCGCAGCAAAGGACGGGAGTGCCATGCTCGGCGCCGACAGCAACCCGCGTCTACCCCTGGGAAGCCCGACGATGCACAGACTCATTGGTTTCATGCTCCTGAACGCCTTGCCCGCCATCGCCTTCGCCCAACCGTCGACCTCCGCGAGCGATGCCCAGGCCATCACCGCCCTGGTGGATCGTTACCAGCAGGCACGCACGGCGCAGGACGCCACGGCCATTCGCGCACTGCTCACCGATGACGTCGACCAGCTGGTGTCCTCCGGCGAATGGCGCCATGGCATCGAAGGCGCTCTCGGCGGCATGCAGCGCAGTTCCACGCAAAACCCGGGCGAGCGCACCCTCACCGTGGAAACCGTCCGGCTGATCGACACCGACAGCGCCATTGCCGACGCTCGCTACGAATTGCCCAACGCCGACGGCACGCTGCGCCGTATGTGGAGCACTTTCGTGGTGGTGCGCGAGGATGGCCAGTGGAAGATCACGGCGATTCGCAACATGCAGCCCAGCGGCTATCGATAGCCTGTTCACAGCGGCGCCGGTTGACCGTGCATGCGCCGATCACGGCCCGCGCCGCATCGAGGCGGCTGTCAGCGCTGTTTCTTCCTGGGATAGTCGACGATCACCGCCGTTGGCTCGCGCGAACCGACTTCCCTTGCCAGCAAGGCTGGGTCATCCGGCCGCCATCGGAACGCTCTCCGGCTCGGGCAGTCATTAGAACATCGCTTTTGTAGCGTGCGTCCCACGCAGCGAATGCTGCGCGAAGAAGGATGTGCACAGCGCACCCGGAACGCCCCTGCCCCCACCGAGGATGACTATCCATGAATCGACTTTTCGACAAGACGGCCCCACAGAACGTCCATGGCTGGGAGCGCGCCGCCTCGCTGGCGGGTGGCCTGGTAATGATCGGCAAGGGGTTGCGCCGTGGCGGTCTGTTCGGCCTGGCGGAACTGGCGATGGGCGGCATGGCGCTCGCGCGCGGCATCAGCGGGCGCTGCGAGGCCAAGCGCATGCTGACCGAGATGGAGACCAAGCCGGCGCCGCCGAGCCAGCGCTACAGCCATATGCCGCTGGATTCGGAGGTGCACAGCCCGGACTTCGCCGACGCCGGCGTAGAGCTGCCCGACACCACGCCGATGGGCCATGAAACCCACCCGACACCGCGCGGCAGCCTGAAGCCTGAAGCCTGAAGCCTGAAGCCTGAAGCCTGAAGCTTGGAGCTTGGAGCTTGGAGCTTGAAGCTCAAAAGCATCGCCCCGGGGTCGGGCCTCCCACGAAAAGCAGCGAGCCCTGCCGGAACCCGTAGGAGGCGCGCCCTCGCGGCGATGCAGGCCGAAAGGCCTGCCCAATCAACCCTGCCCCATCAGCCGCCCCTGGTTCTGCTGCGCCATCTCCTTGAGAAAGTCCCAGGTGGTGCGCATGCGCGCCAGGTCCTTGAACTCGATGGGCATCAGCATCCAGAAGGTGCGGGTGAAGCTGACTTCGTCGGGCAAC
This sequence comes from Pseudomonas lopnurensis, assembly GCF_015070855.1. Lineage (GTDB taxonomy): Bacteria > Pseudomonadota > Gammaproteobacteria > Pseudomonadales > Pseudomonadaceae > Stutzerimonas > Stutzerimonas lopnurensis. Next base: position 44,621 of record NZ_JADDIX010000007.1, read on the forward strand.
AGCAATTGCAGGCGCGGGTCGGCATCGGCCGAGAAGGCCGGAAGAATCGCGATGCCTGCCCCCATCGCCACCGCCTCCTGCTGGGCCAGCAGACTGGTGCTGCGCAGGCCGATGGCGCGCGCATCGGCGATGCCGTCGAGAAACAGCAGCTCCTTGCTGAACAGCAGGTCGTCGACGTAACTGACGAAGCGATGCGCGGCGAGGTCTTCGCGATTGCGGATCGGCGCGTGCTCGGCCAGGTAGGCCGGCGCCGCATACAGGCGCAACACGTAGTCGGTGAGCCGGGTGATGATGAACGGCCCGCGTTCCGGACGTTCCAGGGTGATGACGATATCCGCCTCGTGGCGCGACAGGCGCACCGCGCGCGGCAGCGCCAGCAGGTCGATGTTCAGGTGCGGGTAGCGCCGGCTGAGCCCGGTGAGCTGACCGGCCAGCATCACCGTGCCGTAGCCTTCGGTGGCGCCGATGCGCACTTGCCCGGACAGGCTGTCGCCCATGCTCGGCAGGGAATGCTCGATCGCCACGCTGGCGCTTTCCATTGCCTCCACTCGCGGCAGCAGGTTGCGCCCGGCCTCGGTGAGCTTGTAGCCGCCCGGCTCGCGCAGGAACAGCTGCATGCCCATGCTCTTTTCCAGCGCCTGCAGCCGCCGCGACACCGTGGTGTGGTCGACCGCCAGACGGCGCGCCGCGGTGGTCAGGCGCCCCGCCCTTGCCACCTCGAGGAAGTAACGCAGATTGTCCCAGTCCATGGTTCGGTCCTTTGGCTGTGCGTTTTTGCAGATCGCTTCTGCCGTCGACCGCATTGTAATGTGATTTTTTGCATTGCTACGATCAATCCACACCGTCCGCGAGCCAATAACAACAAGTGACCCGGAGAGCGACATGACCACTTCCCCTTCCATCCCCACTGTCAAGCTGCTGATCGGCGGCGAATTCGTCGAATCCACCACCGAACAATGGCGCGACATCGTCAACCCGGCAACCCAGGAAGTCCTGGCGCGGGTGCCGTTCGCCACCGCCGATGAAATCGACCGCGCCGTGGCCAATGCCAAGGACGCCTTCAGGACCTGGCGCAAGACGCCGATCGGTGCCCGCTCACGCGTCTTCCTCAAGTACCAGCAGTTGATCCGCGAGAACATGAAGGAGCTGGCGGCGATCCTCACCGCCGAGCAGGGCAAGACCCTGGCCGACGCCGAAGGCGACGTGTTCCGCGGCCTGGAGGTGGTCGAGCATGCCGCCGGCATCGGCAACCTGCAGCTCGGCGAGCTGGCCAACAACGTCGCCAGCGGCGTCGATACCTATACCCTGCTGCAGCCGCTGGGCGTCTGTGCCGGCATCACCCCGTTCAACTTCCCGGCGATGATCCCGCTGTGGATGTTCCCGATGGCCATCGCCACCGGCAACACCTTCGTGCTCAAGCCGTCCGAGCAGGACCCGATGGTCACCATGCGCCTGGCCGAACTGGCGCTGGAAGCCGGCGTGCCGCCGGGCGTGCTCAACGTGGTGCACGGCGGCGCCGATGCGGTGAACGCCATCTGCGACCATCCGGACATCAAGGCGGTGTCCTTCGTCGGCTCGACCCGGGTCGGCACCCACGTCTACAACCGCGCCTCCCAGGCCGGCAAGCGTGTGCAGTGCATGATGGGCGCGAAGAACCACGCCATCGTGCTGCCCGATGCGCACAAGGAGCAGACCCTCAACAACCTCGCCGGCGCCGCTTTCGGCGCGGCCGGCCAGCGCTGCATGGCGCTGTCGGTGGTGATCCTGGTGGGCGAGGCGCAGGCCTGGATTCCGGACCTGGTGGCCAAGGCCCAGACGCTCAAGGTCAACGCCGGCGTCGAGGCCGGCACCGATGTCGGCCCGCTGGTCTCCTGCGCCGCGCTGGACCGCGTCAGCGGCCTGATCGAACGCGGCGTGCAGGAAGGCGCCAGGCTGGAGCTGGACGGTCGCAATCCGAGCGTCGCCGGCTACGAGAACGGCAACTTCGTCGGCCCGACCCTGTTCTCCGGCGTCACCCCCGAGATGAGCATCTACCGCGAGGAAATCTTCGGCCCGGTGCTCTGCATCATGACGGCCGCGACCCTGGACGACGCCATCGCCCTGATCAATGCCAACCCCAACGGCAACGGCACCGCCCTCTTCACCCGCTCCGGCGCGGCGGCGCGGCATTTCCAGGAAGAAATCGACGTCGGCCAGGTGGGCATCAACGTGCCGATCCCGGTGCCGGTGCCGATGTTCTCCTTCACCGGCTCGCGCGCCTCCAAGCTCGGCGACCTCGGCCCCTACGGCAAGCAGGTGGTGCAGTTCTATACCCAGACCAAGACCATCACCGAACGCTGGTTCGACGAGAACGAAGTGGGCGGCCCGGTCAACACCACCATCAATCTGAAATGACGATCAGGCCGGCCCTGAAAGGACCGGCCTGCCTGATGCAGACGACCTGCAAGCTGGATTGCAGGGGCAAATGTAGGAGCGGGCCGTGCCCGCGATTCGCGCGCATGGCGCGCTCCTACGATGCTCCACGCTTATCTGACTGGCATTATCGGACTGCCTGCTTTGCGAGGAAACCCAATGCAATTCGAAACCCTGCTCGTCGACATCCAGGAGCGCGTCGCACTGATCACCCTCAACCGCCCGCAGGCGTTGAATGCGCTCAATGCCCAGCTGATCAGCGAGCTGAACCAGGCGCTGGGCCAGCTCGAGGCCGATCCGCGGATCGGCTGCGTGGTCCTGACCGGTTCGGCCAAGGCCTTCGCCGCCGGTGCCGACATCAAGGAAATGGCCGAGCTGAGCTACCCGCAGATCTACCTCGACGACTTCTTCGCCGAAGCCGATCGCATCGCCGCGCGCCGCAAGCCACTGATCGCCGCGGTGGCCGGCTATGCACTGGGCGGCGGCTGCGAACTGGCGCTGCTGTGCGACATGATCTTCGCCGCCGACAACGCCCGCTTCGGCCAGCCGGAGGTCAACCTCGGCGTGCTGCCGGGCATCGGCGGCACCCAGCGCCTGACCCGCGCCGTAGGCAAGGCCAAGGCCATGGACCTGTGCCTGACCGGCCGCCAGATGGATGCCGAGGAAGCCGAGCGCGCCGGCCTGGTGGCGCGCATCTTCCCGCAGGAGAGCCTGCTGGAGGAAACCCTCAAGGCCGCCCGGACGATCGCCGAGAAATCCCTGCCGGCGACCATGATGATCAAGGAAAGCGTCAACCGCGCCTTCGAAACCACGCTGGCCGAAGGCATCCGCTTCGAACGCCGGGTGTTCCACGCCGTGTTCGCCACCGCCGACCAGAAGGAAGGCATGGCGGCGTTCAGCGAGAAGCGCAAGCCTGAGTTCACCAATCGCTAGCCGCGTCTGGCCATAACAACAAGAGGAAAACGCCATGCATATCGGTTTTATCGGCCTCGGCAACATGGGTGCACCCATGGCCCACAACCTGCTCAAGGCAGGCCACCCGCTCAGCGTCTTCGACCTCAACGCCACGGCTGTCGATGGCCTGGTCGCAGCCGGCGCGCTGCCGGTCGACTCGCCCACCGCCATTGCCCAGGGCAACGCCGAACTGATCATCACCATGCTGCCGGCCGCCGCTCATGTGAAGAGCGTGTATCTAGGCGAGAACGGTTTGGTCGCCAGCAGCCGCGCAGGTGTGATGCTGATCGACTGCTCCACCATCGACCCGCACAGCGCCCGCGAAGTCGCCACGGCCGCCGCCGCGCACGGCAACCCGATGCTCGATGCGCCGGTTTCCGGCGGCACCGGCGGCGCCGCGGCCGGCACGCTGACCTTCATGGTCGGCGGCAGCGCAGCCGACTTCGACCGTGCGCAGCCGATCCTCGCCGCCATGGGCAAGAACATCATCCACTGCGGCGACGCCGGCAACGGCCAGGTGGCGAAGGTCGCCAACAACATGCTGCTGGGCATCTCCATGATCGGCGTCGCCGAAGCCATGGCCCTGGGCGTCGCGCTGGGCATGGACGCCAAGACGCTGGCCGGCGTGATCAACACCTCCAGCGGCCGCTGCTGGAGTTCGGACACCTACAACCCCTTCCCCGGCGTGCTGGACAACGCACCCGCCTCGCGCGGCTATTCGGGCGGTTTCGGCAGCGACCTGATGCTCAAGGACCTGGGCCTGGCCACCGAGGCGGCGAAACAGGTGCGCCAGCCGGTGATCCTCGGCGCCCTCGCCCAGCAGCTTTACCAGGCCTTCAGTGCCCAGGGTAACGGCGGCCTGGATTTCTCCGCGATCATCAATCAGTACCGCAAGGACACCTGACCATGACTGCAACCGAACGCCCCGTGCTGGCGGCCGTGCGCAACCACGTCGGCCACCTCACGCTCAATCGCCCGGCCGGGCTCAATGCCGTCACCCTGGAAATGGTCCGCCTGCTGCAGCAGCAACTGAGTGCCTGGGCGGCCGACCCGCAGATCCACGCCGTGGTGCTGCGCGCCAATGGCGAGAAGGCCTTCTGCGCCGGCGGTGACATCCGTTCGCTGTACGACAGCTTCAAGCGCGGCGACAGCGAGCACGAAAGCTTCTTCGAGGAGGAATACGCCCTCGACCAGTACATCCACGCCTACCCCAAGCCATTGCTGGCGCTGATGGACGGCTTCGTCCTCGGCGGCGGCATGGGCCTGGTCCAGGGCGCGTCGCTGCGGGTAGTGACCGAACGCGTGCGCATGGGCATGCCGGAGGTCGGCATCGGCTATTTCCCGGATGTCGGCGGCAGTTATTTCCTCTCGCGCCTGCCGGGCGAACTGGGCACCTGGATGGGCGTGACGGGCCAGCAGATCCGCGCGGCCGATGCGCTCTTCACCGGCCTGGCCGACTGGTGCGTCGCCCATGACCAGATCGCCGAACTGGACCGCTGCCTCGACCATATGAGCTGGACGATCCACCCACAGGAGGCGTTGCGCACGCTGGTGGCGACCCTGGGCACCAACAAACTGCCCGGCTCGGAGCTCAAGGCGTTGCACCAGGCCATCGACGCGCATTTCGCCAAGCCCGACGTACCGGCCATCCGCGCCTCGCTGGCGGCCGAGACCCGCGCCGAGTTCGTCGACTGGGCCGAGGAAACCCTCAAGGTACTGGACAGCCGCTCGCCGCTGGCGATGTGCGTGACCCTGGAGATGCTGCGCCGCGGGCGCGAGTTGCCGCTGGCCGAGTGTTTCGCGCTGGAGCTGCACCTGGACCGGCAGTGGTTCGCCAGGGGCGACATCATGGAAGGCGTGCGCGCGCTGATCATCGACAAGGACAAGTCGCCACGCTGGGACCCGCCGACGCTGGCGGAAGTCAGCTCGGAACGCGTGCAGGCGTTCTTCGCCGGCTTCAAGGCGGCTGCCGGCAAAGCCCGACGCAGTGCCACGGCCTGAATCCCGTTTGCAGCAGAACAACAAGAAGAGACCGCGCAATGCATGACCTCGAACTCAGCGAAGAACAACGCATGATCCGCGACATGGCGCGCGACTTCGCCCGCCGCGAGATCGCGCCCCACGCCCAGGCTTGGGAAAAGGCCGGCTGGATCGACGACGCCCTGGTGGCGCAGATGGGCGAGCTCGGCCTGCTCGGCATGGTCGTTCCGGAACGCTGGGGCGGCAGCTATATCGACTACGTCGCCTACGCCCTCGCGGTGGAGGAGATCTCCGCCGGCGACGGCGCCACCGGCGCGCTGATGAGCATCCACAACTCGGTCGGCTGCGGCCCGGTGCTGAACTACGGCTCGCAGGCGCAGCAGGACGAATGGCTGGCGGAACTGGCCAGCGGCCGCGCCATCGGCTGCTTCGCCCTCACCGAACCACAGGCCGGCTCCGAGGCGCACAATCTGCGCACCCGCGCCGAACTCGTGGACGGCCACTGGGTGCTCAACGGCAGCAAGCAGTTCTGCAGCAATGCCCGGCGCGCGAAGCTGGCCATCGTCTTCGCGGTGACCGATCCGGAGCTGGGCAAGAAGGGCCTTTCCGCCTTCCTGGTGCCGACCGATACCCCCGGTTTCGCGGTGGAGCGCAGCGAGCACAAGATGGGCATCCGCGCCTCGGATACCTGCGCGGTCACGCTCAGCGATTGCCGCGTGCCGCACGCCAACCTCCTCGGCGAGCGCGGCAAGGGGTTGGCCATCGCGCTATCCAACCTGGAAGGTGGGCGTATCGGCATCGGCGCCCAGGCGCTGGGCATCGCCCGCGCGGCGTTCGAGGCGGCGCTGCTGTATGCCCGCGAGCGCGTGCAGTTCGGCAAGCCGATCGCCGAACACCAGAGCATCGCCAACATGCTCGCCGACATGCAGACCCAGCTCAACGCCGCGCGGCTGCTGATCCTGCATGCCGCGCGCCTGAAGAGCGCCGGCCTGCCCTGCCTCTCGGAAGCCTCCCAGGCCAAGCTGTTCGCCTCGGAGATGGCCGAGAAGGTCTGCTCGCAGGCGGTGCAGATCCACGGTGGCTACGGCTACCTGGAGGACTACCCGGTGGAGCGCTACTACCGCGACGCGCGGATCACGCAGATCTACGAAGGCTCCAGCGAGATCCAGCGGCTGCTCATCGCGCGCGAGCTGGCGAATTATTCCTTGTAGCCGGGAGCGGGCGGGCCGGACTGCCGGAAAGCTTGAAGCTTGAAGCTTGAAGCTTGAAGCTTGAAGCTTGAAGCTTGAAAAGCATCGCCCCGAGGGCGGGCCTCCCACAAAAGCGGACGGTGCACACCGAACCAGTGGGAGGCGCGCCCTCGCGGCGATTGCAGGCCGCAGGGCTGCCAAAAGCCTGAAGCCTGAAGCCTGAAAAGGCTGCACCACAAATAAGAAGGCTATGTCCTTGTTAGCTGTTACCAGGCGGTCCGGGGAAAGCTCGACGCCTTGTAGGGTGGGCCGGCTGGCGATCCGCTTCAGCACGTAGGTTGGGTTGAGGAGCGTAGCGACGAAGCCCAACACGCCCCTGGAGCCGGGAGCCAGCCAGCCCAACGGACGGTCTCCACAGCGGCATGGCCTGATGCTACGCCTGTTGGGCTTCGCTGCGCTCAACCCAACCTACGCACTACCCCGTGGAGCGCTGCTACCGCAATGCGCGGATCACCCAGATCTACGAAGGCTCCAGCGAGATCCAGCGGCTGCTCATCGCGCGCGAATTGGCGAACTATCCACTTTAGGGGTATCGGTGCCATGAGCGGGAGACGCCGCCTGGTCAGCGGTCAGCCGTAGTGCTGTCTTGTTGGTAGCAGGCGGGGCGCATCCTCGCGGCCACGTTGGTGGGCTAAAGCCCACCCTACATGCTCTGAGATGGGCTTTCTATCGCAGGGCTCCCGGGTCTCGGTGGGCTGAAGCCCACCAATCAACCTCAGTCTCGTCGGTTATTCGACGGAACCGGATGACCGCAGCCAATAAAAAGGGGAGCCATCGAGGCTCCCCTTCAGGGCGTGTTGCTTTGTTCTTTTTCTGCTGACGGGCTTGTTGTTCTTGTTCGCAACCCGGCCGGGCTTGAGGCCCGCAAGCCGTCCCATACGGGACTCGAAGAACAAACGGATTATTTTGGTCGCTGATGTTGCCACTGCCCTTGCGGGCTCAACCGGTTCTGGCGCTGCCTTTAGGCAGTTTTGTCGTTCTCGGTCCGGTCGACAGGAGACCTGTCGGGCAATCTTCTCCAAAAGAATCAGTTTGCTACGCCTCCACGCGATTATTTTTATTATGTCGGAGTCGTTACGTGTTGTTTTTGTTATGAGTTCAGCTTTCTTGTTTTTGTTGTGCGCATGACAAAGCAGGCGGCGTGCCAACTTTTCAAAATCCTTAAATATCAATAGGTTATGATTTTCAGCCAGCGCCAGCGCAGCAAGAAGAGGCCGCGCCACGTTACCGCGCGCCCCAGCTGCCGTTACAGGGTTCACATGAGGTAACACCTGCGGGGATCACGGTGCTGTTACCCGCTCAGCTGCAGCGAGGAGGGATGGTGGTAATGGGCAGGAACGCGGCGCAATGGACGAAGGCAGGATTTCGGACGGCGAGAACGCGAAGCGGCTTGGCATGCCTCAAGCTGCCAAGCCGCCGGTTGCGTGGTTACCAAACCATTCACTGCGTCGAGGCGATTTGCTCGATCGCCGGTAGGTCAGGCATCCACTGTTTGCGCAGGATTTTCCTTCCGTCGAGCGATGAGGTCGCAGGCCGCAATAGCGAGCAGGGGTACGACACCAACCTCAAGGGCCACGATCCACGACCCGATGAGTCCTATGAACAACATTCCAACGACAACAAACGCAGCGACACAGTGAGCAAGAAAGCGGCACAGTTCGAGCGCTACTACATCTTCGGCATAATTATTCATGACGTTTGACTCCCCGTTTTTGTTGTAATAAGCAGCCACTGCTTTCATGTTAGTCAGCTCGCGTGAACACGCAATGCAAGCCGACGTGCGGCTCGTCTAGATCGCCTGTTACAGCGCCCCTCACAGGGGCACGACATCGATTTCACTTGCCTTACCGCACACGGCCAAAGGCGATTGCTACATAGGTGGAGCATATTCTGGAATGCTCGTTCGAGCCCATGTCCAAATGGATACGAATATCCGGCATGAAGAACAAACCGCCCGCACGACGGGTTCTTGCCGCTGCCGTATCAGAATAAGCTGACCGCTCGTTTAATAATTCTTTTTATACGATCAAGTGCGGCGATTGGCTTTCAGGTCGTAGGTTGGGTGGGGGCGCCCAGTGGGCTGTCTTGGAAGTTCGTTTGTCCATGCATTGCCGCGATCCCGGCCACCATTGCCGATGATTGCCAGCAAGGACTCGGCGTCCCCCGGGCTCCTACACAGGCAGTTCGCCCGCCCCAGCCTGCGCATGCTGCGCCGAGCCCTCCGGTTCATTGCAGGGAATTCAATCCCAGCCGACGTCCGGTTGGGCGCGCAAGGTTCGTCGTGCCTTGCCGGGGGTTCGCGAGAAGCGCGGCGCAGGCGCCACCTGCAACAGGCCGTCGAGCTCCTGGTAGACGCCGCGCTGGCGCAGATGCGGATGCGCCGCCGCCTCCTCCAGCGGCACCACCGGGGCGAAACAGGCATCGCTGCCTTCCAGCAAGGCACACCACTCGGCCTGGGTGCGGCTGGCGAAGAGCTGCGCCAGCACCCTGCCCTGCTCTTGCCACCCGGCCGAATCGGCACAGCCGCGCCAGAGTATTTCCGGTGCATCGATGCGTTCGAGCAGCTCGCGCCAGAACTGCGGTTCGAGCGGGCCGATGGCGATCTCGCGGCCATCGGCACAGCGATAGCAGCGGTAATTGGGCGCGGCGCCGCCCAGCAGGTTGCGCTCGCGCTGCAGGTCGATACGGCCGTCAGGCAGCAGGCCGGCGAAGAAGCTCATCAGCGACGATACGCCATCGACGATCGCCGCATCGATCACCTGGCCGCAGCCGGAGCGTTCGCGCTCCCACAGCGCCGCGAGAATGCCGACGGTCAGGTATAGCGAGCCGCCACCGAAATCCCCGACCAGGTTCAGCGGCGGCACCGCCGGCCCGCTCTCGCCGCGTATCGCCGCCAGCGCGCCGGTCAGCGCGATGTAGTTGATGTCGTGCCCGGCCGCCTTCGCCAGCGGCCCGCTCTGGCCCCAGCCGGTCATGCGCCCGTAGACCAGCCGGGGGTTGCGCGCCAGCAGTTCGTCCGGCCCCAGCCCCAGCCGTTCCATGACCCCGGGGCGGAAGCCTTCGATCAGCACATCGGCATCCTGCGCCAGCTCCAGGCAGCGCGCGCGACCGGCCGCGCTGCGGATGTCCAGCGTCAGCGTCTTGCGTCCGCGATCGACCACCGGGTTCGGCCAGCCGGTGCCGCCTTCGCGCTCGATACGCAGCACCTCGGCGCCCATGTCCGCCAGCAGCATCGCGCAATGCGGCCCCGGCCCAATTCCGGCGAATTCCAGCACCCGCAGGCCCAGCAGGGGACCCTGCCGGGATTCACAACGCTCCGTCATCGATTTCCCCCCAGGCCTGCTCGCAGCCGTAATGCTGTTCAGTTATCTGCCAGTTGAGCACATGAGCCCCTCTCCCCTTGCGGGAGAGGGGAGATGCAATGTCTGACGCTTTATTCGAACGGCATTACTCGCAGCCAGGCCTTACTGGTTAACTGCGTTCGCCTGGCTCTCGACCAGGTGGTTGCGGTAGCGCTCGCGCAGCACCTTCTTGTCGATCTTGCCGGTGGCGGTCAGCGGCACCGCGTCGAAGATCACCGCATCGGGCATCCACCACTTGACGATGTTCGGCTCCAGGTGGGCGAGGATCTTCTCCACGCTGACCTCGGCATCGCCGTGCGGCTCGATCACCAGCACCGGGCGCTCTTCCCATTTCGGATGGAACACACCGACCACCGCCGCCACTTTCACTCCCGGACAGGCGGCGGCGACGTTCTCGATGTCGATGGAGCTGACCCACTCGCCGCCGGATTTGATCACGTCCTTGCTGCGGTCGGTGATGCGCATGAAACCGTCGGCATCCAGGGTGGCGATGTCGCCGGTGTCGAACCAGCCGTCCTCGTCCAGCGCACTGGCTTCGCTGCGGTAGTAGCGCTCGACCGTCCAGGGCCCGCGCACCTTGAGGCGGCCGGAACTCATGCCATCGCACGGCAGCTCGCGACCCTGCTCGTCGACCACCTTCAGCTCGATGCCGAATTGCAGGCGCCCCTGGCGCGTCCAGATGGTGTCGTTGGTGGCTTGCTGGCCGCGCTCGGCGAGCTTCGGCGTCGGCGTCGCCACCACGCCCAGCGGGCTGGTCTCGGTCATGCCCCAGAGCTGGCAGACCGCGACGCCGTATTGGGTCTGGAAGGTCTCGGCCATCGCGCGCGGCACGGCGGAACCGCCGATCACCAGCCGCTGCAGGGTGCCGGAATCCTCGCCACTGCGCTCCAGATGGGCGAGGTACAGGGTCCAGATGGTCGGCACGCCGCCGGAAAGCGTCACGCCCTCGGTCTGGATGAGTTGCTGCAGGCTCGGCCCGTCCATCTTGTCGCACGGCAGGACGAACTTGCAGCCGTTGATCGCCGCGGCGAACGGCAGGCCCCAGGCGGTGCCGTGGTAGAGCGACGAGCACGGCATGATGCAGTCGAAGGCGGACAGCCCGAAGGCGCTGGAAAGCCCCGCCGCCATGGCGTGCAGCACCACCGAACGGTGGCTGTAGAGCACGCCTTTCGGATCGCCCGTGGTGCCGGAGGTATAACAGAGCACGGCGCCAGCGTTCTCGTCGAATTGCGGCCAGTCCAGCGGCTGCTCGGCGGCGATCAGGCCTTCATAGCCCTGCACGTCGGCGAGCGAGGAAGTCGGCTGAACGGCGAGTTCGATGAAATGACGGATATTGCCCAGCCGCGGCCGCAGCCTTGCGACGCAGTCGGCGAAGCTGCTGTCGAACAGCAGCACCTGGCTGCCGGCATGGTTGAGGGTGTAGACGATCTGCTCGTCGGACAGCCGCGGGTTGGCGGTGTGCAGCACGGCGCCGATGCCCGGTACGGCGAAGAACAGTTCGTAGTGGCGATGGGTATTCCAGGCCAGCGACGACACGCAGTCGCCGGGACCGATGCCGAGCTTTCGCAGCATCGAGGCGGCCTGCGCCGCGCGCGTGGCGAGGCCCGAATAGTCGTAGCGCCACATCGGCTCGTCGACGAGCCGCGAGACGATTTCGCGGTCGCCATGGGCGCGCACCGCATGTACGAGAATGCTGCTGATCAACAGGGGGGCATTCTGCATCAGACCTGGTTGCATGTTTCCTACCTCGTCTTGTTTTTATTTTCGAAGCGCCGGTCGAGGAAACGCGTTCTACCGGCATCGTTTCACTGGTTACGGTTGTCGCTCCCCTCGCTACGGCACGCATGCGGTGGGGTCAGTCCGGCTAATACGAGCCGGTTAAGCGTTTGTTGCCGTGAAATGTCGGCCTGTGTCGGGGCGATGCGGATGAACCGCCGATCGCCAGCAAGCTGGCTCCTGCAAAAGCGCCCTGTGCCATAGCCACCGAGTGGCTAAAAAGCTTTATCGGATCGGCATCAGTCAGTGCGGCCCTCCGAGATTGCGCGCGATCACCAGGCGCTGGATGTCGCTGGTGCCTTCGTAGATCTGGCAGACCCGCACGTCGCGGTAGATGCGCTCCACCGGGAAATCGGCCAGATAACCATAGCCGCCGAGGGTCTGGATCGCCGCCGAGCAGACCTGCTCGGCCATCTCCGAAGCGAACAGCTTGGCCATCGAGGCCTCCACCAGCGCCGGCCGGCCGGCTTCGCGCAGGGCGGCGGCGTGGTGCACCATCTGCCGCGCCACGGCGATCCGGGTCGCCATGTCGGCCAGGCGGAAGGCCACCGCCTGGTGCTCGATGATCGGCTTGCCGAAGGTTTCGCGTTCGTTGGCATAGTCGCGCGCCGCCTCGAACGCGGCACGGGCCATGCCGACCGCCTGCGCGGCGATGCCGATGCGCCCGCCCTCGAGGTTGGCCAGGGCGATCCGGTAGCCCTCGCCCTCCTCGCCGAGGCGGTTGGCGAGCGGTACGCGCAGGCCTTCGAAGGCGATCTGGCAGGTATCGGAGGCATGCTGGCCGAGCTTGTCCTCGACCCGCACCACCTGGTAGCCGGGGCTGTCGGTGGGCACGATGAAGGCGCTGATGCCGCGCTTGCCGGCATCCGGATCGGTCACCGCGAAGACGATCACCGTGCCGGCGTGCTTGCCGGAGGTGATGAACTGCTTGGCACCGTCGAGGATGTAATGGTCGCCCTCGCGCCGGGCGCGGGTGCGCAGGCTGCTGGCATCCGAGCCGGCCTGCGGCTCGGTCAGGGCGAAGGCGCCGATCTGCTCGCCGCGCGCCAGCGGGGTGAGGAAGTCGCGCTTCTGCTGGTCGTTGCCGAAGCGCAGGATCGGCACGCAGCCCACCGAGTTGTGCACGCTCATGATGGTCGAGCAGGCGCCATCGCCCGCGGCGATCTCCTCCAGCGCCATGGCATAGGCCAGGTAGCCGGTGTCGCTGCCGCCCCACTGCTCCGGCACCAGCATGCCGAAGAAGCCGAGCGCGGCCATCTCGCCGATCGCCTCGGCCGGATAGCGGTGCTCGCGGTCCCACCGCTCGGCGAAGGGCTTGAGCCGCTCGCGGGCGAACTGCCGCGCCATCTCGGCGATCGCGCGTTGATCTTCATTGGGCAGCATGGGCGCCTCCTCAGAGCAGTTCGACGGCCATGGCGGTGGCTTCCCCGCCGCCGATGCAGATGGCCGCCACCCCGCGTCGCAGCCCGCGGGCACGCAACGCCGAGAGCAGGGTCACCAGGATGCGCGCACCGGAAGCGCCGATCGGATGGCCCAGCGCACAGGCGCCGCCGTTGACGTTGACCCTGGCATGGTCCAGCCCGAGCTCACGCATGCTGGCCATGGCGACCACGGCGAAAGCCTCGTTGATCTCGAACAGGTCGACCTCGCCGATGCCCCAGCCGGTGCGCTCCAGCAGTTTGCGGATCGCGCCGATGGGGGCGGTCGGGAACAGGTTCGGCGCGTCGGCGAAGGCCGCATGGCCACGGATCAGCGCCTGCGGCTGCAGGCCCCAGCGCTCGGCTTCGGAGCGGCGCATCAGCAGCAGCGCCGCGGCGCCATCGGAAATCGAGCTGGAGTTGGCGGCGGTGACGCTGCCGCCCTCGCGGAACGCCGGCTTGAGGCTGGGGATTTTCTCCGGCAGCGCCTTGGGCGGCTGTTCATCGTCACGGATCAGACGCTGCTGTTTGCCCTGGGGGGTTTGCAGCACGACGATTTCCTCGGCGAAGGCACCGCTGGCGATGGCCGATCGGGCACGATGCAGGGATTCCAGCGCGTAGGCGTCCTGCTCTTCGCGGCTGAAACCGTGGCTCTGGGCGCAATCCTCGGCGAAGGTGCCCATCAGCCGACCCTTGTCGAAGGCATCCTCGAGGCCGTCGAGGAACATGTGATCCAGCACGCGGCCATGGCCCATGCGGTAACCGGCCCGCGCCCTGTCCAGCAGATAGGGTGCATTGGACATGCTTTCCATGCCGCCGGCGACGACGATGTCGGCGCTGCCGGCGCGCAGCAGGTCGTGGGCGAGGATCGCCGCCTGCATGCCGGAGCCGCACATCTTGTTCAGCGTGGTGCAGGTGGTGGCCCGGGTCAGCCCCGCGCCCAGCGCCGCCTGGCGTGCAGGCGCCTGGCCGAGGCCGGCGGGCAGCACGCAGCCCATCAGCACCTCCTGGACGTTTTCCGGCGGCAAACCACTGCGCTCGACCGCTGCGCGGATCGCGGCGGCGCCCAGTTCGGGCGCGCTCAGGCCTTTGAGATCGCCCTGGAATCCGCCCATGGGCGTGCGGGCGCTGCTGACGATTACGATGGGATCATCTTTCATCTTCGCTTCCTTCACTTGGCGGCCATGCGCAAGGCGCCGTCGAGGCGGATCACCTCGCCGTTGAGCATGCCGTTCTCGAAAATGTGGCGGACCATCGCGGCATATTCGGCCGGGTGCCCCAGGCGTGGCGGGAACGGCACGTCGGCGGCGAGCGAAGCGCGGATCTCCTCGGTCATGCCGGCCATCATCGGGGTCTCGAACACGCCGGGCGCGATGGTCATCACCCGAATGCCGAAGCGCGCCAGTTCGCGCGCGGCGGGCAGCGTCATGCTGACCACGCCGCCCTTGGAGGCGGCATAGGCGGCCTGGCCGATCTGCCCGTCGAAAGCGGCGATCGAAGCGGTATTGACGATCACGCCACGTTCGCCGTTCTCGCCCGGGGTGTTCTCGGCCATGGCCTCGGCGGCCAGGCGCAGCATGTTGAAGCTGCCGATCAGGTTGATGCCGACGATGCGGCTGAAGCTGTCCAGCCCGTGCGGCCCGTGGCGACCGAGAATCTTCTCGCCACCGGCGACGCCGGCGCAGTTGACCAGCCCGTGCAGGGCGCCGAAGCGCTCGCGGGCCACCGTCACGGCACGGCGCGCAGCTTCTTCATCGCGGATATCGGCCTGCACGCCGAAGGCATTGGCGCCGAGCGCTTCGGCCCGGGCGATGGCGGCGGCTTCGTCGAGATCGACGAGCAACACCTTGCCACCCGCCTCCACCAGCGCTTCGGCGGCCGCGGCTCCAAGCCCGGAGGCGCCGCCGGTGATGAGGAACACGTTGTCGCGAATCTGCATGGCTCTCTCCCGTGCTTGTTGTTATTCGGTGCGAAGCCGGGACCATCTTTAGACAGCGACACGGGTGCGGCAATGGTCGATCTATTCAACCTGCCTGACCGTTTTGGCCAATGGCAAAAGGCAATTACATCGATGTGGAGACGTACGCGCGGCCCCATGCCGGTGGGCTGAAGCCCACCCTACGAGTGTTCGGCGAAAGAACGCGTAGGGTGGGCTTCAGCCCACCAATGTGCTGTCGAGAAATCAGCCGCGCGCCGGCGCGAGAATCAGGTTGCGGTAGTGGCCCGGGTTGATCCCGGTCCACTTGCGGAATGCCTTGTAGAACGAGCTGACATCGGCGAAGCCCAGTCGCTCGGCGATCTCGCCGTAGCTGACCGAGGCATCGGCCAGCCATTCGGTGGCCATTTCCTGGCGCAACGCATCCTTGATGGTCTGGTACGGCTGCGCCGCCTCCGCCAGCCGACGGCGCAGGGTCGAGGCGGACATGCAGAGTTCCTGCGCCAGCGTCTCGCTGTCCGGCCAGCGCTCGGCCGGCAGGCTGCGCAGGTGCTGCTTGATGCGGCTGGCCAGGCTGCTGGTATCGCGATAGCGCACCAGGATGTTGGCCGGCGCCTCGGCGAGAAAGCTGCGCAGCTCGCTCTCGCTGCGGCGGATCGGCAGGTCGAGCACCTCGGCGGCGAAGATGATCCGTGTCGAGGGCCGGGCGAAGCGCAGGTTGTCGGAGAACATCACGCGGTAGTCGTCGGTGTACGCCGGTTCGGCGCAGCGCAGCTCGACGGCGAGCAGCGGAATGCGCCGCCCGACCAGCCAGCAGGCCAGGCCGTGCAGCAGCATCCAGAAGGTGAAGTAGCAGAAGGCGCGGCCGGGTTCGGCGGTACGCTCGCGCAGCACCACCTCGGCCAGGCTCTGGCTGCGGATCAGCTTGCCGCGAAAATTCTCCAGCGCCAGGCCGAGGAAGCTCAGCGCCTGCACCAGCGCCTTTTCCAGCGTCGGCTGCTGGATGCAGCTGCGGCTGAGGAAGACGAAGCTGCCCGAGCGCAGGCGGTGCGGGTCCATGCCGAAGAATTCGTCGTCGAAGCGCCGGGCCAGGCGCAGCCAGAGCCGGGTGTAGTCGCCGACATCCATGCGGCCGTCCGGATCCTGCAGGCAGGTGGCGTCGAGGCCGATTTCGTCCAGCAACTGCGCGGCCGACAGATCGGGCCGGACGAAGCCCAGCAGCGCCTCTTCCACCAGTCGCACGGAGATGCTGTCCTTGGCGGTGCTGGCGGCCGTAGCGGTAGTTTCATGCCTGCCCGGCGGGGATGAAGATTCGATATCCATGCGGCAGACTCTCGCCTCACATCCAGCCGAGGGTCAAGCCCATCACCAGCAGGTAGCGCGCCGTCTTGGCCAACGCAACGATGAGCACGAAACTCCACAGCGGCTCGCGCATGACGCCGGCGACCAGCGTCAGCGGATCGCCGATGATCGGCACCCAACTGAGCAGCAGCGTCCAGCGCCCGTAGCGGTGATAGCGCTGTTGCGCCTTCGCCAGTTGCCGCTCGTTGACCGGAAACCAGCGCTTGTGGCGAAAATGCTCGACGTAGCGGCCGAGCAGCCAGTTCGCCAGCGACCCCAGCACATTGCCCGCGCTGGCCACCGCGACCAGCGCCCATACCACGTAGCGCTCGGACAGCAGCAGGCCGGCCAGCACCGCCTCGGACTGCATGGGTAACAACGTGGCAGCACCGAAGGCTGCCAGGAAAAGGCCGAGATAACCGGAAAGCTCGAACATCCACCGCCTCTTGATCGCCATCCGGCTTTGGCGAGGCAGTATGCTCGAAACGATCGCTGTGCGCCCGCACTCCCCAACGCTACGGGCGCTTGCGCCGCTACATCTCGTGTATGCGATTGACCTGCTGGGCCAGGCGCATGGTCTCGTGCTCTTCCAGATGCAGCAGGTCCTCGGCCAGGTCACGGGCGCCATCGATTTCGGCGCGACGCGCCAGGGAGCGATAGAGATCGATGACCTGGTTGTGGATGGTGAAGATATCCAGCGAGATCTCCTCGACGCTCATGGTGTCGTACGCCTTGCAGGCCTGGCCGCGCAGTACGGGGTTGCGCACCAGATAGTCGTAGATCCAGGTGTGCAGCGCCTTGGGGTCGGCATGCTTCTCGACCTTGTCGATGGTTTCGGCCAACGCGCGCTCGTGATCGGCGAGGTACACCAGCAGCCATTTGGCGCGTGTTTCCTCATGCTTGTCGGAACAGCGGGCCATGCACCTGGCAAGCAGGTTGTGGGTATCGCGCGTCCAGTCGACCAGGTCTTCGAATCGCTCGATCTTCATCGCCAAGTCTCCCTCATGTCACAGTGAAAAGGCAGCGCGTTGCCTGCCGCCGGCGACCCGAGCCTGAATGCTCGTTACACGATTTTCCATGACCGTGGTCAGGAAAGACTAGCTCAGCGAATCACCCTGCAAGTCATTACCGACGGCAACCTTGCTACAGATCATTACCGATGATGACCGAACAGGGTTTCGGCTTGGAAACATACCCCTACCGGTATACGATCAGCGCTCGAGACTGCCGACCAGCCAACCGATGCCAACCCCTGGAGTACCTCGATGAAGCCTTTACTGATCATTGCCTCGCTCAGCCTGCTGGCGTTCGCCGCCCAGGCGGTCGAGCTCGAGATTTCCCCACAGGACGCCTACACCCGAGCCCAGCAGGAAGATGCGCCGGTGCTCTTCGTCGACGTACGCGACCCGGTGGAAATCATGTTCGTCGGCTTCACCGACGTGGTGGACGTCAACGTCCCCTACTTGCTGGTCGACCGCAACACCTGGAACGAGGAACGCGGAGCTTTCCAGACCAGCCGCAATCCGGATTTCATCGCGCAGATCCAGGCCGAACTGGACAAGCGCGGGCTGGGCCCCGACACCGAGATCATCACCCTGTGCCGCTCGGGCAGCGAACGCGGCAAACCGAGCGCGGACTTCCTGCGCGAGAACGGCTTCCCCAACGCCCGCTACGTGGTCCATGGCTTCCAGGGCTCGGCCATCGGCGAAGGGCCGCAGGCCGGTTTCCGCCTGCACAACGGTTGGCAGAACTCCGGCCTGCCGTGGAGCCCGAAAATGAATCCGGAAAAGATCTACCGCACCGATCGCCGGTGAAACCGTATGCTGCGCCTGGTGCGATCGGCGCACCGCAACGGTCGATGAAGTACGGAGGATCGAATGACACGATATTTTCTGGTTCTACTGCTCGGGCTCGCCACCGCGGGCAGCAGCCTGGCGGACACGCAGAGCCTGAAGATCGCCCTGGTCGGCATCCAGCATGAGCGCGGAACGGTGCGGGTCGGCCTCTACCGGCAACCGGACACCTTCCGCAAGGAAGCCAAGGCCCTTGCGGTGCAGCAGGCGGCGGCTACAGTCGGTACGGTCGAGGTGGCGTTCAGCGGGCTGGAGCCGGGCGAATACGCCGTCATGGCCTATCACGACGAGAACGCCAACGGTCAGTTGGACCGGCGCTTCGGCATGTTCCCCATCGAAGGCTACGGCCTGTCGAACAATCCCGAAGTGATGGGCCCGCCGGCATTCAAGGACAGCGCATTCAACGTGGGCGGCGGTACCACCGCGATCAGCATCGACGTTCGCTACTGAAGGCGGTTGCGCAGCACGCCGCCGCCATTTCCGGGCGGACCTGCTGCGCCGGCCAAGCCCGTCGGTACGTCCTCGCCCCCGGTCATGGCGCTCGCCAGCGGCTTCTGCGATAGTTGCCCGAACCCGCCGTTCGCCCACAAGGCGTGCGGCTACCGTGACGCCTTGCGAGTCTCGCTGCATTTACCCTTCCGCAGCCAGCCGCGTCCTTCGCGCCATCCGCGCGTCCCCGGTGGCCTCATCCCGCCATCGCTGTTGCCGGTCGCTGTCCCGCAGTGCCCGGCGTTCGCCGACGCAAATCAAAAAAGACCGATCCGAACAAGGACGCCCCATGAAACTGACCCGCTGCCTCACCGCGCTGGCCGCCGCTGCCGCCCTGTCTGCCGCTTTTACCGCCTCCGCCCGCGAATATTCGGTATCCACCGTGCTCTCCGACGCCTTCCCCTGGGGCCAGGCCGCCCAGAAGTGGGCCGACCTGGTCAACGAGCGCTCCAAGGGCGAGATCACCCTGCGCGTCTACCCCAACGCGCAACTGGTCGCGGGTGACCAGACCAAGGAATTCTCCGCCATGCGCTCCGGGCTGATCGACATGGCCGTCGGCTCGACCATCAACTGGTCGCCGCAGGTGCCGGAGCTCAATCTGTTCTCCCTGCCCTTCCTGATGAGCGACAACCGGGACCTGGATGCCATCACCCAGGGCGAGGCCGGCCAGATGGCCTTCGCCGCCATCGAGAAACGCGGCATCGTCCCGCTGGCCTGGGCCGAGAACGGCTTCCGGGAAATTTCCAACTCCGCCAAGCCGGTAACCACGCCGGCGGATCTCGCGGGCCTGAAGATTCGCGTGGTCGGCTCGCCGCTGTTCCAGGACACCTTCAGCGCGCTGGGCGCCAACCCGACGCAGATGAGCTGGGCCGACGCCAAGCCGGCGCTGACCACCGGCGCGGTGGATGGCCAGGAAAATCCGATTTCGGTATTCGACGTGGCGCGCGTCGATCAGGTCGGGCAGAAGTACCTGACCCTCTGGCACTACATGGCCGACCCGCTGATCTTCGCCGTCAACCAGCGGGTCTGGAAGCAGCTGCCCGAAGCCGACCGCGAGCTGCTGCGCCAGGCGGCCATCGATGCCGGACAATGGGAGATCGAGCTGTCGCGCAGCGGCGAGGCCCAGCGCCTGGCCGACATCCGCGAGCGCGGCGTCGAGGTCGTCGAGCTGACGGCCGAGCAACATCAGGCCTTCGTCGAGGCGACCCGCAGCGTGCATGAGAAGTGGACGCCGAAGATCGGCACCGAGCTGGTGGAAGCCGCTCGCACCGCCATCGCCGAGTAAACCGTTCTACCCCGGCGGCGCTCGCCGTCGGGATTCGAGGAAACCCATGAACAATCGACAGGACGCGCGCCTCGAGCGCGTGCTGGCCACCCTGGCGCTGGTGATCATTGCCTTGATCAGCCTGGCCAACGTGGTGGTGCGCTATTTCACCAATGCTTCCTTCGCCTTCACCGAAGAGCTCTCGGTGTTTTTGCTGGTCATCCTGACCTTCGCCGGCGCTTCGGTGGCGATGCGCAGCAACCGTCACATCCGCATCGGCTTCATCGAGCGGCTGTTTCCGCGCCTGCGTGTGCCGCTGATTCTTCTGCAATGGCTCGCCGGCGTCGCGGTGCTGGGCCTGGTGGTCTGGTTCGGCGGCCAGTTCGCCCTGGAGGAATACCAGTGGGATTCGGAGTCCCCCGGGCTCGGCCTGCCGAACTGGTGGTACGTGGTCTGGCTGCCGCTGCTGGCGCTCTGCATCCTGGTGCGGCTGACGCAGATGACCCTCGACCGCCTGCGCGGGAGGCTCGCCGATGAGCCCTGATCTGTGGATGCTCGCCAGCTTCCTGCTGTTGCTGCTGATCGGCGTGCCGGTGGCCTTTTCCCTGGCGCTGTCCGGGGCCATCGGCATCCTCGCCGGGCTCTCGCCGGACATGCTCGCCACCCTCGGCACCAACACCTACAACGGCGTCGCCAAGTACCCGCTGATCGCCATTCCGCTGTTCATCCTCACCGGCCTGGTGTTCGAGAAGTCCGGCGTGGCGCTGCGCCTGGTGCGCTTCGCCCAGGCCCTGATCGGCCCACGCCACGGTGGCCTGGCGATGGTCGCCATCCTGGTCTGCCTGATCATGGGCGGGATGAGCGGCTCGGGCCCGGCGGATGCCGCGGCGGTGGCCATGGTGATGCTGCCGAGCATGACCCGCGCCGGCTATCCGAAGCCCTTCTCGGCGACGCTGATCGCCGCCTCGGCGTCCACCGCCATTCTGATTCCGCCTTCGATCGCGCTGATCCTCTATTCCATCGTGGTCCCGGGGGTGGATCTGCGCGCGCTGTTCGCCGCCGGGCTTTTTCCCGGCATCATCGCCGGGCTGGTGCTGCTGGTGCCGGCCTGGCTGCTGGCCCGGCGCTACGGCTGGGAAAACCCGGAAGGTGCCGAGCGGCCCCCGCTGGGCGAGAGCTTCCGCCAGGCGCTGCCCGCGCTGTTCGCGCCGGTGCTGATCCTCGGCGGCCTGCGCAGCGGCCTGTTCACCCCGACCGAAGCCGCCGTGGCCGGCGTGACCTACGGCGTGCTGATCGGCCTGTTCGTCACCCGCGAACTGGACTGGCGCAACCTCTGGCGGCTCTGTGGCGAGGCGGCGGTGATTTCCGGCGTGGTCATGCTGATCATCGCCCTGGCGGGCATTTTCGCCTGGGCCGGGACCATGCTCGGCACCTTTCGCCATCTGGCCGAATGGCTCATCTCGCTGTCGGACAACGGCACGGTGCTGCTGATCCTGGTGATGATCGCGGTGTTGCTGGCCGGCATGCTGCTGGATGCGATCTCCATCTACCTGATCCTGATGCCGATCCTGATTCCGGTGATGCAGCACTTCGGCTGGAACCCGGTGTGGTTCGGCATTCTCCTGGCGATGAACATCGCCATCGGCCAGTTCACCCCGCCGGTCGCGATCAACCTGATGGTCACCGCGGAAGTCGCGAAGATCCGCCTGGAACAGACGGTGGGCTGGGCGCTGCTGTTCGTCCTGGTCATGGGCAGCGCCCTGCTGCTGGTGGCGATCTTTCCCGAGATCGCGCTGTGGCTGCCGAGGGTGCTCGGTTACGCGGTGTAACCGCTGGCCAGAGGCTGGTGCGAACGCGCTGTCGGGCGCACCAGCAACACCTTCGCCAGAGCGCTAGCCGAACACCGTCACCGTCTGCCGGCTCAGCGCCACCAGTTCGCCGGCAGGCGTCCACAGTGCCGCGGCACAGTGTCCATAACCGTCGCGGGCATGCTCGATCAGCGCGCGATACATGCACCAGTCATGGCTGTCCACGGCCGGCAACGGCTGGATGAACTCGACGGTCCAGGTCAGCGAACTGCCTGGGGCGAAGCCCAGCAGATGCGAGAGCACCGCCGGCGGCCAGGCATCGACCAGCGCCAGCAGGTGCGCCTCGGTCATCGGCTCGCGCGGCACGTCGCCGCGCTGGCGCACCCAGCCGCCCATCTCGCGGGAGGTATTGCCCGAGAAAGGCAACCCGCCAATGCCCCAGCGCATCGCCAGGTAGCGGGTGAATTCCGGCGTGGCGCCCGGTACGTAGGGCAGTTCCTGACAGGCCTCGACCGGCGGCATCGCCGGCGCCGCTTCGGCCGCGACGGCGATGGCCGAAGCGCGGGGGGCGCCGAAGCTGCCCTGGACGATGGTGACCACCTGCCCGTCCTGCACCGCGCGGCCGAGCATCTGGCTCACCGCCTTGCCCTCGCGCAGCACTTGGGCCTCGAAGCTCGCCGGGGTGTCGAGCGCCAGCGGCCCGACGAAGGTGATCGCCAGCGAGCGCAGCGGCCGGCCCTCCGGCACCTTGGCGCGCATGCTCTCGTAGACCAGCGCGGCGACCAGGCCGCCGAAGCCGGCCCGGCCCTGGCCCCAGCTGGCCGGGACGACGATGTCACGCGGGTTGTCACGCACGGCCTGGAGCAACTCGGAAAGGGTCATGGCCACCTCCTGTCGATTGTTATGCCGAGCGATGTTAAAGGCATGCCGGCGGGCAGGCGAGTGCGACATGCGCAAGGTGCTGGATGAAATGCCGGATCATCCAGGCTGGAAATGGCTGGCCACGCTCATGAACGCTCGCCAGGCTGCGCGAAACGCCAGGGCAGTGCCCGCCGCAGCCGGCGCAAGGCCCGCGCAAGCTCGTCTGCCGCCGCCGGCTGCTGCGCATAGCGCTGCTGCTCGTAGAGCCGCACGAATTCGACGATCGCCGCCGCCTGGCCGGGCAGCATGCTCGCCGCACGCGCGGCGAAGCTGCGCGCGCCCTCGCCCGCCTGCCGCCACACGCCATGCCGGGCCAGCAGCCGCTCGAAGCGCTGGAACAGCCGCTGCTGCACGTCGCTCTCGCGCCGCCAGGGCTTGAACAGCAGCAAGGCGAGCACACCGACCAGCAGCGCCACGGCCGCCACCAGGCCAAGCCCGAGCGCCTGGCCGTCGAGCCTGCCGAACCAGCGTTGCAGCACCTGCAGCTGCTGCTCGCCCCGATAGTTGAGCACCCAGCGCTGCCAGCCGTAATTGAGGCTGTCCCAGCGCAGCCGCCATTCGTTCAGCCAGCCGATGTCGCGATAGCGCAGCAGCGACATCGGCTCCTCGGCCAGGAAGCTCTGCTCGCTTGCCAGGGCCTGCTCCAGGCCCTGCTCGACGCGCTCGGGGGCGACCTGGAAGGTCGGGTCGACACTGACCCAGCCGCGCCCGGCCACCCAGTATTCGACCCAGGCGTGGGCATCGAACTGGCGCACCGACAGGTAGTTGCCCGCCGGATTCACCTCGCCACCCTGGTAGCCGGCCA
The DNA here is from genome assembly GCF_015070855.1 of Pseudomonas lopnurensis. Lineage (GTDB taxonomy): Bacteria > Pseudomonadota > Gammaproteobacteria > Pseudomonadales > Pseudomonadaceae > Stutzerimonas > Stutzerimonas lopnurensis. The sequence continues at coordinate 68,190 of NZ_JADDIX010000007.1, forward strand.
CCACGCGCGCCGGAATGCCGGCGGCGCGCAGAACGAAGGTCATCGCGCCGGCATAGTGCGCGCAGAAGCCGCTGCGGGTGTCGAACAGGAAATCGTCGACGATATGCGTGCCCACCGGCGGCGGCGTGAGGGTGTAGCGATAGGGCTGGCGATTGAAGTGCACCAGCAGCGCATCCACCACCGCCTGCGGCGTCCGCGCGCTACGCCGCAGCTGCGCGGCCCAGGCGCGGCTGCGCGGGTTGCCCTGCTCCGGCAACTGCAGGGCGCGCTCCAGGCTCCGCGGCGCACTGCCGGCCTCGCGTCGCGCCTGCGGCCAGGAGGTCGCCCGGTAGAGCAACGGCTGGTTCACCGGTTGGCGCCGCTGCAGGTGGAAATCGGCCATCATCTGCGCCTGCCCCGGCTCCAGGCGCGGCACGTCCAGTGCGAACAGCCAGGGCTGGCCGCTGGGCTGCATGACGATGCTGTAGCCGAGTGGCTCGCCGGCCGGCTCCCACTCCGGCTCCTGCGGCACCTGCGAGGCGAAGGACTGCGACCAGCGCCGGCCATCGAAACGCTCGAAGGTCACCGCGCGCCAGTAGAGCTGGTCGCGCGGCGGGATTTCGCCATCGAAGCTGGCACGGAACGCCAGCGCCGCGGACTGCCCCAGGCGGGCGATGTCCCCCGGCGCCATATGATCGGCCAGGCCGGTCACGCCACGCTCGCTCGGCTGCGGCAGCGACCACAGCGGCGCCAGCCGCGGGAAGAACAGGAACAGCACCAGCATCAGCGGCACGGCCTGCAGCAACAACGCACCGGCCAGGCGCACGGTCGGCCACGGCCGCGTCACCAGGCTGCTCTGCTGCAGGCCGATCATGGCGGCAAGCAGGGCCGTGACCGGCAGCAGGCTGTACAGACCGGCCAGCAGGCCGTCTTCGAACAGGTAGCTGGTCACCACGGCGAAGAAGCCGAGGAAGATCAGCACCAGCGCATCCCGGCGGCTGCGCATCTCCACCAGTTTCAGGATGAATGCCGCGATCAGCAGTACCACGCCGGCTTCCAGCCCGACCAGGCTGCCGCGCGAGAGGTAGACGCCGAAGCCGGCACCGATCATCAGCGCCGCCTTCAGCCAGCTGTTGGGGTAGCGTGCGCGCATGCGGAAGATCTGCACCCGCCAGGCGGCGCAGCCCAGCCAGAGGCCGATGATCCACAGCGGCAGGTGCGCGAGGTGCGGCAGGATCACCAGCACCTGCGCCACCAGCAGCCAGATCAGGCTGTTGCGCGGGATGCCCGGCTTCGCGCTCATCGCGCGCCCTCCAGGTTCAGGTCATGCAGGGCCAGCGCGCGCAGGCAGGCGTCAAGATGCGCCTGGCCGCTGTCCGGGCCGATCATTGCGGCGGGCAGGCGCAGCGCGAAAGGCTGTTGGCGGTCGCTCAGTTGCACCACCCAATGGCAGAGCAACGACAGACGTTGCTCCGTATCGCCTGGCACAGCGTCGAAATCCAGCACAGGATCGCTGCCGAGCAGGCTGGCGAACTGCTTGACCAGCAGCCCCTGGCCGCGGGAATAGGCTTTCCAGTGCAGGCGCCGGCGCGAATCGCCCGGCTGCCAGGGTTCGAGCCCCTGGTAATCGTCGACGCCTCCGGCACGCGCCAGCAGTCCCTCCTCCTCGCTGTCCGGCGCGCCGCCCTGCTGCGGCCGCTCGCCGGCCAGCGGGCGCGGGTAGACCAGCGCCGCCAGTTCCAGATCGATCCAGCTCCAGGCCACCAGCAGCCCCAGCGGGAAACGACTCTCCACCCGCACCCGGCCGGGCCGCAGCCAGCCGCGGCGCTGGGTCGGCAGGCTCAACTCGATTTCCACCGTGCCACCTGGCGGCACATCCAGCAGGCGCAGGCCGCTCGCCGGCCAACCCAGCGCGACCGCCTGATAGGCGCGGCCGCGGCTTTCCAGGCGCACACGCAGACGCGCCTGCTCGCCGACGAAGGCCGCGCTGGCGCCGCCGGCCTGCAGCACCAGCCCGGCGAGGTTGCGCCAGGTATGCAGGATGGTGACCAGATAGACCGAACCGAGCAGGAAGGTCAGCCCATAGGCCAGGCTGTTCTGATAGTTGATCGCGGTGAGCAGCATCAGCAGCAGCGCCACGAAAAAGGCCAGGCCGACGGCGGTGGGCATGATGAAGATGCGCCGCTGATCGAGGCGCACGCTGGAGGCCGGCGGAATCCGCCGCAGCAGCCAGCGCTCGCGAAAGCGCGGCAGCAGCCTCATGAACGTCGCTCGCGCGTATGGGAAATCGCCGCCATCAGAGCGCCGGCACCTCGCGCAGCAGCCATTGCACCAGGGCACCGCCGCCGTGACCGGTGGCATCGGCGCGCTCGCGCAGGCGGTGGCCGACCACCGTCGGCAGCACGGCCTGGACGTCCTCGGGGATCACGTAATCGCGCCCGTCGAGAAACGCCCAGGCGCGCGCCGCCGCCAGCAGCGCGAGGCTGCCGCGTGGCGACAGGCCCCAGGCGAACTGCGGCTGGGTACGCGTGGCTTCGGCCAGCCGCAGCACGTAGTCGACCAGCGCGTCGCTGACCCGCACGCGGGCGACCGCATCCTGGATCGCCAGCAGCTCGGCCTGTTCGAGCAGCGGCTGCAGCCGGGTCAGCAGGTCGCGCCGGGCCTCGCCGAGCAACAGGGCCTTTTCCGCCGCCCGGGCCGGATAACCCAGCGAGACGCGCATCAGGAAGCGGTCCAGCTGCGATTCCGGCAGGGCGAAGGTGCCGCCGGAGCTCACCGGATTCTGCGTGGCGATGACGAAGAACGGCTCGGGCAGCGGCCGGGTGGCGCCCTCGATGGTGACCTGCCCTTCCTCCATCGCCTCGAGCAGCGCGCTCTGGCTCTTCGGGGTGGCGCGGTTGATCTCGTCGGCCAGGATCAGTTCGGCGAAGATCGGCCCCGGGTGAAAGACGAACTGCCCGCTGTCCCTGTCGAACACCGAGGTCCCGAGGATGTCGCCGGGCAACAGGTCGGAGGTGAACTGGATGCGCTGGAATTCCAGCCCCAGCACCTTGGCCAGGGCGTGGCTCAGGGTGGTCTTGCCCATCCCCGGCATATCCTCGACCAGCAGGTGGCCACGGGCCAACAGACAGGCCAGGGCCAGCCGCACCTGGGCATCCTTGCCGAGCAATACTTCATTGACCGCTCGCAGACAGGCATCCAATCGGGTGCGCATGCAACTCTCCTCTGTTTGTCCGCCCCGATGCTACTGGCCATCGGCAGCCAGGCAAAGCACGGGAAACGCCTGGTGACGAGTTTGTGACCCGGGCCTTGATCCAGCGCTATGCCCGGCTGCGCGCGACCGCTTAGGCTTGACGTCTGCCGAGTCGTCAGGAGGATCCGATGTCCACACCCGTTCCACACGCCTGGCATGCGCAACCCACCGAGCAGACCCTGCAGCATCTGGACGCCTCGCCCAATGGCTTGAATGCCGAGGAAGCGCAGCGGCGCCTGCGCGCCTTCGGCCCCAATCGCCTGCCGCGACGGCGTGGCAACGGCCCGTTGAAACGCTTCGTGCTGCAGTTTCACAACCTGCTGATCTACGTGCTGATCCTGGCGGGTCTGGTCACCCTCGCCCTGGGCGAATGGCTCGACAGTGCCGTGATCTTCGCCGTGGTGGTGATCAACGCCATCGTCGGGTTCATCCAGGAGGGCAAGGCGGAGCAGGCCATGCGGGCCATCCAGAAGATGCTGACGCTCGACAGCAAGGTACGCCGCGCCGGGCAAACCACCAGCGTGCCCGCCGAGCAACTGGTGCCAGGCGACATGGTGTTGCTGGAAGCCGGCGACCGGGTGCCCGCCGACCTGCGCCTGCTGGAATGCCGCGATCTGCGCATCGAAGAGGCGGCGCTGACCGGCGAATCGCTGCCCAGCGACAAGCAGGTGGAGCCGGTGGCCAGCGATGCCAGCCTCGGCGACCGGCGCAGCATGGCCTACTCCGGCACCCTGGTCAGCGCCGGCAGCGGCTATGGCGTGGTCGTGGCCACCGCGGGCCAGACCGAACTGGGGCGAATCAGCCACATGCTCGGTGAAGTCGTCAGCCTGCAGACGCCGCTGCTCGCCGACATGGCGCGCTTCGCCAAGGTGCTGACCTTCGTCATCCTCGCCCTGGCTCTGGGCACCTATGCCTTCGGCGTCACCCTGCGCGGCTATTCGAGCGACGAGATGCTGCTGGCGGCGGTCGGCCTGGCCGTCGCGGCCATTCCCGAAGGGCTGCCTGCCGTCCTGACCATCACCCTTGCCCTGGGCGTGCAGCGCATGGCGCGGCGCCAGGCGATCATCCGCCGCCTGCCGGCGGTGGAGAGCCTCGGTGCGGTGACGGTGATCTGCTCCGACAAGACCGGCACCCTGACCCGCAACGAAATGACCGTCCAGCAGGTGTTCACCACCACCCGGCACTACTGGGTCGAGGGCGTCGGCTATGCGCCGCAGGGCCGGGTCCGCGGCGATGACGGTCGGCTCTGCGAACCCCGGGAGGCGGACGACCTTCGCTCACTGGCTCGCGCCGGCCTGCTCTGCAACAGCGCCAGCCTGCTGAGCGACGGCCAGCACTGGCGCATCACCGGCGACCCGACCGAAGCCGCCCTGCTCACCCTGGCCGGCAAGCTCGGCCTGCAGGCCGACCACGAGCATGCGCATGTCCCGCGCGTCGACAGCATCCCGTTCAGTTCCGAACGCCGCTGCATGGCCAGCCTGCACCATGACCATGCCGGCCATGGATTCATCTACCTGGTCGGCGCGCCGGAGCGGCTGCTGGAAGTGTGCAACCGGCAGTTGGCCGCTGGCTGCGCCGAGCCGCTGGACCCGGCCCACTGGCACGGGGTTCTGGCCGAGGGCGCCAGCCAGGGCCTGCGCATGCTCGGACTGGCGATGCGTCCCCTCGGCACGCCACAACACGAGCTGAATTACCAGGACCTCGAAGGCGACTTCGTGCTGCTGGGCCTGGTCGGCATGCTCGATCCGCCGCGCGAGGAAGCCATCGAGGCCATTGCCGAATGCCACCGCGCCGGCATCGCGGTGAAGATGATCACCGGCGACCACGCCGCCACCGCCGCGGCCATCGCGACCCGGCTCGGTCTCGGAAGCCAGGCGCCGCTCACCGGCGCCGAACTGGATCATCTCAGCGATGAGCAGCTCGATGCACGCCTGAGCGACACCACCGTGTTCGCCCGTACCAGCCCGGCGCACAAGCTGCGCCTGGTGCAGCGCCTGCAGGCCTGCGGCGCGCGCGTGGCCATGACCGGCGACGGCGTCAACGATGCGCCGGCGCTCAAGCGCGCCGACATCGGCGTGGCCATGGGCATCAAGGGCACCGAGGTGGCCAAGGAAGCGGCACAGATGGTCCTGGCCGACGACAACTTCGCCACCATCGCCCATGCCGTGGAAGAAGGCCGCACGGTCTATGACAACCTGAAGAAATCGATCCTCTTCATCCTGCCCACCAACGGCGGGGAAGCCCTGGTCCTGCTGGTGGCCATCGCCCTGGGGCTGACCCTGCCGATCACGCCGTTGCAGATCCTCTGGGTGAACATGATCACCGCGGTCACCCTGGCGCTGGCCCTCGCCTTCGAGCCGGGCGAGGCCGACCTGATGCGGCGGCCGCCCCGCGATCCGCGCGCACCGCTGCTCAGCCTGCAGTTGCTGTGGCGGGTGCTGCTGGTCGCCGTATTGATGACCGCCGCCTGCATGGGCGTCTTCCTCCATGCACAGCAACTGGGCTGGAGCCTGGACGCCAGCCGCACGCTGGCGGTGAACGCCCTGGTGGCCTGCGAGATCGCCTATCTGTTCAGTAGCCGGCAGATCAATGCGCCGGCGCGCTTCGGCCTGCGCGACAACCCGATGGTCTGGGGCATGGTCGCATTGCTGGCGCTGCTGCAGCTGGCTTTCACCCAGTGGCCGCCCCTGCAGCGGCTGTTCGCGACCGAAACGCTGGACCTCTCGGCCTGGGGCATCTGCCTACTGGCCGCTGGCGTATTGCTGGCCGTGGTCGAGCTGGAAAAATGGCTGCGCCGACGGGCCGGCTGGCTGCTCTGAGAGCTTGAAGCTTGAAGCCCGAAAAGCATCGCCCCGAAGGCGGGCAATCCACAGGGATGTGGTGAATGCCGCAAACACGGCGGGAACGGGCGCGGCCTCCAACAAAAGCAGGCGGTGCACCCGAACCCTGTGGGAGGCGCGCCCTCGTGCAGGCCGCTGGCCTGCCAGAGGCCAAAAAACCGCGACGTCTAGCGCCCGGCCCGCGACTCGCGCAGATAGAAGCGCGCCTTCTGCGCCTTCTGCGTGCAGCCCCGGAACGCCTCGAACTGCTGCTGGGTCTTGGCGCCGGTGAGCAGGGCCAACGCCTTGGAATAACTCACGGTGCCGGCGAAGCCTTCGGCTTCCGCCAGGCTCTGCTCCTTCCACGCCGCATCCAGTTCCGCGGCACAGCTGTCACGGTAAGCGGTCTTGCCGGCGCAACCGGCCAGCAGCAGGGCCAGCAAGGGCAAGGATAGCCAGGTCTTCATCGCATCATCCCTCAGTTCGCTGTTGTGCAATCACTATCGCTTCTCGCGCGGCGGTGCTGCAGATACTCGACTACCGCCTGCTGTTCGCCGGCGAACTCGATGCGCGCCGCCTTGCTTTCGCGCTGGTAGGCGTACATCGGATCGTAGTACTCGCTCAGCAGCCCTTCGATCCAGCCCCGGTGCAGATCCACCGCGCCACTACGCGCCTGCTCGGCCAGGGCCTGATCCATGATCAACGCCAGCCGCTGGTAGCATTCGCCACCCAGGCGCTTGTTGATATTGACCAGACTTTGCTGCAGACGCTCAGCGAAAGCTGCGAAACCGCTCTCACCCTGCTCGGCGATGAATTCGGCGCAGAGGTCGATCACGTAGTCCTTGAGAATCCGCTCGACCCGGCCCTCCAGGCTGTCTTCGAGCCAGACCAGGGGGAATTGCTGCATGCCGTGGAACAGCGACAGCGGAATCGAGCAGCGCCCGACCAGCCGTGCTTCGTCCTCGATGACGAACTGCTCGGTACCGGCGGCGCGCATCTTCAGCAGGCGGATCGCCAGGGCATTCTCGAAGTCGATCTGCGCCGGCTGCGGCGTGGCGCGCTTGCCGAAGCTGGACCCGCGGTGGTTGGCCAACCCTTCCAGGTCCAGGCTGTTGCCGAGCCGCGCCAGCACCTCGGTCTTGCCGGTGCCCGTCATGCCGCCGACCAGAACGAAATCGCACTGCTGCACCGCCTGCTCCAGCGTTTCCAGCAGGAAATGGCGCATCGCCTTGTAGCCGCCGATGACTCGCGGATACTCGATGCCCGCCTCGTCCTTCAGCCACTGCTGGACGATCTGCGAGCGCAGCCCGCCGCGGAAGCAATACAGGTAGCCATCGGGATGGGCCCGGGCGAAATCGGCCCAGGCCTGCATCCGCTCGGCCTTGACCTTGCCGGAAACCAGCTGATGACCCAGGTCGAGCGCGGCTTTCTGGCCATGCTGCTTGTAGCAGGTGCCGACCTTCTGCCGCTCGCTGTCGTTCATCAGCGGCAGATTGACCACGCCGGGAAACGCCCCCTTGGAAAATTCCACTGGTGCGCGCGCATCCATCATCGGTACGTCGTCGAGAAACAGCGCGCGAAAATCATCGGTATCGCCGCGCATCAACGCACCTCGACCGCATGGGCGCGCGCTTCGACCAACTGGCCGATGGGCTCGAGCTGCAGGCCGAGCCCGGCGCAGACGGCGAGAAACTCCGCCTCGCCTTCCGCCGCCACGGCCACCAGCAGGCCGCCACTGGTCTGCGGATCGCACAACAGCTGTTTGTGGGCATCATCGAGCGTGGCGATGCGCTCGCCATAGCTGTCGAAGTTGCGCTGGGTGCCGCCCGGGACGCAGCCCTGCTCGAGGTAATACTCGACCCCCGGCAGGCGCGGCACACGCGCGTAGTCGATCTCGGCGGTCAGGCCGCTGCCGTCGGCCATTTCCACCAGGTGGCCGAGCAGGCCGAAGCCGGTGACGTCGGTCATGGCGCGAACCCCGGCGAGCTGGCCGAAGCGGCTGCCGGCGGTGTTCAGCGTACACATCCAGTCGCGTGCCAGCCCCACGTCTTCGGCGCGCAAGATGGCCTTCTTCTCGGCTGTGGTGAGGATGCCGATGCCCAGCGGCTTGGTCAGGTACAGCCTGCAGCCGACGGTGGCGGTGTCGTTGCGCTTCATCTGGCGCTTGTTCACCAGGCCGGTCACGGCGAGGCCGAAGATCGGCTCCGGTGCATCGATCGAATGGCCGCCGGCGAGCGGGATGCCGGCGGCATCGCACACCGCGCGCCCGCCGGCGATGACCTCGCGGGCCACTTCCGCCGGCAGCACGTTGACCGGCCAGCCGAGGATGGCGATGGCCATCAGCGGGTCGCCGCCCATGGCGTAGATGTCGCTGATCGCATTGGTCGCCGCGATGCGGCCGAAATCGAAGGGGTCATCGACGATGGGCATGAAGAAGTCGGTGGTCGAGACCACGCCGCGCTCCTCGTCGATGCCGTACACCGCCGCGTCGTCGCGCGAGGCGTTGCCGACCCACAGGCGCGGGTCGAGATTCTGCGCGCCGCTGCCGGCAAGAATCACGTCCAGCACCCTGGGCGAGATCTTGCAGCCGCAGCCGGCGCCGTGACTGTACTGGGTGAGGCGGATCGGTTCGCTCATCGGGGCTCTCTCGTGGCGCGTGCAAACGGGCCGCGATTGTAGCAAAGGCGGCACCGCATACGCCGAATGCGGCATCCATCGGGCAGGCTCCAGGGCGGGCGACGGCAAGCCGCGGCATTACGACAGGCGCATCAGCCCCTTGCAGCCGGCTCGAGCAAGCGTGAAGCTAACGCGAGTGCCACAGGGAGAACCGCATGAGCAAGAAAGTTGCACTGGTACTGGGATCTGGCGGTGCGCGGGGGTACGCGCATATCGGGGTCATCGAGGAACTGGAAGCACGCGGCTATGAGATCGGTTGCATCGCCGGGTGTTCCATGGGCGCGGTGGTCGGCGGCATCTACGCGGCGGGCAAGCTCGAGGAATACCGCAGCTGGATCGAGAACCTCGACTACCTGGACCTGCTGCGTCTGGTCGACCCCAGCTTCAGCCTCGGCGCCATCCGCGGCGAAAAGGTCTTCGGGCGCATCCGCGACATGGTCGGCAAGATCGCCATCGAAGACCTGCCGATTCCCTTCACCGCAGTCGCCACCGACCTCACCAATCAGCAGGAAATCTGGTTCCAGGAAGGCAGCCTGGAGCTGGCCATGCGCGCCTCCGCGGCGATTCCGAGCCTGTTCACGCCGGTGATGCAGGGCAACCGCATGCTGGTCGACGGCGGCCTGCTCAACCCATTGCCGATCGTGCCGGTGGTGTCCTCGCATTGCGACCTGATCATCGCCGTCAACCTCAATGCCAACAACCACAGGCAGTATCCGCTGCCGGAAATCGAGCGCCCCGGGCGCTTCGACGCGATGATGAGTTCGATCAGCTCGCACATCCCGTTCTGGCGCAAGGATGACAGCGAACTGGCCGATCAGATCGGCGACATCCGCGCCGACGAACTGATGCGCGGCGACCAGCCGCCCACGACGCCCACCAGCCAGAGCGCGCCGAAATCGGCGGAAGGCTCGACGGTGATCGATGTCACCGGCCCGGCCTCGTTGCTGGAGCTGATCAACCAGAGCTTCGACGTCATGCAGTCATCGCTGGCCCAGTACAAGATCGCCGGCTACCCGCCGAACGTGCTGGTCAACATCCCCAAGCGGGCCTGCCGCTTCTACGAGTTCTACAAGGCGCCGGAGCTGATCGCACTCGGCCGGATCGTCGCCCATGACGCCCTGGTGCGCTACGAAGAGGAGCTGTAGGGTGGATCGCGCTTCATCGATCCACCGAGCCGCGTCACGGTGGATGTAAAAAGCGACATCCACCCTACCCACTTCAGCGCCGCCCCACGGATCTGCCCGCCGCGCGCCCGACTACCCCTACGGCTTGGCGCTTTCGTGCACCTGGGGCGCAGGCACCGCGTCCTTGTGGGCCGCTTCCGGCACTTCCTTGATCAGCCAGTCGCCCAGCAGGCTATAGGCCACGGCAAGCAGCGTCGGGCCGAGGAACAGGCCCATGAAACCGAAGGCGAGGATGCCGCCGAACACGCCCAGCAGCACCACCACCAGCGGCAGATTGCCGCCACGGCTGATCAGGTACGGCTTGAGCACGTTGTCCACGCCGCTGATGATGAACATGCCCCAGATGCCGAGGAAGATCGCCATGCCGTAGTCGCCCTGCCAGGCCAGCCAGGCGACTGCCGGCCCCCAGATCAGCGGTGGCACCATGAGGAAACTGAAGGCGAAGGTCAGCAGGCCGAGCATCAGCGCACCGGGAATACCGGCGATGAGGAAGCCGATATAGGCCAGCAATGCCTGCGCCGCGGCCGTGCCGATCACGCCGTTGACCACCCGCTGCACCGTTCCGGCGACCAGTTCCAGGTAGTGATCGGCGCGATTGCCGATCAGACGATGCAGCAGGCTGTGCACGAACGCCGCCAGTTGCGGGCCGTCGCGATAGAAGAAGAACACCAGCACCAGGCTCAGCGCCAGTTCGAGCATGCCGCCGCCGATCCGCGCGCTGCGCACCAGCATCCAGTTGGCGACCTGACCGATGTAGGGGCGGATGCTGGCGATCAGCGCGGTACCCTGCTCGTCCACGGTTTGCCAGAACGCCACCAGGCGCTCGCCGACCAGCGGCACTTCGCCAAACCACTGCGGTGGCGCTGGCAGCCCGTCGACCTGCAGGTTGTGCAGCAGCGCATTGGCCTCGCGGATGTAGTCGGCGATGTTGAACCCCAGCCAGACCAGCGGAATCGCCACCAGCACCATCCAGCCGAAGGTCAGCACCCCGGCCGCCAGTGTCGCATTGCCGTTCAAGCGGCGCGTCAGCAGGCGCATCACCGGCCAACTGGCGAACGCCAGCACAGCCGCCCAGAACAGCGCCGAGGCGAACGGCGCCAGCACCCAGAGACAGGCACCCAGCAGAACCAGAAGCAGTATCTGCACCAGCAGGCGATCATTGTTGAGCATGCACAGGCACTCTACCGAGAAAAGCCGGCGCGCCTTTCGAAGGCGTGCCAGCCGAAGCGGCTATTGCAACCGCCCCGAAGGATCAGCGCAAGTGCCGGATGAGCAAACCCGGCTCTTGCGAGTCATCCACTTCCAGCCGCGCGGCGCGAATCCGCTCGCCGACCAGCGCCTCGCGCCAGGCGACCGCGGCACGTCCGGCGAGGCTGACGCGCATGGTGCTGTCCAGCCTGAGGACATTGGCCAGCAGCTGTCCCCAATCGGCCGTCGGCTCGTCCGCCAGGCGCGGCAGGCGCAACTCGCCGGTGCTGCGCAACTGGCGCAACAGCGTGGCCGCGGTCGGCAGGACCTCGTCCAGCGGCTGGTCCGGCTGCAACTGTTCGACATGCAGATACGGCCGGCCATTGCCGCGGGTTACCCCGTAAAGCGCCACCAGGCTGTCGGCGGCGTCGGGCAGGCGCGCCAGCAAGTAGGCCTGCTGACCCTCCGGGCCATAGAGCATGGCCTTGCCGAAGATCGAATTGGCCCACAGGCTGCTGGAGCCGCACTCGCGGCCTTCGCACCAGAACAGCAATTCCGCGTTCTGCCGCAGCAGCTCGCCACGGGCCTGGGTAAAGGCTTCGATCCCGCTGTGCACGGCGGGCAGCTGGTAGGTGATCGCGGTCAGGTTGCCGGACGCCACGACCTGCGCCGCCATGCGCAGGTTGCCGCTGATACGACGAATCGAATCCTGCGGATACAGGCGCTCCTGCACCTGCGCTTGCCGATAATCGATGATCTGCGCCTGGGCGAAACGCGGCAGCACCTCGAGATCGGCACTGCCGGGCACATCCGCCGCCCATGCGGCACTGCCGGCGAGCGCCAGCCCGGCTATCCATGCTCCTCGCATAAGACTCCTCAACGGGTCACCATCGACTGGGCGGTTTTCACCTGCTCGTCGCCACCGCCTGATCTCGAAACGAACGGCCGGTAATCCGGACCAGGCTCTTCCAGGGCATTGGAAATCCTGTGTCCATTGGGCGGCGCGGCACTGTACGGTTCGATCATTGCGGTGTCTCGGCTGGGACGATGCCTCCCAGCCTCGCCAGTTGGCAAAAGCAAGTCAAGCAAGGCTTTGCGACAGAGTCTTGCAGCGCCCCGGAGGTATTCAGCCGTGCAGGAACGGGTGGAACACCGCCGCGACCGCCTGCGCCCCCGCCTCGTCGTCCAGATGCAGGTGATGCCCGCCGGGCAGCCGATGTACCGCGAAGGGCAGGCTTTCGACGAACGCCTGCCTTTGCGGCTGGGTCATCAGGCCCTGCTCGGCCAGCACCAGGCTGGCGGGACAGGCGATCCGGGCGACGAACGCCTGGGCATGGGCGTACGTCAGGCGCAGCGGCGAAGGCAGCATCAGCCGCGCATCGGTGCGCCAGGTGTACCCGCCCGGCACCGGCATCAGCCCGCGCTGCGCAAGCCGTTCGGCCGCCTCCTGGCTGACCGCGCCCACGCCTTTCATGCGGGCCTTCACCGCCTGCTCGAAGGTGGCGTAGACCGGCTTGCGCTTGTCGTCCACGGCCAGCAGTGCCGCGAGCGCTTCGCCCAGCTTCTGCGGCGCGCTGTCCGCCTCGCCGGTATAGGGAATCACGCCGTCGATCAGCGCCAGCCGCTCGACCCGCTCGGGCATGGCGCCGGCGAGCAGCACCGAGACGATCGCCCCCATGGAGTGCCCCAGCAGGGAGAAGCGCTGCCAGCCGAACTGTTCGGCGACCTGCAGCACGTCGTGCACGTAGTCCCAGATGTTGTAGCCCGCGCCTGCCGGGCGGTGCTCGGAATGGCCATGCCCGGGCAGGTCCAGGGCGACGATGCGCAACCCCGGAAGGCGCGGCGCCAGCCGGCTGAAGGTGGCGGCATTGTCCAGCCAGCCATGCAGGGCGATGACCGGCCTGCCGTCCTCCGGCCCGTAGAGATGGGCGGCCACCTCGATGTGCGGCAGGCTCAGGCGGACTTCCTCGAACGGCACGTTCATGCGGCCCCCTGTGCGATTTCGCGATGGCGCCAGCGGCCGAACAGCCGTCTGAGCAGGTCGGCGGTATCCTGCGGGCGCTCCAGTGGGAACATGTGCCCGCCCGGCAGGCTGTGCGCTTCACCCCGCGACATCAGCCGCAGCAGATAACCGTGGTGCGGCAACACCACGCGGCTGTCGCGGCCGCGCACCATGGCCAGCGGAATCTTCAGCGCCGGCGGCCAGCCGGGCGTCACGTGTGGCACGCTGCGATAGATGCGGATCTCGGTCTGCGGATCGAAGCGCAGGCGCATGCCCTGCCCGGTCGGCTCGAGGCCATGTTCGATATAGGCTTCCAGGCAGTCGGGGTCGAAGCCGCGAAACAGCGACTTGCCGGCGAAGTAGACCCGCGCCTCCTCGGCGCTGGCGAACTGCTCGCGCCGGCCCAGCGTGCGCCCGGCCGGCGTCAGCCGGTCGATGAAACCCAGGCGCTTGGCGGCCCAGATGACCGTCTGGTCGAACCAGGTCGGAAGCGGCGAGTCGAGCATCACCACGCCGTGGTAGAACTCCGGGCGCAGCAGCGCGGCGCGGTAATGCAGCATGCCGCCGAACGAGTGGCCGACACCCCAGACCGGCTCGTCCAGGCGCGCGAGCTGCTCGAACAGTTCGTCCAGCAGGTTGTTCCAGTTGTCGTCCACCGGAAAGCGCGGATCGTGCCCGTGCCGATCCATGTGCGTGACCCGGTATTCGGGCGCGAGGGCAGCGAACAGCTTGCGATAGGTCGCAGCCGGGAAGCCGTTGGCGTGGGCGAAGAAGATGCGTTGCGGCATGGGGTCATTGTACGAGACGAACGGACCGACATTGTCTGGCAGCCCTCGGCAGGCGGCAATCACGTGGCCCGGCCGAAGGGAGGGCATTCAGGCCAATCAGCAGGCCGCAATGGCGGCCTGCGCCGCCATTGCCTATTGCATCAGCCCGCGGGGCCGCTCCTGTCCAGCGGCACGACCGCGACGGTGAGGCGCGAAATGCAGCTCGGCTTGCCATCCTCGCCGCTGAGGCGGATATCCCAGACGTGCGTCGAACGGCCCAGGTGCACCGGCCGGCAGACCCCGGTCACACGCCCGCTGCGCAAACCGCGCAGGTGATTGGCGTTCACCTCCAGGCCCACGCAATAGAACTTCGTGGTATCGATGCAGTGGTAGCTGGCCATGGAGCCGAGGGTTTCGGCCAGCACCACCGAGGCGCCGCCATGCAACAACCCATAGGGCTGATGAGTGCGCGCATCGACCGGCATGCTCGCCGTGATGGACTCACCGTCGAAGGATTCGAAGCGGATATCCAGCAGTTCGCTGATGGTGTTCCTGCGGGTGCTGTGAAGCTCTTCCAGGTCGGGCTGGCGATACCAGATACTCAAGGCGCGTACTCCATGCGGGTGTTGTTGTTATTGGACATCAGGGTCTGTCTTGGACGTTCGTTTATCCACGTCTTGCCGCGACTCGGGAGAAGCGCAAGAGCCTTTCGAGCGTAGGAGTCTGGGGGACGCCTGGTCCTTGCTGGCGATCCCGACCACCATTGGCGATGATCGCCAGCAAGCCGACTCCTACAACATAATGCCCGGTGAGTTAACAAACTAACCAGACAGGCCCACTAACCAGACAGGCCCGCGACCTGAACGGTACGGGCGAGGCCTGCCTACCCTAGCGAACGTGACGCACCGACACCAGTCGCATCAGCCCCCCGGCAATCGCTTCGCCCTCGAGTTCGGCCAAGGACGCCGTCGCCATCGCCAATGGCTCGCCGTGATGGCCGTTGACCAGCCAGCCGCCGAGGTTGCCGACCAATGGCTGGTGCGTGACCAGCAGCAGGTCACGCTCGCCGCGCTGATCGAGATGGCGCAGCGCCTCGCCGAGATCGGACTCCGGCGTCAGCCACGGCACGGTTTCGCAGGGGCCAGCGTAGCCCAGCGTCCGCCGCACCTCGTCGGCGGTCTGCTGCGCACGCTGGAACGGGCTCACCAGAATCGCCTGCAGCGCACGGCCCCGCAGATGCGCGGCATTATCCCGCACGTCGCGCCGGCCGCGTTCGGTCAGATTGCGTTCGGCATCGGTGCGGGCGCGCGGCTCGGCCTCGCCATGGCGCAGCAACCAGAGCCTCATGGCGTCTGCCCTTCCTTCGGTTCCGTCGGCGGCTGCGGCGGCACCGCCGTCGCCAGGTCGACATCGGCCGGGCGCGGCACCGGCCAGTCGGACAACGGCCAGGGTTTGCGCTCGGTATTGAAGGTGGCGAACCGGCCGATCTGCGCGATGTACTGGCTGAGGCTGTCGCCGAAGCCCTGCAGGCTGGCGTCCGCCCGCCCCTTGAGCAGGCGCAGGATCAGTTGCAGCACCACCACGACCAGCAGCACCAGTTCGGCGACTTGCCAGACGAAGAAGAAGATCAGCATCCAGACGGCCCGCAGGATCAACGACTCGCGTTCCGTACTGCGATTGGATTGATTCATGGAAGTCTCCAGTAGAAGTGCGCTTCAGAAGCCGTCGGTGGATATGAAATCCACGTCGGTCTTGGGCTCGCCGCGCATCAGCAGTTCGATGACCTGATCGAGCGTACGTCCCTCGAACAGGACGGCATGCAGGCCGGCGACCAGCGGCATGTAGACCTGCAGTTCCTCGGCCTTGCGCTTGAGCACCTTGATGGTATTGACGCCCTCCGCCACCTCGCCGAGCCGGGAAACCGCCTCGTCCAGGCTCAGCCCCTCGCCGAGGGCATGGCCCACCTGGAAGTTGCGGCTCTTGGGCGACGTGCAGGTCACGATCAGGTCGCCGACCCCGGCCAGGCCGAGAAAGGTCATGGGATTGGCGCCGAGCTTCACCGCGAAGCGGGTCATTTCCGCCAGCGCGCGGGTGATCAGCATGCTGCGGGTGTTCTCGCCCATGCCCAGGGCCGCGGCCATGCCGGCCATGATCGCGTAGACATTCTTCAGCGCGCCGCCCAGTTCGACGCCGAAGCGGTCGGCACTGGCATAGACGCGGAAAGTCCGGCCGTGCAATACCTCCTGCACGTGACGGCACAGTGCCTCGTCGTGGCTGGCGACGACGGTCGCGGTCAGGGCGTGCTCAGCGACTTCGCGAGCCAGGTTGGGACCGGACAGTACGCCGATACGTGCCTGCGGCGCGATCTCTTCGAGAATCTGGCTCATCAGCATGAAGCCTTCGGCCTCGATGCCCTTGGTGGTACTGATCAGCAGCTTGCCGGCCAATTGCGCGGAGAACGGCTGCAGCGCCTGGCGCAGCGCGCTGGACGGCAGCGCGACGAAGATCAGCGCGCAGTCGTTCAGCGTCTGCTGCAGATCGGTGGTGGCCTGCACCTGCGGCAGGATGTCGATTCCTTTCAGATAGCGCGGGTTCTGGCGCTGGACACGGATGCTTTCGGCCTGCTCCGCATCGCGCATCCAGAGCAGGACATGATGGCCGTTCTCGGCCAGCAGGTTGGCTATCGCGGTACCGAAACTACCGCCTCCGAGCACTGCAATGGGTTGCTGTCGTGTCATGTGGTTTCCGTCATTGGCCATCCGAAATGGCAGTGCCGAGCATTATACGTAGCGTATCGGGGGGGGCCAGCGCAAAGCCCGAACCTGCGAAAATCATCCGGTTACAGTTACTTCGGCTGCCGATGCACAACCGCGCACCGGCAATCGATGAGGGTTTGCAACCCTTAGTGCAACGTTTGTCTATACAGGACATGCTGTCGCAAGGTCCTCGTTGGACGGCCAGGAGTGTTAAAGTAGCCGCCCGTTTCTGTCTTTGCGTCGTTCAGCCGCAGCTACGGGTTGAATGGCGTCGCTGTTGCCAGGCTGTGACTTTAGCCACAACGCGGCAGTCTATGACTAGTCTTGATGATCAGGCCTCGAATTCTCGGCCCGGTATGTAAGCAGCAAAGCCCTCCACAAGGGGCCCATTGAGGAATACGCATGACCAAACAACACGCCTTTACTCGGGAAGACCTGCTTCGTTGCAGCCGCGGCGAACTCTTCGGTCCCGGTAATGCGCAACTGCCCGCACCGAACATGCTGATGGTCGACCGCATCGTTCACATCAGCGAAGTGGGCGGCAAGTATGGCAAGGGCGAGCTGGTCGCCGAGCTGGACATCAACCCCGATCTCTGGTTCTTTGCCTGCCATTTCGAAGGCGATCCGGTCATGCCCGGCTGCCTGGGCCTCGATGCCATGTGGCAGCTGGTTGGCTTCTACCTGGGCTGGCAGGGCAACCCCGGCCGCGGCCGCGCCCTCGGTTCGGGCGAGGTGAAATTCTTCGGCCAGGTCCTGCCGACCGCCAAGAAGGTCACCTACAACATCCACATCAAGCGCACCATCAACCGCTCGCTGATCCTCGGCATCGCCGACGGCACCGTCAGTGTTGATGGCCGCGAGATCTACAGTGCCGAAGCCTTGCGCGTCGGCCTGTTCTCCTCTACCGACAGCTTTTGAAGGACATCCGCATGCGTCGCGTCGTGATCACCGGCCTGGGTATCGTTTCCTGCCTGGGCAATGACAAAGAGACCGTCTCCGGCAACCTGCGCGCCGGCCGCCCCGGTATCCGCTTCAACCAGGCCTATGCGGACATGGGTCTGCGCAGCCAGGTTTCCGGCTCCGTCAATCTGAACCTCGAAGAACTCATCGACCGCAAGGTCCTGCGCTTCATGGGCGACGCCGCGGCCTACGCCTACCTGGCCATGGAGCAGGCGGTCAAGGATGCCGGCTTCAGCGCCGACGACATCTCCAATCCGCGCATCGGCCTGATCGCCGGTTCGGGCGGCGCTTCCACCATCAACCAGATGGAAGCCATCGACATCCTGCGCGACAAGGGCGTCAAGCGCATCGGCCCATACCGCGTACCGCGCACCATGAGCAGCACCGTATCCGCCTGCCTGGCCACCCCGTTCCGCATCAAGGGCATCAACTACTCCATCGCTTCGGCCTGCGCCACCAGTGCTCACTGCATCGGCCACGCCATGGAGCAGATCCAGATGGGCAAGCAGGACGTGGTCTTCGCCGGTGGCGGCGAAGAAGAGCACTGGAGCCAGAGCTGCCTGTTCGACGCCATGGGGGCCCTCTCCAGCCAGTACAACGAGACGCCGGAGCAGGCTTCGCGCGCCTATGATGCCAAGCGTGACGGCTTCGTCATCGCCGGCGGCGGCGGCATGGTGGTAGTCGAAGAGCTGGAGCATGCGCTCAAGCGCGGCGCCAAGATTTACGCGGAAATCGTCGGCTACGGCGCGACGTCCGACGGCTACGACATGGTCGCACCCAGCGGTGAAGGCGCGCTGCGCTGCATGCAGCAGGCGATGTCCACCGTCGAAGGCCCGATCGACTACCTCAACACCCACGGCACCTCCACGCCGGTGGGCGACGTCGCCGAGATCAAGGCGGTGCGCAACATGTTCGGCGACAAGGTACCGACCATCAGCTCGACCAAGAGCCTGTCCGGTCACTCCCTGGGCGCCGCGGGCGTTCACGAGGCGATCTACTCGATGCTGATGATGGAAGGCAACTTCATCGCCGGCTCGGCCAACATCGCCGAGCTGGACCCGGAAGTCGCCGACATGCCGATCCTGCGCGAAACCCGCGAGAACGCGCAGATCGACACCGTGATGAGCAACAGCTTCGGCTTCGGCGGCACCAACGCCACCCTGGTGCTCAAGCGCTGGAAGGGCTGAGCCCGGTCAATGGCTTGATGCCAATCACGAAAACGGCGCCCCGACAGGCGCCGTTTTTCGTTTCGGCCAATCGATGCAGGGTTGGCGCAGAGAGACCCGTAGGGTGGGCTTCAGCCCACCATGATGGGACGATGACGATGTTCCTGGTGGGCTGAAGCCACCACGGCTAGGCAATGGTGGCGTTCTCGGTGGGCTGAAGCCCACCCTACAAGGCTACAAGGCTCCGAGCCTTCTGAACTGATTCGGGCATAGCCATGAGCCTCAGGCAGCCTCGCTGTCGGCGGCGCTGACGCGGAAACGCCCCACCAGTTGCTGCAGCTTGCCAGCCGTGTGGCGCACGCGCTCGGCGCTGTCCTGCAGTACGCCAAGGGTCTGGCCCATTTCGCTGGAGGCCTGGTCGACGCCGCGTATGGTCTGGCCGTAGTGCAGGCTGCGCTCGTTCAGGTGCTTGATGATGTCGAACATGCGCTCGACGGTCTGGTGCAGGTGCACGTTTTCCGACGAGGCCTCTTCGGTCAAGCGCAGGCTGCTGTCGACGTTTTGCACGCCGCCTTCCATGAAGGACACCGCCTGGCGGGTCTCGGCCTGCAGGCTCTCCACCTTGTGCCGGATGTCCTCGGCCGCCTTGGCGGTGCGCTGGGCCAGCGAGCGCACCTCGCCGGCCACCACGGCGAAACCGCGACCGTGATCGCCGGCACGGGCGGCCTCGATCGCGGCATTCAACGCCAGCAGGTTGGTCTGCGTGGTGATGTCGCTGATCAGCCCGACGATCTCATCGATTTCGCCCATGCGGCTATCGAGCAGTTGCACGCTCTGGGCGGAGCGCTGAACCACGTCGCGGATGGATTCGGTGCCTTCGCGCACGGTGGCAAAGCGTTCGCGGGCGCGGCTCATCACTTCGTCCATGGCGGCCTTCATTTCCTCGGCCGTCATGGAGGCCTGCTGGATTTCGCCCAGCTGCTCCTCAACCAGCAGCAACAGCTGGTGGATCGATTCGGCGACTTCGCTGGTGGTCTGCCCCGCCTCGCCGCTGCGTGCGAGCATCACTTCGTTGTCCTGGCGAACATGCCTGGATACCTGGATGACCTGCCCGACCACGCCGTCCAGGCTGTCGATGAAACTGTTGATCCAGCGTCCCATGTCGCCACTCTCGTCGCGCTGCATGGTGCTGCTGTCGACGCGCTGGCGCAGGTTGCCTTCGCCTTCGGCCAGGGTCCGGATCACCTCGGTCATTTCATGCATGCGCGCCGCCAGCCGTCGCGGGCCGAACGAGGCGAAGGCCCAGGCACCGAGCACCAGCAGCAGGCCGTTGAGCACGTAGAGCATGGTCTGCGACAGGCCACTGAACGCCTGCAGCAAGCCGCCGATGACGAACAGCGTGGTCACGGTGGTCAGATAGGTCTTCATCAGGCCGACGCTCAGCGAGCGGCGACGATAGACTTCCTCCAGGTCGGCCTCGCACATCATGCCCCAGCGGTCCGGCGAGCCCTGCAGCTGGAAGGTGACCCCCTTGCCGATTACCGGGATGTGCCGGTAGTCGGAATAGCCGGGATAGGTGACGAACAGGTTCGAGCCCTTGGCGATGGTTTCGCGCACGCCCGGGTGCAACTGCCCGGTGGCCGGATCGGTGAAGCGCAGCTCCAGCTCGGTGTGCTGCTGCACGCTGACCGTGCCCCACTTGGTATGCACGCCGCTCTTGAGGTTCTCGCCGTGGCTGAAGGTGGAATCCTCGAAGCGCGAGCGCGACAAGGCCGTGCCGGGCTGGATGTGGCTGTCGAAGCGCGATTCGACCATGAACAGGTAGTTGTCGCCCGATTCGGGATAGACGTGCCCGGCCTCGCGCTGGATCAAGTCGCCGAGCACATCGTTGGGCACCCGCGCGCAGATGCAGCCGAGCGTTTTCCCGCCCACCTGCACGGGCTGGTAGAACATCAGCGTCACCGCATCGTGGAAGCGCGAGGTGGTCGCGCCCAGGCGCTGGGTCAGCGGATCGCGATAAGGGCCATGCAGGAACGGCTTGCTCAGGCCCTGCGCCACGGCCTTGCCGTCGAGGTCCTGTTGTCCGACATGGACGGCGCAGGTGGAAGCCAGCACCCGGCCCTGTGGATCGATGACGAACAGCTCGGACAGGTCCGGTAGTTGCGCGCGCTTCTTCTCCAGCGTGTCGGCATCGACATGGGCGAAGGCTTCGCCCAGGTTGCCGGCCAGGTCGGCCAGATGCTCCCAGTGGGCGCCCACCCAGTTCTGCAGTATCCGCACGCGGGATTGGGCAACACCTTCGAAGACCTGCTCGACGACTGGATACACGCCGCGATTCAACCAGCACGACCAGCGCATCGCCAGCTTGCCGGTCCCTCCGAACCACGGCAGCCAGCTACGTTCGCGGGCGGAGAGGTGCATCTGCTTGCTTTGAAGATGGGTCACGGACCGGTTCCTTACTGCCGACAAACATACTGGCGAAGTGCAATTAACAGACCAGCATGGTCGGGTACCGATAAATCCCGCAGCTCGCCTATTCGAACCCACCCCCGCATCTTTGTGGTGCAAACACGGCACCGTCAGAAGGGGTCGGGCATTGTCGGCAATCGAATCATTGTGCAAGCGGCCCGCGAATGGGGATCGGCAGCGGACGCACCAGCACGGCGTTGCAGACCCACGCGCCTGCTTACAGGCAAAAATTCGTACCGGCTACCGGTTCGTCTTCGAATAATAACGCACCACGAAAGCACAAGAACAACGAGGTGGACAGCAAAAACGCACCAAGAACGAACACGGTCAACTGGCGGGGCGTAGCGCACCAATCAGGGAATCAAGTGAATAACCCAGGGACGCTGCCAGTGCATCGGCACGCTGACGCAGCCCCACCTCATCCAGCTCCTGGTCGAGATCAGCTGGCACCAGCAGCACCACGTTGCCCTCCTTGACCGGGCATTCCCAGTAATGGCGGTGATACAGCCCGCGCAGGAGCGCAGCACCCAGCGGCTTGTTGTCGGAGGTGCCCCACTGGTTGATGATCAGCCAGCCGCCCGGATTGAGCTTTTCCTGGCAACGCTTGAGGAAAGCCCAGGCCAGATGCGCGGCATCCGGCCCGGCATCGTTGTAGAGATCGACGAAGATCAGGTCGGCATTCTCGGCGGTATCCAGCAGCTCGGTGGCATCGCCGATGCGGATATACAGCCGCGCGTCGTTCTGCAGCCCCAGGTAGCGCATCGCCAGCTCCGGCACGGCGGGACGCAGCTCGATGACTTCGACATCCTCCAGCGGCAGGAACCGCAGGCAGGCCTGGGTCAGGTTGCCCGCCCCCAGGCCGAGAAACAGCGCCGTCTCCGGCGCGGGATGACAGAGACCGCCAAGCAGCATGGCGCGGGTGTAATCGTACTCCAGCCAGCTGGGATCGGCGGTGAATACGCAGCTCTGCTCGACAGCCGCGCCGAATTCGAGGAAGCGATAGTCCCCGACCTGCAGCACGCGAATGAGCCCGAACGCGTCGCGCACCTCGGCCAGCAACTGCTCCTCTTTATCCATGACGCTCTCCGAAAATCCCGGCCCGTACCGCGTGCCGGTGATGGCGCATCTTAACAGGCCGATAGGTCATGGCTATCAACGGCGCCAGGGCGCTTCAGGTAAAATCGCCGCACTTACCGGAAATGGAACGACCATGAAGCACACCTGGAGTCCCGAGAGCTGGAGGGCCAAGCCGATCCAGCAGCAACCCGAGTACCCCGATGCCGGGCATCTGGAACGCGTCGAGAAGACCCTCGCCGGCCTGCCGCCACTGGTTTTCGCCGGGGAGGCCCGCGAGTTGCGCCGACAGTTCGCCGCGGTAGCCCAGGGCCGGGCCTTCCTGCTCCAGGGCGGCGACTGCGCCGAGAGTTTCGCCGAGTTCTCCGCCACCAAGATCCGCGACACCTTCAAGGTGCTGCTGCAGATGGCCATCGTCATGACCTTCGCCGCTGGCTGTCCGGTGGTGAAGGTCGGGCGCATGGCCGGCCAGTTCGCCAAGCCGCGCTCGGCCGGCAACGAGACCATCGACGGCGTCAGCCTGCCCGCCTACCGCGGCGATATCGTCAACGGCATCGACTTCAATGCCAAGAGCCGTGTGCCGGACCCGGAGCGCCTGCTGCAGGCCTATCACCAATCCACGGCCAGCCTCAACCTGCTGCGCGCCTTCGCCCAGGGCGGTTTCGCCGACCTGCACCAGGTGCACCAGTGGAACCTGGATTTCATCGCCAACTCGCTGCTGGCCGAGAAATACCATCAGCTCGGCGCCCGTATCGACGAGACGCTGAAGTTCATGCGCGCCTGCGGCCTGGACGATGCCCCCCAGCTGCGCGAGACCAGCTTCTTCACCGCTCACGAAGCCCTGCTGCTCAACTACGAGCAGGCCTTCGTCCGCCAGGACAGCCTCACTGGCGACTGGTACGACTGCTCGGCACACATGCTCTGGATCGGCGACCGTACCCGCCAACTGGACGGCGCGCACGTGGAATTCCTGCGCGGGGTGGGCAACCCCATCGGGGTCAAGGTCGGCCCGAGCATGGACAGCGAGGAGCTGATCCGCCTGATCGACACCCTCAACCCGGAGAACGACCCCGGCCGCCTCAACCTGATCGTGCGCATGGGTGCCGACAAGGTCGAAGCCGGCCTGCCACGCCTGATCCGCGCAGTGCAGAACGAAGGGCGCCAGGTGCTGTGGAGCTCGGACCCGATGCACGGCAACACCATGAAGGCCTCCAGCGGTTACAAGACGCGGGATTTCGAGCGGGTGCTGGCCGAGGTGCGGCAGTTCTTCGACGTGCACCGGGCCGAGGGCAGTTATCCCGGTGGCATCCATATCGAGATGACCGGACAGAACGTCACCGAGTGCATCGGCGGCTCACGCCCGATCACCGAGGCCGGCCTCAGCGACCGCTACCACACCCATTGCGATCCACGGCTCAATGCCGACCAGTCGCTGGAGATGGCCTTCATGATCGCCGAGACGCTGAAGCAACTGCGACCGCATTGAAGCAGAGCATGCAGGAGGCGCCTGCGCATCTTCGTCGCAGCGCTGTCGGCAGCAAACAGGGTGCAGCCCCGAGAAAGCCGCATGTGCGCACCGCGCCCGCAGGAGCCCCGGGGGGGGATGCCGAGTCCTTGTTGGCGATCATCGGCGTTGCGGCGGCTCGCCCGCAAGCGGGCTCCTACCGATGGGGCAAAAGGATAATCCGCGTTCATACCCGGCAGACGCGTGGGCAAGGCTTCGCCGTTGCCCACCCTACGGACTGGCGAAATCTCTAAATTTATCCGATAAAAACAAAGCGTTATTTTATGTTTGATGAGAGCCGGCTTGCTCGCGATCCAGCGCGGACTCGTCGTCCCTGGGCTCCCACGGCCGAATGCGCGGCGGCTCGTACCCGCCCATGGCGCCAGGAAAGCACAGCGCAGTTAGGCCAACCGTCAGCTCCCGCCATGCCGCCACGCCGGACGACGGAAGGCCGGCACGGCAAGGGGCCACGCGGTCTAACGCTCGATTGCTTCATCGCGGCAGGTTCGACCTTCATAGGTCACTAATAATTAGCAACATCGTTAACTCGCCAGCTAACTAATGGCTGATAGAATTCGCGCCGCATTTGACCCGGATTCCCCTACGCCCTCTCGCAGCCGGGCCATCGTTTAGAGGAAACACCCCGCATGACCGATTCACCACAGAACAAGGGAGCCGCCATAGCCGCCTCCATCGGCCTGTTTCTCGGGCCACTGCTCTTGCTGCTATGCATCCTGACCGACCCGCCGGCAGGCTTGTCCGAAACCGCCTGGCTGACGGTCGGCATGGCGGCGCTGATGGCCGTCTGGTGGTCGACCGAGGCGATTCCGATCCCGGCCACCTCTTTGCTGCCGATCCTGCTGATCCCCATCCTGGGCATCGACACCCTGGCCAGGGCCACCGCCCCGTACGCCAACCCTACGATCTTCCTCTTTCTCGGCGGCTTCCTGCTCGGCCTGGCGATGCAGCGCTGGAACCTGCACAAGCGCATTGCCCTGGCGACCCTGCTGGCAATGGGCAATGCGCCGAGTCGCCAGATCGCCGGCTTCATGATCGCCACCGCGTTCATCAGCATGTGGGTGAGCAACACCGCCACCAGCATCATGATGCTGCCGATCGGCTTGTCGGTGATCAGCCTGCTGGTGGCCGACAGCGACGCGCGTGAAGGCGAGCGCTTCGCCGTCGCACTGCTGCTCGGCATTGCCTACGCCGCCAGTGTCGGCGGCATCGCCACGTTGATCGGTACCCCGCCCAATGCGCTGTTGGCTGCCTTCCTGCGCGAAAACTACGACGTGCACATCGGCTTCGGCCAGTGGATGTTGCTGGGCCTGCCGGTGAGCATCGGCATGCTGCTGTTCATCTGGTGGTGGCTGGTTCGTGGTGGCTTCAGGCTGGCCGGTGGCGACAGCCGCGCGATGCTGGAAAAGGAGATGGCCGAACTCGGCCCGATGTCCAAGGCGGAGAAGATGGTCGCCGTGGTCTTCACCCTGGCGGCGCTGGCATGGATCTTCCAGCCGTTGCTGGCCGAACACGTCGACGGCGTGAACGACACCAGTATCGCCATGGCGGCCGCGCTGTTGCTGTTCCTGATTCCGGTTGACCGGCGCCAGCGCATCTTCCTGCTGGACTGGGATACGGCCAACAAAGCGCCTTGGGGCGTACTGCTGCTGTTCGGCGGCGGCCTGTCACTGGCCGGCGTGATCGGCGCTTCCGGCCTGGCCCAGTGGATCGCGCAGAGCCTGGGCGGCTTCGGCGTGTTGCCGCTGATCCTGATGATCGGCCTGGTTGCGCTGGTGATCACCTTCCTCACCGAGATCACATCCAACACCGCGACCGCAGCCGCCTTCCTGCCGCTGCTCGGCGCCCTGGCCGTGGCTCAGGGCCTGCCGCCGGAAATGCTCGCGATTCCCGCCGCCATCGCCGCCAGTTGCGCGTTCATGATGCCGGTTGCGACACCACCGAACGCCATCGTCTTCGGTACCGGGCAGATGCGCATCCAGTCGATGATCAAGGCGGGGTTCGCCATCAACCTGTTCGGCGTAGTGCTGGTCACGCTGCTGTGTTACGGCCTGGTCGGCTGGATCTGGACGAACTGAACAGGCCTCTGCAGGAGCTTGCAGGCGATCATCACGGCGATTCGCCAGGGTCGCCAGCAAGCTGGCCTACAGCAACAGCAAAAACAAAGGCTCTGTCCCAATTGCGTGTTGCTCGAAGTGTCGAGGTGTTCTGAGCGTCCGTAGGAGCGGGCCGTGCCCGCGNAGCTTTGCGCGCTGGAATATTCGCGGGCATGGACTCGGCGTCCCCGCCCTCTCCTACAGGGGGTACGTCCATCCGCAACAGCCAACTCGGACAGAGCCAAAACAAGAGGCTCTGTCCCAATTGCGTGTTGCTCGAAGTGTAGAGGTGTTCTGAACGTCCGTAGGAGCGGGCCGTGCCCGCGAAGCTTTGCGCGCTGGAATATTCGCGGGCATGGACTCGGCGTCCCCGCCCTCTCCTACAGGGATATGTCCATCCGCAACAGCCAACTCGGACAGAGCCAAAACAAAAAGCCCGGCGCGAAGCCGGGCTTTTCATGTCACCGCCGGGCTATCAGGCCTTGACGCGGGATTTGTACTCGCCGGTGCGGGTATCGATCTCGATCGAATCACCGATTTCGCAGAAGGCGGAAACCTGCAGCTCGGCACCGTTCTTCAGGCGGGCGGTCTTCATGACCTTGCCGGAAGTGTCGCCGCGTACGGACGGCTCGGTGTAGACGATTTCGCGAACGATGGTGGTCGGCAGTTCGACCGAGATCACCTTGTCGTTGTAGAAGACGGCTTCGCAGACGTCGGTCATGCCGTCTTCGATGAAGGTCATCACGCCTTCGAGGTCGTCCTTCTCGATTTCGTACTGGTTGAACTCTTCGTCCATGAAGACGTAGAGCGGGTCGGCGAAGTAGGAGTAGGTCACTTCCTTGCGCTCGAGAATTACCGGCTCCAGCTTGTCGTCGGCCTTGTATACGGTCTCGGTGGCGGAACCGTTGAGCAGGTTCTTCAGCTTCATCTTGACCACGGCACTGTTACGGCCGGACTTGTTGAACTCGGCTTTCTGGATGACCCAGGGTGCGCCGTTGATGATGGCCACCTGGCCGGCACGGAACTCTTGTGCGGTTTTCATACGAATATCCGAAATGGAATTAGAGACAAAAAAACAGGCCGCGTATCATAGCCAATCTGTGTAAAAAAACACCAGCTTTCCGGCCAGATCGCCGTTGGCGACCTGCTTGTGCGTCCACGCCTGTGCGTGCTCCAGCAGTGCGGGATATTCGCGCAGCAGAGCGCTCCAGGTTTCACCGGCCCCCTCCCCGGCATTCCAGGCGCGCCAGAAATCGCGCAGCGCGGCATTGGCTGCAGGGGGCAGGTCATGGGTGTAAAGGTCGAGAAAAGCGCCGAGCTTGTCCCAGTGGGCATCATCTTCCTGCGGGTAGATATGCCACACGAGCGGCCGGCCGGCCCACTGGGCGCGGATGAAGGATTCCTCGCCGCGCACGGCGTTGAAATCGCAGCTCCATAGCAGCAGGTCGTACTCGTCCTGGGTTAGGAACGGCACGACTACTACTTGCAGATTGCCGCGCTGATGGCAGTCACCCGCCTGCAGCATCGACACGCCCAGCCAGGCGGCGACATCGCCGAGCACCCTGCCCTCCGGCACCAGCAGCTGGTTGGTGCGCGAATCGCCCGCCAGGGCATTCAGCCAGCCGGCTACCGCCGAATTCTCGTAGGCGAACAGCGAAAGCAGGCGCGCTCCGGGTTGCCGCACCACGCCGAGCCCGGCCAGGAAATCCGCACGCCGCGCGGAGTCGGCCTGGTAGTCCGCGCACCGTCGCAGCAGATCGGCTTCGCGAATCAGACCACCGGTTTGCGCTTCGAAGCCGGGAAAGAAGAAGTATTTCTGCAAACCGCTGGCCTGCAGCGATGGCAAGGCGTGGCAGCCGACGATCCAGTCCTCGGCACTGAGGTACTCGAGGTTCAGCCAGAGGATGCGCCGGCCGCTCGCGGCCATGGCATTTATATAGGGCCGCGGCAGTTCGCAGGCGAACGCCTCGATGACCACATCGGCAGGTTCCGCGCCGGGCCATGCCTTCGACCAGCGCCGCACCTCCACGCCCTCGTGCATCTGCTGCTCGGCAGTGGCACTGGCCGTGGGGCAAAGCCGGGCGAAGGTGTCCAGGTCATCCACCCACAGCCGCACCTGCTGACCATGCTCGGCCACCAACTGGCGGGCCAGGCGCCAGGTCACGCCAATATCGCCGAAGTTGTCCACGACGGCGCAGAAAATATCCCAGCTTGCTTTGACAGACAAACCCATGCTCCTTGAACAAGAGATTCCGGCCATTTCGGTATTGCAGGAATGTCTGCGCAGAATACAGGGTACGGGCAGGTCGTTGGCCGATGATCGCCACGAGCGCGCGCTTGCACAACGCGATCGAGAAGGCACACGAAATCCGCCCGAGCCCGCTGAGGCGCAGAATGAAAGAAACAAGGGAGAAAGGAGGAAGAGGACTGTCGTTATGGAGGTGAACCCTACCAGCCACACCCCGGCACACAATGTCACCGCTGCGGCTGCTCCCTTCCGGGCCTGACCGGGTTCACGGCTGATCGTTGCGAGGGGACCGGCAGGGCCCACCATAACAAAACCCGCCTGGCGGCGAGCGGCGCCATTGTACCGGCTTATCAGCAACTTACAACCATCGGTTGGAGAACACTGCCGAGCGCTGAAAAAGCGGCAAGCTGTTTGCAGCGAACTTGCCGGGTCGCGGGCCCGAAACGCCTGGCCGCAGCAGAGGCTCCAGCCGGCTACCGTCGGTCAGCAACATCGACGACAGGGCTCCTGTTTGCCGCATTGCGTCGAATCGACCCTAGTCAAAGACAGCAGTCTGTTCGAGGATGAGCAGAGTCCTTAAACAACATCGAATGTTTGTCACGAAACTATGCTGCGCGGCGCCGAACGGCCTGCGCAGTCGATGGCACCAGCATACGAGGTAATCATGAGCAAGGCTTCAATCGCCATCATCGGTACCGGTATCGCCGGGCTTTGCGCAGCCCGAACCCTGCACGATGCGGGGCAAACGGTACACCTGTTCGACAAGAGCCGCGGCAGCGGCGGCCGCATGGCCAGCAAGCGCAGCGAGGCCGGTTCGCTCGATATGGGCGCACAGTATTTCACCGCCCGCGACCGCCGTTTCACCGAGGCCGTGCGCCAATGGCAGACCGAAGGCTGGGCCGAGCAATGGTCGCCCAACCTGTTCCAGGCCCGTGACGGCCAGTTGGCCCCCTCCGCCGACGAGCAATTGCGCTGGGTCGGCACGCCGAGCATGGGTGCGATCACCGGTGGCCTGCTGGGCGATCTGCCGGTCACCTTCAGTTGCCGAATCACCGAGGTTTTCCGCGGCGAGGAATACTGGACGCTGGTCGATGCCGACGGGGCCAGCCACGGCCCATTCAGCCAGGTGATCATCGCCGTTCCCGCGCCCCAGGCCGCCGCACTGCTGGCTACCGCACCCAAGCTCGCCGCCGTGGCCGCCAGTGTCGCGATGGAGCCGACCTGGGCGGTCGCGCTGGGCTTTGCCGCGCCGCTGAACACCACGCTGGAAGCCTGTTTCGTGCAGGACGATGCGCTGGACTGGATCGCACGCAATCGCAGCAAGCCGGGGCGCGACGGCCACCTCGACAGCTGGGTGCTGCATGGCACCAGCGGCTGGAGCCGTCAGCATCTGGATCTCTCCAAGGAAGCCGTGACCGAGCGCCTGCTTGGAGCCTTCGCCGAGCTCATCGACTGCGTGGTGCCGGCCCCGGAATTCACGCTGGCGCATCGCTGGCTGTATGCCCGCCCGACCCAGGCGCATGAGTGGAGCGCCCTGGCCGATGCACGGCTGGGCCTGTATGCGTGCGGCGACTGGTGCCTGTCCGGCCGAGTCGAAGGCGCCTGGCTCAGCGGCCAGGAAGCGGCGCGCAAGCTGCTGGAGAATCTCTGAGCGCAAGCGCCAGAACACGTCGTTTCCTGTGGGCAGTCCCGCCGCTGGCTGCCGGGCTCGATAGCGCAATGCTATTATCGTGCGTTTCAGCCCCGCCATGACCGGAGTGTCGATGAACCCCTCAACCCTGATCGGCATTATTGCGAGTATTGGACTGCTGACAGTCGTGATGCTGTTCGCTGCGGAAGATCCGTCGCTGTACATCGATCTGCCCAGCCTCGGCATCGTGCTCGTCGGCACCCTGGCCGCGACGTTCATCAGCTACCCGCTCCGGGAGGTCATGCGGGTGTTCGGGTTGATCTGGACGGTGCTGCGCAACGAGCGGCTGTACACCCGCCAGGATCTGGAAGAACTGGTGCAGATCTCCCGGCTGTGGATCAGCGGCGACCTGCCGGCGGTCGAGCGTGCGGTGGAGAAGGTCAGCAATCCGTTCCTGCGCACCGGGGTGCAGTTGGTGATCGACAATACCCCGGAAGAGGACATCCTCGACGTGATGCAATGGCGCATCGCCCAGTTGCGCGCCCGGGAAAACGCCGAGGCGCAACTGTTCCGCGCCATGGCCAGCTATGCGCCGGCGTTCGGCATGATCGGCACGCTGGTCGGGCTGATCAATCTGATGTTCATGCTCGGCAGCGGCGACATGGAACTGATCGGTCGCAGCCTCGCCGTGGCGCTGATGACCACCTTCTATGGCGTGCTGCTGGCCAACCTGATCCTCAAGCCGGTGGCCGTGAAACTCGAGCGCCGTACCGAACAGCGCGTCGCATTGATGAACCTGGTGATGCAGGGCATCTCGATGATGTGCAACCGCCGCAGCCCGGCGTACATGCGTGAGACCCTGAGGTCCTTCATCGCCCATCACGATGACGAGATCCGCGACGG
Organism: Pseudomonas lopnurensis; assembly: GCF_015070855.1. Lineage (GTDB taxonomy): Bacteria > Pseudomonadota > Gammaproteobacteria > Pseudomonadales > Pseudomonadaceae > Stutzerimonas > Stutzerimonas lopnurensis. The sequence goes on from NZ_JADDIX010000007.1 coordinate 98,882, forward strand.
CGGCAATGGCGCCCAACGCATCAAGCCGCAGGACGCCTGAAGTGAACGGGCAATCACCGCGCGGTCGTTTTGCCAAGTGGCATATCGAGCCGCGCCAGGAAGAGGAACAGGAAGCCTGGCTGCTGACCTATCTGGACATGCTCACCCTGCTGCTGGTGATGCTGGTGGTCATGCTCGCCCTGGCCGGCAAGGGTGACGGCCAGCACGCCCGGGCCGCCACAGGCGCCAGCGCCCAGGACCAGACCCTGAGCGAGCAACCCCTGGAGCTTGCGGCATCGGCCCAGCCGATACCCCCGATCGTCGCCAACCCGGCAATCGCCACACCTGCCGAGGTGGATGCGCGCGAGGCGCTGGCGATGGATCTGGGGGAAGACATCGAGGTGATCGTCAACGACGGCAGCATCAGCTTTCGCATCAACAGCGAGATTCTCTTCGGTTCCGGCCAGGCCGAGCTGGAAAATGCCGGGCTGGACGTGATCGACCGCCTGATTCCAACCCTGGCGGCGGGCCAGCACCGGATACTCGTCGAGGGTCATACCGACAACCTGCCGATCCAGACCGAACGCTTCCCTTCCAACTGGGAACTCTCGGCCAGCCGAGCCAGCAGCGTGGTGCGCTACCTGCAGCTCGCCGGCATCGACGCGACGCGCATGAGCGCTACCGGCTACGCCGACACCCGACCGCTCGGCGACAACGGCAACGAACAGGGGCGCGCCAGCAACCGTCGCGTCGAACTGATCATGCAGACCCAGCCGGACAAGCCTTGAGGAAGCCTCAAGCCTCAAGCCTCAAGCCTCAAGCCTCAAGCCTCAAGCCTCAAGCC
>NZ_JADDIX010000007.1:99733-170079 GCF_015070855.1 Pseudomonas lopnurensis
CAAGCCTCAAGCCTCAAGCCTCAAGCCTCAAGCCTCAAGCCTCAAGCCTCAAGAGCATGCAGTCCCGCAGGGTCAGCCCAGCGCCGTATCCAGAAACATCATCACCGCAAAGCCCCCCATCAAGCCGAGGGTGGCCGGGGTCTGATGGCCGTTGCGATGGGTTTCGGGGATGACTTCATGTGAGACCACGAAGATCATCGCGCCCGCCGCCAGACCGAGACTGACCGGATAGGCGACGGCGAACCCGCTGGACATTCCGATGCCCACCAGCGCACCGATCGGCTCCATGAGCCCGGACGCCGCGGCTATCAGTGCCGAGGCCAGCGCCGACAGGCCGGTGGTCCGCAGCGCCAGCGCCACCGCCAGCCCTTCCGGAATATCCTGGATGGAAATGGCGGTGGTCAGCGGCAAGCCGACGCTCATGTCGCCATTGGCGAAACTCACGCCGATTGCCATGCCCTCCGGGATGTTGTGCAAGGCGATTGCCAGCACGAACAGCCACACCCGGTTGAGCCGTTCGCACTCCGGACCACAGGGCCCGGTGCTCGCATGTTCGTGTGGGGTGAAGTAATCCAGGCCGAGCATCAGCAGCACGCCGATCCCGAGCCCGACCACCACGGTCAATGCCGCCGCCGGACCGTTGCCGAAGATCTCGCGACCGGCTTCCAGCCCGGGCAGGATCAGCGAGAACGCACTGGCAGCCAGCATCATGCCGGCGGCGAAGCCGAGCATGCTGTCCTGGGTACGCGTGGATATATTGCGCAGGCCGATGGCCAGGAAGGCGCCCACGGCCGTGGCAGCGAAACCGGCAGTGCCGCCCAGCATGGCATACCGGACATTGCCTGCCTGGCTGCCCTGAAAGGCATTGACGCTGCCGACTATGAGCAGAAAGAAAACGGCCAGCGCCGTTCCGGCCAGACCCAGGGTGATTCCGGGATGGGCTTGAGCCTGGGCGACCCAGGCGGAACGCAAGGTGGCGGCGGGGCTATGAACGGTAGTGGTCATGGTCGCGGATCCGGAAAGCGGTACGCCATTGTACTCCGCCGCCGACCGTACCCAAGCCTATGGCTGCGATAGGCATGGCCCATGGTCGTTGCGTTCACTGATTGCCCGGTCCCGGCAACCTGTCGCGCTTCAAGCTTTCCAAACCGGCCCTCGGCACAAATAACAATAAATTCTAAGCATATAACCATCATCAGGATTAATATCGTCCTACGTATACCCCCAGAGGTATAAAACATTAACCGTTATCGAAGGAATAACCCATGAATACCCAGGTTGAAGCCTTCTTCGATCCCGCGACCTTCACCTACAGCTATGTCGTGAGCGATCCCGAAACGCGCCAGTGCGCGCTGATCGACTCGGTGCTGGACTACGATCCCGCGTCCGGGCGCACATCCCAGGCGACCGCGAAACGCCTGATCGACCATGTGCGCCAGCATGGGCTCCAGGTGCAGTGGCTGCTGGAAACCCACGTACATGCCGATCATCTGAGCGCCGCGCCGTACCTGAAGCAACACGTGGGCGGCCAGTTGGCCATCGGTGACCAGGTCACCGTGGTACAGGACACTTTCGGCAAACTGTTCAATGCCGGCGCCGGCTTCGCCACCGATGGGCGCCAGTTCGATCGCCTGTTCCGCGACGGCGATACCTTTCAGATCGGCAATGTCCAGGCTCGCGCCATCCATACCCCGGGCCATACGCCGGCCTGCATGACCTATGTGATCGGCGATGCCGCCTTCGTCGGCGACACCCTGTTCATGCCCGATTACGGCACCGCCCGTTGCGACTTCCCCGGCGGCGACGCGCGCACGCTGTACCGGTCGATCCAGAAACTGTTCGCGCTGCCGGGCCAGACGCGCGTGTTCATGTGCCACGACTACCAGGCGCCGGGGCGCGAGCAATTCCTCTACGAAACCACCATCGCCGCCGAACGCGAACACAACGTGCACGTGCACGACGGCATCGACGAAGGGCAATTCGTCGCCATGCGCACCGCCCGCGACGCCACCCTGGCGATGCCCACGCTGATCCTGCCCTCGGTACAGGTCAACATGCGCGGCGGCGAACTGCCCGAGCCCGAGAGCAACGGCACGCGCTATCTGAAGATTCCTCTGGACGTGCTGTAACGCCTGCATGGAGGGCACCCCATTGCGAGCGATGAAACCACGGGTCGCGGATCCGACCGAGGCGCCGAACGCCTGCGACTTCGGCCGGAAAAAGCAGTGATGAAACAGAGATTTGCGCGTTACCTGCCCTGCCTGACATGGGCCAGCCGGTACGATCGCGGCGCCGCAGTCAAGGACAGCTTGGCGGCGCTGATCGTGACGCTGATGCTGATCCCGCAGAGCCTGGCCTATGCCATGCTCGCGGGCTTGCCGCCGGTGACCGGCCTGTATGCCAGTATCCTGCCGCTGGTCGCCTATACCCTCTTCGGTACCAGCCGCACGCTGGCGGTCGGCCCGGTGGCGGTGGTTTCGCTGATGACTGCCGCCGCGCTAGGCCCGCTGTTCGCCACTGGCAGCGCCGAATATGCCGGGGCAGCGTTGCTTCTGGCCCTGCTCTCGGGCGTCGTGCTGCTGTCGATGGCGCTGCTGCGCCTGGGCGTTCTCGCCAATTTTCTCAGCCATCCCGTGATTTCCGGTTTCGTCAGCGCCTCAGGCATGCTCATCGCCCTCGGCCAACTCGAGCACATCCTCGGTATCGCGGTGGAAGGCGAGAACGCGCTGGAACTGCTGCCGGGTCTGATCGTCGGCCTGCCACATACGCACCCACCGACCTTGGCGATCGGAGCATCCAGCCTGCTGTTGCTGTTCCTGGTACGCAGCCGACTCGGCAACTGGCTGGAGCGGCGCGGCGTCAGTACCCGAGCCGCCAGCAATCTGACCAGGATCGGCCCGGTCATCGCCCTGTTGCTGGCGACCGCCGTGGTCGGCGGCCTGCAACTGGCCGATAATGGCGTGCGGGTAGTTGGCGAAGTGCCCAGGGGGCTCCCTTCATTCCAGTTGCCGGTGCTGGACCCGGCACTGCTGCTGCAACTGCTGCCGGCTGCCGTGCTGATCAGCCTGGTCGGCTTCGTCGAGTCGGTCTCGGTGGCGCAGACGCTGGCGGCCAAGCGGCGCCAGCGCATCGAACCGAACCGGGAACTGGTGGCCCTGGGCAGCGCGAACGTCGCCGCAGCCCTGACTGGCGGCCTGCCGGTGACCGGCGGCTTCTCCCGCTCGATCGTCAACTTCGATGCCGGCGCGCAGACGCCGCTGGCCGGAGCGCTGACGGCGATGGGGATCGCCATCACCGTGCTGTTCTTCACCCCGCTGTTCCGCAACCTGCCGCATGCGGTGCTGGCGGCGACGATCATCGTCGCCGTACTCAGCCTGGTAGACCTGGCCGCGCTCAGGCGGACCTGGCGCTACTCCCGCCAGGATGCCGCGGCAATGGCCGCGACCATGCTGGGCGTGCTACTGGTTGGCGTGGAAAGCGGGATTCTCCTCGGCGTCGGCCTGTCGCTGCTGCTGTTTCTCTGGCGCACCAGCCTGCCGCATATCGCGGTGGTCGGCCAACTGCCCGGCAGCGAGCACTTTCGCAATATCGAACGCTTCAGCGTCGTGCAGAGCCCCAAGGTGCTGTCGATACGCGTCGATGAAAGCCTGTATTTCCCCAATGCGCGCTATCTCGAGGATCGCGTCGCCGAGTTGGTTGGCCAACGCCCGCAAGCCGAACATCTGGTACTGATGTGCCCGGGCGTCAACCTGATCGATGCCAGCGCGCTGGAAAGTCTCGAGGCCATCGCCACACGCCTGCACGCCGCCGGCGTCCAGTTGCACCTGTCCGAGGTGAAAGGCCCGGTGATGGATCGGCTGCGTCGCGCCGAGTTTCTCAATCATTTTGGCGGGCAGGTGTTCCTCAGCCAGTACCAAGCGCTGCTCGCCTTGGATCCGCAAACCACCCGCCACGCCCTGGAGCGCCAGCGCGCCCCGGGCTGAGCGATTTCTGACCACACTCCACAGGAGAACCACAAGGATGAAAACCGCCCACGACCTCGTCGAACAGGCCAGATCGCATATCCAGGAGGTATCGCTCGCCGATGCCGAGGCAGCGATCCAGGCGGCGGACCTGCTGATCGATGTACGCGAAGCCGATGAATATCATCAGGGACATATCGCCAGCGCGCTGAACATTCCGCGAGGCCTGCTCGAATTCAAGCTCAGCAGCACACCCGAACTTGGCGCACGTGACCTGAATATCCTGCTCTATTGCAAGACCAGCGGCCGTGCGGCCCTGGCCGCCGCGTCGCTGCAGGAGATGGGTTATCTGCGGGTGAAATCCATCGCCGGAGGATTCGACGCCTGGCACGAAGCCGGACTGCCGATAGTCAAACCGAGCCTGCCGAGCTTCGAGTAGGCCGGCCCACTGCGCCGGAGACGAGGCAGGCTGTCCCTGGCAACGGGACAGCCTGCCATGACGAGCATCGGGCGTGGCTGGCATCGCTGTCCGCCATCTCCCATGCGATACATCGATTTAGCTCAGAACGCGATGACCTTGCGCTCCTCTTCCAGCAGAGCGCGCCCCATCTCGTCGGGCTTGGCGGGAAGAATCTCCTCCTTCAGATCCGCCGGGACCTTTCCGGTGTTGGGCAGATAGAGCGCGCAGACCGAGGCGCTGGCACCCTTTGCGATCGCCGCATCCAGCAATTGCGCCGGTGTGACCCCCTGGGGCTTCAACGCTTCGCCAGTGGCATTCTTCAAGGCCAGGTCGCCGGCCTTGTCGCATAGCAAAATATCCACCTGACCGCCTTGGGCCTGCATCTGGTTGGCCAGCACCATCGCCATGCCCTGGGTCATGGGACTATCCGAACTGAGCACCACGGTGACCGGAATCCTGTCGGCCAGTGCAAGCGCAGGCCCCACGGCCAGTACGACGGCAGCGAGCATCTTCTTCATGACGAACCTCCATTTCGTGGGCAACGGATCAGCCCTTGGCCTTGCAGGTCCTGATCCCGAGCAGGGTGTAGGCCGGGCAGAAGCGGAAAATACCCGTGGCCAGTGGCAGCAGACCGATCCAGCCCCAGACGCCGATCACCCCACCCAGGCTCAGGCCGATCAGCGCCAGGCCGACGATGATCCGCAGCGTACGATCGATGGTTCCAACATTGGCTTTCATAATGACCTCCCCGGTCAGCAAGCGCGCCGGCGTTCCAGCGCGGAGAACAGCAACATCCCGCCGAGCATGGCGAGCATGAAGAGCACGATCTGCCAGTGGCCACCGAGCAGCATCGCGATCGCGGGGCCCGGGCAGATGCCGGCGACGCCCCAACCGATACCGAACAGCAGGCTGCCAGCGATCAGCCGCCCGTCGAGTTCACGCTTCTGCGGCAGTTGCATCGGTGCATCCAGCAGGGCACGACCGCGGCGCTTGGCCCAGGCGAACGGCAGCAACGCGATGCCGATCGCGCCGGCCATCACCAGTGCCAGCGACGGGTCCCAGGCGCCCGCGAGGTCGAGAAAGCCGATCACCTTGGCCGGGTTGGCCATGCCCGAGAGCAACAATCCCAGCCCGAACAGCAGTCCGGCGACAAACGAAGCCAGCTTGCGCATGGTCAGCCTCCCAGGAGATGGCGCAGGACGAATACCGTGGCGAAGCCGGCCGTCATGAATGTCAGCGTCGCGACGATGGAGCGCGGCGACAACCGCGAAATGCCGCATACCCCATGGCCACTGGTGCAACCGCCGCCGTAGCGAGTGCCGATGCCGACCAGCAACCCGGCGATCAGCAACCCGGGCCAGCCGACCTGAAATTCCGGGTTCGGCAAATTGCCGAACAGCATCCACGGCAGGGGCGCCAGGAGTACGCCGAGAATGAACAGGAACTTCTCGCCTCGCCCTTCCGCGCCCCGCTCCAGCAGACTCGCGAGCAGGCCGCTGATCCCGGCGATACGGCCATTGAGGACGACGAACAAGCTCGCGGCCGCACCGATCAGCACACCGCCGGCCAGGGCCGTCCAGGGCGTGAAATTGCCCCAGTCGATAGTCATTGCCGTTCCCTCTCGCAAAACAGCTGGTACAGCGTGGTGATCACGGCCAGAGCCTCCGGGCTGCTGATCCGGTAGTAGACCTGCTTGCCGTCGCGGCGGGTTTCCACAAGCCCCTCACGCCGCAGCACCGCGAGTTGCTGCGACAGCGTGGGCTGCTGGATGCCCAGCAATGTCTCGAGCTCGCTGACGTTGCGTTCGCCCTGGGACAGCTGGCAGAGCAGCAACAGACGATCGGGATTGGCCAGCGCCTTGAGCAGCGCCCCGGCCGAAGCGGCATTGGCGCGCAGTTGCTGGATATCCAGTTCGGGGGAATTCGGATTCATGGCGGCACGAATAGTTAAGACAAAAACAATATATTTATTTGTATATTGTTATGCAAGCCGCCCACCGAAAGAAAGTGGTCATCGGCCTCCCGCGCCGTTAGCATGCCCCTGCCCGTATATCGAGCAGACGCGCCTCCCGCCACACCGGCCGGGATTATCGCCGCCCATTTCTATGAGACCGAGGTACCTGCATGGACAACCAGGCCACTCCTGTCGCAACCGCAGAGTTGCAACATCAGCAGCAGGCCATGCTGAAACGGCTGGCCAGGGTCGAGGGCCAAGTGCGCGGCATCCAGGCCATGATCAAGCGCGGCGACGATTGCGAAGCCATCGCCCAGCAGTTCTCCGCAGCCCGGAGCGCGCTGGACAAGGCCTATCGACTGATGCTGACCTGCCTGCTGGAAGAAGCCCTGAACGATCACGAACAGGATACCGGCGAGGCGCTGGAGCGGGTCCGTGCCATCTTCACGAAGTACACCTGAAGCGTTTCGGCGCACCGCCCCCCCGCTCTGGCGCGATCTGACCGCCAGCCGTCAGCGAATGAACAGTTGCTGGATCAGTCGCTGGATCGCCGTGCCATAGGGTGGGTAGATCAGCCGCGCGGCGTTGAAGCGCGACTTGATCAGCACGCCCTTGGCCTTGCTGAAGGTGAGGAAGCCCTCATGGCCATGGTAGTGGCCCATCCCCGAGGCGCCGATACCGCCGAACGGCATGTCGTCCTGGGCCACGTGCAGTAGCGTGTCGTTCAGGCACACGCCGCCCGAATGGGTCTCGTGCAGCACGCGCCGCTGCTCGCCCTTGTCGTAGCCGAAATAATACAGCGCCAGCGGGCGCGGACGGTCGTTGACGTAGGCCAGGGCATCGTCCAGGCGCCGGTAGGGCACCACCGGCAGCAACGGGCCGAAGATCTCCTCCTGCATCAGCTTCATCTCGTCGGCGACGTTCAGCACCAGGCTGTGGGCCAGGCGTCGCCCCTGGTCGGCGGGAAACAGCGGGATCAACTGCGCCCCCTTGCCCTCGGCGTCGGCGATGTAGCCCCTGAGGCGGCTCAACTGGCGCTCGTTGATGATGGCGGTGTAATCCGGGTTGCCTTCCAGCCTGGGGTAGAAGCGCTGTACGGCGGCACGGTAGGCGGCGACGAAGCCCTCGACCCGGTCCTGCGGCACCAGCACGTAGTCCGGCGCCACGCAGGTCTGCCCGGCATTCAGGGTCTTGCCGAAGGCGATGCGCTCGGCGGCGTCCGCCAGCGGCACATCCGCCGAGACGATGGCCGGCGACTTGCCCCCCAGTTCCAGGGTCACCGGCACCAGGTTGTCGGCGGCGGCGTGCATCACCTCCTTGCCGATGCGGGTGGCGCCGGTGAACAGCAGATGGTCGAAGGGCAGGCGCGAGAAGGCCTGGCCGACCTCGGCCTCGCCCAGCACCACGGCTACCAGGTCGTCGGGAAAGATCCTGGCCAACAGGTCCTTGACCAGCTGCGAGGTGGCCGGGGTCGACTCGCTCATCTTGATCATCACCCGGTTGCCGGCGGCCAGTGCGCCGATCAGCGGGCCGAAGGCCAGGTACAGCGGGTAATTCCACGGCACGATGATGCCGACCACGCCGAGCGGCTGGTACAGCACGCGCGCCGAAGCCGGCTGGAAGGCCAGGCCGACACGGCGGCGCGACGGCTTCATCCACTTGCCCAGACGCTTGCCGGCATAGTCGATGCCGTGCAGGCTGGGCATGATCTCGGCCAGCAGGGTCTCGCTCCGGGCGCGGTTGCCGAAGTCGCTGGAAACCGCCTCGGCCAGCGTCTGCTTCTCGTCGAGAATCACCTGGCGCAACGCCTTGAGCCAGGCGCGGCGCTGGTCGGCGGATGGCATGGGACTGGCGCGATAGGCGGCACGCTGGGCAGCCAGCAGCGGTTGCAATGCGTCGATCTGTTGCTGGCTTTGCTGGAGACAGGCGGCGTCGGCGACCATGGCGGGCATTCTCTCGGCAGCGGCGGATAGGCAGGAAGAGTTCTAGAGTAATTACTCTAAAATGTCAAACGAGGTGCGCATCGGTCGTCAGGTCGGGCGCTTCCCTGTACTTTCGTTCCTTTCCCGTGTGGTGAGCCGAACCATGGCCCCGAAGAACAAGACCCGCGAACGCATCGTCGAAGCCAGCCTGGACCTGTTCAATATCCAGGGCGAGCGCAACGTGACCACCAATCACATCGCCGCCCACCTGGGCATTTCGCCGGGCAACCTGTACTACCACTTCCGCAACAAGCAGGCGATCATCGCCGAGCTGTTCACCCAGTACGAAGATCGTGTCGCTGCCTTCCTGCGCCTGCCGGAGGGACGCGCCTTGACGCTGGCGGACAAGACCTTCTATCTGGAGGCGTTGCTGGCGGCCATGTGGCACTACCGCTTCCTGCACCGCGACCTGGAACATCTGCTGGAACGCGACAGCGAGCTGGCCGAGCGCTACCGGACCTTCGCCCAGCGCTGTCTGCGGGCCGCAGAGGATATCTACCGCGGCTTCGTCGCCGCCGGCATCCTGGCCATGGACGATCGCCAGATCGAGGCGCTGGTGCTCAACAGCTGGATCATCCTCACCTCCTGGGTGCGTTTTCTCTGCTCCGTTCGCAGCACCCCAGGCGACATCAGCGAGGAGCTGATGCGTCGCGGCGTGTACCAGATCCTGGCGCTGGAGAGCGGCTACGTCACCGACGAGGCGCGCAACGCCGTGCAGGACCTGCTGCAGCGCCTGTATGTGCCAATGGCTGCCGTATAGCGGGCCGGTGGAACATCTTCCGATCCCCGGCACGAGGCACTCGCACCTTCCGTGGGAGGCCCGCCCTCGGGACGATTCAGGCCGCAGGCCTGCCAGCAAAACCCAAAGGCGGTACGGGTGTGGACCACGCTCGGAGGGTTGTAACCCGCCCCGGCTTTCCTGGCCGAGCGAAAAGCATCGCGGGCAAGCCCGCTCCTACAAAAGCCTATTGGCTCCCCCATAAGCCTTGGGTCTGTTGAGATTGCACCCTGTGAAACCAGGCCGAGACTCGTTCCCACACAAAAGCACACGCCAGCGCCCCCCCGTGCAGGAGCCAGCTTGCCGGCGATGGTGACCCACCGGGCGTCCCGGTCGCGAGCAAGCTCGCTCCTGCGGGGATGTGCCGGCTGCCGCTAATTTCCGCCCCGCTCCCGCCGCCATTGGGCCGGGGTGCATCCCGTCCAGCGTTTGAAGGCACGCCAGAAGGTGCTCGGTTCCGCGAAACCCAGGGATTGGCCGATGTCGGCCAGCGAACGTTCGCCGTGGGCCAACGCATGCAGGGCGGCTTCCTTTCGGACCTCGTCCACGAGCCTCGAGAAATCCGACTGCTGGGCCTGCAGCCGCCGCGCCAGGGTCCGCGAAGTCAGGCCGAAGGCCTGCGCGGCCTGGACCCGACTGGGCACCTGGCCATGCATCCGCGAAGCTATCCAGCGGCGTAGATCCTGCACCAGGGTGTCGGCAGGAGAAAGCGCCGCCAGACGCGCAGCCGCATGCTGCTGATGCACCCTGGCCAGTTGCGCGTCGGCCTGTGGCAGGGGCGTATCCAGGATCGTATTGTCCAGCAGCAGGCCACTGAAGGCCTGCTCGAACTCGACCGGACAGGCGAAGGCCGCCTGGTAGCCCTCGAAAGGCCCCTGCGCCGGCTGGTTGAACTGCACCTTCAGCGGCTGCACGACCGTTCCCGTGAGCCAGTGCGCGATCGCCACCACCGCCGCCAGCACCGCTTCGATCTGGTGCGGGCTGAAGGGCAGCTCCCCTTGCCGGGGATGGTAGACCAGCCAACTCGCGTCGCTTCCGGTGATCATCTGCAGGCGCCCGCCGTCGCTGACCAGGCGCTGATATTTCACAACCACCGCGATGGACTCGCGCAGCGTCGGAGCCGACTGCAGCATGAAGCCCACCAGGTTCAATCCGGCCGGCACCGCCAGTCTGCCGACCTTCAGGCCGAAACCCGGGTCCGCGGTGAGCCGCGTGGCGGCCCACCACAGCCGGGTGACATGATCGATCGGCCAGCGGTCCCGCTGCAAATCGGCCTCGGCCATGCCCGCGGCCGTCAACAGGGTGGTGGTATCGACACCCGAGCGCTGGGCCGCCAGCACGACGGTATTCACCCAGCTCATGGAAACGCTGGCCTGCAACGTCAATTTCTGTGGCCTCTCGGGTCAATCATGGCGCGATGGTATGCGGCTATGGTTCAGCTCTACAACAAGAAAACGGGCACTCATGGTGAAAGGAGAATCCCGATTGACAGCCATGCAGCAATCCGACGTACTGGTGGTGGGGGGCGGCCTGGCCGGTCTCGTCACCGCCCTCGAAGCCCTGCGCGCGGGCAAGCGCGTGACCCTGGTCGACCGCGACACGCCCGAACGCCTGGGAGGCCTGGTCTTGTGGGCGTTCGGCGGCATGACCCTGGTCGGCACGCCGCTGCAGGCGCGGCTGAAGATTCCCGACACGCCGGAAATGGCGCTGCGCGATTGGCTGCGCTTCGGCGAGCTGGCGCCGGATGACGAGCATGCACGGCAATGGGCTCGCTACTATGCCGAGCGCAGCCGCGCCGAGGTCCATGACTGGCTGCTGGAGCTGGGCGTGAAGTTCATGCCGGCGGTGAACTGGGTGGAGCGCGGTCGTTACGGCGAGGGCAACAGCTTGCCGCGCTATCACATCGTCTGGGGCACCGGTCGGGAACTCGTACGACGCCTGATCGCCGCCCTGCATGCCGCCGACAGCGGCGGGCGCCTGCAACTGCTGCACCGGCACCGCATCACCGAACTCGATCACCAGGCCGGACGGGTCAGCGGCGCCACGGCGGTCTGCGAGCGGAGCGGTGCGCAGGTGCGCCTACGGGCGCCGGTGGTGGTGCTGGCCATGGGCGGCATCAACGGCGCGCACGAGCAGGTACGCGCCAACTGGCCCAGGGACCGGCCGATGCCGTCCGGCATGCTCAATGGCGCGCACCCCTTCGCCGATGGCCGGCTTCATCGATGGGTGGCCAGCGAGCTGGGCGGGCAGATCAGCCATGCCGGCGAGATGTGGAACTACGCCGCCGGCTTCCCCCACCCCTATCCGCACTTCGCCGGACACGGGCTTTCCACCATTCCCTGCAAATCCGCGCTCTGGCTCGATCACAGCGGCCGGCGCATCGGCCCCGAGCCGCTGGTCACCGGCTTCGATACCCACTGGCTGTGCCAGCGGGTGGCGGAGCAGGAAAAACCCTGGACCTGGCACCTGCTCAACTGGCGGATCGCGGCCAAGGAATTCGCCCTTTCCGGAGCCGAACACAACCTGCGCATTCGCGACATGCAGTTTGCCGGCTTCCTCAAGGAAACCCTGCTCGGCAATCACCGCCTGGTGCGCCAGATGCAGCGGGAAAGCCCGCATTTCCTGGTGGACGAGACCCTCGCCGGGCTGGCGGCGAAGATGAACGCCCTGACCTGCTCGCTGGACATCGATCCCGCCGTGCTGCAGGCCACCGCGGACGCCTTCGACGCCAATTTCGTCCGCGGCGCGCGGCTGCACAACGACGAGCAGCTTCGCCGCATCCTGCACGCACGGCAATGGGGGCCGGACCGCCTGCGCACGTGCAAGCCGGCGCCCCTGCAGATGCGCGGCGCCGGGCCGTTCATCGCCATCCAGGTCCAGCTGATCACCCGCAAGAGCCTGGGCGGGCTGCGAACCGACCTGCACAGCCGGGTCCTGGATGCCGCCGGCCAACCCGTGGACGGGCTCTACTGCGTGGGCGAGGCCGCCGGCTTCGGCGGCGGCGGCGCCAGCGGCAGGCGCTCGCTGGAAGGCACCTTCCTGCCCGGCTGCATACTGACCGCGCGCGCAGCCGCCCGCTCCATCGACATCGGCTGACCAAACAAGACCAACAAAAAAGGAGAATCGCCATGCCCAACGGCGCCCAAGCCCTGATGAAAACCCTGGCCGATGCCGGCATCGAAGTCTGCTTCAGCAACCCGGGCACGAGCGAAATGCACTTCGTTGCCGCACTCGACAGCGAGCCGCGCATGCGCGCCGTGCTGACGCTGTTCGAGGGTGTGGCCACCGGCGCTGCCGATGGCTATGCGCGCATGGCCGACAAACCGGCCGCCACCCTGCTGCATCTGGGCTGCGGCCTGGGCAATGGCCTGGCCAACCTGCACAACGCACGCAAGGGCAAGGTCCCCGTCGTCAACATCGTCGGCGATCATGCGACCTACCACACCCGCTACGATGCCCAGCTGCAATCGGATATCGAGACCGTGGCGCGCAACGTCTCTGCGGATTTCGTGCGCACCTCCGCCAGCACCGCGCAGCTGTGCCAGGACGCGGTGGACGCCATCGCCGCCGCGCACGGCTATCCGGGGCGGGTCGCCACGCTGATCCTGCCGGCGGACGTCTCCTGGGGAGACGGCGGCGCCCCCTGCCCGCCGCCACCGGCGCCATCGGCCGAATGCGCCGACGATGCCAGCGTGGCGGCCATCGCCGAGGCGATCCGCTCGGGCCGCAAGGCCGCGCTCCTGCTGGGCGGGCGCGCGCTGCGCGAGGCGGACCTGCGGGCTGCCGCGCGTATTGCTGCGCATTGCGGCGTCAGGCTGCTGGCCGAGGTCTTCCCCACCCGCCTGCAGCGCGGGGCCGGCCTGCCGGCGGTCGAACGCATCGCCTACATGGCGGAAATGGCCGGGGTGCAACTGGGGCAGATCGAGGAACTGATCCTGGTGGACGCCAAGGCGCCGGTGTCCTTCTTCGCCTATCCGGGCAAGCAGAGCGACCTGCTGCCCGCCGGCTGCAAGCTGCATGTCCTGGCCAGCCCGGCCGAGGACACCACCGCCAGCCTGGAAAAGCTCTGCGCCGCACTCGGCGCGGAGCAGACTCAACCCGCGCTGCAACCGGCCCAGCGGCCCAACCGCCCGCGCGGCAAGCTCACGGCCGCCAAGGTGTGCAAGGCCGTGGGCCATCTGCTGCCGGAGAACGCGATCCTGGTCGACGAAGCCATCACCTCGGGGCTGATGCTGTCGGCCCTGACCGCCGGCGCACCCAGGCACGATCTGCTCACCCTCACTGGCGGCGCCATCGGCCAGGGGCTGCCCAACGCCGTCGGCGCGGCCATCGCCTGCCCCGAGCGCCCGGTGCTGGCGCTGATCGGCGACGGCTCCGCGATGTACACCCTCCAGGCGCTCTGGACCATGGCCCGGGAACAGCTCGATGTCACCTCGATCATCTTCAACAACGCGTCCTACTCGGTGCTCAATGTCGAACTGGAACGGGTCGGGGCCGAAGAGGTCGGGCCGAAGGCCAGGTCGCAACTGGACCTCACCGGCCCGGTGCTGAACTTTTCCCGCCTGGCCCAGGGCATGGGCGTTCACGCCGTTCGCGTGGAGACTGCCGAGGAACTGCTACGGGCCATGGAATACGCACTGGCCAACCCGGGCCCGCATTTGATCGAGGCGATGGTTCCACAAGCCCTGAATGGCGCCAAACGCAGGCTGCTGCCCTGGCTGCTGCGCGCCCTGCCCAACCTCCCCCCGTCTCTGGCCAGCGCCGTGAAGCGGAAAATCGCCCCCTGAGCGACAACGAGACCGCAGCAACGAACGTCCTGCGGTCTCGCGGAACGCCGTCGGGGCGGCAGCAGAGAGCTGCTCCAGTATTGGAAGGCCTGGACAACCGGATCGGGTCATCAGGTGGATGGAAGGATACCGGGACAACGGCCGTCCCCGCCTCGAGATCGAGGCGATGGTCCGGCAGGAATCCGATGAACTTTTCTGTCACGCGCACGAAAAAACAGGGGCATATAGCCCCTGCTTTTTCATTCCGGATATTCTCGAAGAACATCCGTACGCGATTTGGAGCGGGAAACGAGACTCGAACTCGCGACCCCGACCTTGGCAAGGTCGTGCTCTACCAACTGAGCTATTCCCGCAAATAGTGGCGTCCCCTAGGGGACTCGAACCCCTGTTACCGCCGTGAAAGGGCGGTGTCCTAGGCCACTAGACGAAGGGGACGCTGCCCGGAAACTACAGCTTTCTTCCGGCTTCCAGCGTTTCGTTTGGTGCTTCACGCTGCAAGTGGCGCGCATTCTATGGAGGCCTCCGGTAGTCGTCAAGCGTTGATTCGAAAAAAATTTCTCGCACGATAAGCAGCGGCAGGCAAAGCTATCGGCCGAGCGGTCGAGCCACTACACTCGGGCCAAAAGCCAGCGGCTCGATGAGGTACAACGCGTGTCTCCACTCATGATCACAGGATTGATCCTGGCCGGCATGTTCCTTCTGGTCATCATCGTCTACACCATCCAGGTCGTCGAAAAGAACAATCTCGAAAAGGCCCGCAAACGCGCCGACCTCAGTGATCGCTGTCGACGCTGCGGCGATCTGTCCGACAGCCTTCCCGGACAGATGATGACACCTGCCCTCAAGCTGCTGCTCACGCGGCTCGAACTGAGCCTGAGCGAGCGCCTGCTATCGCTCGAGAAGGGTAACGACAAACTGGCCGCGCGCATCCAGGCCTTACGGAGCGAGGTGGCCAAGGGCGAGGCGATCGAAGTGCCCAATCCGCCGCGCCAGATTCTTACCGAAGCGCAGGCCAAGGAAGCCCGTTTCATGCTGGAGGATCTGCATGCGCAGATCGTCCGCGCCACCAAGGACGGCCAGCTGCAGCAGGCTGAAGCCAAGCACTGGGTACAGGATATCCAGCGCATGCTGGCGATACTGCATATCGAATTCTTCACCAGCCTCGGCAGGCAGGCACTGCAGCAGAACCTCCCACAACGTGCGCGCCTGGCCTTCGAGCGCGGCATCCAGCACATCCGCAAGCAGCCGACCCCCGCGAACTATCAGGCGCAGTTGAAGCAACTGCAGGCCTTGCTGGAACATGCCAATACGCTGGTGCTGAAGAATGAGCAACCGCAGGTCGAAGCGCCCAGCGAGCTGGCCGAAGGCATGAAGACCTTCGATGACGACGATCTGTGGAAAAAGAAAAACGTCTATTGAACGCACCGAGGCCGCTTGCCCTTCGATGCACCCCACCTGTCCCGGCGGAGAACAACAATGAGCCTGACCGTTTATGGCGTGCCCCTTTCCCCCTTCGTGCGCAAGGTACGCCTGTGCCTGCTCGAGAAGGGCCTCGAATACCAGCTCGAAACCGTCATGCCGTTCACGCCACCCGAGTGGTATCTGCAACTGAACCCACTCGGCCGCATACCAGCCCTGCGGGACGGCGACTTCACCCTGGCCGACTCCAGCGTGATCTGCCAGTACCTGGAAGAAAGCTATGGCGATACGCCGATGCTGTACGGGAAAGACGCCCAGGAACGCGGACGGATCCGCTGGCTGGAGAAATACGCGGACTACGAGCTGGCGCCGCTGACCACCTTCACCGTCTTCCGCAACCGCATACTCAAGCCCACCTCGGGCCAGCCATGCAACGAGGAAGCCGTGCGCATGGCGCTGCAGGAAAAGCTGCCGGCGCACTTCGATTACCTGGAGCGCCAGCTGGGCCAGCATGAATTCTTCGTCGGGCACGCGCTGTCCCTGGCGGACGTCGCCATCGCCAGCCAGTTGGTCAACATGGCGCATGGCGGCGAACAGCTCGACGCCCAGCGCTGGCCCGCGCTGGCAGCCCATTACCAGCGCATGACGGCACGCCCCTCGGTCGCCAGCCTGCTGCCGGGGGAACAGCGGATGACTGCCAAGCTGAAGGAAATGGGCAAGGCCGCCACTGCCTGAACAATGGCGTGTCCGGCAGGCCTGGGCCTGCATCGCCGCGAGGGCGCGCCTGCAAGCGCGGTGTGCACCGGTTGGCTTTTGTGGGCTCGCCCTGGGGCCATGCTTTTTTGGCGGCCGAAGGCATCACCCTCGACGGCCATGGCGTTCAGCGGCGCGCCTCGAGCAGGCGCTTGCCGACCCACTGGCGGGCATACTGGTAGGCACAGCGGCCGTTGCGATTGCCGCGGCCGGTGGCCCAGCGAATGGCGTCCTTTTCCAGTTCCTCGTCCCAGTTCCACTCCAGCCCGGCGCGCTGCGCCAGCGACGCGATCCAGTGGCGCACCACGCTGAGGTAGTGCTGCTGGCTGAAGGGATAGAACGACAACCACAGCCCGAAACGGTCCGACAGGGCAATCTTGTCCTCCACGGCCTCGTTCGGATGCAGCTCGCCGTCGACCATCTGCCAATTCTCGTTGTCGCTCTGGCGCTCCGGCACCAAGTGCCGGCGGTTCGAGGTGGCGTACAGCAGCACGTTTTCCGGCGCACGTTCCAGGGAGCCATCGAGCACGCTCTTGAGCACCCGGTAGTCACCCTCCCCCGCCTCGAACGACAGGTCGTCGCAGAACAGCACGAAGGCCTGCGGCAGGCCGATCAGCTGTTCGACCACCCGCGGCAGGTCGGCCAGGTGGTCGCGCTCGATCTCGATCAGCCGCAGCCCGGACGGGGCATATTCGGCCAGCAGCGCGCGAATCAGCGATGACTTGCCGGTGCCACGAGCCCCCCACAGCAAGGTGTGGTTGGCTGGCAGGCCGTCGACGAACTGGCGGGTATTGGCGGCCAGCAGGTCGCGCTGACGGTCGACGCCGATCAGGTCGTCCAGGCTCAGGTCGAGACTGACCTCCAGCGGCGACAGGTATCCCGAGCGCGCATCGCGCTGCCAGCGCGCAGCCAGGGTCCTCTCCCAAGCGATGGCCGGATGCTGCTCCGGCAGCAACGGCTCGATACGCGCCAGCAGACCCTCGGCACGCTGCAGAAAGGCTTTCAGCTCGACATCCATGAACAACTCCAGATACGAAGAAAAGCCCGGCAAGCGCCGGGCGTGAATCGAGGCAAATGTAATGGGACTACCGTCCCGGGGCAACGCAACAGGCGGGCCAGGCCGAACTCATAACAGGGCTTCGATCTCGGCCGCAAGCGCCTGCGGCGCCGTGCGGGAGGAATAGCGCTTCACCGTGCGGCCCTGATCGGCGATGAGGAACTTGGTGAAGTTCCACTTGATCGCCTTGCTGCCGAGCAATCCGGGCGCACGCTTCTTCAGCTCGACGAACAGCGGGTGCGCATCCCCGCCGTTGACCTCGACCTTGGCGAACAATGGAAAGCTGACGCCGAAGCGGCGTTCACAGAACGCGGCGATCTGCGCTTCAGTGTCCGGCTCCTGCTTGCCGAACTGGTTGCAGGGAAAACCGAGCACTGCCAGCCCACGCTCGCCATAACGTTGCCACAGTTCCTCCAGCCCCTTGTACTGAGGCGTGAAGCCACACTGGCTGGCGGTATTGACCACCAGCAGCACCGTGGCTCGGTAGTCGGCGAGGGTCTTGCGCTCGCCATCGATGGTGACGCAGGGGATATCGAAAAGCGGATCGTGCATGCACGGCTCCTTGCCGCGAAGGTCAGGCCTCGCGCGGCACCAGATTGAGAGAGGCCGAATTGATGCAGTAGCGCAATCCGGTCGGCCGGGGACCATCGGGGAATACATGTCCCAGATGCGCATCGCAGCGCGCACACCTGATCTCGATACGGTGCATGCCATGGCTGAAATCGTCCAGGCTGGCGATCGCCGTGTCGCTGACCGGCTGGAAATAGCTGGGCCAGCCGCAGCCGGAATCGAACTTGGCGTCCGAGTCGAACAGCGGCGCATTGCAGCAGGCGCAATGGTAGATGCCCGGAGTCTTGGTGTCGTTGTACTTGCCGCTGAAGGGGCGCTCGGTGGCACCGAGCCTGCAGATCTGAAATTGCTCGTCGGACAGCTCCTCGCGCCAGACGTCGAGCGGTTTTTCCAGCTTGTCCATCGATACACCTCCTATCAAAAAGGCTATGTCTGCGTTAGCAGTTGCCAAGCGGTTCCGCGAAGGCTGGGCCGGGTCCAGCCCAGGTCGAACGCCGTTGGTGGGCTGAAGCCCACCCTACGGGCCACCCCAACACTTGACACAGACAGGGCCATCAAAAAAGGCCGATCTGTACCTTTTCCGGTGGTCGGGCCGCACGTATCATGCGTCCCTCTTCGACGCCTAGTCTGGCAGCGGGGTTTCCGACTGCCAAGGCGCCCGGGTTCATGCCAGGCGCGGCCAGCCACTTCCGGAACTGGCGCGCTTTCACTTCGGGACACTCAGGATCATGCAGGTCAGTAAATCGAACAAGCTCGCCAATGTCTGCTACGACATCCGCGGGCCGGTGCTGCGGCACGCCAAACGCCTGGAAGAGGAAGGCCATCGCATCCTCAAGCTGAACATCGGCAACCCGGCACCGTTCGGTTTCGAAGCCCCGGAGGAAATCCTCCAGGACGTGATCCGCAACCTCCCGACCGCCCAGGGCTACAGCGACTCGAAAGGCCTGTTCAGCGCCCGCAAGGCGATCATGCAGTACTACCAGCAGAAGCAGGTGGAAGGTGTCGGCATCGAGGACATCTACCTCGGCAACGGCGTGTCCGAGCTGATCGTCATGTCCATGCAGGCGTTGCTCAACAACGGCGACGAGGTGCTGATCCCGGCGCCGGACTATCCGCTGTGGACCGCCGCGGTGAGCCTGGCCGGCGGAAAACCGGTGCACTACCTGTGCGACGAGCAGGCCAACTGGTGGCCGGACCTGGCCGACATCAAGGCCAAGATCACGCCGAACACCAAGGCGCTGGTGCTGATCAACCCGAACAACCCCACCGGCGCGGTCTATCCGAAGGAAGTGCTGGAGGGCATGGTCGAGCTGGCGCGCCAGCACAGGCTGGTGCTGTTCTCCGACGAGATCTACGACAAGATCCTCTACGACGACGCCGTGCACGTTTCCACCGCCTCGCTGGCGCCGGACGTGCTTTGCCTGACCTTCAACGGCCTGTCCAAATCCTATCGCGTCGCCGGCTTCCGTTCCGGCTGGGTGGCGATTTCCGGTCCCAAGCAGAAGGCGCAGAGCTACATCGAAGGCCTGGACATCCTCGCCAACATGCGCCTGTGCGCCAACGTACCGGCGCAGCACGCGATCCAGACCGCGCTGGGCGGCTACCAGAGCATCAACGACCTGGTGCTGCCGCCGGGTCGCCTGCTCGAGCAGCGCAACCGCACCTGGGAGCTGCTCAACGACATTCCCGGCATCAGCTGCGTCAAACCGATGGGCGCGCTGTATGCGTTCCCGCGGATCGATCCGAAGATCTGCCCGATCCACAACGACGAGAAATTCGTGCTCGACCTGCTGCTGGCCGAGAAACTGCTGATCGTTCAGGGCACGGCCTTCAACTGGCCCTGGCCGGATCACTTCCGCGTGGTCACCCTGCCGCGCGTCGACGACCTGGAGCAGGCCATCGGCCGCATCGGCAACTTCGTCAAGACGTACCATCAATAACCGATGGATCTGCAGATCGATGATTTCTACAAGGATGCGGCGGGCGGCCTGCTGATGCTCTATCAGGCCTTCCCGCGCAAAATCGCGCTGTACGTCGAGGATCTCATCGGCCATGAGCAGCCGGACGAATTCGGCCTGCCCAGCAAGCGCCACCAGAGCTGTCTGGGCGCCCTGCTATGGCTGGCCGAGGAAGGCTATCTGCGCTTCGAAAGCACCATCCAGTTCCAGGCACTGGACCAAGCGGTACTCAGCGAAAAAGGCTTCCTGCGCCTGACCCGCGGCGTGCCCGGACATGCCACCGGCGACCAGAATCTGCCGCCCAGCGTCCGGCGCATCCATGCCAGCCTCGCCCACCAGCTTCGCGAGGCGCTGAAGGGCGGTCACGGCGAGCACATC
This sequence comes from Pseudomonas lopnurensis, assembly GCF_015070855.1. Taxonomy (GTDB): domain Bacteria; phylum Pseudomonadota; class Gammaproteobacteria; order Pseudomonadales; family Pseudomonadaceae; genus Stutzerimonas; species Stutzerimonas lopnurensis. Next base: position 119,791 of record NZ_JADDIX010000007.1, read on the forward strand.
GCCCGACTGACCCGGCTGCTGTTCGAGAACGAGTCGGGCGCCGCCTTGCACGGCAGCCTGGCCGGACAGGCGACATAGCTTGAAATAGTCGCTCGGTTGAATAGCTCAAGGGCGAGCCTTATATAGCCTATCGTTCTTCAATTCCTACCCTGGAGTCTGCCGCAACATGATGCGCATTTTCTTGTTCCTGGCCACCAACCTTGCGGTACTGGTCATCGCCAGCATCACCCTCAAGCTGCTCGGGGTCGACCGCTACACCGGCCAGAATTACGGCAGCCTGCTGGTCTTCTGTGCGGTTTTCGGCTTCGCCGGCTCGCTGATTTCGCTGTTCATCTCCAAATGGATGGCGAAGATGAGCACCCGTACCGAGATCATCAGCCAGCCACGTACCCGTCACGAACAGTGGCTGTTGCAGACCGTCGAGCAGCTATCGCGCGATGCCGGCATCAAGATGCCCGAAGTCGGCATCTTCCCCGCCTACGAAGCCAACGCCTTCGCCACCGGCTGGAACCGCAACGATGCCCTGGTCGCCGTCAGCCAGGGGCTGCTGGAACGTTTCTCGCCGGATGAAGTGAAGGCGGTCCTGGCCCACGAGATCGGCCACGTGGCCAATGGCGACATGGTCACCCTGGCGCTGATCCAGGGCGTGGTGAACACCTTCGTGATGTTCTTCGCACGAATCTTCGGCAACTTCGTCGACAAGGCGATCCTCAAGAACGAAGAAGGCCACGGCATCGGCTACTTCGTCGCGACCATCTTCGCCGAGCTGGTACTGGGCATCCTCGCCAGCATCGTCGTCATGTGGTTCTCGCGCAAACGCGAATACCGCGCCGACGAAGCCGGCGCCCAGCTGGCCGGCACCAGCGCCATGATCGGCGCCCTGCAGCGCCTGCGCGCCGAGCAGGGCCTGCCGGTGCACATGCCCGACAGCCTCAAGGCGTTCGGCATCAACGGCTCGCTGAAGCACGGCCTGGCCGGGCTGTTCATGACCCACCCGCCGCTGGAAGACCGCATCGAGGCGCTGCGCCAGCGCGGCTAAACGCGATACCGACGTACCAGGGGCGACGCGAGTCGCCCTTTTCGTTCGTCTATGCTGTCAACTTTCCGCATACAAGGAATCGCCATGCGCCGACTCATGTTCGCCTGCTGCGCCCTGCTCGCCCTCGGCGGCTGCCAGAGCGCCTATTACTCGGCGATGGAAAAAGCCGGCATCCACAAGCGCGACATTCTCGTCGACCGCGTCGAGGACGCCCGCGACGCCCAGCAGGAGGCCAAGGAGCAGTTCAAGGACGCCCTGGAGCGTTATCGCAGCGTCGTCGAGGTACGGGGCGGCGACCTGGAGAAGCGCTACGACGCGCTCAATCGCGAATACGAAGCCAGCGTGGCAAGCGCCCGCAACGTGCGGACCCGCATCGAAGCGGTGGAAGACGTCGCCGACGCCCTGCTCAAGGAATGGGAAGGCGAACTCAAGCAGTACAGCAACGCCGGCCTGAAGGCCGCCAGCGCCAAGGAACTCAGCCGCACCCGCGCCGAGTACCGTACCCTACTGCAACGCATGAAGGCCGCTGAACAGCGTATCGAGCCAGTACTCAGCGTATTGCGCGATCAGGTCCTGTTTCTCAAGCACAACCTCAACGCCCGCGCCATCGGCGCACTGCACGGTGAATACCGCTCGCTGCAGAGCAACGTCGACCAACTGGTGGCCGACATGCAGCGCGCCATCGACGAGGCGGACGCCTTCATCCGACGCCTGCAGGCGGAAGGTTGATCGGTTTACCCACGTAGCACGTAGGGTAGGTTGGGTTGAGCGAAGCGAAGCCCAACGAGCGATACGTGAGGTCATCGCGCGGCCTGGGCTTCGATGAGACGTTGGGCTTCGCCGCTGAGCGGCTCAACCCAACCTACCCCGCCGCAGCCGGTAGAACCGCTCCTCCAGCCGCTGCAATCCCCGCTCGCGCATCTTCGGGTTGCGCTCCAGGACTTCCTTGGCCTCGAGCTGCTCCACCCGCCAGTCGAGTGCATACAGCGCCTTCACTTCGGCCTCGCCAACGGCAAAGGGCGGCCCGTCCATCTGCTGCTGATCGTAATCCAGGGTCACCAGCAGTTGCTGGCAGCCAACCGGCAGGATCGCTGACAGGTGCGCCGCATAGCGCTGGCGCATCGGCGGCGGTAGCGCGATCAAGGCGGCGCGGTCGTAGACGCCCAGGCAGGCGGCAACGTCGGCGGCGCCGAGCGCGAAGAAATCGCCGCAACGGATTTCCAATTTGCCCGAGCGATAGACCCGGAAAGCTCCGGCCTGGGAAATCTCCGCCTCGAGCTGCTGCTCGGCGAAGAACGCTTCGACCGCCTTCTCGCTCAACTCCACGCCCAGCACGTTGAAGCCTTGGCCTGCGAGCCAGGCGAGATCCAGGCTCTTGCCGCACAGCGGCACCAGCACCCCAGCTCCCTCCGGGAGTCCCAGCCGCGGCCAGTGACGGCGCAGCCCGGGATGGACCTGTTCGAGATGAAAACCGATTTCGTTGCGGGCCCAACGCCCCTGCCAGAAGCCTGCATCCACTTTGGATTCTCCATCGCCGTGATGGCGGCAGCTTAGCAGAGCATCGCCTCATCCAGACACGCTCAGCCGGCGTAGAGCGAAGCCTCCACATCCATCCCGGCATCGCGCATCTGCGCCAGCTTGTAGCGCAGCGTGCGCGCGCTGATGCCCAGGCGGTCGGCGGTCTCCTTGCGCCGGCCGCGCTCGGCGCGCAGGGTATCGATGATCAGCTGGAACTCGCGACGACGCAGGTCATCGCCCAGCACCCCACCCGCTTCGGCCACCGGCAAGGCTGGCGTCGCCATCGTCCGCGCTGGCGGCGCTGGCGTGGCCGGCATGCTCGCCAGGCCGACCGACGCACCCAGGCAAAGGTCGTGCGGCTGGATCTGGCCGCCCTGCTGGAGAATCAGCGCCCGCTGGATGGCATTGTCCAGCTCGCGCACGTTGCCCGGCCAGGCGTGATCCAGCAGGCAGCGTTGCGCCTCGGGCGAAAACCGCGGCGGAATCTGGCGCATCTTCCTGGCGTGGCTGGCAAGCATGCGTTCGGCCAGCGGCAGGATATCGGCCGGACGCTGACGCAACGGCGGCCAGGCCAGGGGGAAGACGGAAAGGCGATAAAACAGATCCTCGCGGAAACGCCCGGCCGCCACCTCCTCGGCAAGATCGCGATTGGTGGTGGCCAGCACGCGGATATCCAGCGCGATCGGTTTGCGCGCACCGACCCGCTCCACTTCCCGCTCCTGCAGCACGCGCAGCAGCTTGGCCTGCAAGGCCAGCGGCATCTCGGATATCTCGTCGAGCAGCAACGTGCCGCCGTCGGCCAGCTCGAACTTGCCCGGCTGGCTGGCAATGGCACCGGTGAACGCGCCCTTCTCGTGGCCGAACAGCGTCGCCTCCAGCATGTTGTCCGGAATCGCGGCGCAGTTGATGGCGATGAACGGCTTGCCGGCTCGCGGCGACTGCTGGTGGATGTAGCACGCCAGCACTTCCTTGCCGGTACCCGACTCGCCGGAAATCAGCACCGTCGAGTCGCTCTGCGCAACCCGCGCGGCAAGGCTCAGCAATTGCTGGCTGGCCGGCTCGCAAGCCACCGGCCCCTCCAGTTCGCCGGCACCGAGGCGGCCATTGACATGCAGGGCCAGCAGTTCGAGCAGGGTTTTCGGCTCGAACGGCTTGACCAGATAATCCGCTGCCCCCTGGCGCATCGCGTCGACGGCCCTGGCCACGGCGCCGTAAGCCGTCATCAGCAGCACCGGCAACTGCGGATGGCGCTGCCGGATCAGGCCCAGCAGCTCGTGGCCGTCCATGCCGGGCATGTTCACATCGCTGATGACCAGGTCGAACGGTTCCTCCTGCAAGGCGATCAGCGCCGCCTCGGCGCAATCGACGGCACGGTGGTCATAGCCCCCCAATTGCAGGGTGTCGCCGAGGGCCTCGCGCAGCGCGCGGTCATCTTCGACCAGCAGAATCTTGGCGGTCATACGGGTCACTCCGGCTTCCGCTCGACGGCGATCAGTGGCAGCGTCAGCAAGGCACAGGTTCCGCGCCCCGGACGCGAGCGCAACTGCAATTCGCCCCGATGGGCCCTTGCGACCGCCTTGACCACCGCCAGCCCGAGCCCGGTGCCGGTGGTCTTGGTGGTGAAGAACGGCTCGCCGAGACGCGCCAGCGTGGCGCCATCGATGCCGTGGCCGTTGTCGCTGACGCACAGCCGCAGCATGGAACCGCGGCGATAGGCATGGACCTTCATGCGCAGCTCGCTGCCAGCGGCCTGCAGCGCGTTTTCGACCAGATTCAGCAGAGCACCGACCAGCGTGTCACGATTGCAGAGCAGCTCGGTGCCATGTACGTCGCACTGCCAGCGCAACCCCACGCCTCGCAACCGTGGCTCTGCCGCGGCCCGCAGCGCCGTCAGCAGCGCCGATGGGCTCACGCGATCGTCCAGCGGCAGGTCGCCGCGGGCGAAGATCAGCATGTCGCGCACCTGGTGCTCCAGCTCGTGCAGGCGATCCTTCAGCCGGCCGGCGAAGCGTTGCTGCTGCTCGCCGCTGAGACCGCCCTCCTCCAGGTGACTGGCATAGAGCAGCGCGGTCGATAGTGGCGTGCGGATCTGGTGGGCAAGGGAAGCCACCATGCGCCCGAGCGAGGACAAGCGCTCGTGGCGCGCCAACTGGTCCTGCAAACGCCGTGTTTCGGTGAGGTCGGTCAGCAGTACCAGTTGGCCGGGCTCGCCGCTGAGCGAGCGCGTGGCGATCGACAGGCGGCGGCCGTTGCGCAACGAGATTTCGTGACCGTCGTCCTTGCGCGGCGCGAAGCTGCGGGCGATGACGTCACGCCACAGCGCACCCTCCAGAGGCTCGCCGAGCAGCTCCAGCGCCACCGGATTGGCCTCGCGCACCACCCCATGCCCGTCGATCACGATGACCCCTCCCGGTAGCAGGTCCAGCACGTTCTGCAAGCGTAGAGCCAGCCTCTCCTTTTCCTCGAGTTCCCGCCGGCGCTGCGCGCTGGCCTCGGCGAGCTGCCCCTTGAGTTCGACGACACGCGCCTGCAGAAGCCCCTGGGACTCGCCCAGTTGCCCGGACATCTGGCGAAACAGCTCGAGGGACTGGGTCAGCTCGTGCGCGCGGGCTAGCTCGAGCGGGTCTGCGGATCGGCTGGTGACGGAATTCACTGTCTCACTCGCGCCTGTCAAAAGATGGTCGGTCGAGTGAGCGGAGCAATCTTCGTGCCGCCGACAAGGGAGATGAAACCGGGCGGAAGCCGGCGCGACCCACCGCGGTAATCGGAACGGAAAGCTGATATCAAAGCGAGGCCACCATCGCGGCGGCCCGCTGCGAATTCACTGCGAGCGCTATTCGCCGCTGTCGTCGTCGCGCCGGCTCATGCCGTACTTGCGCATCTTCTCCACCAGCGTGGTGCGACGGATACGCAGGCGCTCGGCGGCCCGCGCCACCACGCCACCGGCATCTTCCAGGGCCTGGTGAATGAGCCCCTGTTCCAGGTTGCCGAGGTACTCCTTGAGATCGAGCCCTTCGATCGGCAGCATCGCCTGGGCTTCGGGAACCGCCATCGGGGCGCTGATCGCTGCGCGCTCCTCCATCTCGTCATGCAGGCCGCTGGCGTACTGCTCGTCATCGTCATCGACATGACGGAACTTCTTCGGCAGCTCCATCACCCCGATGACCCCATAGGGATGCATGATCGCCATGCGTTCGACGAGATTGGCCAGTTCACGCACGTTACCCGGCCAGTCGTGCCGGCAGAGCGACATGATGGCGGCCGAGTTGAAGCGAATCGAACCGCGCTTCTCGTGCTCCATGCGCGAGATCAACTCGTTCATCAGCAGGGGAATGTCCTCGACCCGCTCGCGCAGCGGCGCCATCTCGATGGGGAAGACGTTCAGGCGGTAGTAGAGGTCCTCGCGGAAGGTGCCCGCCTCGATCATCTTCTCGAGGTCCTTGTGGGTGGCCGCGATGATCCGCACGTCGGCGTTCTGCGTACGGTTGCTGCCGACACGCTCGAAGGTGCGTTCCTGCAGCACGCGCAGCAGCTTGACCTGCATCGGCAGCGGCATGTCGCCGATCTCGTCGAGAAACAGGGTGCCGCCCTCGGCCAGCTCGAAGCGCCCGGAACGTGCCGTGATCGCCCCGGTGAAGGCGCCTTTCTCATGGCCGAAGAGCTCGCTTTCCAGCAACTCGGCCGGAATCGCACCACAGTTGACCGGCACGAACGGGCCCTGGCGGCGCTTGGAATGGTAGTGCAGGTTGCGTGCGACGACTTCCTTGCCGGTACCGGACTCGCCAAGGATCAGCACGCTGGCTTCGGTGTCGGCCACCTGCTGCATCATCTGCCGCACATGCTGCACGGCACGGCTGGTGCCCACCAGGCTGCGGAACAGGTTGGGCTCGCGTTGCCGGCTGCGCGACCTGGCCTGGTCGTACATCTCGCGATAGATCTGGGCCCGGTGCAGGGAATCGAGCAGCTTGTTGTAGCTGGGCGGCATTTCCAGACTGGTCAACACGCGGCGACGCAACTCCTCCGGCCAGTCCGCCGGTGCCGGCTCGCCGATCAGCATCAGCGGCACGTTTTCGTCCCACTTGCCCATCTGCTTGATCAGCTCGACGACACCGCCCTTGGCGGCGACTTCGCCGAGCATCACGCCGATGACGGCGCGACTGGACTCCAGCGGTGCGACGGCGTCCTGCCATTCATTGCTGGAACAGGCCAGATGATCTTCACTGAGAAAATTCAGAATGACCGCCAGGTCGCGGCGGCGGTCACAATCATCGTCTATCAACAAAATCTTGGTTTCACGCCACATCTTGTTTATAGGGCTCTAAAAGGCTGAAAAGAAAGCCTGCGCTCGCATCCATGGAAGAAAGGCGATCACACCAACGGCAGATGGCGACTAGGTTAATGAAAAAACGAACTGAGTCAAATTTATGGCGTGAATCAATAACCAACGAACAAGCAAAAAAACAGCGTTTTGCAGCAAGGGCCGCCTAATCGCTGCTACGCATGTAAAGTCGACGCTGCAGCGCTATGGAGACTAACGCGCCCAGCTTGGTGGCTCAATAATGCCATAGATTTTGAAATGATTTAACGCCGAATCACCGCCGACCCGATCCAGGAGCGGTAACGATGGACACCGAGAGGGAGAGGAAGCAGTGGCCGACGGCCTGGGCGCCGCGCAGCGGCAGGGCTCAACCGAACAGCCGGTAAACCTTGGCGCCTTGCTGGGACTGATTCAACTGCAGCAGTTCGCCAGCGATACGGCGCTGCTCGGTCTGGCAGGTAGTCACCAGCTCGCGATAAAGCCCCAGCAGCTCCTGAAGACGCTGGCGAATCACGGCTTCGTCACGCGAAGGCTGCTGCATGGCCTCCTCCACGGCCTGACGGCATTCGCGGTCGAGCATGCTTATGGCGGCCCAATCCTGCTGCGCCAGCGCATCGCGCAATGCACTGCCGGTTTCTTCGAGGCGCTTGACGGAAGCATTCATGATCGACTCCGGGGCACAGGCCCGTTGCGGCGGCTGATGCCGACCCAGCTGAAATGTTGCAACACCGATACTGCTGTTTCCTGTATCGGCAACGGCCACCGGGCCTTTAGCCGGGAGCCGGAAAAAGTTCGCAGCGTTACCGATGCGTGCCGTGGGCCTGGACGGCGTAATGGGCAAGCCGGACCCGGTCAGTAGCGCTCGCGCAACCCCGGAGGAACGCTGGGCGGAGCGACCGGTTCCCACGGCCCGTCAGGACGGCCCGAACAGTACCAATCGCCATCCCAACGGTAGTACAGGCGCTCGCGGTAGAACAGGTCGCGTCCCTCGACGACATAGACACCCAGGCGGTTATCCCAGTGCGCAGCCACATGAGGTGGCGGAGCGTAGCGCGGATGGCTCTTCTGGGTGGCCGGCGGGCGTGGCGCCGGCGGCGCCTGGATCGGTGGCGGGGCAATGACCGGCCCACTGGGCGCCGGCTCCTCCTGTGGTTCCGGCTTGGCAGGCGGCGTTTGCGGCGAGGTATCGTAGGGCGTCCCCGCACAGGCCCCGAGCAGGAGCGCCAGCCCCAGCATCGCAGCCCGCTGGCCGAACGCCTCGAGCGAATGCGAAATTGCTGGGGCCATCACGTTCATCTCCAGCCTCGTCCGAGTTCGAATGTCAGGGCGTTTCGGCCCGATCGATGACCAGGCTCACCCTGGTTTGGTCGCCGGTAGTTTCCAGCGCCTGGCTTTGACCCACCCACTCGCCTTTGGTTGCGTTGCCCTCGCGGGACACCCGCGCCACGAGGGTGACCTGGCCGAAGCTGGACAGCTTGAGCGAGGGCATCATCGCGTCGGCATCACCCAGGCTGATGCTGGCCGGCAGATCGGCAACCGTCAGGCGTTTGGCAGCCAGCGGAATCGCCGGCCCCGACACCGCACGCGCGAAGACGAAGACGCTGTCCTCGGGCGAAACGTCCTTTGCCACCTGCGGGTCCAGCGCAACATCGACCTGCAGCGTTACCGCAGCGGGTTCGGCTGCGGGCTGCTGCTCCTGTGGAGCGCCCGCCGGTTCGCCCAACTGCTCGCGCGCCCGCGCGATGCCCCCACGGATGGCTTCACGGGATGGATCTTCCTCGGGCAGGGCCGCGACCAGTTGCTCCCAGAAGCGCACCGCATCCTGATAACGCTTCTCCTCGAAGGCCGCGATGCCCAGCAGTCCGAGGCTGGTCACCTCCTCTGGATCCCCTTTGAGCGCGTCGTCGGTGAGTGTCTGCAGTTCAGCGGACCACTGACGATCGCGCGCGAAGTACAGCGCCTGAGCCCACTGCCCGAGCAGTTCCGGCTGGCGCCCGGCAAGCGCGACGACACGTTCGAAGGCCTTGGCCGCATCGGCGGGGCGCTCCTGGTTCATGTAGGTGCGCCCGAGGAAGTACCAGGCCTCGGCCGAATCCGGCTGTGCCTGCACGGCCTGCTCGAGGCGGGCGGTCATTTCCTCGATGGTGCGCGGCTGCTCGCTGAACTGGCGGGCCAGCTCCAGCTTGTCGCTGGAACCCCAGTGCAGGTAGAGCCCATAGCCGATCAGGGGCACCAGCACGGCCGCCACCAGCGGCGCGCTGCGTCCGAGCCTGGCGACCCGTGGCGTGTCGCTACCCTCGGTATCTTCCAGCAGCTCACGCGCAGCGTCGGCACGCCCCGCGTCCATTTGCTCGGCGCTCAGCGTGCCGGCGGCATGCTGGGCAGCCAGTTCGGCCAGACGCTCCTCGTACAGGGCCACGTTGAGTGCGGTACGGTCTTCCTCGGCCTGGGCACGACGGCCACGCAGGATGGGCAGCAGCAGAAAAGCCAAGGCCACCAGCAGCAATGCGCCGGCAGCGATCCAGAAATCGGTCATGAGTCTTTTTTATCCAGCAGCTTGGCGAGGCGTTCGCGCTCGGCCTCGGAAAGGGTGTTCGATGTCGGAGCATTCTCGACCCGACGGCGCCGCACGAGGATCACGGCGAGCACGCCGAAGCCCAGCGCCAGCAGGCCCGCAGGGCCGTACCAGAGCAGGAAGGTCTTGGCATTCACCGGTGGCTTGTAGCGCACGAAGTCGCCATAGCGCGCCACCAGATAATCGACGATCTGCTCGTTGCTCCGCCCTTCGTCGAGCATGCGGAAGATTTCCTGGCGCAGGTCCATGGCGATCGGCGCGTTGGAATCGGCGATGTTCTGGTTCTGGCACTTCGGGCAGCGCAGCTCCTCGGTCAGCGTGCGATAGCGCTCGCGTTCGGCTTCGTCCTTGAACTCGTAGGTATCGATGGCGGCATGGACGGTCGTGGCGAGGAACAGGCCGAACAAAGCGCCGCGGATCAGTCGTTTCATTCGTCCACCAGCTCCTGATAGAGCGCCGCCAGTTGCTCGCGCCAGACACGCTCATCGATCACACCGACGAACTTGTGGCGGATGATGCCCTGCTTGTCGATGAGGAAGGTTTCCGGCGCGCCGTAGACGCCCAGGTCCAATCCGAGCGTGCCCCGCTCGTCGCGGATATTCAACTGGTAGGGATCATGGAACTCACGCAGCCATTTCCGTGCGGAGGCATTGTCGTCCTTGTAATTGACCCCATAGATCACCACGCCCTGCTCCGCCAGGCGGTTCAACACCGGATGCTCCACCTTGCAGGCGACGCACCAGGTTGCCCACACGTTGACCAGCGCCGGCTTGCCCTTCAGATCCGCATCCGTGACCAGGCGCTGTTCGTCCTCCACCGATGGCAACGAGAACGCCGGCAGCGGCTTGCCGATCAAGGCCGAAGGCAACTCGGACGGGTCGAGAAACAGGCCCCGGTAGAGAAACACCGCGACGACCAGGAAGATCGCCAGCGGCAGCAACATCAACAGTCTTTTCACGTCAGGCTCCTTGCGCCGCCAGGCCCAGCGCTTCGCGCACCCGGGTTTTCACCTTGATCCGGTAGCGCCGGTCACTGGCCGCCAGCACGCCGCCAAGGGCCATCATCAGGCCGCCCAGCCAGATCCAGCGGACGAAGGGCTTGATATGCACCCGCACGGCCCAGGCGCCATCGCCCAGCGGCTCGCCGAGCGCGACGTAGAGATCACGGGTGAAGCCGGCATCGATACCGGCCTCGGTCATGGGCATCTGCTGCACGGTGTACAGGCGCTTTTCCGGATGCAGCACGGCGACCTGCCTGTCGCCATCGAGCACGCGGATGGTCGCCTTGTCGGAGGTGAAGTTCGGCCCTTCGTGGTGGACCGCGCCCTCGAAGACGAAGTGGTAGCCGCCCAGTTCCAGCGACTCGCCCGGGGCCAGGCGCAGGTCGCGCTCGGCGCTCTGGTGGCTGGTGAGCACCACCCCCATGGCGCAGGCGGCCAGGCCGAGATGCGCCAGGTGCATGCCCCAGTAGCTCGGCGCCAGGCTCCGTACGCCTTTCAGCAGCCCCTTGTGACGAGTCTTGTCGAGCAGGTCACGGATGCTGGCGACCACCACCCAGGCAGCCAGCAGACACACGGCCAGCACGGCCCAATTGAAGTCACCGAAGACCAGTGAACCGACACCGCCGATGATCACACTGCCGATCAGTACCGGCGTGAGCATGCCGGCCAACCATTTCAGCGGCGTGTCCTTCCAGCGCACCATGATGCCCACGCCCAGCGTCAGCATCAGCGCCCCGATCAGCGGCACGAACATGGCATTGAAGTACGGTGGTCCGACCGACAGCTTGGCCCCCGACAAGGCATCGAGCAGCAGCGGGTAGAGCGTACCGAGCAGGATCATCGCGGTGGCCACCACCAGCAGCAGATTGTTCACCAACAGCAACGTTTCACGCGACCACAAGCCGAATCCGATCTGGCTCTTGACCACCGGCGCGCGTAGCGCGAACAGCGTCAGCGAACCGCCCACCACCAGCAGCAGGAAGGCCAGGATGAACACGCCGCGCTCGGGGTCGGTGGCGAAGGCATGCACCGAGGTCAGCACGCCGGAGCGCACCAGGAAGGTCCCGAGCAGGCTCAACGAAAAGGCGGCAATGGCCAGCAGCACGGTCCAGCTCTTGAATACCCCACGCTTCTCGGTGACGGCCAGCGAGTGGATCAGCGCAGTGCCGACCAGCCATGGCATGAAGGAAGCGTTCTCCACCGGGTCCCAGAACCACCAACCGCCCCAGCCCAGCTCGTAATAGGCCCACCAGGAGCCCAGCGCGATACCCAGACCGAGGAAAGCCCAGGCCACCAGCGTCCACGGCCGCGACCAGCGCGCCCAGGCGGCGTCCAGACGGCCGCCGAGCAAGGCGGCGATGGCGAAGGCGAAGGCCACGGAGAAACCGACGTAACCCATGTAGAGCATGGGCGGATGCACGATCAGACCGAAGTCCTGCAGCAGCGGATTGAGATCGCGGCCGTCCATCGGCGACTGCGGCAACAACCGCTCGAAGGGATTGGACGTGACGATCAGGAACAGCAGGAAACCGATGCTGATGAGCCCCATCACGCCCAGCACGCGGGCCAGCATGTCTTCCGGCAACTGACGGGAGAAGATCGCCACGGCGAACGTCCAGCCACCGAGGATAAAGGCCCAGAGCAGCAGGGACCCCTCGTGGGCGCCCCAGACCGCGCTGAATTTGTAATACCAGGGCAAGGCGCTGTTGGAGTTCTGCGCGACATAGGCCACGGAGAAATCGTCGACCATGAAGGCGTAGGTCAAGCAGGCGAAGGAGAAGCCGAGAAAGGCGAACTGGCCCCAGGCGGCCGGCTGCGCCAGCCCCATCCACAGCCTGTCGCCGCGCCAGGCGCCAATCAGCGGAAACGTGGCCTGGACCACCGCCAGGCACAGCGCGAGGATCATCGCCAGATGGCCGAGCTCTGGAATCATTTCGCGTACTCCTGCTTGCCGCCCTCGTAGTGCTTCATCATGCCGCTCTTCTCGAGCGCCTGGGTGACTTCCGGTGGCATGTAGTTCTCATCGTGCTTGGCCAGCACCTCGTCGGCGACCAGCACGCCGTCGGCATTGACCCGGCCGAGCGCGACGATGCCCTGCCCTTCGCGGAACAGGTCCGGGAGGATGCCCTGGTAGGTGATGGTCACCGTTTCGGCACCGTCGGTGACGCGGAAGGCCACGCTCAGCGAATCGTTGGTGCGCTGCACCGAGCCCTCCTCGACCAGGCCGCCGGCTCGGATGCGGGTGCCTTCCGGTGCTTCACCGGCGGCGATCTGGCTTGGCGTGTAGAACAGGTTGATGTTCTGCTGCAAAGCAGACAACGCCAGCGCCACGGCGATACCCACGCCGGCGAGAATCGCCAGCACGATGAACAGACGCTTCTTGCGCAGCGGATTCACTTCAACTCCTCCCGGCGCAAACGGCGCGCCTCATCTTGCAGGTAACGCCGGCGTGCCAGGATTGGCAGCGCAACGTTGAGAATCAGTACCGCCAGGCTGATGCCATAGGAGGTCCAGACGTACACGCCATGATTGCCCATGGCGACGAAATCGGCGAAGGATGAAAAATTCACGCGCTTTTCCCCACCAGAGATTTGATCTCGCTCTTCACCCAGCTGGCCCGCGACTCGCGGCGCAGCACGTCCAGGCGCATGCGCATCAGCAGCACGGCGGCGAAGAAGCAGTAGAAGCCGAGGACCATCACCAGCAGCGGCAGCCACATCTCCATCGGCATCGCCGGCTTCTCGGTGACCTTGAAGGTGGCGGGCTGGTGCAACGTGTTCCACCACTCCACCGAATACTTGATGATCGGGATATTCACCACGCCGACGATGGCCAGTACCGCGCAGGCCTTGGCCGCGCTGTCACGATTGCTGATCGCCTGGCCCAGGGCGATGACGCCGAAGTACAGGAACAGCAGGATCAGCATCGAGGTCAGGCGCGCATCCCAGACCCACCAGGCGCCCCAGGTCGGCTTGCCCCACACCGCGCCGGTGAGCAGCGCGATGAAGGTCATCCAGGCGCCGATCGGCGCGGCCTGCTGCAACGCGACATCGGCGAGCTTCATCTTCCACACCAGCCCGACCACGCCGGCCACCGCCAGCATCACGTAGACCGACTGAGCGAGGAACGCCGCCGGCACGTGGATGTAGATGATCCGGAAACTGTTGCCCTGCTGGTAGTCCTCGGGCGCGAAGGCCAGGCCCCAGACCACGCCGACGCTCACCAGTATCGCCGCCGCCCAGGCCAGCCAGGGCAGCCAGCGGCCGCTGATCTCGTAGAACCACTTGGGGGAACCCAGCTTGTGAAACCATGTCCAGTTCATCGGATGACTCATCGTTCAGCGAAACCTGACGCGCCAGGCCTCGGCAATCACTTCATCGGCCGGATGTGTGCCCCGGCCATCGTTATGTACCGCTATTCGCCGACGCTGATCTTCAGCCCGGCGGCTATCGCAAAGGGCGTAAGCGTAACCGCCAGAGCGGTCAGGCTAGCCAGCCATAATAGATGACCGATCGCCGGCAATCCCTGCAATGCCGCCTGCAGCGCTCCGCTGCCGAGAATGAGGACCGGGATGTACAGCGGCAGGATCAGCAGCGCCAGCAGCAAACCGCCGCGCTTGAGCCCCACCGTCAGGGCCGCGCCGACCGCGCCCAGCAGACTCAGAATCGGCGTGCCCAGCAGCAGCGAGAGCAGCAGCACCGGCATGGCGCCGAGCGGCAGGCCGAGCATCAACCCCAGCAGCGGTGCCAGCAGCACCAGCGCCAGACCGGAGAAAGCCCAGTGTGCCAGTACCTTGGCGAGCACCAGAAGCGCGAGGGGGTGCGGCGAAACGACCCACTGCTCGAGCGAACCGTCCTCGAAATCACTGCGGAAAAGCCCGTCCAGCGAGAGCAGCACGGCCAACAGCGCCGCCACCCAGACCAACCCAGGGGAAATCGTTTGCAACAGTTGGCTTTCCGGCCCCACCGCCAAAGGGAACAGCGCGATGACGATGGCGAAGAACACCAGCGGGTTGGCCAGCTCGGCCGGGCGGCGGAACAGCAGGCGCGTCTCGCGCTTCAGCAGGAGGGTGAACACGCTGCTCATGCGGCCCGCTGCCCGAGGTCCAGTTCACGATAACCGGCGGGCTTCTCCAGCAGGCTGTGGTGCGTGGTCAGCACCACCAGGCCGCCTTGTTCGCAATGGTTTGCCAGGTGACGTTCCAGTTGGGCGACGCCGTGCTTGTCGAGCGCAGTGAACGGCTCGTCGAGAATCCACAGCGGCGGCGCCGAGAGGTACAGGCGCGCCAGACCGACGCGGCGCTGCTGCCCGGCGGAAAGCGTATGGCACGGCACGTCCTCGAAACCACGCAGTCCTACGGCAGCGAGCGCCTGCCAGATCGCCTCGCGGCTGGCCGGCTGATGCAGCGCGCAGAGCCAGGTGAGGTTTTCCTCCGCGGTCAGCAGGCCCTTGATGCCAGCCGCATGGCCGATCCACACCAGGTTGCGTGCCAGCTCGCTGCGCTGGGCTTCGAGTGGCTGGCCCTTGAGCAGCACCTGCCCGGCGGTCGGCTGCATCAGGCCGGAAAGCAGACGCAGCAGGCTGGTCTTGCCGCTGCCGTTGGGCCCGGATATCTGCAGCATTTCCCCGCTCTCGAGGCGCAGATCGAGCTTGTCGAAGAGCAGACGCCAATCCCGCTCGCAGGCGAGCGCCACAGCTTCGAGAAAGGGAGTTGACACGCTGGCGACACCTCAAGATGAAAAAGGCCCGGCCGCTATACTCAGCGACAGCCCCGGGCGGCCGGAATTATACATGGCAACCCTTGCCGCCGAAGGCCGCAAACGCGAAAGGTTGTAAGAGCATTTGAGGAAAGATGACCGAGATCAAGAGTGCGCAACCTCTGCCTCCAGCCAGCACGCCGCGCCAGGCCGCCGCGGCCAGCGAACTGGCGTTGAAACTGCTGCAGCCCATGCAGGGCCTGCTCAGTGCCGGTGAAAGCGCCGAGGCGGAAGTGGTCAGCATCAGGGAAGCCGCCCAGGCGTTCCAGCTGGTGCTGCGGCTCACCCTGGGCAGCGGGCGCCAGGCAACGCTCCAGGCCAGCAGCAACAAGGCGCTGGCGCCCGGCACGGCATACGCCGTCACCGCGCTTTCCGACACCCGCCTGCAGGCCTCGCCGCAGCCGGCCGGGCGCCAGCCGGTTTCAACACTCGACCTGCAGCAACTACCGGTTGGCAGCGTGGTACAGGGCCGGGTGGTCGCGACCAGCCAGCAGCCCGGCGACGATGGAAAAACGGTATTCAAGGTCGTGCTCAGCCTGCTCAATTCGCCACTGGCCGGGCAGAAGCTGAACATCGACTCAAGCAATCCCCTGCCCCTCGGCAGCCTGCTCACCGCCCAGGTCAAGGGCAGCCAATCCCTGGCGTTCCTGCCGCTGAGCGGACGCCTCGATCAGTTGCATCTCAGCGAACAACTCGGCGCCCAGCAGAATCGCCAGGCGTCGCTGGAAGGCCTGTTCAAGGCGCTGCAAGGCATGGGCGGCACACTGCCCGAGGGGCTGCGCGGTGCCGCCGAGAAGCTGCTCGGGCTGATTCCGGAGATGCAACAGCTGGGCGATGCCAAGGCCCTGGCCGCGGCGCTGGCGCGCAGCGGCGTGTTCTTCGAGGCGCGTCTGCTCGCCGGGCAGACCGACGGCCTGCAGGGCGACCTGAAGGCGGCGCTGCTGCGCCTGCTGGCGCAGATGCCCAACCTCCCCGGCAGCACGCCATTGTCCGGCGCGCAGGCCGGCGGCGCTCTCGGCCAGGCGTTGCCGGCCTTCGCCCGCAATGCGCTGGGTGCCCTGGGCCAGGGCAATCCGCGCCAGTTGGCGGTCGGTTTTCCGTTGCCCAGCAAGCTGCCACCCGGCCTGGAGGACGAAGCCGACCTGGAGCTCCTGCTCAAGCTCGCCGCCGCGGCCGTTTCACGCCTGCAGACCCACCAGCTGTCCAGCCTGGCCCAGACCCAGGTCGGCCCGGACGGCGCCCTGCTCACCACCTGGCAACTGGAACTGCCGATGCGCGACCAGCGCGAGATCGTGCCGCTGCAGATCAAGCTGCAGCGCGAGGACCCGCCCGCCAAGCAGGACCAGGAACCGGTCGAAACCCTCTGGAAGATCGAACTCGCCTTCGATGTCGCCCCACTCGGCCCGCTCCAGGTGCAGGCGCAGTTGCTGCGCGGCACGCTGTCCAGCCAGTTGTGGGCGGAACGCGGCGCCACGGCGGAGCTGATCTCGGCCGAACTCCCGCACCTGCGCGATCGCCTTCAGGCCGCGGGGCTCGATGTCGGCGAACTGGCGTGCCGCCAGGGCGTCCCGCCACAAGGGACGCGTACCACGCTGGAGCAACGCTTCGTGGATGAAACCGCATGAACGACAAGAGCCCGCGCCAGGCAATCGCCCTCAGCTATGACGGCGTGAACGCACCGAGCCTGACCGCCAAGGGTGACGACGAACTGGCCGAGGCCATCCTCGCCATCGCCCGCGAACACGAGGTGCCGATCTACGAGAACGCCGAATTGGTGAAGCTGCTCGCACGCCTGGAACTGGGCGACGAGATTCCCGAGGCGCTGTATCGGACCATCGCCGAAATCATCGCCTTCGCCTGGTATCTCAAGGGCAAATGTCCGCCCGGGTTCGACGCTGGCGGCGATGCCCCGGCACCGCCGCCGCTGCCCCTGCTCAGTGGGCCCGGGCGTTGAGCGTGGTGAACGCGCCGTCCGCCGCCGTCACCTGGGGGAAATCGTGCAGTTGCCAGGCGAAGTAGCCTTCGCGGAAGTAGAACACCCGCTGATACCCCCAGGCAACGGCCATGCGCGCCGCTTGCGCGCTGCGCGGGCAGACTTCGCTGTCACAGTAGATCACCAGCGGCAGTTCGCGCGGCCATTCCGAACCGGCCAGGCTGATGAAATCGCTGGCAAGGTCGAAGTGCACCGCACCTTCGACGTGTCCCCACAGCCACTCGCGACCGGGCCGCACGTCGATGAACACGGCGCCGAGCTCGTGCAGTCGCTTGGCCTGGAAGACGTTGACCGTCAGTGCGCCATCGACGTCCCGCGGCGCCTCTGCGGCCTGCAAGCCCAGCGGAACGATGAAAAGCATCAGGATCAGAACACGCCGCATATCGCCCTCCTCGCCCCGCAACGGGACCCGGTCGGGCCCGGTAAAACCGGCCCATGTAGGAAATTGGAAAGTCGAGGGCGATGGAGGTTCCTGCTGGTATCGGTACTATCCGGCAGGGGGCGGTGTGGGCTGGCTGTTTTTGTGGGAGCTCCGGCCCGATCTTTTGGCAAATTCGTAGGTTGGGTTGAGGCGCGCAGCGCCGAAGCCCAACATCACACCGAAACGTCGCCCGACACTCCGCTCGTTGGGCTTCGCGGAGCTCAACCCAACCTACGGCCTATCGCCGCGTGGCACGCTCCCTACGGGCCGGGCCAGGGAATCAGGAATTCTTGCGCGCCTGGTGCAGCTTGCTCATCAGTTCGGCCTCCGATTGCGAGAGACCGCAGGATTGCGTCAGGTCGTCGACGCTGGCGCCCAACCCCACCAGCTTGGCGGCCTGGGAAAAGGAGAAATTGTTGGGGTCGCGCTGTTCCAGCTGGGTGAGCTTGTCCGGTAGCGGCGCGACCAGGCGGCTCAGCTCGCGCAGCTCGTCACCCATGCGCACGCTGCCGTCGAGATAGGTGTCCAGGCGGTTGCTCAGCTCCTTGATGCGCTTGTCGCGGACGGCATCGCGCTGGCCCTGCTGCTCCGCCAGCAGCCGCTGGCGCCTGAGCAGCCACAGGCAGAAGCCCAGCAGCCCAAGGCAGCAGAAGGCCAGCGCAATCAGCGATGCGACCAGCGACGCGATCAGCATGTATCAGATGCTCTCAAGTTCCGCCCATTCTTCTTCGCTCATCATCTTGTCGAGTTCGACCAGTATCAGCAGCTCGCCGTTCTTGTTGCATACGCCCTGGATGAACTTGGCCGATTCGTCGTTGCCGACGTTCGGTGCGGTTTCGATCTCCGACTGCCGAAGATAGACGACCTCGGCCACGCTATCGACCATGATGCCGACCACCTGACGATCCGCCTCGATGATCACGATGCGCGTGTTGTCCGACACCGGCGCCGGAGCCAGGCCGAAACGCTGGCGGGTATCGATCACCGTCACCACGTTGCCGCGCAGATTGATGATACCCAGGACATAGCTCGGCGCACCCGGAACCGGCGCGATCTCGGTATAGCGCAACACTTCCTGGACTTGCATCACATTGATGCCGTAGGTCTCGTTGTCCAGACGAAAGGTCACCCATTGCAGGACAGGATCATCGGAACCCTGCGCAGACGTCATCTTCATAGCCCCACCTTCTTCAAATACCGCAATGGCGGTCGATTCTATCGTTCTTGGCCCGCACCATCGGCGCGACCCTCGTTTGCCTGGTTCAACGTGCCTGACCCGGCACCGCCTTCAGTTGCCTGACGGCGCCGCTGGCGATCAGTTCGGCCAGCGCCGTCACATCCATCAGCGCGCACATGTGCTCGATCACCGTACCGGCGAGCCACGGCCGCTGGCTGCGCTGCGTGCGCCACTTGACCTCGCGCGGGTCGAGGCGAATCGAACGGCTGACCTGATGCACCGCCAGCCCCCACTCGTACCCCTGCACCGAAATCACGTACTGCAGGCCTTGGCGGAAGTCCTCGCGGTAGCGATCGGGCATCACCCAGCGCGCGGTATCCAGCACCTTCAGGTTGCCAGCCTGGCTCGGCAGTATGCCGAGAAACCAGTCGGGCTGGCCGAACAGCGGCGTCAGCTCATGCCCGGCCAGCGGATAGATGGAACCCAGGCAGACCAGCGGCACCGCCAGCGTCAGGCCGGCCACGTCGAACAGCAGGCACTCGAAGGGCGCCTCGCCCCACTCCGGCTGCCCGCCGGCCTTGGGCCGTGGCGGCTCGCCCTCGGCCCGCGGCGCGGTATCCAGCTCGGCGACCGGCTCCACCAGCGTCACGACGGGCGCCGACAGGAGCTCGGGCTCGACGGGCGCAACCACCTCGGGCTGGACCACTTCGAGCGCCGGGGCATCGCGACGGGTATCACGCAGCCGTTCCTCGAGCACGGCGGCCTGGAACTCGTCCTGGCTGACCGATTCCGCCAGCTCGATGGCCGCGTCCTGCAGCAGCGCGTCGAGATAGGACTGCAGTGCCTGCTGGGATCGGGTTTCGGTTAGGACGGTGCGACTCATGGAACCAACTCGTGATGAAAATCTGAACAGGCTATCGGCCGCGCACGCGACAAACTTGAGCCGCTGACGCTGGCCGCCGGCATCATCTCAAGCCACCTGCGGCGAGGGCTGTATCGCCAGCAGATGCTTGAGCAACGCCCGGTAGGCGAGCACCGCGCGGCTTCCCGAATCGAACTGCGATGGCGTCAGGCCGGCACGGCTGGCGTCGCGCAGACGCGTGTCGATGGGAATGAACGCCGGCCAGAGGTTGTCCGCATAGCTCGCGCGCAGCACCTTCAGCGTATTCATCGAAGCCTGGGTACGGCGGTCGAACAGCGTCGGCACGATGGCATAAGGGAGCGCCTGCTTGCGCGAGCGATTGATCATCGCCAGCGTGCCGACCATCCGTTCGAGGCCCTTCATCGCGAGGAATTCGGTCTGTACCGGAATGATCAGCTGCTGGCTGGCAGCCAGCGCGTTGACCATCAGCACGCCCAGCAGCGGCGGGCTGTCGATGATCGCGTAGTCGAAGTCCTGCCACATCTGCGACAGGCTCTTGGCGATGACCAGGCCCAGGCCGTTCTGCCCGGGCGACTGCCGCTCCAGGGTCGCCAGCACGGTGCTCGATGGCAGCAGCGAGATGCGCTCGTGACTGGTCGACAGCAGCAGTTGCCAGGGCAGCCCCTCGGGGACGGTGCCCTGATGCTGGAACAGGTCGAAGACGCTGTGATCGAGGTTGTCGGGATCATGGCCGAAATAGCTGGTCATCGACCCATGCGGATCGAGATCCAGCACCACGACCCGCTTGCCGGCATCGGCAAGCAGCCCGGCCAGCGCGATCGACGTGGTGGTCTTGCCCACCCCGCCCTTTTGATTGGCTACAGCCCAGACTCTCATTGCTCAGTTCCTGACCGGCTTGCCCTGCCGTACCGGGCACGACGACGGTGTTTTGACGACTGCGCCTGCAGCGCCTACCTGGCCGCAGGCGGTGCAGTTTGTGTGCCAGCCCGACGCAGGGCCGCATCCGGACTGGCATTGCTACTGCCCACACCGCTGACGCTGCGACGCACGTCGAGGTTGCGCGACACCACCAGGATCACCCGCCGGTTGCGCGCGCGGCCTTCGGCAGTCGCATTGTCCGCCACCGGCTGGTACTCGCCGTAGCCTACCGCCGCCAGTCGCGAGGGGTTTACCCCTTGCGCCGCGAGCATGCGGACCACGCTGCCGGCGCGCGCGGCTGAGAGCTCCCAGTTGGTCGGAAACTTGTCGGTACTGATCGGCAGGTTGTCAGTGAACCCCTCGACATGGATCGGATTGTCGAAAGGAGCCAGAATCCCGGCGACCTTCTCGATCAGTTCGAAGGCCTGGTCATTGGGCAAGGCATCGCCGCTGGGAAACAGCAGGCTGGAGTTGAGCTCGATCTCCACCCACAGCTCGTTGCCGCGCACGGTCAACTGCTCGCTGCCGATCAGGTCGCCGAACGCCTCACGCATGCTCTGGGCGATGCTTTCCAGCGGATCGAGCGCCAGGTCCCCGTCCTGCCCAGCGGCGGGATCGTCGACCTCCGACACGTTCGGCTCGGTGGTGCGCGGTCGCTCCTCGCCCACCGGGATCGGCTTGATGGAACGATCGGTCTGGCTGAACACGCCGATCAGCGATTCGGAGAGGATTTTGTACTTGCCTTCGTTGATCGAGGAAATCGAGTACATCACCACGAAGAAGGCGAACAGCAGCGTGATGAAGTCCGCGTAGGACACCACCCAGCGCTCGTGATTTTCATGCTCTTCGGGCTGTCTGCGTCTGGCCATGGCCGTTCAGTCCATGAAGCCTTGCAGCTTCATCTCGATGGAGCGCGGATTCTCGCCCTCGGCGATGGACAACACCCCCTCCAGCAGCATCTCGCGATAGGCCGTCTGGCGCTGCACCACACTCTTGAGCTTGTTGCCCACCGGCAGCACCAGCAGGTTGGCGAACGCGACGCCGTAGATGGTGGCGACGAACGCCACGGCGATACCGCGGCCCAACTGACCGGGATCGGCCAGGTTGCCCATGACATGGATCAGCCCCATCACCGCGCCGATGATGCCGATGGTCGGCGAGTAGCCGCCCATGCTCTCGTAGACTCTCGCCGCCCGCAGGTCGCGGCTTTCCTGGGTGTAGAGGTCCACCTCGAGAACACTGCGAATGACCTCCGGCTCAACGCCGTCGACCAGCAGTTGCAAGCCCTTGCGCGCGTATGGATCGGGCTCGGTCTCGGCGACCGGCTCGAGCCCGAGCAGGCCTTCCTTGCGTGCGGTATTGCTCCAGGCGGTCACCAGAAGGATGCCGCGCGCCAGGTCGATGCGCGGCGGCACGAAGATCCAGCGGCCAATGCTCATGGCCCGCATGAATACCGCGATGGGCGTCTGCAGCAGGACGGCGCCGAGGGTGCCGCCGAGCACGATGAGCGCCGCCGGTCCGTTGAGCAGGGCCGATATGTGTCCGCCCTCGAGAAAGTTGCCGCCGACGATGGCGACGAACGCCAGCACCAGCCCGATGAGGCTGAGCACATCCATCAGATGCACGCCTCGGCAAGATTGCGGCCGATATCGTCGAGGTCGTAGACGGCGTCGCTGAGATTGGCCTTGATCACGGCCATGGGCATGCCATAGATCACGCAACTGGCCTCGTCCTGTGCCCAGACCTGGCTACCGCTCTGCTTGAGCAGGCGTGCGCCCTCGCGACCATCCGCGCCCATGCCGGTCAGGACCACCGCCAGCACCTTGCCATGAAAGGACTTGGCCGCCGAGCCGAAGGTGACATCGACACAGGGCTTGTAGTTGAGCCGATCGTCGCCCGGCAGGATGCGCACCGTGCCACGTGAGTCGATCATCATCTGCTTGCCGCCGGGCGCCAACAGCGCGAGACCCGGACGCAGCACATCACCATCCTCGGCTTCCTTGACCCGAATGCGACAGAGCTTGTCCAGTCGATCGGCGAAGGCCTTGGTGAAGGCCGCGGGCATATGCTGGATCAGCACGATGGGCGCCGGAAAACTGGCCGGCAGTTGGGTCAGCACCCGCTGCAGCGCCACCGGGCCACCGGTCGAGGTACCGATGGCGACCAACTTGTAAGCCTTGCGCTTGGGCGCGGCGGAACGTGCCGGTGCCGCCGGGGCCGACGCTGCGCCACTCGAGCCGTGTGCGGCAGGCGTGGCCATCGTCAGCCCGGCGCCACGCGACGACGTCGGCGCAGCGCTGGCGCTCGAGCTGAAGGTGCCGTAGCGACGATTGCTGCGCGAAACGGTGTGAACCTTCTCGCACAGCAGTTGCTTGACCTTGTCCGGGTTGCGCGAAATGTCCTCGAAGTTCTTCGGCAGGTAATCCACCGCGCCGGCATCCAGCGCATCGAGGGTTACCCGCGCGCCCTCGTGCGTCAGCGAGGAGAACATCAGGACCGGTGTCGGACAACGCTGCATGATCTGCCGCACCGCCGTGATGCCGTCCATCATGGGCATTTCATAGTCCATGGTGATGACGTCCGGCTTGAGCGCCAGCACCTGGTCGATGGCCTCGCGCCCGTTGGTGGCGGTGCCGACGACCTGGATATTGGGATCCGAGGAAAGGATTTCCGTGACGCGCCGGCGGAAGAAGCCGGAATCGTCCACCACCAGGACCTTGACTGCCATAAATCACTCCTAGCGGCAGCGCCCGCCCCGCGGGCGCCGCCTGACTATCAAATCCTGCGTGCGTAACGTTTGAGCATGCTGGGAACATCGAGGATCAGGGCGATGCGGCCATCGCCGGTGATGGTCGCGCCGGACATGCCGGGCGTGCCTTGCAGCATCTTGCCCAGAGGCTTGATCACCACCTCTTCCTGACCCACCAACTGGTCGACGACGAAGCCGATGCTCTGATTGCCGACGCTGAGGATGACCACATGCCCCTCGCGCTGCACTTCCCGGGCCGCACCCTGGACCAGCCAGCGCTTGAGGTAGAACAGCGGCAGCGCCTTGTCGCGCACGATGACCACCTCCTGGCCGTCCACCACGTTGGTGCGCGACAGGTCGAGGTGGAAGATCTCGTTGACGTTGACCAAGGGGAAAGCGAATGCCTGTTCGCCGAGCATGACCATCAAGGTCGGCATGATCGCCAGGGTCAGCGGCACCTTGATCACAACCTTCGAGCCCTGGCCCTTGGAGGAGAACACATTGACCGTACCGTTGAGCTGGGAAATCTTGGTCTTGACCACGTCCATGCCGACCCCACGGCCGGACACGTCGGAGATCTCGGTCTTGGTCGAGAAACCCGGCGCGAAGATCAGGTTGTAGCACTCCAGGTCGCTCAGGCGATCGGCGGCGTCCTTCTCCAGCATGCCTTTCTCGACGGCCTTGGCGCGCAGGACGTTGGCGTCCATGCCCTTGCCGTCGTCACTGATCACCAGCAGGATATGGTCGCCTTCCTGCTCGGCGGAAAGCACCACCCGGCCGGTGCGCGGCTTGCCGGCGGCTTCGCGTTCCTCGGGTATCTCGATGCCATGGTCGACGGCGTTGCGCACCAGGTGCACCAGCGGATCGGCGAGCGCTTCGACGAGGTTCTTGTCGAGGTCGGTTTCCTCGCCGACCAGCTCCAGGTTGATTTCCTTCTTCAGGCTGCGTGCCAGATCGCGGACCAGGCGCGGGAAGCGCCCGAAGACCTTCTTGATCGGCTGCATGCGCGTCTTCATCACCGCACTCTGCAGGTCGGCCGTCACCACGTCGAGGTTGGAAACCGCCTTGGCCATGGCCTCGTCGCCGCTGTTCGAGCCGAGGCGCACCAGGCGGTTACGCACCAGCACCAGTTCGCCGACCATGTTCATGATCTCGTCGAGACGCGCGGTATCCACCCGCACCGTGGTTTCGGCTTCGGCCGAGGTCTTCTCGGCAACAGCGGGCGCCGCCGGCTTGCTCAGCGCAGCGGCCTTGCCTGGTGCCGCCGGAGCCGCCTTGGCCGGCGCGGGTTTGACCGCAGCGGTCGGCGCGGCAGCGGCGGCGGGCTTGGCCGGCGCTACCGGAGCGGGCTCGGCGACAGGCGCGGAGCCGGACGAAACACTGGCGGGCTCGAACTTGCCCGGGCCATGCAGTTGATCGAGCAAGGCTTCGAATTCGTCGTCGGTAATATGGTCGCTCGTGGAGCTGCCGCCGGATTCGAGCGTCGGCTCCGCCGCCGCGACAGCTGCGCTGGCAGGCTCGAACTTGCCCTTTCCGTGCAACTGGTCGAGCAACGCTTCGAACTCGTCGTCGGTGATCTCGTCGCTGGCCGGCACGGCGACCGGCTGCGCCTCGACCACCGCAGCAGCGCTCGGGCTGGCGGAGAACTGCCCCTTGCCATGCAACTGATCGAGCAGCGACTCGAATTCGTCGTCGGTGATCTCGTCGGAGGCGGAGCCCGGCTCGGCCGCTTCGCTAGCGGGAGCCTCGATCGCATCGAGCAGTTGCTCGAATTCGTCATCGGCCGCATCGACGGTCGGCTCGGCAGCAGGCTCCGGTGTCGCCACCGCGGCCACTTCGGCCGAAGCCGGCTCGGCCAGGCGCGCCAGGGCGGCGAGCAGCTCCGGGGAAGCCGGCGTCGGTTCGACGCGCTCGCGCACCTGGGCGAACATCGCATTCACCGCGTCCAGCGCTTGCAGCACGACGTCCATCAGCTCGGAATCGACGCGACGCTCGCCCTTGCGCAGTATGTCGAAGACGTTTTCGGCGATGTGGCAGCACTCCACCAGCTCGTGTAGCTGGAGGAAACCTGCGCCGCCCTTGACCGTATGGAAACCGCGAAAAATCGCATTGAGCAACGCCATGTCATCGGGGCTGTGCTCCAGCTCCACGAGTTGCTCTGACAATAGTTCGAGAATCTCGCCGGCCTCTACCAGGAAATCCTGGAGGATTTCTTCATCGGCGTCGAAGCTCATATTCACATCCCCTAAAAGCCCAGGCTTGAAAGCAGATCGTCGACGTCGTCCTGGCCGGAAACGACATCCTCACGCATATCGGCATGCATCTGCGGACCTTCACCCTTGGAAGGTTCTTTTTCTTCTTTCTGCTTCAACTGATCGGCACGCAACTGGGCGTGGTCATGCTGGATGCCGGCGAAGCGATCCACCTGCCCGGCCATCAGCACCAGGTTCAGCAGGTTGCTTTCCAGCTCGGTAATGAGCCGGGTGACCCGCTTGATCACCTGACCGGTGAGATCCTGGAAATCCTGGGCCAGCATGATTTCGCGCAGGTTCTGCGACAGCTGGCTGCCATCGTTCATGCTGCGCTTGAGAAACTGATCGATACGCGGGACCAGCTCGCGGAACTCCTCGGCCTTCATGTCCCGCCGCATGAACCGCTGCCAGTCGGCCGTCAGGCTCTGGGCCTCGTAACTGACATAGTTGACCAGCGGCACGCATTCCTCGACCAGATCCATGGTGCGGTTGGCCGCTTTCTCGGTCATGTCCACCACGTAGGACAGGCGATCGGTGGCGTCGGTGATCTGCGACGTCTCGCGCGCCTCGCACGTGTCTATTTCCAGCTTGACGATGGCGCTGTGCAGCTCGCGTGTCAGCTTGCCGACTTCCTGGTACAGGCCGCGGTCACGCGCCTGGTTGAGCTGGTGAATCATCAGTACCGCTTCGTCGAAGCGACCCCGCTCGAGGCAGTCGACCAACTGATGGGCGTGGGACTTAAGGGTCGTTTCGAACTCGGTCATGCTGTCGTCTTGGTGCGCCATAGTGCCCTCGCGGCGTTACATCAGCCGTTGACGCGCTCGAAGATCTTTTCGATCTTCTCTTTGAGCACCTGGGCCGTGAAAGGCTTGACCACATAACCATTGACCCCAGCCTGGGCCGCCTCGATGATCTGGTCACGCTTGGCTTCGGCGGTCACCATCAGCACCGGCAGGTGCTTGAGACGCTCATCGGCGCGCACGATGCGCAGCAGATCGATGCCGCTCATGCCAGGCATGTTCCAGTCGGTGACGAGGAAGTCGAAGCTGCCACTCTTGAGCATCGGCAGCGCGGTGGTGCCGTCGTCCGCCTCGGCGGTATTGGTGAACCCCAAATCACGCAAGAGGTTCTTGATGATCCGTCTCATCGTCGAGAAGTCATCGACAATGAGGATTTTCATGTTCTTGTCCAAGTCGACCTCCGTAAGTCCCCAAAATGCCTCAGCAAACCGAGCACGTCATACCGCAATAATGGTCAATTGGCGCGCCACTCGCCGAGGCGTGCCCGCAGCCGCGCCGCGCATTGGCTATGCAGCTGGCTCACACGCGACTCGCTGACACCCAGCACCTGACCGATTTCCTTCAAGTTCAGCTCTTCGTCGTAATACAGCGACAGCACCAGCTTCTCGCGCTCGGGCAGGTTGGCGATGGCATCGGCCAGGGCCCGCTGGAAGCGTTCATCTTCGAGATCGCGAAAGGGTTCCGAGTGGGTGCTGCCAACGTCTTCCTGGAGTTCGCCGTGCTCGCCCTCCTGCAGCAGATCGTCGAAGCTGAACAGGCGGCTCCCCAGCGTGTCGCCAAGAATGCCGTAATATTCATCGAGACTCAGCTTAAGTTCGGCCGCAACCTCGTGATCTTTAGCGTCACGACCGGTTTTCGCCTCGATGGCGCGAATCGCCTCGCTGACCATGCGCGAATTACGGTGAACCGAACGCGGTGCCCAATCCCCCTTGCGCACCTCGTCGAGCATGGTGCCGCGGATGCGGATACCGGCGTAGGTCTCGAAACTGGCGCCCTTGCCGGCATCGTATTTCTTCGCTGCCTCCAGAAGTCCGATCATCCCGGCCTGGATCAGATCATCCACCTGCACACTGGCGGGCAGACGCGCCAGCAGGTGGTAAGCGATTCGCTTGACCAGCGGGACATACTGATCGATCAGGCGGTACTGCGCATCCTTTGCCTGAGCCTTGCTGTAGTACATAGCGGGTCCGGCACCTGTCATTCGTGGGTTTCTGAGGCCGGCCTGATCAGGCGTTCGATAAAGAACTCGAGGTGGCCCCGCGGCGTCGCCGGCAACGGCCAGGTATCGATCTTCTGCGCGATAGCCTTGAAGGCCAGTGCGCATTTGGAGCGCGGATAGGCCTCATAGACTGCACGCTGCTTCTGCACGGCCTTGCGCATGGCTTCGTCATAGGGAACGGCACCGACGTACTGCAGTGCCACATCGAGGAATCGCTCGGTGACCTTGGTCAGCTTGGCGAACAGGTTGCGGCCTTCCTGCGGCGCATGGGCCATATTGGCCAGCACGCGGAAACGATTGATGCCGTAGTCGCGGTTGAGCAGCTTGATCAGCGCGTAGGCGTCGGTGATCGAGGTCGGTTCGTCGGTGACCACCAACAGCACTTCCTGGGCGGCACGAACGAAGCTGACCACCGCGTCGCCGATACCCGCGGCCGTATCGATGATCAGCACGTCGAGGTCATCGCCGATCTCGCTGAACGCCTGGATCAGGCCGGCGTGTTGCAGGGACGACAGCTGCACCATGCTCTGCGTGCCGGACGCGGCCGGCACGATGCGGATACCGCCGGGGCCCTGGATCAGCACGTCGCGCAGGTCGCACTCGCCCGCGACCACGTCGGCCAGGGTGCGCTTGCTGGTCAGGCCCAGCAGCACATCGACGTTGGCCAGCCCCAGGTCGGCGTCGAGCAAAACCACACGCCGACCGAGATCGGCCAGCGCCAGTGCCAGATTGACCGACACGTTGGTCTTGCCGACGCCACCCTTGCCGCCGGTCACCGCAATCACCTGTACGGGATTCATACCCATGTTCACACGCCTATATCTTGCTGGGGCCACACGGCCGGCGATGCGCCCGAGTCGAACGCATCTGATTTATTCGAGTACTGCTGTCGCACGCTTATCCGGCCCGCCGTGAGGAATCGTTGTACAGGCCGGCGAACATGTCGGCCATGGCTTCCTCGCTCGGCTCCTCGCCCGACTGCAGACTCACCGCCCGACTGACCAGTTGATGACTGCGTGGCAGATGCAGGTCATCCGGAATGCGCGGTCCATCGGCGAGATAGGCTATCGGCAGATGCTGGCTGATCGTTAGCCCGAGCACATCGCCCAGGCTGCCGGCTTCGTCCAGCTTGGTCAGGATACAACCTGCCAGGCTGCAGCGACGGTAGTTGTGCCAGGCGGCCTTGAGCACCTGGCTCTGGCTGGTCGCGGCCAGCACCAGGTAATTCTTCGACCTCACGCCACGGTCCGACAGCGCCTCGAGCTGCATGCGCAGCGTCGGATCGCTGGCCGGCAGCCCCGCGGTGTCGATCAAAATCACCCGCTTGCGTGCCAATGGCGCCAGGGTCTTGCTCAGCGACTGGTTCGGGTCCAGCTGCACCACCGGCACATCGAGAATCCGGCCGAGGGTCTTGAGCTGCTCCTGTGCACCGATACGATAGTTGTCCATGCTCGCCAGGGCGATGTTCTGCGCGCCGTACTTCAGCACGTAGCGCGCCGCCAGCTTGGCCAGCGTGGTGGTCTTGCCGACGCCTGCCGGACCGACCAGGGCGATCACACCACCTTCTTCCAGCGGCTCGTGCTTGCTGATCTTGATCGCCTGGGCCAGGTGCGCCAGCACCATGCGCCAGGCCTGGCGCGGCTCGCTGATGGCAGCGACCTTCTCCAGCAGGCTGCGCGACAGTTCGGCCGGCAGGCCGAGACGCTGCAGGCGACGCCAGAGGCTGGCCTGCTGCGGACGACGGCTCTGCTCCTGGCCCCAGGCGATCGAGCCCAGTTGCACTTCGATCAGCTCGCGCAAGCCGTGCAGTTCGGAATACATCGCTTCGACCGCGCGCGGGTCGAACGCCGCAGAAGCGGCGGCAACCGGCTCGGGCTGCGGCATGGCCGCCGCGGCGGGCTTCTCGTCAAGCAGTTGACGGTCCTGGCTCTTCGCGCGTGGCGCCGCGCCGAGTTCGGCATGCGCGGTGGCGAGACGCGACTGGGTCTTGCGCAGCTCGGCTTCGAGGGCCGGGTTCGGCTGCTTGGCCGCCGGCGCCGATTGCATTGGATAATCGAGCACTGCGGTCAGCTCGACGCCGCCAGCCACCCGGCGATTGCCGATGATCACGGCATCGGCGCCCAGCTCGTCGCGCACCATCTTCATGGCGATACGCATATCGGCAGCGAAGAAACGTTTGACCTGCATGGCCTGAACCCTCGATTAATTCTGACCCACCGTCGAAACGATGGTGACCTGCTTGTTGTCCGGTATTTCCTGGTAGGCCAGAACGTGAATGTTCGGGACTGCCATGCGGGCGAAGCGCGACAGCATCGCCCGGATCGGCCCGGCCACCAGCAGGACCGCCGGCTTGCCGAGCATTTCCTGGCGCTGCGCCGCTTCTACCAGGGACCGTTGCAGCTTCTCGGCCATGCCCGGCTCCAGCAGGACGCCATCGTCCGAGCCCTGACCGGCCTTCTGCAGGCTATTTAGCAAGATCTGTTCCAACCTGGGCTCCAGGGTGATCACAGGCAGCTCCGACTCTAGTCCCACAACGTTTTGCACGATTGCACGGGACAAGGCGACCCGTACCGCCGCGACCATCGCGGCGGGATCTTGACTCTTGCCGGCGACGTTGGCGATGGCCTCGGCGATGGTGCGGATGTCGCGCACCGGCACCTGCTCCTGCAACAGCGCCTGCAGAATCTTGAGCAAGGTGGACAGTGAGACCATGCCCGGGACCAGCTCCTCGGCCAGCTTGGGCGAACTCTTGGCCAGCAGCTGCAGCAACTGCTGGACCTCTTCGTGCCCCAGCAGCTCGTGGGCGTGCTTGTGCAACACCTGATTGAGATGCGTGGCGACCACGGTGCTGGCGTCCACCACGGTGTAGCCCAGCGACTGCGCCTGATCGCGCTGGCTGCCCTCGATCCATACCGCTTCCAGGCCGAACGCCGGGTCCCTGGCGGCGATGCCGTTGAGCGGGCCGAACACCTGGCCGGGGTTGATCGCCAGCTCCCGGTCCGGATAGACCTCGGCCTCGGCGAGACTCACGCCCATCAGGGTCAGGCGATAGGCGTTGGGCAGCAGGTCGAGGTTGTCGCGGATGTGCACCGATGGCATGAGGAAACCCAGGTCCTGGGAGAGCTTCTTGCGCACCCCCTTGATCCGCGCCAGCAGTTGTCCACCCTGGTTGCGGTCGACCAGCGGAATCAGCCGATAGCCGACTTCCAGGCCGACCATGTCCACCGGGGTGACGTCGTCCCAGCCAAGTTCCTTGGTTTCCGCCGCACGCTGCGCCGGCAGCATGTCCTGCTGCTTCTGGACTTCCTGCTCGGCCTGCTGCTTGACCTGCTTCTGCCGATGCCAGATCCAGTAGGCGCCGGCCGCAGCGAGGAAACCCAGGCCGAGGAACGAAACGTGCGGCATGCCCGGCACCAGGCCCATGGCGATCATGATCGCGGCGGACACGGCCAGCGCCTTGGGCGAGGCGAACATCTGCCGGTTGACCTGCTGGCCCATGTCCTCGGAACTGGTGACGCGGGTCACCATGATCGCCGCCGCGGTGGACAGCAGCAGCGACGGAATCTGCGCCACCAGGCCGTCACCGATGGTCAGCAGCGCATAGACCTTGCCGGCATCGGCGAAGCTGAGACCGTGCTGCGCCATGCCGATGCCGACCCCGCCGATCAGGTTGATGAACAGGATCAGCAGACCGGCGATCGCATCGCCGCGGACGAACTTGGACGCACCGTCCATCGAGCCGTAGAAGTCCGCCTCGGAGGCGACCTCGGTGCGCCGCTGCTTCGCCTCTTCCTGATCGATCAGGCCGGAGTTGAGGTCGGCGTCGATCGCCATCTGCTTGCCGGGCATGGCATCGAGGGTGAAGCGGGCGCTCACCTCCGAGATCCGCCCCGCGCCCTTGGTCACCACCACGAAGTTGATGATCATGAGGATCGCGAACACCACGATACCGACCACGTAGTTGCCGCCGATGACGACTTCACCGAACGCCTTGATCACTTGGCCGGCCGCGTCGCCGCCGTCGTGACCATGAATCAGCACCACCCGGGTCGAGGCCACGTTCAGCGCCAGGCGCATCAGCGTGGCCACCAGCAGGATGGTGGGGAATACCGCGAAATCCAGTGGCCGCAGCGCATAAACACTGACCAGCAGCACGACGATCGACAGCGCGATGTTGAAGGTGAACAGCACGTCCAGCAGGAACGGCGGCACCGGCAGCATCATCATGCCCATCATCACGAGCAGCAGCAGCGGCACGCCGAGGTTGCCACGGCCCAGGCCCGTCAGGCTGTTGCGCATATTGATCAGTTGCGTGCGATCCAACGTGGCCCCCGGCGATACGGAACGGTTTCTTGACGCGAAGCGCGTCCTCCCGGGGTATAGCAAGAAGGGGTCCAACTTTTTCGTCGCCAGACTGCGCCACCGCCCTGGCATGCGGGTTCGCGTCGGCAACGCCTGAAGCAGCGCCGCCGAACGCGCTCGAAACCCAGCAGTCAGATTAAAGATCGGCGGCGCCCCGCCGCCGTTTCTGCACAGGAGCTTCGATATGAAACAGTGGATCATCGCCGCGCTGGTCGGCTGCAGCGCCCTCGCCGTCCAGGCCGAGACGCTGAGCGTGAAGGTCAACGCCGTCACCGCGCAGGGCATCGGCGAGTCGGTGGGCAGCGTGAAGATCGAGAGCAGCGAATACGGCCTGGTATTGCGTCCCGAACTGTCGGGCCTGCAACCCGGCGCCCATGGCTTCCACATCCATGCCAAGGGCAGCTGCGAGCCGGCCGAAGTCGACGGCAAGCCCACCGCCGCCGGCGCTGCGGCCGGCCACTGGGACCCGAAGAACAGCGGCAAGCACGGCGAACCCTGGGGCAGCGGACACATGGGCGATCTGCCGGCGCTGCTCGTCGACAGCGAGGGCAAGGCCAGCCAGCCGGTACTGGCGCCGCGGCTGAAGAGCCTCGGCGACATCAAGGGCCTGGCGCTGATGGTTCACCAGGGCGGCGACAACCACGCCGACCATCCGCAACCGCTGGGCGGTGGCGGCGCACGGGTCGCCTGCGGGGTGGTCGAATAGGAGCAGTTGCAAGCGGCAAGCCACAAGCCGCAAGAAAGCAAGTGCCTGCCCGGCCGCAAGATGAGCGAAGACCTCACCTGATCGGTGCGGCTTTCGCGTTCAACTTGCAGCTTGAGGCTTGCAGCTGCTTATTCGTCCCTGCGCAAATCCGGCGGGATCGGCAGGTCGTTCAGCGGATCGGGCCGGCGGCCCTTGCCGGTGCGGTACTGGCGCAACTGATAGACGTAAGCCAGTACCTGCGCCACGGCGAGGTAGAGGCCGGCGGGGATTTCCTGCTCCAGTTCGGTGGAATAGTAGACCGCCCGCGCCAGCGCCGGCGATTCGAGCACCGTCACCTGGTGCTCCTGGGCGATCTCGCGGATCTTCAGCGCGACGAAATCGCCGCCCTTGGCCAGCAGCTTGGGCGCCCCGCCCTTCGCGGCGTCGTATTTCAGGGCGACGGCGAAGTGGGTCGGGTTGGTGATCACCACATCCGCCTCGGGCACCGCCTGCATCATGCGCCGCTGGGCCGCCTCGCGCTGCAACTGGCGGATGCGCGACTTGACCTCGGGCTTGCCTTCGGAATCCTTGTATTCATCCTTGACCTCCTGCTTGGTCATCATCAGCTTCTGCTTGTTGTCCCAGAGCTGGAACGGCACATCCACCGCGGCGATCAGGATCAGCCCGCAGGCCATCCACAAGGCGCACCAGCCGACGATCTCGACGCTGTGCATGATGGCCAGGTCCAGCGGTTGCTTGGCGATCGACAGCAGGTCGTCCTGGTAGGACGAAAGCACCAGCAGCGCCACGCTCAGCACCACCAGGAACTTGCCGAGGGCCTTGAGCAGTTCGACCAGCGCCTTGGTGGAGAACATCCGCTTGAGCCCGGCCGCCGGGTTCATCCGGCTGACCTTGGGCGCCATGGCCTTGGCCGAGAACAGCCAGCCCCCCAGGGCGATGGGGCCGAGAATCGAGGCGATCAGCAGGGCGATCAGCAGCGGCAGGATCGCCTGCAGCGCAATCAGGCCGCTGCTCAGCAGCAGCATCGACATGGAACCCTCGTCGAACAGGGTTTCGCGGCTCAGCTCGAAGGTCCCCTGCATCATCGCCATCAGGCTTTGCGCCAGGCTCGCGCCCGAGGCCAGCAGACCGCCGATGCCGCCCAGCGTCACCGCCACCGTATTGAGTTCACGCGAGCGCGCCAGTTGGCCTTTCTCGCGGGATTCGCGCAGGCGTTTCTCTGTGGGTTCCTCGCTCTTGTCGGCGCCGCTTTCGCTCTCAGCCATGGGCGAGCTCCGCTAACGAACGCATCAACGCGCTCCCGCCAGCTCGCGCAGCATGATCAGCGCCTCGCTGACGAAGACCTGGTACTGCGCGAGGATATCGGCCATGCCGACCCAGACGATGATGAGGCCGAGCACCAGCGTCAGCGGGAAACCGATGGAAAAGATGTTCAGCTGCGGCGCCGCGCGGGTCATCAGGCCGAACGCCAGGTTGACCACCAGCAGCGCGGTGATCGCCGGCAGCACCAACAGCAGACCGGCACCCAGCACCCAGCCGAGCTTGCCGGCCACTTCCCAGAAGTGATTGGTCGACAGGCCGCCGCCCACCGGCAGGGTGACGAAACTCTCGGCGAGAATCTCCAGCACCACCAGGTGGCCGTTCATCGCCAGGAACAACAGGACCACCAGCATATTGAAGAACTGCCCGAGCACCGGCACCGAAACGCCATTGGACGGATCGACCATCGAGGCGAAACCCAGGCCCATCTGCATCGCCAGCATCTGCCCGGACACGACGAACACCTGAAAGAACAGTTGCAGGATGAAGCCCATCATCACGCCGATCAGCAATTGCTCGGCGATCAGCAACAGCGAACGCAGGCTCAGCGACTCCACCAGCGGCATCGGCGGCAGCGCCGGCACCAGCACCAGGGCGATGGCCAACGCCAGGTACAGCCGCACCCGCATCGGTACCAGCTGGGTGCCGATGATCGGCATGCTCATCAGCAGCGCCGCGATGCGGAACAGCGGCAACAGGAACTGTCCTATCCAGCCGCCGATCTGCGCATTGCTCAGCTCCAGCACGCCCGCTACCCGATCAGCAGCGGGATGTTGTGCACCAGATTCTGGGTGAACTCCATCAACTGGCGCACCAGCCAGGGTCCGGCCCAGATCAGCGTCAACAGCATCACCAGCAGGCGCGGCAGGAAGCTCAGGGTCTGTTCGTTGATCTGCGTGGCGGCCTGGAACATCGCCACCACCAGGCCGACCAGCAGGCTCGGCACCACCAGCACGCCGACGATCATCGCGGTCATCCACAACGCTTCACGAAACAGGTCGACCGCGACTTCAGGGGTCATTTTCGCGTTCTCCTAGAGCGTGCCGAAGCTGCCGGCGAGGGTCCCGATGATCAGCCCCCAGCCGTCCACAAGCACGAACAGCATGATCTTGAACGGCAGCGAGATGATCAGCGGCGAGAGCATCATCATGCCCATCGCCATCAGCACGCTGGCCACCACCATGTCGATGATCAGGAACGGAATGAAGATCATGAAGCCGATCTGGAACGCCGTCTTCAGCTCCGAGGTGACGAAGGCCGGCACCAGGATGGTCATCGGCGCGGCCTCCGGCGAAGCGATGTCGGTGCGCCGCGACAGGCGCACGAACAGCTCGAGATCGCTTTCGCGAGTCTGTGCCAGCATGAAGTTCTTCAACGGCACCTCCGCACGGGCGATGGCTTCCTGCGCCGGGATCTGCTCGCTCAGGTAGGGCTGCAGGGCCTCCTGGTTTATCCGGTCGAACACCGGCGCCATGATGAACAGCGTGAGGAACAGCGTCAGGCCGATGAGGATCTGATTCGACGGCGTCTGCTGCAGGCCGAGCGCCTGGCGCAGGATGGAAAAGACGATGATGATCCGCGTGAAACTGGTCATCAGCATGACGAACGCCGGGATGAAGCTCAGCGCCGTCATGATCAGCAGGATCTGCAGGCTGACCGAGTATTCCTGCTGCCCCTCGGCATCGGTGCTCAGGGTGATCGCCGGAATCGACAGTGGATTGTCGCCCCGGGTCAGCAGGCCGCCGCTCTCCTGCCCCAGGGCAAGAGGTGCGGCCAGCACCAGGAAAAGCGCCAGCACGATACGCAACATCAGGGCTTGTCCTTGTGGTCCTTGCCGAGCAGCTCCATCAGGCGCTGGGCGAACTCCGGGTTGGCCGGCTCGGCATCCGGCAGGTGCACCGGCTCCTGCATGACGTGCAGCGGCGTGATGCGCCCGCCGCTGAGGCCGATGAGAATCTGCTCGCCGCCGACCTGCACCAGCACCAGCCGCTCACGCGGGCCCAGCGGCTGGCTGGAAATCAGCTTGATCACCTGGGTGCCGCGCGGGTTCATCCGCTGGACCCGGCGCAGCAGCCAGGCGAGCAGGAAGATCAGCCCGATGACCAGCAGCAGGCCCAGCACGAGCTTGCTCAGTTGCGCGCCCATGCCGGCGCTGCTCATGCTCGCCGCCGGCTCCGCGGCCATTGCCGGGAGCGCCAGGAGCGCGACAAGGAAAGCGAGGACACGCACGTCAGCGCAGCTTCTTGATGCGTTCGGTGGGGCTGATCACGTCGGTCAGCCGGATGCCGAACTTCTCGTTGACCACCACCACTTCGCCATGGGCGATCAACGTGCCGTTGACCAGCACGTCCAGCGGCTCGCCGGCCAGGCGGTCGAGTTCGACCACCGAGCCCTGGTTGAGCTGCAGCAGGTTGCGGATGCTGATTTCGGTGCTACCGACTTCCATTGAAATCGATACCGGAATGTCGAGGATCACATCCAGGTTCGGCCCTTCCAGGCCCAGCTGCATGCCGCTGGGCTTCGGCCCGCTGGCGAAATCCTCCAGCGGTGCGCGCGGAGCCGGAGCTGGAGCCGCTTCGCCCGGCCCCTGGTTCAACAGCGCATCGATATCGTCCTGGCTGGCGTCACCCGCTTCGGCAAGGGCCGCCGCCCATTCGTCGGCCAGCGCCTGTTCCTCGGGAGAAGTGTTGTCGCGTTCGTCTGCCATCGCTAGTCCTCGACCGGCTCGAATTGAGTGAAGGGCTGGATCAACGTGGGCGAACCACGGGCTCCAGCACCTGTAGCGCCAGGTTGCCCTTGTGGGCCCCCAGCTTGACCTTGAAGGCCGGCATGCCATTGGCACGCATGATCATGTCTTCCGGCATCTCCACCGGAATCACGTCGCCCGGCTGCATGTTGAGAATGTCGCGCAGCTTCAGCTGCCGACGCACGACGGTCGCGCCCAGCGGCACGCTGACGTCGAGAATGTCCTCGCGCAGGGCCTTGACCCAGCGCTCGTCCTGGTCGCTGACGTCCGATTGGAAACCGGCGTCGAGCATCTCGCGGATCGGTTCGATCATCGAATAAGGCATGGTCACGTGCAGGTCGCCACCGCCGCTGTCCAGCTCGATATGGAAGGTGGAGACCACCACCACCTCGCTGGGGCTGACGATGTTGGCCAACGCCGGGTTCACTTCCGAGTTGACGTACTCGAAGTTGACGTCCAGCACCGCGTGCCAGGCTTCCTTGAGGTCGGCGAAGGCCTGCTCGAGCACCATGCGCACGACGCGCAGCTCGGTCGGGGTGAATTCGCGTCCCTCGATCTTGGCGTGCCGCCCGTCGCCACCGAAGAAGTTGTCCACCAGCTTGAACACCAGCTTGGCGTCGAGGATGAATAGCGCGGTGCCACGCAGCGGCTTCATCTTCACCAGGTTGAGGCTGGTGGGCACGTAGAGCGAATGGACGTATTCGCCGAACTTCATCACCTGCACACCGCCCACCGACACGTCGGCCGAGCGCCGCAGCAGGTTGAACATGCTGATGCGGGTGTAACGGGCGAAGCGCTCGTTGATCATTTCCAGCGTGGGCATGCGCCCACGAACGATACGGTCCTGACTGGTCAGGTCGTAACTCTTGATGGCACCCGGATCGGAATCGCTTTCGGTATCCACCAGACCGTCGTCGACCCCGTGCAGGAGCGCATCGATCTCGTCTTGCGAGAGCAGGTCTTGAACAGCCATCTGTGGAGCCTTCTATTGCAATACGAAGTTGGTGAAAAGCACTTGCTCGACGGCAAGCGTGCCGATTTCCTTTTGCGCCAGTTCCTGCACGCTGGCAGTCGCCTGCTGGCGCAACATTTCCTTGCCGACCGGCGTCTTCAGCACCTCGAAATCCTGGCCGGAGAACAGCATCACCAGACGGTTGCGCAGCAACGGCATGTGCACCTTCAGCGCATTCAGCGCCGCCTGGTCCCGGGACATCAGCGCGATACTGACCTGCATGTAGCGTTGCCGGCCATTGTGGCTGAAGTTGACCACGAAGGCCGGCATCAGCACCTCGTAGATCGCCGGCTGTTTGCCCGAAGGCGTGGTTGCCGCGGCATCGTCCGCCTTGCCGCCGTCCAGCCCCTCGCCCTTGCTCATGAAGTACAGGGTACCGCCTATGGACAAGCCGACGGCCAACAACATGGCGACCACGATCGTCAGGATGAGTTTCAGCCGGCTCTTGCCGGTGCTGGCATCTTCCGGGCCCGCCGTGGTCAGCGGCGGTGGAACCTGATTCTTAGCCATGCCAAATATCCGTCGTCATCTGCGTTTTCATCCTGCTTCAAGGCGTTAGGAGCAACAGCTGTGCCAAAGTATCCGGCAGCAGCGGCCCGCAGTAAACGAGCAGAAGCCGCCTGGGCGAGTAGAAAGAAGATTTCTGCTCGGCCGAGGGAACGAAGGGGAAGGACGGCGGAAACCGGCACGGGAGTCGGGCTCCCGTGCGTCGGACCGGATAAATGGCGCTCAGCGCTGCCGACCGCGCTCAGGCGTAGTAATCCACCAGCCCGCGGTCGCCGGCCACCCGGTTGCCGGCGATTTCCGCCACGCCGTGCTGCAGCTCCTCGTCGCCTGCCGCGGTTTCGCCCGAGAAACCGCGGCGGGACGATTCGCCATCGGAGCCTCCCTGCCAACCGCGCGCCAGCGACTGGTCGGAAACGTTGACGTCCACCAGGTTCATGCCCTGCTGGCTGAACATCTCGCGCAGACGCACCATCTGCCCTTCCAGCGCATCACGCACGCCGGCGTGGGGGCTGAGGAAGGTGACCTGGGCCTGGTCCTTGGTCATGTCGATGCGCACCTCCATGCGCCCGAGCTCCGCGGGGTCGAGCTGGATCTCGGCGGACTTGAGGTTCTGGCTGGACAACCACATCACCCGGTCGACCACCGCCTCGCTCCAGCCGGCCTGCTGCATCTGCACCGGCTGTCCCGGAACCAGGGCAGGCCGCTGGGGCTGCTGGACCTGCTGGGCGATCGCCTGGCTCAAGGGGTTGAGGCGCGCCGCCAGGGATTCGTCGGCAGCCACGGAACGGCTCTCCTTGGCGCCATCCACGCCTTCCAGCAGCCCATCGACGTTCAGCTCCGCTTCCAGCCCTTCTTCGGACGATTCGCTACTGGCCAGCAATGCGCTGGCGAAACCGTCGTCAGGCTCGCCCTCCAGTTGCCCGGCGCTTAGCGAAGCCTTCGTATCCTGGGCGGTTTTCTGCATGGCGAGCTGAGGGTCGGTCGCCGCCTGCAGCGCGGCAAGCGTCTCGTCCGCCGCCGAATCCTGCACGGCGGCCATGGCGCCCGGCGAACCCGGCAAGCCCGTCAATAGCATTTCGCCCTGGGGCTGGTCCGCCTGCGGGTCCTCCAGGGGAGCGAACTGGCCGCCGAGGCCGAGCAGCAGCAGCGGATCGAGTTCGCCTTGCGCGGCCTCGTCCGACAGTTCCTCGGGTGGCAAGGCATTGCCGCTTTCGGCAACCGCCGGCTTTTCGTCATTGGCCGCTTGCGCGGTGTCACGCTTGGTCCGGTCATCCACCGGCCTCTCGCGCCCGGCATCGCCACGCGTCGGACGCTCGGCCGGTTTTGCCTGGCGCTCCTTGGCGTAAACGTCGGAAAAGCTGGAGCCAGCGCCCCCCCTTGCTTCGCGAGCGGCCTCCGGCTCCTTGGCTGCAGCTTTGGGCCGGGCGTCGACAGAGGGTGTTTTCAACAGGAAGTCGGGGGAAACAGCCATGGGTCATTCCACTGCGGATGAATCGTGCCGATGCCCGAGCAAGTTCCGGGCCAGCCCCAATCGCCAGAGATTCGTCCGCGCCCCGTGGCGCAAGCGGAATCAGCCGAGGCGCTGCCGTTCGGCTCTGAAGAGGATGCCGATGATGGCGAATTCGCGCTCGATGGATTCGATCAGTACCGGCGCCTGCGCCAGTTGTTCGCGCCGGGCGAGGTCTTCCAGTTCGCGGCAGAGTTCGGCCAGCAGCGTGGCGCCCATGTTGCTGCAACTGCCCTTGAAGCTGTGCGCGGCCTGGCGCAGCATATCGGCTTCCGCGGCCTGGCAGGCCTGCTTGAGCAGCCGGACGCGCTCTTCGGAATCCGCCAGGAAGGTATCCAGCAGCACCGGATACTCGCTCTCCATCACATCCTGCAGCGTAGCCAGCACGGCACTGTCGAGATGAGCGTTGGACACCGGAGCACTCCTAGGGCCTGTTCCTGTTTCATTCGCGGCCGCGCCGGAGCCTGTTTTACCGCGAGGCAAGACACGAGATGCGAAGTTTAGTCGCCTAAATGAGCCATCGAGTAACACCGCATCGCGGCAAAACAGGCCCGGCCCTTCAGGTTGCGCGGGAAATAGCCCCCGCTGTCGTTGCAGGACTTGGCAAGGGAACGACCATTACCTGCATCCTGCGCCTAACCGGGGGCTATTTCTCGCAGCAACGCGGCTCGCGATGAAACGGGAACAGACCCTAGTCAAAGTGCGGATTATGCCTCAGCCGCCCAGCCGAACTCCACGCCGAGGCCGCGTCCGTCCGCCTGCCAGTCGAAACCATCGGTCAACTGCCGCACCAGATGCAACCCACGGCCGCTGAGACATTGATCGCAGCGTTGCAACTGCAGTGCATGCGCCACGTCGAAGCCGGCGCCGCTGTCGCTGATGGCGATGCGCAGGCACCCTCCCCCGTCGTGGGTCTTGATGCTCAGTTCCAGGCGGATATGGCCCTCGGCCAGCGCCTGCAAGCGTTCGCGACGCAGCTCGTAGTAGCGCTGGAAGCCCTCGGCATCGCATTTCAATGCCGAGTCGAGGCCGAGCACACCATGCTCCAGGGCATTGGCATACAGCTCGCCCAGCACGGTGTAGATCGCCCCGGCGCGCGGCCGCAGCGGGTTGACCTGCAGCAGCAGCTGCAACAGAAGTGGCAGCGGATTGCCATTGCGCAAGCTTTCGGCACGTAACTCGAAGTGCGCCGACCAGTCGATAGGCCGGGATCGATGGGCCACCAGCGGAACCGATAGAGGCGCGCCCGCAAGCGTTTCGTCCAGGCTCACCTCGATCAGGCTCAGGTCATCCTGCACCTGGCCGTGGAAGGCCAGCAGCGCCTGCTCGATCTCATCGAACAGCCGCGCCGGATCGCTATTGGCATCCAGCAACGCCAGCAGCCGCCGCTCGCCGAACAGCTCGTCATGGGTATTGCGGCTCTCGATCACACCATCGGACAGCAGCAGCAGGCGGTCGCCGACGGCGAGCGGGAAATGCTCGAACTCGTCATCGAAAGCGGCCGCCGACAGGATGCCCAGCGGCAGATGCCTGGAACCCAGTGGCGTGCGCTGGCCATTGGCTCCGATCAGATAGCCATCGGGCAGCCCGCCATTCCAGACCCGCAGCGTGCCCTGCAGGGGATTGATGTCCAGCAGCGTCGCGCAGCAGAACATCTCCACCGGCAGGATCTGCTTGAGCTTGGCATTCATCTCGCGAAGGATGTCGGTGCTCGAATGTCCCTTGGCGGCCATGCCGTAGAAGGTTTCCGCCAGCGGCATGGCACCGATCGCCGCTGGCAGGCCGTGGCCGGTGAAATCACCGAGCAGCACGAACATCTGCCCCGCCGGCGCCTGCGCGGCCAGCAGCAGGTCGCCATTGAACAGCGCCCGCGGCGACTGCCGGTAACGGATGTTCGGCGCATTCAGACAGCCGGCATGGGCCACCTTGTCGAAGATCGCCTTCGCCGCGCGATGCTCGTCGAGCAACTGCTGGTTGCGCCGGGCGATCAGGTCGCGCTGCGCCAGTACCGTGGCCTGCAGGCGGCGCAGGCGGTGCATCGCCTGGATCTTGGCCTCGAGGATGATCGGGTTGTAGGGCTTGGCGATGAAATCGTCACCGCCGGCCTCCAGGCAACCGACCAGCGCCTGGTTTTCCGTCAGCGACGTGAGAAAGATGATCGGCACCAGTTCGTCGCCGGCCAGTTGCTTGATCCGTCGCGCGGCCTCGAAGCCGTCCATCACCGGCATCAGCGCATCCATCAGCACCAGCTGCGGCCGCTCCTGCTCGAACAGGGCCACGGCCTGCATGCCGTCGGCAGCGGTGAGAACCCGATGACCCTGGCGGGCAACGATGGTGGAGAGCAGCATCCGATCGACCGGGCTGTCCTCGGCGATCAGGATCGTCAGCCGCTTCGGCATTCAGGCGATCACGAACAGCTGTTCGAAGTTGGACACCGAGAGGACCTTGCGTACGTCGACGTTGCAATTGAGCAGCCGGATATCGGCCTCGTCGCCGCCGGCATGGTCACGCAGCAGGAGCAGCATGCCGAGTGCCGAACTGTCCAGGTAGGTGGCGCCCTGCAGGTCGACCACGTAGCGCTGCGGGCTCGCGCCCTGCCGCTGATAGGCATCACGGAAGGCCTGGTGTGCATTGAAATCGAAGCGCCCGCTGATGGCGATGGTCAACTCCCGCCCATCGGCCGATAGCTGCGAGGTAATGGTCATGTGGCACTCCTGGTCCGGAACGTCTTGAAAGGCCGCCTGAACGGCAGGCAGCGCCGACATGCGACGAGACAGCCGTGAAACCGGCTGAAACGACGGTAGTCCAGCAACCGAATTCGGCTGGCGGAGCGGACAGCCATCAACAACCCGATCGACAACCGCCGCGCTGAAGCGGGTCAAGATTTAGCATTCAACCGGCGGCGCGGCAAGCCTCAATCCAGCCCGGTGTCCGTTGGTCACGCGCCGCGACGAAATCTCAACGCTCCCTGGGTCGCCCTGCCAGGCGCTGGGCGAACTCATCGAGCAGCTTCTGCTCGCGCTTGTCCGCGGCGATCCGGGCTTCGCGTAGATAGCCTTCCACCAGCTTGCTCAGCCCCCCCAGCCGCGCATGGCGCTGACGCCATTGTTCGCGCAGCTTGATCAGGTTGTCGCGGTGCCAGTTGACGCTGCGCTGCTGCTGGCCGATGGCCGACTCGAGCTGGGAGAGGAAACGCTGGTAATTCATCAACCACTGGCCTGAGACGCCCTGGCTGCCCTGCTGCAGCCACTGCTGCTGGTAATCGGTGAAATACTGCTCCAGCTCGCCGAGCTTGGCCTCCGCCTGGGCCAGTTGCATCTGTCCCTGGGCGAGCAGGCGCGCCGCCTCGCGTTCGGCGCGCTCGGCCATCTCGATCACCGGCGTCAGGCGCGCGGCGCGGCTGGCAGGCACCGCTTAGCCGCCCTGCCGGGGACTGAACACGGCGGCCAGTTGCGCGGCGCTGCGAGCGAGATCCTCGCTTTCGTCGAGCCCCTGGCGCAGATAGGCGACCATCTCGGCCTGGCGCGCGATGGCCAGATCGGTCTCGGGATCGCCACCCGGCACGTAGGCACCGACGCTGATCAGATCGCGGCTCTGCTGGTAGCGCGACCAGAGCTGCTTGAAACGCTGCGAGGCGCGCACGTGCTCGAGGCTGACCACCTGCGGCATGACCCGGCTGATGGACGCCTCGATGTCGATCGCCGGGTAATGCCCTTCCTCGGCGAGCCGCCGCGACAGCACGATATGGCCGTCGAGTACACCGCGGGCGGCATCGGCGATCGGGTCCTGCTGATCGTCACCCTCCGACAGCACGGTATAGAAAGCGGTGATCGAGCCACCGCCCTTCTCGGCGTTACCGGCGCGCTCCACCAGGCTCGGCAGCTTGGCGAACACCGAAGGCGGATAGCCCTTGGTCGCCGGCGGCTCGCCGATGGCCAGGGCGATCTCGCGCTGAGCCTGGGCGAAGCGGGTCAGCGAATCCATCAGCAGCAGGACGTTCTTGCCCTTGTCGCGGAAATACTCGGCGATGCGCGTGCAGTACATCGCCGCGCGCAGGCGCATCAGCGGCGCCTCGTCGGCCGGCGAGGCGACCACCACCGAGCGCTTGATGCTCTCCTCGCCGAGGATGTGTTCGATGAATTCCTTCACCTCGCGCCCCCGTTCGCCGATCAGCCCGACGACGATGATGTCGGCCTCGGTGAAGCGCGTCATCATGCCCAGCAGGACCGACTTGCCGACGCCGGTGCCGGCGAACAGGCCCAGGCGCTGGCCACGGCCGACGGTGAGCAGACCGTTGATGCTGCGGATGCCGACGTCCAGCGGTTCGCTGATCGGGTGACGCTTGAGCGGGTTGATCACCGGCCCGTCCATCGGCACCCAGTCCTCGGCCTTCATCCCGCCCTTGCCGTCCAGCGCGCGTCCGGCACCGTCGAGCACGCGGCCGAGCATAGACATGCCCATCGGCAGCCGGCCGGT
The DNA here is from genome assembly GCF_015070855.1 of Pseudomonas lopnurensis. Classification (GTDB taxonomy): domain Bacteria; phylum Pseudomonadota; class Gammaproteobacteria; order Pseudomonadales; family Pseudomonadaceae; genus Stutzerimonas; species Stutzerimonas lopnurensis. Next base: position 164,046 of record NZ_JADDIX010000007.1, read on the forward strand.
ATTGGGCAATGGCACCACGCGGGCCCCGGGGGCGATGCCGGCCAGACTGCCGACCGGCATCAGGTAGAGCTTGCCGCTGGAAAAGCCCATCACCTCGGCCTCGACCTCGGTGGGGTGATAGCTATCGTCGTTGATCACCAGGCAGCGACTGCCCACGGCGGCACGCAGCCCCTCTGCTTCCAGCGTCAGCCCGACCATGCGCAGCAGCCGGCCTTCGAGAATCGGCTGGCTGGGCAGCTTGATCGCATCACCGTAAGCCTCGAACCGCCTGGCGAAGCTGACCCGCTCAAGGCGCATCGGCAGCGTCCAGGTCGATGTTCAGATCGGCCGCCGGCGGATGGGTGGCATTTTCGCGCTGTTGTTCGAACAGTTGCTTGATCGCCTGATTGAGACGCGTCTCGACGCTGGCATCGATGCGACTGTGCTCGGTCTCGATGCGACAGCCGCCGGGCAACAGGCTGTCGTCCTCGAGAATCCGCCAGGATTCTTCGTGACGCTCGCGCAGTGCCTTCACCCGTTCGAAATCCTGCGGATTGACATGGATGTGGATATTGCTTGCCCCCATCGGCAAGAGTTTCAGCGCCTCGCGCAAGACCTGGCGAATCTGGCCGGAGTCGATCAGCAGGTCGCGCTGGATCACCTCGCGAGCCATGTGGCTGACCAGCGTGACCATGGCATGTTCGAGATTGCGATCCTGCTCGGCGATGGGATCGAGCAACTGGCCCATCAGCCGCTCGAGGCTTGCCAGGCGCGGTGCCAGTGCGGCGTCGGCCTCCTGCCGGGCCTTGAGCTGGCCGGCGTGGAAACCGTCCTTCTCGCCGGTGGCGAAGCCTTCGTTATAGGCCTGCTGGCGGATCGCCTCGAGCTCGTCGAGCGTCAAGGGTTTGACTTCCTCGGCCGGAACGTCCTCGCTGCGTGCCGGCTCCTCGACCACCTCTTCCACGATCTCCTCGGGCGGTGCCTGTGGCTCGCCCTGCGGATCGAAACTGGGCAGGGCCCAGCGATCGAAGACATTGATGTCCTTCGCGCGGATCACATCGCTGGGGTTTTCCTTGGCCATGGGGGTCCTGAATTGAAGTCGTTGAAGAACCGGCAGGTGGATTCTATGGCCATGACAATTCATGGCAAGGCCAGGAGATCGTTTCAGTTCTGCACATACGTAGGAGCGGGCCATGCCCGCGAAAAAGCAGCCATACCGATGAAGGGTCCTGTTCGCAGGCATGGCCTGCTCCTACAAGGGAGGGTGCCGCGAGCTGGCATCGGTGCTGGGGCAAAGCCTAAACGACGAGCTTTTCCCTACAGGTCAATCAGTTAGAGAAAAACGGCAACAGGCCCTCTAGATCATCTCTTCGCCACCCTTGGCGCCCAGGACGATCTCCCCGGCTTCGGCCATGCGCCGGGCAATGGTGAGGATCTCCTTCTGCGCATTCTCGACGTCGCTGACGCGCACCGGCCCCTTGGCTTCCAGATCGTCACGCAGCAATTCGCCGGCGCGCTTGGACATGTTCTTGAAGACCTTTTCCTTGATGGCCTCGTCGGCCCCCTTGAGCGCCATCACCAGCACATCGGAGGACACTTCGCGCAGCAGGATCTGGATGCCGCGGTCGTCGATATCGGCAAGATTGTCGAAGACGAACATCAGGTCCTCGATCTGCACCGAAAGATCCTCGTCGACCTCGCGGATCGCGTCCATCAACTGGCCTTCGATGGAGCTGTCGAGGTAGTTCATGATGTCGGCGGCACGCTTGACGCCGCCGAGGCTGGCACGACTGGTATTGGTGCTGCCGGAGAACTGTTTCTCGAGGATCAGGTTCAATTCCTTCAGCGCCGCCGGCTGCACCGTGTTGAGCGACGACACGCGCAACACGATATCCAGACGCGCCTTGTGGTCGAAATGCGAAAGCACCTCGCCGGCCTGGTCCGGATCGAGATAGGCCACCACGATGGCCTGGATCTGCGGGTGCTCGTAGCGGATCACATCGGCCACCGCACGCGGCTCCATCCACTTCAGGCTGTCCAGACCGCTGGTATTGCCACCGAGCAGGATGCGATCGATCAGCCCGCCGGCCTTGTCCTCGCCCAGCGCCTGAGTGAGCATCTTGCGGATGTAGCCATCGGAACCGACGCCGAGGCTGGTCTGGTCGCCGACGATTTCGACGAACTCGCTCATCACCCGCTCGACCTGCTCGCGATGGATGTTGCGCATCTGTGCCATGGCCGTGCCGACCCGCTGCACTTCCTTCGGCCCGAGATGACGCAGCACCTGCGCCGCGTCGGTCTCACCCAACGACAGCAGCAGAATGGCGGCCTTGTCGACCTTGTTGAGCTTGGTCTGGACTCGATTCTCACTCATCGGCGTTGATCCACTCTTTCACCACCTGGGCTACCCGTCCGGGGTCATCGGCCACCAGGTTCTTGATCGCGTTCAGCTGGGCTTCATATCCCTCGCTGGGGCTTGGCAACAGGATGTTCTGCGGGCCGCTCAGGCTGACCCGGTCATTGACCAGGCCCGCGTCCAGCCCATCCTCGTCACCCAGTTCGCCGACGCCGTCGGCAACCTGCAGGTCCTTGCCACTGGACGGATTGGTCAGACTCTTGAGCACCGGTCGCAGCACGCCGAACACCAGGACCAGGATGAACAGTACGCCGAGCACCTGTTTGACCACGTCCCAGAACCAGGGCTGCGAATAGAACGGAATCTCCTCGAAGGTTTCCCCGAAGCTATCGGCGACGAATGCCGTGTTGATCACGCTGACGCTGTCGCCGCGGCTGGCATCGAAGCCCACTGCGTCCTGAACCAGGCGGGTGAAGCGCGCCAGTTCGTCGGCATTCCACGGCACCCGCACCACTTCGCCGGCGGCGTTCAGCGAGACCTGGTCATCGACCACCACCGCGACGGATAACCGCCGCAGACGCCCCTGCTGCTGCCTGGTGTAGCTGATGGAACGATCCAGTTCGTAGTTGCGGGTCGCCTGTTCGCGCTTGTCCGCCGGATAAGGCGCAAGCATCGGCTGGCCAGTCGCCGGGTCCATGACCTGCTGGCCATTGGCATCGATCAGCGGCTGGCCGGGCGCCACGGCGCTGGCGGCAGCCACCTGGTTGGCCTGTTCGGGCGCCGCCGCCGGCCCCGGCGGCTGGTTGCTCAGGGCGCCCGGCACGCCCTGCGGCGGCAGGCTGCTCTGGCGCTGCTCATTGACGCTCTGTTCGCTGCGCAGCGCCGGCTGGTCGGGGTTGAAGGTTTCCGAGGTGGACTCCACCGCGCTGAAATCGACGTCGGCGGAGACCTCCGCCTTGTAGCGGCCGCTGCCGAGCACCGGCTGCAGGATGTTGTGCACGCGCTGGGTGTAGAGGCTTTCCATGCGGCGGCTGTAGTCGAACTGCTTGCCGGCCATGGTCAGCTCGGACAGCTCCTGCTGGTCGGACAGCAGGTTGCCTTTCTGGTCCACCACGGTGATCTGCGACTTGCCGAGTTCCGGCACGCTGGTGGCGACCAGGTTGATGATCGCCATCACCTGGCTCGGCTCCAGCGAGCGGCCCGGATAGAGTTCCACCAGTACCGAGGCGCTGGGCTTGCGCTCGTCGCGGACGAACACCGAGCTCTTCGGGATTGCCAGGTGCACGCGGGCACCCTTGACGTTGTTCAGGCTGGAAATGGTGCGGCCCAGTTCGCCCTCGAGGCCACGGCGATAACGGGTTGCCTCCATGAACTGGCTGGTGCCGAGCCCTTGTTCCTTGTCGAGGATTTCGAAGCCGATGTTGCTGTCGGCCGGCGCGATGCCGGCGCCGGCGAGCTTCAGCCGGGCGCGCGCGAGATCGTTGGCCTTGACCAGCAGGGCGCCGGAGTTGGGCTCGACGGTGTAGGCGATATCCGCCGCGGCGAGGGTTTCCATCACCTGGTTGGCATCCATCCCCGCGAGGCTGCCGAGCAACGGGCGGTAATCCGGCTGCTGCGACCAGAGCACCACGGCGAAACCGATCGCCACGCTCGCCGCCAGCCCGACCAGCAGACCGACCTGCCGCAGCATCGACATCTCGGAGAGGTTTTCCAGGAACGACAGCCCAAGGAAGGGCTTCTTGGCATCCCCCGACGCAGCCGGCACCGGAACGTTGCTCACCCCTTCAGCCATGATTCAATCCGCCTCACACCGGCATCTGCATGATGTCTTGGTAGGCCTGGACCAGCTTGTTGCGCACCTGGGTCATGGCCTGAAAGGAAACGCTGGCCTTCTGCGAAGCGATCATCACTTCGGTCAGGTCGACACCGCCCTGCCCCATCTCGAAGGCGGAAGCCAGTTGCGTGGAAACCTGCTGGGTTTCGTGCACCTTGTTCACCGCCTGGCCCAGCATGTCGGAGAAACTCGGCGCACCGGCTTCCGGCGCAGGCTCCTCCGGCTTGGCGCGTGCCATGGCATCGGTCTGCATGGCCCGCATTTCCAGCATCAAGCGATTGAATTGGACACCCTGACTCATCTAATCCTCCACAGCCGCGGTTTTTTTGACGCGTCGCGACGAGCAATGACTAGATAGCAACAAGGGTGCCAGAACCGTCGCAGCAGCCCCGGCATGCCGATGACCTGCATCGGCTTTTGTGCCAGTCTGTGGACTGTTATGCCCATTGCGCATCTGGCTGTACCGGGACGTTTCACGCGCCGGGCCAATAGGCTTGCCTGACATCAGCCCACGTCCGACACCCTCACAAACAGAACGAGACGAATGAACGAAACCAGCCGCACCGCCCTGCGCCCCCTGAGCGATAGCTCGCCCTCGACCGTCGTCGCCGGCTTCATCGCCATGCTCACCGGCTATACCAGCTCGCTGGTGCTGATGTTCCAGGCCGGGCAGGCGGCGGGCCTGAGCGGGCAGCAGATATCCTCCTGGATCTGGGCGCTGTCGATCGGCATGGCGATCTGCAGCATCGGCCTGTCGCTGCGCTATCGCACGCCGGTGGTGGTCGCCTGGTCGACACCCGGCGCGGCCCTGCTGATCACCAGCCTGCCCGGCGTGCCGTATGCCGAAGCGATCGGCGCGTTCATCTTCGCCTCGGCCCTGATCGCCCTGTGCGGCCTGACCGGCAGCTTCGATCGCCTGATGCGCCGGGTGCCGGCCTCGCTGGCCGCCGCTCTGCTGGCCGGGGTGCTGTTCAATATCGGTATCGAGATATTCCGCGCGGTGGAGGTGCAGCCGGTGCTGGTGCTCGGCATGTTCTTCAGCTACCTGCTGGCCAAGCGCCTGCTACCGCGCTATGCGGTGCTCAGCGCGCTGCTGGTCGGCTGCCTGATCGCCGGCCTGTCGGGCCTGCTGGATTTCCAGCGCTTCAGCCTGCAGGTCGCGGTGCCGGTCTGGACCACGCCGGCGCTGTCCTTCGCCGCAATCTTCAGCATCGGCATCCCGCTGTTCGTCATCGCCATGGCCTCGCAGAACATGCCGGGGCTCGCCGTGCTGCGCGCCGAAGGCTATCGGCTGCCGGCCTCACCGCTGATCTCCACCACCGGCATCGCCTCGGTGCTGCTGGCGCCCTTCGGCTCGCATGGCATTCATCTGGCGGCGATCACCATGGCCATCTGCGCAGGGCCCGAAGCGCATCCCGACCCGCGCAAGCGCTACACCGCGGCCGTCTGGTGCGGCGTGTTCTACGGCATCGCCGGCATCTTCGGCGCCACCCTGGCGGCGCTGTTCGCGGCCTTTCCGGCGGCGCTGGTGCTGTCCGTCGCGGCGCTGGCGCTGCTCGGCTCGATCGGCTCGGGGCTGACCCAGGCGATGCAGCAACCCCACGAGCGCGAGGCGGCGCTGATCACCTTCATGGTCACGGCGTCCGGGCTGACGCTGTTCGGTATCGGCGCGGCGCTTTGGGGGTTGATCGCGGGGGCGCTTACGTTGGTGATTCTTAACAAGCGGGGCTGAAGGCTGGATAGACAACCGGACTGGCAAGTTTGGGTGTATTGAATGAAAATTTTGCTTTCATTGGCGTTTATCGAGTTGCTTGAAGGCTTGGTTTCGCCCTGCTGGGCGAGTCACTTTTTCCAGTCGCCGGATG
>NZ_JADDIX010000070.1:0-60327 GCF_015070855.1 Pseudomonas lopnurensis
GCGATGTACAGCTGCGGCGCGACGATCTTGCCGGTCTGGCCGACCTGCATGTCGTTCGGCACGAAACCGGCATCGACCGCGGCACGCGAGGCGCCGACTGCCGCGCCGAGCTTGTCGGCCAGCGAGTACAGGTGCTTGAAGTTCTCGCCGTTCTGCATGCCGCGACCACCGGAAACGACGATCTTGGCAGCGGTCAGTTCGGGACGGTCGGACTTGGCCAGCTCTTCGCCGACGAAGGCGGACTTGCCGGCGTCACCAGTGCCGGCGATCTGCTCGACCACAGCCGAACCACCGGTGGCATTCACGGCATCGAAGCCGGTGGCACGCACGGTGATGACCTTGATCGCGGCGCTGGACTGCACGGTCGCGATGGCGTTACCCGCGTAGATCGGGCGCTTGAAGGTGTCCGGGCTTTCCACCGAAATGATTTCGGAAATCTGGTCGACGTCCAGCTGGGCGGCGACGCGCGGCAGGAAGTTCTTGCCGTTGGTGGTGGCAGCCGCCAGCACGTGGCTGTAATTGGATGCCAGGCCGGCGATCAGCGGCGCGACGTTTTCCGGCAGTTGGTTGGCGTAGGCGGCATCGTCGGCGACCAGCACCTTGGCCACGCCTTCGATCTGCGCGGCCGCCTCGCCGATGGCGCCGCAGCCGCTACCGGCCACCAGCACGTGGATGTCTCCGCCGATCTTGGCAGCGGCAGCGACGGTGTTCAGAGTAGCGGCCGCGAGGACGGCATTGTTGTGTTCAGCGATAACCAGGATAGCCATTTAGATTACCTTCGCCTCGTTCTTCAATTTCTCGACCAGTTCAGCCACGGACTTGACCTTGATGCCGGCGCTGCGGCCGGCCGGCGCTTCGACTTTCAGGGTCTTCACGGTGGAAGTGGTGGTGACGCCCAGCGCATCGGGGGTCAGCACTTCCAGCGGCTTCTTCTTGGCCTTCATGATGTTCGGCAGCGAGGCGTAGCGCGGCTCGTTCAGGCGCAGGTCGGTGGTGACGATCGCCGGCAGGTTCAGCGCAACGGTCTGCAGGCCGCCGTCGATTTCGCGAGTGACGTTGACCTTGTCGCCCGCCACTTCCACCTTCGAGGCGAAGGTGCCCTGGGCGTAACCGGTCAGTGCGCCGAGCATCTGCCCGGTCTGGTTGTTGTCGCTGTCGATCGCCTGCTTGCCGAGGATGACCAGTTGCGGCTGCTCCTTGTCGACCACCGCCTTGAGCAACTTGGCCACGGCCAGGGAATTCAGTTCCTCGCTGGACTCGACCAGCACGGCGCGGTCGGCGCCCAGTGCCAGCGCGGTGCGCAGTTGCTCCTGGGCAGCGGTCGGACCGATGGAGACGACAACGATTTCGCTCGCCACGCCCTTCTCTTTCAGGCGCACGGCTTCTTCCACGGCGATTTCGCAGAAGGGGTTCATCGACATCTTGACGTTGGCGAGATCGACGCCGGACTCGTCCGCCTTGACGCGAACCTTGACGTTGTAGTCGACCACTCTTTTGACTGTTACCAATATTTTCATAAGGTCTCCGATTGCAGGCACCACAGAGGTGGCGGCGATCAATGGGTGCGTAGCGATTGCAGGTAGCGGCGCAAGGCAAAGCCCAGGGAGAGCACCGTCAGGGCTATGAAGAACCAGTCGATGGGGCCACGAACGAACACATCGAAACTGTTATTGCTGATCAGCAGGGAACGACGGAAGTTGTCTTCCAGCATCGGCCCCAGGATGAAACCGATCAGAAATGGCGCCGAGGCGAATCCGGTACGGTTGAAGATGAAGCCGACCAGGCCGAACACCAGCATGACCGCGATATCGAAGGTGCTGTTGTTCACCGCGTAGGCGCCGTAGATGCAGAACATCAGCACGATGGGGAACAGGATCTGCTTGGGCACATCGGCAATTCGGGAGAAATACCGGATCGCCAGTTTGCCGGTACCGAACAACACCACGGAGCTGAGCATGATGCCGCAGAACAGGGCATAGATCAGGTTCATGTTTTCCTGGAACAGGATCGGTCCGGGCGTCAGTCCATGGATCATGAAGGCGCCGAGGATGATCGCGGTGATCACGTCGCCGGGGATGCCCAATGACAGCAGCGGAATCATGGTCGCACCGGCGACCGCGTTGTTGCCCGATTCGGCCGCGGCCACACCTTCCACTTCACCCTTGCCGAAATTGTCCCGGTTGGGGGAATTACGGCGTGCTTCCGAATAGGAGATGAACGAGGCGGCCGTCGCGCCAGTGCCCGGAATGGCACCGATGATCACGCCGATGAAGCTGCCTCGAATGATGCTGCGCATGCTGCCTTTGAGTTCCTGCCAGGTCAGGTCGGCACCGGTCACGGCGGTCTGGATGTGCTCACGGGCCCGCGATAGATAGAACTCGAGTATCTCGGGAATGGCGAATAGACCAATCAACAGTGGGATGAAGTTGATGCGATCCATCAGGTTGTAATTGTCGAAGGTCAGGCGCTCGGTACCGTAGACCGGGTCCATGCCAACCAGCGCGAGTATCACACCTATAGCAGCAGCGACCAGTCCCTTCATCACCGAATCACCTGAAACGGAAATGATGATGGTCAGCGAGAAGCAGATCAGCCAGAAATACTCCGGCGGCCCGAAGCTGAGCGCCAGCTTGGCCAGGTAACCGGCCAGGAAGATCAGCGACAGATTGGAGATGAAGTCGGCGATACAGGACGCGTACAGCGCCATGGACAGCGCTTTCTTGGCTTCACCCTTCTGCGCCATCGGGTAACCGTCCAGCAGCGTGCTGGCCGACGCCGGGGAACCGGGGGTGCGGATCAGGATGGCGGTGATCGATCCGCCATACATGCCGCCCTTGTAGATCCCGACCAGCAGCAGGATCGCGGTGACCGGCTCCATGCCGAAGGTGAACGGCAGGGCCAGGGCGACCGCCATGGTCGCGGTCAGCCCGGGAATGGCACCGATCACGACGCCAATCACCACGCCGAGCGCGATCATCAGGATGTTTTCCACGCTCAGGAAAAGGCTGAGCACCTCGAGCATCTGGTCCATTTCATAGTCTCATCAAGCGGGTACTCAATATCCCCAGAGCGACCCATAAGGCAGGGGAACATTCAGGCCATAGTCGAAGGCCAGGCAGATACCGACCGGCATCGCGACACCCAGCAGATAGATGCCGATGCGCCTGACGCCCATGGCGACGAACAGCAACATCGTGGCCAGCACGCCACAGACCGCCGCGCCCAGCAGTTCCAGCCCGAAGTAGTAGACGGCGAAGGCCAGCAATGGCAGCAGCCATTGACGGACCGGCAGGTCCCGCAGTTTGCTGTACTTTTCTACCCGCTCACGCTCCGGGCCGAACAGCGTGCCTAGCACCAGGCCGATACCAAGCAACAGAATCAACCACCCCATGATCTGAGGAAGGATCAGGGGCGACAGTAGAGGTGACTGAAGCCTGCGTGGCTCCACGATGTACTCTGGAACCAGGTAAAACAGAAACGTCAGGGATGTCGCGATCAGAGCCAGACTGACAGCGGCGTCGGCGCTGGCAAGCCTGGACAGGCGAATAGCAGTGTTTTTCATAAATCTACCCAGTCAGACAGGGGCGTCGCACGGCGACGCCCTGCGAAGCTGCAGTGGTTTATTCGCCGAGGCCGGCGGCCTCGACCAGATCAGCCCACTGCTTGATATCCCGCTCGACCATGGCCTTGAACGCGTCACCCGACTCCTTGCCGGCGACAGCGCCCAGCTGAGGCAGGAAGTCCTTGAACGCCTGGCTTTGCATGACATTGGTGACTGCGACCTGCAATTTTTCGTAGGCCTCGTCGGACATCGATGCGCTGCCGATGAGACCGAACCAGGCCGACGTCGCGAAGTCGGACAAGCCTTGTTCGGCACCGGCGGACTTCACGGTCGGCACGTCCGGCAGGAAGGGCGACGCCTCGCTGGTGGTGACTGCCAGTACGCGCAGCTGCCCGGACTTGATCATCGGATAGACCGTCGGCAGGTTCTCGAATGAAAAGTCGACATCGCCCGACAGCAGTGCCGGAAGCGCCTCGCCACTGCCACGGAACGGAACGTGGGTCATTTGGGGCGCGCCGATCTTGGCTTTGAACAGTTCCCCCGACATATGGATGGAGCTGCCGATACCGGGCGAGCTGTAGGATGTCTTCTCGGTTTTCGCGGCTTGCAAGAACTCCTCGAAGGCCTGGAACCTGCTCTTGGCCGGTACGACCAGGACGTTGGGGATGTCGATGACGTTCTGAATGAAGCGGAAGTCCTTTACCGGGTCATAGGACAGCGGGTACAGGCTCGCGCCAACGGTGTGCCCCGGCGAGGCCATCAGTACGCGGTAATCGGCATCGCGCTTGGAAACCCGGGCCAGCTGCGCGGTGGCAACCGTGGTACCGGCACCCGGGCGGTTCTCGACGATCACGGTCACACCCAGTTCCGTGCCCAGCAGGTCGGCCACCCGGCGGGACAGGATATCCGTGGTACCGCCGGCGGCATACGGAACGACCAGCGTGATGTTCTTGGACGGCCAATCGGCAGCCTGGGCGCTCGCGCCGAGCAGCGGGAGGAACACGGCAGTGCTCGCCACCAGCATTTTCATCAACTTGTTCATATTATCTCTCTTGTGGTTGCGTATTTGATGGCCCGGCGCAGTCGCAACATGACCGGGCGAACGTCCAGCTCAGGCAGTGAGCCAGTACCGGTTAACGGATGAGTTATTCGAGCTGTTCGATGACCCCCTTGTTCTTCAGCAGCTCCAGCGCATCGGCTGAAAGTCCAAGCCGGGACTTCAGCACCTGCTCCGTGTGTTCACCGAGCATCGGTGCCGGCCGCTGGTACTCGACCGGGGTATCGGAAAGCTTCACCGGGCTGCCGACCATCCTGAAGTCCGGGTTCCTGGCGTGCGGGATGTTGACCAGCATGTCGCGGGCCAGCACTTGCGGCTCGGCCAGGGCACGGCCGATGTCGTTGATCACGCCGACCGGCACCTTTGCCGCGTGAATCCGGCTCACCCAGTTGTCGGCGGTATCCTTCAGGAAGCGCTGGGCGAGCAACCCGACGATGGCCTCGCGGTTGCGCACGCGATCGGCGTTCTTGGTGAAGCGCGGGTCCAGCGGCAGTTCCGGCAGGTCGATGGCATCGCACAGGGCGACGAACTGGGTGTCGTTACCGCAAGCGATGATGAAATCCATGTCGCTGGCGGTGAACACCTGATACGGCACGATGTTCACGTGGGCATTGCCCTGCCGCCCCGGCGAGCGGCCGGTGCTCAGGTAGTTCTGGCTCTGGTTGCCCAGCGCCGCCACCTGCACATCCAACAGCGCCATGTCGCAATGCTGGCCGCGACCGGTCTTTTCACGGGCGAGCAACGCGGCCTGGATCGCGATGGTCGAATACAGACCAGTCATCACGTCGGCCACGGCCACGCCCACCTTCTGCGGGCCGGCACCCGGCACACCGTCCTTCTCGCCGGTGACGCTCATCAGGCCGCCCATGCCCTGGATGATGAAGTCGTAGCCGGGCTCCTCGGCGCGCGGGCCGGTCTGGCCGAAACCGGTGATCGAGCAGTAGACCAGACGCGGATTGAGCTTGGACAGGCTGTCGTAGTCCAGCCCGTACTTGGCCAGCGAGCCGGCCTTGTAGTTCTCGATCAGCACGTCGGAGGTGGCGGCCAGCGCGCGCACCAGCTCCTGGCCTTCCGGCGTGGCGATGTTGACGGCCACCGACAGCTTGTTGCGGTTGGTGGACTGGTAATAGGACGCCTCGAGGCTGTTCTCGCCGTCCGGAGTTTTCATGTAGGGCGGGCCCCAGCCACGGGTGTCGTCACCCACGCGCGGACGCTCGACCTTGATCACTTCGGCGCCCAGGTCGGCCAGAACCTGGCCGCACCAGGGACCAGCCAATACACGACTCAGGTCCAGCACCCGAATCCCACTCAATGCACCCATGTCTCTTACCTTTCCAACGCGGCCGACGCGGAACGCCGCCGGCCTGGTTCACATGGCCAAAGGCCTTTTGCTCAGACGCGCTCGATGACCATGGCCAGGCCCTGGCCGACACCGATGCACAGGCTGACGACCGCATAGCGCTTGCCGCTGCGCTGCAGTTCACGCGAGGTGGACAGCGCCAGACGCGCGCCAGAAGCCCCCAGCGGGTGGCCCACGGCGATGGCGCCACCGTTGGGATTGACGCGCGGGTCGTCGAAGGCCACGCCCAGGCCCTTCAGGCAGCCCAGCACCTGGGAGGCGAAGGCTTCGTTGATTTCGATGATGTCCATGTCGGCCAGGCTCAGGCCAGCGCGGGCCACTGCCTTGTTGATGGCTTCCACCGGACCGATACCCATGATGCGTGGCTCGACGCCGGCAGCTGCGGCCGAAAGAATGCGCGCCATCGGCTTGAGGCCGTGCTTCTCGCCGGCGGCCTGACTGCCGATCAGCAGCGCGGCGGCGCCGTCGTTCACGCCCGAGGCGTTACCGGCGGTGACCACGCCGTCTTCGAACAGCGGGCGCAGCCTGGCCAGTGCGGCCATGTCGGATTGCGGACGCGGATGCTCGTCCTCGGCGATCACGCTCGGCGGGGTCTTGCGGCCGGTCGGCACGCTCACCGGCAGGATCTCCTCGGTGAAGAAACCCGCCTGGCGGGCGGCTTCGAACTTGGCTTGCGACGCGGCGGCGAAGGTGTCGGCCGCTTCACGGCTGATGCCGAATTCGCGGGCCACGTTGTCGCCGGTCTGCGGCATGCTGTCGTTGCCGAACTGCTCGATGAGCTTCGGGTTCGGGAAGCGCGCGCCGATGGTGCTGTCGTACACCGTGAAGTCGCGGCTATAGGCCTTTTCGGCCTTGGCCATGACGAACGGGGCGCGTGACATGCTTTCCACGCCGCCGGCCACGAACAGCTCGCCCTCGTCGCAGGTGACGGCGCGGGCGGCATCGATGACCGCGGCCAGGCCGCTGGCGCACAGACGGTTGACGGTCTGGCCGGGCACGCTGACCGGCAGGCCGGAGAGCAGCACGGCATGACGGGCGATGTTACGGCTGTCCTCGCCGGCCTGGTTGGTATTGCCGAGGATCAGATCGTCGACGGCGGCGCCGTCGATGCCGGTACGGGCGATCAGCTCGCGGATCACGTCGGCAATCAGATCATCCGGGCGAACCGGCGCCAGACCACCGCCGTGGCGTCCGAAGGGTGTACGCAGGCCTGCGTAGATGTAGGCGTTCAGCATGACGATACCTCTATGGAAAGCGGTTAAACGGCGGACGGCTCATCCAGGCGCAACGACAGCCCCAGCTGAGCACGACGACGCAGCCAGGGGCTCGGGCGGTAACGCGGGTCATTGGTCACGCTCACCATGCGCTCGAGTATGGTCAGCAGGCGACGCGGGCCGAGGTTGTCGCCCCAGGCCAGCGGGCCCTGCGGATAACCCAGCCCCAGACGTACGGCCTGGTCGATGTCCTCGGGGCTGGCGATCCGCTGCTGGGCGATGTCGCAGGCCAGGTTGACCACCATGGCCAGCACGCGCTGGGCCACGAAGCCGACACTGTCGCGGATCACGGTGACGCCCACGCCATCGCGGGCGAACAGCGCATGGGCGGCAGCGCGCATGTCCGGACGGGTGGCCGGATTCATCATCAGCGTGCGGTGGCGAGACAGGTCGGTCAGCAGATCAATGCACAGGGTACGCGCGGCATCCACGCCGAAACGGCTGGTGGCGGTGGTGGCGTCATCGCCGTAGGGCGCGATCAGGCACAGCGCCTGCTCGGAAGGATGATCGCCCTCCTCCACCTGCGCACCCAGCGCATCGAGCAGCCCAACCAACTTTTGCCGGTCGACCGCGTTCTCGCTGGCGACCCACACCGGCGGCAACTGCTCGACGCTCGGCACCGGTTGCGGTTGCGGCGCATCGACCATCTGGCCGTTCTGATAGCGGTAGAAGCCCTGCCCCACCTTGCGGCCCACGCGACCGGCCACCAGCATCTGGCGGGTCAGCGGCGACGGCGTGTAGCGCGGGTCGTGGTAGAACTGGTTGAAGATGGATTCCATCACCGGATGGGAAACGTCCAGCGCGGTGAGGTCGAACAGCTCCAGCGGGCCCATGCGGAAACCGGCGCCCTCACGCAGGATGCGGTCCACCTCGCCTTGCTGGGCGACACCCTCGCCGAGGATCTTCAGGGCTTCGGTGCCGTAGGCACGGCCGGCGTGGTTGACGATGAAACCGGGAGTGTCCTTGGCGCGCACACCGGTGTGCCCCATGCGCCGGGCCAGCTCCAGCAGGGCATCGCTGACGGCCGGATCAGTGGCGATGCCGTCGATGACTTCCACCACCTTCATCAACGGAACGGGGTTGAAGAAGTGAAAGCCGGCGACCCGCTGCGGATGCCGGCAGGCGGTGGCGATGGCGCTCACCGACAGCGACGAGGTGTTGGTCGCCAGGATGCACTCGGCGTCGACGATGCCTTCCAGCTGGGTCAGCAGGCCACGCTTGGCATCCAGATTCTCGACGATGGCTTCCACCACCATGTCGCAATCGGCGAGTTCCTCGATGGCGGCGACCGGCTTGAGCAGCGCCAGGGCAGCGTCGGCGGCGTCCTGGGCGATCTTGCCCTTGGCCACCAGTTTGCCGAGGGTGGCCGCGAGATTGTCGCGCGCGGTCGAGGCAGCGCCTTCACGGGCATCGTACAGACGCACTTGCACGCCAGCCTGCGCCGCGATCTGGGCGATGCCGGCACCCATAACGCCGGTGCCGACCAGCCCCATGATGTTGATCGAGCGAGCCATGTTTATTTCCCGCAGTAGGTGGGTTTACGCTTCTCGAAGAAGGCGGCGGCGCCTTCCTTCTGATCAGCGGAATCGAACAGCAGCTGGAACGCCTTGCGCTCCAGGGTCAGTGCACTGTCCAGCGGCAGATCGGCGCCGGCCAGCATCACTTCCTTGATCTGTTGCACCGCCAGCGGCGGCAGCGCGGCGATCTCGCTGGCCAGGGCCAGGGCGCGCCCAAGGGTCTGATCGTCCGGCACCACTTCGCTGACCATGCCAATGGCCAATGCCTCGGGCGCCTTGACCATGCAGCCGGTCAAGGCGATGCGCATGGCCTGGAACTTGCCGACCGCGCGAATCAGGCGCTGGGTACCACCGGCGCCCGGCATCAGGCCGAGCTTGACTTCCGGCTGGGCGAAGCGGGCCGACTCGCCGGCCACGATGATGTCGCAGTGCATCGCCAGTTCGCAGCCGCCGCCCAGGGCGAAGCCGTTGACGGCAGCGATGACCGGCTTCGGGCAGCGGGCAATCGGCTCCCACAGCAGCTCGGTGTGACGGCCATACATCTCGATCGGCGAGGCGCTGGCAAACTCCTTGATGTCCGCCCCCGCCACGAAGAACTGCTCGCCCCCGGTAAGCACGACGGCGCGAATGTCGTCGCGCCGGGCGAGCGCGCGGAAGTACTCGGCCAGCTGATGGCGAACGGCTGCATTGAGCGCGTTCTTGGCGTCGGGACGGCTGATACGCACGAGGGCGACACCGTCGGCCGGGTACTCCAGCAGCACGACTGGATCGATTGGTTGACTCATTTCGGCTCCGGTTTGATCATGCAACAATGCCCGCTATGCGAAATTCCATTCCACGCTTTGACCAAATAATAGGTTCCAACTTCGTTTTTTGTAAATGTCGCTTCTTGTAGATACGTCGTTATCCTCAGCAAAGGCCCATTGCACGGACGTTTGAGAGACAAAAAACTTTCCGCATGTCGCAGTTGCCGAATGTCCGCTATGCGGAATACAATTTCGAAAACTTGATTTTATGAAAATGGAGGCTCTACCATGCAACGCAAGATCAAGGATCGGTCCCCGGACAAGGACGCAGCTTCGGAGATCGAACGGGTACTGATCGATCCGATGTCGACCCTCGAGGAGGAGGAAAAGGATCGCCAGTTCGTCACCGCTCTAGCCCGGGGCCTGGAGTTGCTGCGCTGCTTCAGCCCGCGTGAAAGCGTGCTGAGCAATCAGGAGCTGGCCCGCAAGGCCAACCTGCCGCGGCCGACCGTCAGCCGGCTGACTTACACGCTGACGCGCCTGGGCTATCTGAAGCAGTTGCCCCAGGGCAAATACCAGCTGGACGTCGGTGTGATGTCGTTCGGCTACGGGATGCTCTCCAACCTGTCGATTCGGGCTGTGGCGCATCCGCTGATGGAACAGTTGGCCAACCACGCCAGTGCGGCGGTGGCGATGGCGGCTCGGGACCGGCTACAGATGGTTTACCTGGACGTCGTGCACGGTCAGGGCAACCTCACGATGCGGCGCCAGGTGGGGACCCATCTGCCCCTGCATCTCAGCTCGGCGGGACGTGCATGTCTGGCCGGCCTGCCGGAAAGCGAATGTGATTTTCTGCTGGACCACATCCGTACCCGGCATGCGGAGGAATGGCCGAAGGTCCGCAAGAGCCTGGAAA
This sequence comes from Pseudomonas lopnurensis, assembly GCF_015070855.1. Lineage (GTDB taxonomy): Bacteria > Pseudomonadota > Gammaproteobacteria > Pseudomonadales > Pseudomonadaceae > Stutzerimonas > Stutzerimonas lopnurensis. Next base: position 10,433 of record NZ_JADDIX010000070.1, read on the forward strand.
AGGCCTTCCGGGACTACGCCGACTATGGCTATTGCCTGTCGATTGGCGAATGGCACCGGGATGTGAATGCGGTTGCCGTGCCCATGGTGCATGCGCAACACGGGCTGCTGGTTTTCAACTGCGGCGGCCCGAGTTTCCAGCTCTCGCGCGAAAAGCTGGAAGAGGACATCGGACCGCGACTGGTCCACATGGTGAGCAACATCGAGGCCAGCACCCGCTGATGGAGATGCGGGTCGTGCCTCGTCGACATGACGCGTCCGACCATCGGACCCCCGAGGAGCACACATGATCCGCGATCCGGAAACTCTGCAAATCCTGCTGGATTCCATCCGCCAGTTCGTCAACGAAGCGCTGATCCCGCGCGAAAACGAGGTCGCCGAAACCGACTCGATGCCGGTGGACATCGTCGAGCAGATGAAGGAAATGGGCCTGTTCGGCCTGACCATTCCGGAGGATTTCGGCGGTCTGGGCGTGACCATGGAAGAGGAAGTGAACATCGCTTTCGAACTGGGCCGCACGTCCCCGGCGTTCCGCTCCTATATCGGCACCAACAACGGCATTGGCTCCATCGGCATCCTGCTCGACGGCACCGAGGAGCAGAAGGCCAGGTACCTGCCCAAACTGGCAGCCGGCGAGTTCCTCAGCGCCTTCTGCCTGACCGAGCCGGACTCCGGCTCCGATGCCGCCTCCCTGAAGACCACCGCCGTGCGCGACGGTGAGTTCTACGTCATCAACGGCACCAAGCGTTTCATCACCAACGCACCGCAAGCCGGCATCTTCACCGTGATGGCTCGAACCAACCGTGAAATCAAGGGCGCCGGTGGCATCAGCTCGTTCATCGTCGAGGCCAACACGCCTGGTGTCACCGTCGGCAAGCGCGACCACAAGATGGGCCAGAAAGGCGCCCACACCGCCGACGTGATTTTCGAGAACGTCCGCGTGCCGGCCGGGAACCTGATCGGCGGCAAGGAAGGCGTCGGCTTCAAGACAGCCATGAAAGTGCTCGACAAAGGCCGTCTGCATATCGCCGCGCTCTCCGTGGGCGCCGCCGAACGCATGCTCGCCGACTCGCTGCAGTACGCCATCGAACGCAAGCAGTTCGGCCAGCCCATCGCCGAGTTCCAGCTGATCCAGGGCATGCTGGCCGACAGCAAGGCCGAGATCTACGCCGCCCGCTGTATGGTGCTGGACGCCGCGCGCAAGCGCGACGAAGGCCTGAACGTGAGCACCGAAGCCTCCTGCGCCAAGATGTTCGCCACCGAGATGTGCGGTCGCGTGGCCGACCGAGGCGTGCAGATCCACGGTGGCGCCGGCTATGTCAGCGAATATGCCATCGAGCGCTTCTACCGCGACGTGCGGCTGTTCCGCCTGTACGAGGGCACGACCCAGATCCAGCAGGTCATCATCGCCCGCAACATGATCCGCGAAGCACAGCGCTGACAGCCGAGCCTGTCTCAGCCCGGGCCGGAGGCCAGCCGCGCCGCAATGAAGTCTACGAAGGCCTTGATCTTCGGCAGCGGCTGTCGGCTGGAAGGCCACAAAATACTGAGCGTACGCCGGTCCTGGATATAGCTATCCAACAACGGGACCAGGCGTTGCTGCTCGATGGCCTCAGCCACGATGAAGTCCGGCAGGCAAGCAATGCCCTGCCCGGCTTCAGCCATCGCCAGCAGCGGGTCCACCGCATTGGTGACGGCGGTCTGCGGCAGATCCAGGCTCAGGCATTTGTCGCCAGCGAACAGGGGCCAGGCGTCCAGCTTGCCGCTGGACGGGTAGCGGTAGTGAAGGCAGGCATGCGCTGCCAGGTCTGCAGGGACCGTGGGCTCGCCACGGCGCGCGAGGTAGTCCGGCGTGGCGACCAACCGATGGCTGAAGCCATTGAGCCTGCGCATCATCAAGCGGGAATCCTGCACTTCGCCGATGCGCATCACCGCATCGAAGCCTTCCTCGATGACATTAACCAGGCGGTCGCTGAAATCCAATTCCAGTTCTACCGCGGGATACGCCTGTTGGAAGGCGATCAGATGCGGCATCAAGCGCATGCCCAGTTGCGGCAGGCTGATGCGCAGCTTGCCCTGGGGATTGCCGGCTGCTTGAGTCAGTTCGCGCTCAGCCACTTCCAGCTCGGCAAAGATGCGGTGGCAGCGCTCGAGGAACAAGGCGCCCTCGGCCGTGAGGGTGATCGCCCGGGTCGAGCGATGAAAAAGCCGCACCCCGAGGCGTTCCTCGAGACGGGTCACGGCCTTGCCGATGGCCGATGAAGACAGCTCCAGCCGCCGCCCGGCCTCGGTGAAGCTGCGCGCTTCGGCCGCATGAACAAAGGCGGACAGCGCACCGAGCTGGTCCATCTTGGCGCTCATGGATTACATCCTTTTGTTCCTCAATGTTTGGAATTCTAGCTTATTTTTCTTTTCTGCCTAGCCGCCTATAGTCCCCGGCATCCTGATCCGCGGCCGCGTTACCGTGGGTCGCTCGTTCTTCTCGCGAGGTTTCCATGCCGTCCACCGCTTCCTATCCAGCATTACCCAAGGAGCTTGCCGAACACCGCGGGTATGCCCGCGTGTTCCAACCCGGACATCTGACCTTCGGTTTTATCGCTCCACTGGAAAGCTATCCCGACAGCCCCGGTCCCACCTTGGCGGACCATGGCGCCATGGCGCGCAAAGTCGACCAGGCCGGCTTTTCGGCCATCTGGCTGCGGGACGTGCCGTTCTACGATCCCAACTTCGGTGACGTCGGCCAGATAATCGACCCGATGGTGTATGCCGGTTACCTGGCCGCCATCACGGAAAACATCGCCATCGGCACCGCCGGCATCGTTCTACCACTGCGCGACCCCTTGATTGTCGCCAAGCAGGCCGCCAGCGTGGACCAGTTGCTGGGTGGCCGTTTCATTCTCGGCCTGGCCACTGGCGATCGCCCGATCGAATACCCGGCATTCGGCAGTGATTTCGATAACCGCGCCGAGCGCTTCCGCGATGCCCTGGCGGTGGTGCGTGCCGCCACCGAGCGCGCCTGGCCCGTTCATGGCTCGGCCTACTACGGTGAACTGACCGGCAACCTGGACCTGGTACCGAAGCCCGCGGCGCCGCGCCTGCCGACGGTGGTTGTGGGCATGGCGGGCCAGACCATGGAGTGGATCGCGCAGAACACCGACGGCGTGCTGTGGTACCTCACCGATCCGGCGAAGATTCCCGACATCGTCAACCGCTGGCACCTGGCAAGCCAGGGGCAACCCTTCAAGCCCTACGGCTACGGCACCTTCTTCGATCTGGATGCCGACCCTGACCTGCCCCTGCAACCCGGCCGCGTGATGCGGGCCGGGCGCAACACCCTGATCGACCTGTGGCGCCGCCAGCAGGACCAGGGCGTCGCGCATGTAGCCTTGAACTTCAAGCCGCAGCGCCGCCCCGCCTCAGAGGTGATCGACGAGATGGGCGAGTACATCCTGCCGCATTTTCCCAGCCTGGCGCCGTCCCTGACGCCCCCATCCGCGCAACGGAGTCGTTGACATGCGACATGCTGCTCACGCCATGGATTTCATTTTCCAGACCAGGCTCGGCACTTACCCACTGGCGGTGCAGTGCGAAATGCTCGCCGAACTGGGGTACCAGGGCATGACCGTTTCGTCCTGGAGTCCGGAGCTCAAGGAGCTGCCGAAGGTCAAGGCGGATTGGGGGCTCGATGTCGGCGGCGTCTATGCCATCTACCGCCAGGGACTGGAGGACTGGCTTGTCACGCTGTTCGAATCCATCGAAGGTTGCAGCACCATCGAACTGGCCCTGCATTCGGGCGACAAGGTTCAGCAGCAGGACCTCCGGATGCTCGAGCGCTTGCTGCCGATCTGCGAGCGTCGCGACCTGCAGATCGCGCTGTACCCCCATATCCGCTACGGCATGCAGACCACTACCGAAGCGGTGCAGCTGTGCGAGCGCTTCGACCACCCGCGCCTGGGCATTGTGTTCAACGGCTATCACTGGTTCGCCATCCAGGAAGGCGAGCTGGAACAGCGGCTGGACGCACTTTGGCCCTGGCTTAAACAGGTGAACATCGCCGGCTGCCGGCTCTCGCCGTTGGGCTGGGGTGGCGCGGCGACCATCGAGCCCCTTGATGAAGGTGAAATGGACAATTTCGTGCTGCTGGGCGCGCTCGAACGCCGCGGCTACACGGGTCATGTCGGCTTCCTCGGCTGGGAAAGCATGGGCGGCGATGTGCATGGCAATCTCCATCGCTCGCTCACCGCCTTCCGTTCCATGGAGCAGCGCCTGGCGCGCAATCCTCATTGGGCGCTGATGACGGACTTCCCCCGTTGAAGGCCGCAGCAATGGATACGCCGATGAGAAATCCCATCCATGCCCTGGATTCGTTCTTCTACACCTCCATGGGCGTCTACAGCTTCCAGGCCCAGTGCGAGATGGTCGCGGAGGTTGGCTACGACGCCATCACCGTCGCCGCCTGGGGCGGGCAGCCGCTGACCGATCTTTCGCAACTGAAGCACGTCAAGGCCAAGCACGGCCTGGATATCGCGGCGCTGTACATGGTGCTGCATGAAGGGCGCAACGACGAAGTGGTCCGGCGACTCGTCGAGTCCGTCGAGGGCGTGGAGCTGATCGAACTGGCGGTGCAGACCTCGGTCAACGGCGTGCCGGCGATTCTGAAGGTGATCGACAGCTTGTTGCCCATCGTCGAGCGCCGCGGCCTGCGATTGGCCCTCTACCCGCATCGCAACCACGTCACGCAAACCACCTCCCAGGTCGTGGAGCTGTGCAACTACTACAGCCACCCGCAGCTGGGCGCAGTGTTCAACGGCTACCACTGGTACGCCAGCCAGGAAGGTGATCTGCAGGGCCGGCTGGATGCCATGCGCCCTTGGCTGATGCAGGTCACCACCTCAGGTTCGGCGCTTTCGCCGCTGGGCTGGGGCGGCGTGGCCACCATGGAGCCGCCCGATCGTGGCGAGCTGGACAATTTCGCCCTGCTCGGCGTCCTGGCACGCATGGGCTACGCCGGGCGAATCGGCGTGCTCGGCTGGGATTACGGCGGCGACGTCTACCTGAAATTGCAGCGTTCCCTGCATGCCATGCACGGTATCCAGCAGCGCCTGGCGACCCACCCGAGCTGGGCGGACCTCCCGCTCAAGCGTTAACCCTGGGACGGCGCTGCGATTGACGCCAGCCCTCGCGCTTTATCCAACTGGAGTTCTTATGACCGCACTGTCCGTGCTTGACCTCATGATGATCGGCGAAGGCAAAGGCTTCGCCGATACCCTTGAAGACGCTCGTCGACTGGCCCGCCATGTCGAACAGCATGGCTACAACCGCTACTGGATCGCCGAGCACCATGATCTGCCCGGCATCGGTTCGATGGCCACGCCGCTGATCATTCAGCACTTGGCCGCCTCGACCAGCACGCTGCGCGTGGGCGCGGGCGGCGTGATGCTGCCCAATCACTCGCCGCTGATCGTGGCCGAACAGTTTGGCACCTTGCACACGTTGTTCCCCGGGCGCATCGACCTTGGCGTCGGACGCGCACCGGGCGGTGGCGGCCCGACCGTACGCGCCATTCGTGGCATCAGCCAGGAGCGGGACTTCCCCCAGGACGTGCAGCGGGTGCTCGATTACCTGGAGGACAATGGCAAGGAACCGGTACGCGCGCTGCCGGGTCGGCACGATGTGCCGGTCTGGGTATTGGGCTCGAGTTTGCAAGGCGCTGATCTGGCTGCGCGGATGGGCCTGCCGTACGCCTTTGCCTCACACTTCGCCCCGCAGATGCTGATGCACGCACTGGCGCATTACCGGGACAATTTCCGCCCTTCCGTTTACCTGGACAAGCCCTACGCCATGGCGGGGGTCAACGTGATTGCCGCCGATACCCGCGCCGAGGCGCAGTACCTGGCCAGTTCCCATCAGCAATGGGTGGTGAAACTGCACGCCGGCCGTCCAGGGTTGCTGCCGGCTCCGGAAGAAGGCTACCTAGCAACGATCACGCCCATGGATCGACAGGGACTGGATCAGGCCATGGCCTGTACCGCTATCGGTGACAAGCAGGAAGTCGGCGCCTGGCTGCGGCAGTTCATCGCCACCACCGGCGCGGACGAACTGATGATCGATGCGCGCATCTACGATCCGGTCGCGCGTTGCCGCTCCTATCAACTGGCGGCGGAGTCGATTGAAGACCTGTTGACTCGCTGACGGCCCTGCGGAGGCGCGGCCTAAAAGGTCGTCCTCCGCAGCGCCCATAGCCGCCTGGCAAGGCGTCAGAGGATATCGTCCACCACCCCACCATCGACCCGCAGTGCGGCGCCGCTGGTGGCAGACGCCTGGTTGGAGCAGACATCTACGGGACCACCGTCTCAGGTGCGGGTAAAGCCATCGAACGAGTTCATGTAGACCGCCCCGAAGGCGTCCAGGTGCTTACGGGTGGGCTCGTCCGGGCTGCCATAAACCAGAAGGCTGGTGATCGTCACCAGTTCGAGAAACTTCTCGCCGAACGGCGCGAAGGTCTGCTCGATATGGCTGACCACCGCGTCCGCTCGGTAGCGCTCGATGATGTGCACAACCGTGTGGTCGTCGTTGACGCTGTATTCGTACATCAGCGTGCCCGGCTCCTGGCTGGTCGCGGCAACGATTTCGGCAACCAGTCGCTTGAACTCGGGGAAGTGTTCCGGCGCCAGGCTGAGGGTGAAAATGTTGATGACTTCGTCTTTCATGGTTTGTCCTCTGTCGTGAGTAAGCCAACGCCTGTTCGGGATACGAGCGCGCTGCTGGGTTGGACGTCATGCTAAGGTAGAGCCTCACGCCGATAAACAGACTGGAAATCACAGATAGGTAGCATTCATCGCTACCAGGAAATTGTAATGACCTCAGAAGACTCGTTCAGCGGCATCCACATTTTTCTGGCCACCGCTCGTTCCGCGACCTTCACCGAGGCAGCCGAGCGGTTGGGCCTCTCCAAATCCGCCGTGGGCAAGGCGATCGCCCGTTTGGAAGCGAGGGTTGGCACGAGCCTGTTCTATCGGTCGACGAGACGACTATCCCTCTCCCCCGACGGCGAAGCCTACTTCACGGTATGGTCCGCTGCCCTGGAGGAGATCAAGGCCACCGAGAGCAACCTCGGCAACCGGCTCGGCGTGCCGGCCGGGCGCCTGCGTGTGGATATGCCGGTAGCCTTCGGTAAACAGGTGGTATTGCCGATTCTGCTGGACATGAGCAAGCGCTTCCCACAGTTGCAGCTGACCCTGACCTTCAGCGACCAACTGGTGGACCTGACCGAAGAAGGTATCGATTTGGCCATTCGCTTTGGCAGCGTCGACAGCGTGCCCGGATTGGTCGCCAGGCGTCTCACCGCACACCGATGGGTGACCTGTGCGTCGCCGGGTTACCTGGAACAAAACGGCACGCCCTTGACGCTGGAAGACATGACCCGGCATCGCGCCATCGTGGGCTATCGCCGCGGCAGTCTGATGCCATGGAAGATGACCAAGGACGGGCAAGCCGTGAAGTTCTCGCCGCCACCGACATACCAATTTGACGACGCGGAAGCCATGATCGAGGCCACACGAGCAGGGCTCGGGATCTGCCAGATGCCGTTATGCCTGTTTGAAAAAGATATCGAAACGCAGGCGGTCGTTCCGCTGCTCGAACCATTCGAACCTGCCCCGGTAGAGGTTCACGCGCTGTGGTCGAAAAGCAATCACCTGCGACCCAAGATCCGTTATCTGGTCGATGAGTTGCTGAAGCTACATGGCCACGCTTAATTAGTGCAAAACGCGGTCTATCATCCCGACCGGCGCTGGTTTGATGGGTGCAGGCTGGCTACCGCTACAGCCCCGGCCCATTGACTGCGCAGCCTCCGGGGCCGTCACCGGGACTTCGCTTACTCGCTCACATACCGCTTACGACCTGCCAGAACCGCGAAGATGATCTGGAGGCATCCGGCCCCCAGCAAGACCATCATGGGGACATGCCAGCTTCCGGTAAGCCCGCGCAAGTAACCCGCCAAGAACGGACCGCATGCTCCAAGTCCGTAGCCTATGCATTGCCCCATCGCCGACAACGAACTGGCCTGATGGTGATCGCGGGCGCGCAAGCTGAACAGGCTGAGACAGGTGACCATCGACATTCCGGCGCCTACTCCAGCGAATAGCAGCCACACGAGAGACATTGCTGGAGCCATCAGCAATCCGGCCACTCCGATCACAATCGCGGCGGAACAGATGAAACCCAGCAGGCGCTGGTCATGCATACGCTTTATCGCCACCGACGTGGCTAAATTGGCCAGCACTGCAATCGCTTGATAGGCAAATAAATAAGCTCCAGCCTTTACAGCCCCGATGCCTACGGACGCCGCCATCGCTGGAAACCAATCGATAAGGGTATAAAACGTCAATGTTTGCAACGCCATGAACATCGAGACTTGCCAGGCGATCCCGCTGCGCCATACGGTGCTGCGGCCCACAGGCGGCGCCCCCAGGACAATCGAGTCGGCGCTCCTGGCATGCGGCCACCAGCAGAAAGCGGCGATCAGGGCGAGACCGAACCAGATTCCCAGCGACACTTTCCATGCGTAATCCGTGAGTTCCGACAACGGTGCCGCGAGCCCGCTGGCCAATGCAGCCATCAAGGCCATCGTTGCCGCATAGAGGCCCACGCACAAGGCGGTGTGGCTGGGAAAATCGCGCTTGACCAGCGGCACGACGAGTACGTTGGCCACCGCAATGCCACCCCCAATCAGCAGGGTCCCGAGCCACAAGCCGCTGTAGAGGCCCGTCGAACGGACCAGGCAACCCAGGGCAATTATGCCCAGCGCTCCGAACAGCGCATGCTCCAGGCTGATACGCCGGGTCAACCAGGGGGCCAGGGGGGAGGCGCATGCAAAAATGAGCAACGGCAGCGCATTGAGCAATCCCGCAGCAGCCGGCGTCAATCCGAAGTAGTCCTGCACCTGCGAGAGGACGGGGCCGAGCGATGTGATGGGGGCGCGCAAATTCGCTGCGATGAGCAAGATGCCCAAAAGCAGGGATGAGCCAAAAAAGGAGGTTTCGACGCGAGCAACCGACGAGGAGTTTGACATTGCTAACCACGCACAACAGGGGGATACAGATATCCCGAGTGTGCGTTGGTTGACGTTAACGCTTACGCAATGCGCTTATCCGCGCAATGTCTGAACCGGATTCTAGCAAAGGTGGAAAACCGGATGCAACGCCATCGCTCAGCGGGAGCCTGCCTGCAGTCGGACATCTTCCGAATAAGGCTCATGTAGTTGTTCCACCACAAGGAACAGAGTTATTTGAGTTTATGCAACCGCCCAGTGGCTGAAACCGGTGTTGAACATCGCCTGAATTGGCGAGTGGCCTCCTTGCCGAGGTTACGCTCGACCGGAGTCGCGCGGTTTCAGCCCCGAAGCTAGTTGTGGACAGCGAATCGTCCGACAAACGCATCCACCGCTAATCGAACCCAGCGATCCAGTTGCTCTGCGGACGGCCGTGAACCGGGATGCAGCAGGCACTCCATCTGCCCTTCGGTGCGAACCATGCTGACAAACAGCGAGGCTGCTGCCTCGATGCCAATGGCATGGACGTCAATCTCGCCCGTCACGGAGGCTTCGCTCAAGCGTTCCGACACCATCGCGATGACGACTTTGGGCCCGGCCAGGTAGAACCTGCGACCGGCATCCGGAAAACGAGGCGCCTCAGCGACGACTACGCGGAAGAGCGCCACTCCCACCTCGGCCAGAACGATCTCGAGATAGGCCCGCCCTATGTCCTCCAGCGTTTTCCTGATATCCCCCGGGGCAGGCTGTATCGCATGGATGGTCGATGCCATCGACGCGCATTGGCGTTCGATGACCGCGACAAACATGGCCTCCTTGCTGGGAAAGCATTCATACATCGTCTTCTTCGAAACGCCGGCTTCGCGCTGGATCATGTCCGTGGTCGCAGCGCTGAAGCCATGGGTCAGGAACACGGTCGTAGCCGCATCGAGAACCGCGAGGGACTTGTCGATCGGACAGGCAGGCTTGCTCATACGAAAACCAAATCTGTTTTCGCCGGAGTATACCGACCGGTATCTGCTACCCGCAAAGCAATTCACCCAATCGGTGCATGCCTTTTTATTGACTGAATGTTTTTTTGCTCATTAGAATACCGATCGGTTTCCACCCCTTCTCATCATCTCCCGTGTCCAAGAGCCCGGACGATCGAGACCTGCCCGCCCTGCACCTGCTTGAGAATATGAATGAAAGCTGCGTCGTGCCTGTATCTCGCCCAGATAGTTCCTGCCTTGGCGACCACCCTGTTGGTGGGGTGCGCAAGCGTAACGTCAGTCCAGTTGCCGTCCATTGATCCATCCGCAGCGCTGGCGTCCTACCGAGCACAGGTTGGCGATCAACCTGCCCTGAGCGAAGCACAAGCGCCCGTTCGCTGGTGGGAGTTGTTCAATGACCCCACGCTGTCGGCGATCGAGTCGGAGCTTGGCCAGAGCCTGGATATCCAGACGGCTGCGCTGCGTGTCGAGGAAAGCCGTGCTCAGCTGGGGTTGGCCGGTGCCTCCCGTTATCCGACTCTGGCCCTAGGGACCGGCTACTCACGCTCGGCAATCAGTGAAAACTCGCCGTCGCATCGATTGGGGGCCCCTACAAACGGCCAGGACATGTGGTCGTTGGGCCTGCAAGCGGGCTGGGAGCTCGACCTCTGGGGTTATCTGCGCCATACCCAAGCGTCCGCGCAGGCCAGGTTGGACGCGGCTTATTACGGGCGGGATGCCGTACTTACCTCGGTCTCGGCGGATGTAGCGCGCAACTATCTGTTGCTACGCGGCGTGCAGGCACAGGCCTCGTTGGTGGAAAAAAACCTCCGGATCGGACGAGACCTGGTTCGCATGGCCGAAAGCCGCGAGCGCAACGGAGCCGCCACGCGTTTCGATGCGGCATCGGCGCGTGCCGATGCCGCCGGACTCGAAGCCCGCCTAACCCAGCTGAATCACCAGCGAGATACGCTGATGAACGCGCTGGCGCTACTGCTTGGCAAACCACCGCGCGAACTGGATGAACGACTCACCTTCGCCGATCTGCCCTCGATGCCCTCGCGCCTACCGATCGGCGTACCTTCCGAACTGGCCCGTAATCGGCCAGATATTCTGCAGGCAGAAGCTCGGCTGCGAGCAGCAGTGGCGGATATCGACGCGGCAAAGGCCGATTTCTACCCACGCATCGGCCTGACCGGCGCACTTGGCGCGCAGGCGTTCGACCTCTCTGATCTGGGTAGCTGGGGCTCCAGGCACTATTCGGTAGGCCCCACGCTTTATCTGCCGATCTTCGACGGCGGACGGCTACGTAGCCAGTTGGCCTTGAGTGAAACCCGTCATCGCCTGGCTGGTATCGCCTATCAGCAAGTGGTGCTGCGCGCCTGGCACGAGGTGGACAATGCCCTTGGCGCTTATGCCAGCGAACTGGAGCGGCACCGGCAACTGCAGCGTGCGCTGGAGCAAAGCGAAATAGCCCTGGGCGTAGCACAACGCTCATACCAGGAAGGCTCGGCGGATTTCACGGCCGTACTGGTTGCTCGTCGTAGCCTGCTCGCCAATCAAGCCGAACTAAGCGACTGCGCGACTGCCTCCGCGCTTGCCGTCGTCTCGCTTTATAGAGCCTTGGGTGGCGGCTGGTCAGAGCAATGGGCGGGCGACGCAGCAACGAACGGGGCCTCTTCATGAGTACTGCCGCACCCGCCTCGCCGCAACAGCCTGTGCTCACTGTGCGGCTCGCCGTCGGTCTATTGGGGGTGCTGCTGGCAGCGATGGTCGCGGGACTGAGCGGTCGCGTCCCGGCCCTGGTGCTCGTCGACGTGCAAGGCGGGCTAGGGTTTGCCAGAGATGATGCGTCCTGGCTCACGACCGCCTATTCGGCAGGCGAGCTGGCGGCGATGCCGTTTGCCGCGTGGTTCGCGATCACGTTCTCGATGCGGCGCTTCCACATGACGATGCTCGCAGCAGCATTGGTGCTGGCGGCTGCCCTGCCGTTCATTCGCGACCTGAATGTGCTGATTGCCTTGCGCCTTCTTCACGGTATCTGTGCCGGTTCGCTGGTTCCGGTCCTCATGATGGCCGCTCTGCGTTTTCTGCCTACATCCATCCGGCTGCACGGTCTGGCGCTATTCGCCATGACTGCCACGCTCTCGCCGAATGTAGCCTTAGGACTTGCGACTTTAAGCGTGGACAAATTAGAGGATTGGCGTTGGGCCTACTGGCACATGCTGCCGCTGGGGCTGATTGCAATGGGCATGGTCGGCTGGGGTATTCCCAAGATGCCTACGGCACTGCCGCGTCTGAAGCAGGCTGATTGGTTCGGCCTGTTCCTGGGTGTGCCTGGGTTGATGCTTCTGGTGGTTGGCATCGATCAGGGGGTGCGTTTGGACTGGTTTCAGTCACCAATAATCGTTGCCGCTCTTGGCACGGGCGCGATCCTCACCAGCCTGTTTTTGATCAGCGAATGGCTTCATCCGGCTCCGTTCGTGGGGTTGGCACTTTTGAAGCGCCGCAACATCTGGCTAGGCTTCATCTCGCTCGCCGGACTGCTGGTCGTCATGTCCTCAGCCGTGAATCTCCCTGCCAACGCATTGGGTAGCCTTCATGACTTTCGGCTGGAGCAAAGCGCAAGACTCGGGCTAACGGTGGGATTGCCGCAACTGGTTCTCGGGTCTTGTGTAGCGCTGTTGCTGTATCGGCAATGGGTAGATGCACGCCACGTCTTCGCCATCGGGCTGGCCTGCATGGCTGGGGCGTGCTGGCTGGCTTCGGTCATCACGGATGAATGGATGGTGCAGCAATTCCTATGGCCGACTTTTCTTCATGTCATCGGCCAACCGATGGCGATGGTTGCCATGCTGTTTCTCGTCGTCAGCACGGTGCAGCCGATGGAGGGGCCCTTCCTTGCAGGATTGGTCAACATCGTGCGGGTGCTCAGTACCGTCGTAGCCGGGGCACTCGTTGGCCAGTTGACCGCTATTCGAAGCCGCTTCCATTTCGAATCGCTGCGGGACCAGGCAGGCAATCTGCTGCCGCAGTGGGCAGGCTTCGATTTTCCGCCAGGCGCCGTGATCGAGCAGGTCGCTAAACAGGCCAGTGTTCTAGCTACCGCCGACGTCTATCGCGCGATTGGGCTGCTGGCGCTCCTGCTGATTCCACTCGTCCTGAAGTTTCAACACATTCCGGCACCCAGGGTGCCCCGAATTTCCCCCTCCACCCCAGCCACCGTCCAGGCCGGGGTGGCCTCATGAATTGAGCTAGTACGAATTACATGGCCAATAAACTGCGCTACCAAATCGTAATCGGAGTGATCGCTGCCGCAACCGTCGCGGGGGCAATTTTCATCCTCAATCGTCCCGAAGCCAACGCATCCGTGCAAAGCACCGATGATGCTTATGTCCGTGCCGATCTGACCGTGATCGTGCCCCAGGTTTCAGGCGTCATCATGGCGGTAACGGTAGATGACAACCAGCGGGTTCAAGCCGGCGAGCCGCTGCTGCGTATCGACGACAGAGCGCTGCGCATTGCGCTGGACGCTGCAACGGCCACCATCGCCGGGCTTCAAGCGCAACTGGAGCTCCAACAGAGCCTGATCGAGCAAGCACGCGCTGTAGTGGCTGCATCCAGCGCCAAGCTCAAACTTGCCAAAAGAAACCTTACACGCTCGGCAAACCTGGCGCGGGATGGCTCGGGCACGGTGCAGGCACTGGAGTTGGCCGAGGCGGAATGGGCAACACAGCGCGCGGCCTATGAACGGGATCGCGCCGGGCTGCGGTCGGCCGAGCAGCGAACGGCGATCCTGCAAGCTGACCTGGAGAAAGCCATGGCGGAAAAGGCGGACGCCAGCTTGAAGTTGTCCTATGCCAGCATCACCGCCCCGATCGCCGGCGTCGTCGCACAGCGCCATGCCCGGATAGGCGGTTATGCGCGCCAAGGCGAGCCGCTACTGACGTTGGTCCCGCTGGATAAGATCTACATCGAGGCCAACTTCCGAGAGACCCAACTGGCCAACGTGCATGTCGGCCAGCCGGTGGATATCACCATCGATGCGCTACCGGGCGTTCAGCTCAAAGGCCACGTCGAGAGTCTAGGGGCGGCAAGCGGCGCGAGTTTTTCGCTGGTGCCGCCGCACAACGCCACGGGGAATTTCACCAAGATCGTGCAACGCCTGCCAGTGCGCATCCAGGTGGACGCAGGACAGGAGCAGGCGCGGCGGCTTCGTGTGGGCATGTCCGTGAGGCCAAGCGTCCACACCGATGCTGCTTCGGCTCAAGCGCCTACGCCTGCCACTGCGGCAGCGCAGGCCGAGTCCTAATAGATCCGCCGCCATTGTGAGGCTCGTCATGAACGGCTATCAGATAACATTTTTTACCCAACAGGATCGCGTGATCGGCAACCTGCCCGCCGGACAATGGTTGGTAGAGGAGGCTCGTCGCCTGGGGTTGCGCGGGGCCACCTTAAGCGGTGCCGTGGAGGGGCTGGGTCACGATGGCATCATCCACGCGATCAACCTCTTCGACCTTTCGGACCAACCCGTCCAAGTGACGCTGGTCGTTACCGAAGCGGAAGCGCAGATGTTCTTCGAGCATCTGACCCAGCAGCGCGTAAAGTTGTTCTATGTAAAGGTAGCCGCGGAGTTCGGAACGCTGGGCGCTGGTGATTAAGCCAGCTAATACCCTATCTTCGAATTTTTAAAAACCGATACCGGTCTCGACCGGTTCGCCGACTGAGCCGTCGGCAATACGGAGGAAATGATGAATATTGCTCAGAAGGTCGCTCTGGTTACCGGCGCAACTCGAGGCATTGGCTTCGAGACCGTACGTCAGTTGGCCGAGACCGGCGTCACCGTGCTGCTGGCCGGCCGTGATTCGCAGCGCACAGTTGTTGCTGCGGAGGCCCTCCAGGCCGATGGGCTTCCGGTCCAGCCGATCACCCTCGACGTGGCTCGCAGCGAGAGCATCGAGCAGGCGGTCAACGAGATCCAGTCGCGCTACGGCAAGCTGGATATTCTGGTCAACAATGCCGGCATCATGATCGATGCTGCGGAAAAGGCACCGTCCGCGCAGAGTCTCGCCACCTGGCGTGAGACCTTCGACACCAACCTGTTTGCCGTGGTGGAGCTGACTCAGGCGCTATTGCCACTGCTAAAGCAGGCCCCGGCCGCGCGCATCGTCAACCTGTCGAGCCAACTGGGTTCGCTGGGCTGGCACACCGATCCGGGCTCGCCGATCTACGACTTCAAGGCACCGGTGGCCTATAACGCCTCCAAGACAGCCATCAACGCCTGGACAGTTCACCTGGCCTACGAACTGCGCGATACGCCGATCAAGGTCAACGCGGTCCATCCTGGCTACGTGCAGACCGACATGAATGGCGGCGCGGGCGAGATCGACGTCCCCACCGGCGCCAAGAGCAGCGTGGAAATGGCACTGATCGACGAGCATGGCCCGTCGGGCAGCTTCACCCACATGGGCAAGACGCTGCCCTGGTAGGCATCCGCGCGACCGGCACGCCCGGCCCGTGATGAAATGAAAAGCGGCCGGTATCACACCGGCCGTTTTCTTCGTCTCTACTGTCGCTTCAGCATCACCAATCAGCCCGGCGCTTAAGTAACCCGCTCCGAGTGATCAAGCGCGGGCGCTATACTTGCCGCGTCGTCCTGGCTGCTCAAATCCTTAATGCAGCTTCAAGCGCGGCACCGTCCCCCGTCCCAGCCTGTCACCCAACATGCGAAGCAGCATTCGCCGGGTGCCATACAGCGCACGCTGATGCATGCGATACAGCGATACGTAGAACATCCGCGCCAGCCAGCCTTCGACCCTGAAGGTGCCCATTAGGTTGCCCATCAGGGTTCCCACCGCACCCGACTTCGACAGCGAAACCAGCGAGCCATAATCCCGGTAGCGATAGGCGGGCAGCGGGGACTTGCCCTGGATCCGCTTGGCGATCGAAATGGCCAGCAGCTCCGCCTGCTGATGCGCAGCCTGGGCCCTCGGGGGGACGGTACGTCCGTCACTGCCCTCGAGCGGGCAGGCGGCGCAATCGCCCAGCGCAAACACCGCATCGTCCAGCGTCGTCTGCAGTGTCGAACGCACCACCAGCTGGTTGAGGCGGTTGCTCTCCAGCCCACCGATGCCAGCCATGTATTCGGACACCTTGATGCCGGCCGCCCACACCTTCAGTTGCGCCCGGACGCGTGACCCATCGGCCAGCTGCATACCGTCGGCATCCACGTGGCGCACCGCCGAACCGCAAAGGATGCGGACACCCATGCGGGTGAGCATCTGCTGCACCAAGGCGCTCACATACTCGGGCAGCGCCGGCAGCAGGCGCGGCCCCGCCTCGAGCAGAGTGACCTGCAGATTGCCGGGCGCAATGTTGTCCAGGCCGTAGGCCGCGAGTTGGGCCGAGGCGTTGCGCAGCTCAGCCGCCAGTTCCACGCCGGTAGCGCCACCGCCGACGATGGCGATTTCAAGCCGATGGGCCACCTCGCCGCGCGCCTGCGCCCCTACGTACTGACGCAACATGCGTTGCTGAAAGGCGATCGCCTCGTCCGGGGAATCGAGAAACAGGCAATGGTCCTTTGCGCCCGGGGTGCCGAAATCGTTGGTGCGGCTGCCGACCGCCAGTACCAGCGTGTCATAGGGTAGGCGTCTGCTTTCGGCAAACACCTCGCCATCAGGCCCGCACAACGGCGCGATCTCTACGTACTTGGCGCTGCGGTCGATACCACTGAATCGGCCCAGCTGGAACTCGAAATGGTTCCAGCTGGCCTGGGCGAGATAGTTCAGCTCGTCTTCGGCCGCATCCAGCGCCCCACAGGCGATTTCATGCAGCAGCGGCTTCCACAGATGGGTCATCCGCATGTCCAGCAGGGTGATATGCGCCTGTCCCTTCCGCCCCAGCGTGCGCCCCAGGCGCGTAGCCAGCTCCAGCCCACCGGCTCCGCCGCCAACGATCACGACTCGATGTGTCATTACCTACTCCAACTCCATCATGAATGCAGAGCCCAGGGCATTGCCGGCCTCAGGCGAACTTGGCGCGCCACAGGCGTCGAGACGGGATGGATCCTGACCAAGACTGGATCGTACTGGAGGGCCGAGCGCCCTTGAGCAAGCGAGGCTGCAAACGACCGCGGTGCACCTCAGCGCACCGCGTTGCAGCCCCATGACAGCGTGCAGAGACTCGTCAGGATCCCACCCGCTTAGAACGGGTAGACCTGACGCGGATCCTCAAGAGTGACCCACTTGATCTCGGTGAACTCGTCGATCACCGCGCGGCCGTCAAAGCGGCCGTAGCCACTGTTCTTCATGCCGCCATAAGGCGCCTGCGGCTCGTTCTGCACGGTGGCACCGTTGACGTGTACGCAACCGGCCTGGATCCGCGAAGCCGCCGCCAGCGCGCGGGTGAGATTACTGCTGAACACCGCCGAGGACAGCCCGTACTCGGTGTCGTTGGCCACCCGGATCGCTTCCTCGTCCCCCTTGACCCGGACGATGGTGGTCACCGGGCCGAAGGTCTCCTCGTCATAGATGATCATGCCCGGCTTGACGTGATCGACGATAGTCGCCGGCATCCTCGCGCCGCTGGCCTCGCCGCCGGCCACCACCACAGCGCCCTTGGACACGGCATCCTGCAGCATGTGGTTGAGGCGCTCGCCGGAGCGTGCGTCGATCATCGGGCCGACCACGCAACCCGGTGCTTCACGCGGGTCGGATGCCATCAGGGCCTCGGCGCGCTCGGCGAAACGTTGCACAAACTCGTCGGCAATCTTCTCATCGACAACGAAACGCTCGGTCGACATGCAGATCTGCCCCTGGTACAGAAAGCTGCCGAAGATGGCAGCATTGACCGCCCCTTCCAGGTCGGCATCGTCCAGCACCACGAACGGCGCCTTGCCGCCCAGCTCGAGCAGGCAGCGCTTGAGGTGGCGTGCCGATGTCTCGGCGATGATGCGTCCGACCTTGGTCGAGCCGGTGAAGTTGACCCGGCGCACCGCCGGATGTGCGATCAATGTCTCGGTCACCGCGCCGGCGTCGGCCGCGGCCGAGGTGATGAAGTTGAGCACGCCGGCCGGAAGGCCCGCCTCGATAAAGCACGAAGCCAGCAATTCGTGGGTGCGCGGACTGTTCTCGGAGCCCTTGAAGATCACCGGATTGCCACAGGCCAGCGGGTAGGCGATCGCGCGCGTGCCGAGCAGGATCGGCCCGTTCCACGGCACGATGCTCAGCACCACGCCCGCGGCCTGGCGCAAGGTCATCGACACGGTGCCCGGCTTGTCGGTGGGCAGCGTTTCGCCCTGGATCTGGGTGGTCAGCCCGGCCGCCTCGCGCAACAGTGAAGCCGAGCCCATCACATTGAAACCGGCCCACAGCGCGGAAGCGCCCACTTCCCTGGCCATCACATCGCTGAATTCCTTGACCTTGGCCTCCAGCAGATCCGCCGCCTTGAGCAGAATCGCGCGGCGTACGGAAGGTCCGCTCGCCGACCAACTGGCGAAAGCGGCGGCCGACGACGCGGCGATGGCCTTCGCGTCTTCCATGGTCGCAGCCGCGCCCGTGCTGATGAGCTCGCCAGTTAGCGGATGACGGCGCTCGAACGTGGCGCCGTTGGATGCCGGACGTGCGGCATTGTCGATGATCAACCGGGTTTGCATGTTCAGCTCTCTTATCGTGATGGGTTTTGTGCCCTGGCGGGCGTCACGCGCCCTGGGCGAAGCGCAGGATCGGCTTGATGGTGGTGCCGTTCTCGCTGTCGGCCATGGCCTGGTTGAGGTCTTCGAAGGCATAGAACTTCACCAGCCGGTCGAAGGGGAAACGCCCCTGGCGGTAGAGCTCGACCAGTTCCGGAATGAACGTCCGCGAGACCACATCGCCTTGCACGATGCCGATGATCCGGCGACCCGGGATCATCACGTCGTTGACATTGAAGGCCACCTCGGTGCCCTCCCGGGTGGCACCGACGATGCCGCAGGAACCGAGCAGGCCGAGGCTGTCGATGGCCTGGCGCAGCACCTCGGCGCGACCACTGCACTCCAGGGTGAAATCCGCGCCGCCGCCGGTCAGCTTGCGAACCTCGGCCACCGGATCGGTCTCGCGGCTGTTGAATACATGGGTAGCGCCCAGCTCCAGCGCCAGCGCCAGGCGCTCCGGATTGACGTCGACGGCGATGATCGAGGTGGCACCGGCCACGCGTGCGGCCATGATCGCCGCCAGCCCCACCGCGCCGGCACCGAAGGCGACGAATGAGGCGCCGGCATGGACCTTCAGCGCATTGAGGACCGCGCCCGAGCCGGTCTGGATGCCGCAGCCGAGCGGGCCGAGCAGCTCCAGCGGCACGTCCTTGCGGACCTTGACCACGTTCAGTTCGTTGACCACCGAGTAGCTGGAGAACGATGACTGCCCGAAGAAGTGGTCGTGCAGTTCGCCGCCGTGGGCATCGCATGCCGAGGACGAGCCATCCAGACGGCCGCCGCCGAAGTTCAGCTGACCCATGTTCGCGCAATGTGCCGGATGACCGGTGGCGCAGGGCGCGCACAAGCCGCAGTAGGCGTACGTCAGCACCACGTGATCGCCCACCGCCACCGTGGTGACGGCGGCTCCGACCCGTTCCACCACGCCCGAGCCCTCGTGACCGAGGATCATCGGCATCGCGGTCTTGTACAGCTGGTCCCGCACGACCATGTCGGTGTGGCAGACACCGCTGGCGACCATGCGTACCAGCACTTCGTTGGCGCGCGGCCCCTCCAGCGAGGCGTCCTCGAAAACCAAGGGCGATTGGGGCCGGCGCAATATGGCGGCGCGAATCGGCTGCCGCGCATGTTCCGCGTGACGGTCCATAGCACTTCTCCTGAGTAAGGGTTTGCGTTGGATGGCTTGATGCCATCCGGCCGGTACGGACGAAAAGTCTGTCCGTCCGGCCCCCGCGCGTAAAACACTGTTTCCGTACCTTACATATCAATTCGATATATGATCGACGAAAACAATGGCTATTACCCTGTACACCCCAGGCTAAGCGAGATATCTCGATATGGATCTGAAGCGACTTCGCTACTTCGTCACCGTTGCGCGGACCCGGAGCTTCGTGCGTGCGGCCAGAGCGCTAAACATTTCGCAGCCGCCCTTGAGCCAGCGCATTCAGGAGCTGGAAACGGAGGTCGGCGCAGCGCTGCTCAACCGGGATTCGCGCCCGCTCACCCTGACCCCTGCCGGTCAGTTGCTGTATGACCAGGCGGTGGACATCCTGCGCCGTACCGACGCCATGGTTGCCAGCCTGGAGCGGATGCTGGGCAACCGTCGCCCGACCTTCACCTTTGGCATCGTCCCGGCGAACTTCCACGGGAATTTCGCCCTGATCATCCGCCAGTTTCGCGAGGCGATGCCCCTGCTGAGGGTACGGATCGTCGAAATGGACAGCCACCAACAGATCGAAGCGCTTCGCGAAGGCCGTATCGATGCCGGGGTCAGCCGAGTCGACATCAACGCCGACGGCATTCGCTGCATCGTTCTCAAGCACGAGCCGATGCTAGCCGCGGTGCCGGCGGACCACCCGCTGGCTTCTCGGGACAGCCCGATGCAACTGGCCGAACTCAAGGACGAGTCCTTTCTCATCTACGCCAGCAATCCGCGACCCAGCCTGGCCGATCACATCCTTGCGCAACTGGCCGAGCCGCAGATCGTGCTTTCCGACCCGCAGGAAGTGAACCAGTACGACACCGCGCTGTTGATGGTCGCAGCCGGCTGCGGGGTATCGATCGTCCCGGCGTCGGCGCAACTGGTGCCGGTACCTGGCGTGGCCTACCGGCCCTTGGTCGAATCGATCACCTCGCCGGTGGTTCTGCGCCACCGCAGCGACGACGCTTCACCGGAATTGCAGACGCTCTTCTTCGTCATCGGGCGTTTTTTGTCCGAACGCGGCCATGAAGTCCCCGCCGAGCTCAGGCAGGACGGCCTGGAGCCCGCATAAGACGATCGTTCTGTCCCGCATGCCTGCGGATCAGTTCTCCAGAAAGCCGCGCAGGTCGCGTGTGAACTTGACCGGGTTCTTGAACATCAGGAAATGATCGCCCTGCTCGGCCTTGCTGTAGACGAACAGCTGCGACTGCGGCAGCGTCTTGTGCATCCAGCGCTGGCTCGGCAGGTTGTTGCTGTACTCGCCCGAAAAGATCGCCACAGGGACATCGATCTTGTGTTGGATCACATCGCGCCAGTCATTGACGATGTGGTTGAACAGCACCCGGCCCACTGCCTCCGGATCGTTCTTGATGACGTGCTGGGCAAAGCTCGCCGAGTTCGCGTAATAGGGCGAGTCCATGAGCTGCGCACGCTGCCACGGCAGCAGATCGGTGACCAGGGCGTTGAGCGGCTTGCCGCCGGTGAAGCCAGCGACCATGCGCTCGGGAGAGGTGGTCGTGCCGCCCGCATCCAGCCGTTCCTGCTCGGACCAGTCCAGGTGCGAGTAGATCGAGATCGGTTCGTCGACGAAGACCGCCTTGTCGATGCCGGAGGTGCCGAACAGATCGATGTAGCTCCACAGCACCGAGGCGCCCATCGACCACCCAGCGTAGTTGGCCTTCTTCAGCTCGAGATGGTCCGCCAGCTCCTTCAGGTCCATCGAGAACCGGGAGATCCGGCCACCGTATTCCACGCGCTGGGACAGGCCCTGGTTGCGCGGATCCATGACATAGACGTGGTAATGCTGGCTGAGCAGGTACATCAGGTTGATATATTCCGCGCCATTGGCCGACCAGCCCGGAACGAACACCAACGGCTCGCCCTCGCCGGCCTCCCAATAGGAGATCCTGACGCCGTCGGAGGTGGTGAACGAATTGATCTGCAGCCCCTTGAAGTCCGAGAGCCTGGCAGGCAAGCCGTCGATCTTGTGGGGGAAGCCGTAGTCCTGGCCGAGCACCTTCAATGCCGACTCGGCCGAAGCATTGCAGGCAGCCAGCGCCAAACCGATAGCGCATACGGTTGCGAGCATGGGAATACGCATGGGAAGTTTCCTCTGGACGTTGATGGGCAGTAGGCTCGTTTGAAGCGCCACTTTAAATCTGGACTACGTGGGGGCAAAACGTAAGCGAGTGGGCATCACACCTTGCTGGCGGTGATCCAATTGTGCGGCAGCAACTCACTGAGCTCGCTGGCCTTTTGCGTCGGTAGCTGAGTCAGCGCATCTTTCAGGTAGGCATACGGACCATGTTCGTTCAGTCGCGCTGACTGGATCAGGATCATTAGCGCAGCCGCACGTTTGCCGCTGCGCAGCGAGCCGGCAAACAGCCAGTTCGAGCGGCCGATGGTCCACGGCAGGATCTGGTTTTCGCACCAGTTGTTGTCGATTGCCACCATGCCGTCATCGAGATAGCGCACCAGGGCTGTCCAGCGCTTGAGGCTGTAGTCGAGCGCCTTGGCGATGGCCGTGCTTCGTGCACCAACGGGCGCTGGGCGAGCATCCAGCGGTGCAGAGCATCGGCGAGGGGCTTGGCTTTTTCTGGCGCATTCGCTGTCGCTCATCAGGCAGCAGATCGCTTACCTCGCGCTCGATGCCGTACAGCTGACCGATGTGGCGCAGGGCCTGTTCGGCCAGTTGGCTCTTGTTGGCGACATGTAGATCGTAGAACTTGCGGCGAGCATGGGCCATGCAGCCGATTTCGGTCACGCCCTGCTCGAAGCAGGCCTTGTAGCCGGCGAAGTCGTCGGGACCAGCTGGCCCTTCCAGTCGCCCAGGAAGGTGCGAGCATGCTCGCCGGCTCGGCTGGGGCTGAAGTCGTAGACCGCCGCACGTAGATCAGCGAACGGGCTGGGAACATAGGCCCAGACATATGTACGGTAGAGCGGCTGATGCGTCGGCTGGGGCTCGAAGGCGTCGTACGCGGCAAACCGGTCAAGACCACGATCAGCGACAAGGCGAGCTCGTGCCCGCTGAACAGGGTCAATCGCCAGTTCCGCGCCGAGCGGCCAAACGCGCTCTGGGTGTCGGACTTCACCTACGTCAGTACCTGGCAGGGTTTTGTCTATGTGGCCTTTGTCATCGACATGTTCGCCCGACGGATCGTTGGCTGGCGGGTCTCCGGTTCGGCCCGTACCGACTTCGTTCTCGATGCGCCGGAGCAGGCCTTGTATGCCCGCCGCCCGGTCGACCAAGGCAGCCTCATCCACCACAGCGACCGCGCCGTGCAGTATGTCTCGATCCGCTATACCGAGCGCCTGGCCGAAGCTGGCGTCGAGCCGTCGGTGGGCAGCGTGGGCGCCCCCTATGACAATGCCTTGGCCGAAACCATAAATGGCCTGTACAAAGCCGAGGTGATCCACAGACGGTCATGGCAGAGTCGCGAAGCAGTGGAACTGGCAACGCTGGAATGGGTGGACTGGTTCAACCATCGACGGTTGCTGGCACCCATCGGGAACATACCGCTGGCGGAAGCCGAAGCGATCTACTATCAGCAATTTATCGAGTCTGCCCAGGCGGCATGCCTCACACCAAAGAGCCTCCGGACAATGCGGGGCGGTTCATTACCGATTCGGTAAGGGGTCGATGGTTGCTCCTTTGGGTCGTCCGATGCGTATACCTTTCGGCTGTCTTCCTCGTTGGCGTCCCGTTTTAATCGGAGCACCCACCGGGTGTCCATGGCGTGCCTCAACTTATGGCAGGAGCTTGCCGCAGCAATTGTACGAATGGAATCTGACACGCTCGCTGGTGCTCAGGCCGCCACTTGGCAAACGGCCTCCACATTCACTCCGTCAGGGCCCAATACATAGGCCGCGTAATAACTCGAGTGGTAACGGGGCCTGATGCCCGGCGCCCCGTTGTCCTGTCCGCCAGCGGCCATGGCAGCGGCATGGAATGCGTCGACCGCTTCACGACTCTTCGCGATCAGCGCTATGTGTGCCCCGTGGCTGGGGACCGGAGCGGCATGCAGCCAGAGGAATGGCTTTCCTGCGGAACCGAACCCCAATCGCCGAGGCGCCGATCGAGGGGGATCGGCCTCAACGCTCATCATCAATGTGATCCCCAGCGGTTCAAGTGCCCGCTCGTAGAAGGCGCGCGCCTGCGAAATGTCCGAAACACCGATGCCCACGTGATCGATTGCCGAACCAGCAAAGTTGCTCATCAGGTAACTCCATAAAATGCCGGTCGCCCGGCAAGTTCGTAGGGCCGCCATCAACACCGAGCGGCGGTGCCAACCGCGCCGCGTGGTCGTTTCAGGAGCCAGCCAAGTACATGCGGAGACGACGAAATGAACGAAAAAAAACCGGCAGCGCCGCCCCGCCTTCGACCGCGAGCAAGGGCTAGCCATCGCACAGGCCCTGTTTCACCAGCATGGTTTCGATGCGGTCGGCCTGTCCGACCTGACCGAGGTCATAACATCAAGCCGCCGAGCTTCCGCCGCCTGCTTCCCGTGAGTTCGAGGCAAGCGGCAGCGCTACGGAAGCCGGAGTAAACGCATTGCCGCTCTCTCCCGAGCGACTCAGTAATCAGTTACGGTCGTCCCCGCAATGCACTCGGCGAATCCGACGCCCAGCAGCTTAGCCGGCGTCTCGAAACCCGGCCGTCGCTCGCCACTCAATACCTGGCGCGCAGCCTCCACGGCAGCGATCGGCGTGTAGGTGTAGCCGTTGACGGTCTCGATCACTGAACGCGCAACGGTCCCGTCAGCGCCGGTCACTTCGGCCACTGCTCGGGCGCGATGGGCTTCACGCTGCTGAATGTCCGGGCCCTCAGGAAGCTGCGAGAGATCGCCTTCAGGAAAGGGATCGCCGGCGAAATGCACGAACATGGAAATGTTCGGGATGCCGGTGGAGTGCCAGCCGGTGACCAGGTCACCAAAGGAAAGCGGCGCGCACGGCACCGGGCCGTCGCCAAAATCGAAGTGGCGCGGCTGTGCATCGGGCGTCGGAACGAGCAGGCCGTCGACCCGCGCCAGCAGCCCAGCGCCAACGATCTCGGCGACGCTCAGGGCCGACCCCCGCGACATCGAGCCCGCGACCTGCAGCGCCACGTTCAGCGACTGGGGATTGCGCACCCGTCGAGCGGCATGCACGGCCAGGCAGTCCGTCGGCACCACGTCCCAGCCGACGCCAGGCAGCAGCATGACGCCCGCCGCCGCGGCCTGCGCGCCGAGGCGCTCCGCCAGCCGATAGACGTCGATCTCGGCGGTGATGTCCAGGTAGTCGATGCCGGTGACGATGCACGCCTGCATCAGTGCAGCCGCCGTGCGCGCGAACGGTCCGGCGCAGTTCAGCAGCACGCCGATGTCCTCCAGCGATTGCGCCGGAAACACATCCGTGGCGAACACCCTGTACGGAACATCCAGCTGGCCGGCGAGTAGCGCCAGCCGCGTGCCGTCGCGCCCGGCGATCACCAGGTCGAGCCCCACTGCCTTCGCGCGTGCTGCGGCCATGCGGCCGGTATAGCCCGTGGCACCGTAGATCAGCAGTGCGCTCATGGGCTGTGCTGCCAGTTCTTGTAGACGAACTCGAGGCTGTAGCCATCGGGGTCGAGTACATTGGCGGCGTAATAGTCCGGGTCGTAATGCAGGCGCGGGCCGGGTGCGCCGTTATCGCTGGCGCCGCTCTCCATCGCCGCGGCATAGGCGCCATCGACCGCTGCCCGGCTGCTGGCGACGAAGCCGACATGAACGGCGCGCCCTTCGACCACGCCCTCGCGCAACCAGAAGAACATCCGCCCGTTGGCGCCGAAGCCTTTCAGGTCCGGATGACCGGGGGGGCCGTCCTTGCCGTCGTAATCGAGTCGCGTGGTGATGCCCAGTGGGGTCAGTGCCGCGTCGTAGAAACGCACGGAGCGCTCCAGGTCGCTGACGGAAATGAAAACATGATCGAGCATGGTGGGCCTCGCTGGTTCAGACGACATAACCGCCCGCGACCTCGATGGTCTGGGCATTGATCCAGGTGCTGTCCTCGGACAGCAGCATGGCGATGACGCGGGCGACATCGTCGGGCTCGCCCACCCGGCCGAGGGCGGTCTGCCCCGCCAGCAGCGCCTCGAACTCGTCATTCAGGCCGCCGCCCAGTTCGGTGCGAATCGCCCCGGGCGAGACGGAATTGGCCCGGATACGCCGCTCGCCAAATTCCTTTGCCATGTAGCGGGTCAGCACCTCCAGCCCGCCCTTGAAGGCCGCGTAGGGAGCGACGCCGGCGGTCGCCACGCGGGTGGTGGCGCTGGTCAGACTGACGATGCTGGCGCCCTCTGCCAGCAACGGCAGCAACGCCTGCGTCAGGAAGAACGGACCCTTGAGGTGGACGCTCAGCAGGCCATCGAACTGCGCTTCGGTGACCGTCTCAAGACGATTGAACAGGCCATAGCCGGCGTTGTTGACCAAACCGCCGAGCGCGGTCGTGCCCCAAGTGGTCTTCAGTGTTAGCAGAACCGTTTCCCGAAAATTACCGAAACTGCCGACGTCCGCGACGTCGAGCTTGAGCGCAACGGCTTTACCGCCTGCCCCCTCGATACGCCGTACCACCGATTCGGCTGCGCCCGGATTGCTTTTATAAGTGAGGATGACCCCCATACCACGCCCGGCGCAGCATTCTGCGGCACTGGCACCGATTCCACGGCTGCCTCCGGTAATGACGATGACGCTCATTATGGTGCTCCACTGTCAGTCAGATGAGCCGCCACAGTAAACTTCGCGTCTAGCACACACTCGGCCGTTCCTACCCCAATCCTGCCTATTTCTGCTTTTTGCTTGCCGCCGATATGCCGCCGGGATCAGCATGCTCGTCATGAATGACCAATTGAACGAGCTTCGCTCACTAACGTGCAGGGCACAGAACCGCCGCACGGAAACGGGCATCCCACGCGTGGCCATGGTCCAGGGTGAGATTCCTGAACATTTACTGGCGGCCGTCTACGACCCGATGATCAACCTGATCCTGCAGGGCAGCAAATCGATGACCGTCGGCGACCGCACGCTGCGCTACGACCCGGCGACCTATTTCGTCATGTCCATCGAATTGCCAGCGGTGGGTTCCGTGCATCCTGCCGATTCCGGCGAGCCCTACCTGGCGGTTAGCCTGACACTCGACCCGTCGGTGTTGACGACCCTGTTGGCTGATCTTCCCAAACCTGCCGGGCGTTACGAGAACGCCCCTGGGTTTTCGGTTGCTTCCGTTACGTCCGAGCTGATGGATGCCTGGGTGCGCATGATGCGGCTGATGGACAATCCCGAGGCGATCACGGCTTTGGCACCGGTTTACGAACGCGAGATCCTGTACCGCGTCTTGCAGGGGCCCCATGGCTGGATGCTGCGTGAGATTGCGGCGCCGGATACTGCCATGGCGCGTGTGAGTCAGGCCATTCAGCGGATCCGTCAGGACTTCGCCGAGCCTATCAGGGTGGAAACCCTCGCCCTCAAAGCCGCAATGAGCGTGTCGGCATTTCATCGTCACTTCAAAGCTGTGACCACATTGAGTCCGTTGCAGTATCAAAAACGTGTTCGATTGCTGCAGGCTCGGACGCTTTTGGTGGCCGGAGCCAAAAGCGTCACTAGCGCTGCCTTTGCGGTCGGCTATGAGAGCGCGACACAGTTCAGCCGTGACTACGCGCGCGCATTCGGCCTTCCTCCTGGCCGAGATGCGGCAAGAATGCTGGGGGAGATAAGAAACGGAAGATCACAGCCAAATAATCAACCGATGGCGGTGGCGTTGCAGCCAACGTCGCGCGATGCACGGACCGGATGATAGGTTCAGCCGTTTTGCCCATCGGAACCGCTTGGCGAAATATTGGTTATGAACCTCGATAAAATGGCGGATAGCCATTTCCAGATCAGCCATGCTGCTGAAGCATCGCGACACAGTGCCCATCTTTCCAGTTGAGCCCCCTTCCACGGCGTTCAGCCATGAAGCGCTAGGGTCCTGTCTGGTTAGCCACTGGGCATTATGTTGTAGGAGCCAGCTTGCTGGCGATCATCGGCAATGGTGCTCGGGATCACCAGCAAGGACCTGGCGTCCTCCAGCTCCTACGTTCGAAAGGCTCTTGCGCTTCTCCCGCGTCGCGGCAACGCAGGGATAAACGAACCGCCAAGGGACAGTCCGCTAGTCGGCGTGAAATGCAGCTTGAAACGGGGATGTTTCTCCAGCCATTCGCTGACGCCCGCAGTTCTGTGAGTCGAGTCCAGAATCACTCTTCACTGGCCCGTGCCCACGGCGCGGCGGCGAAGCGTTCGGCCAGGTAGTCGATCAGCGCCTGCACGCGGATTGGGCGGCTGCGGCCCGGGGGGGTCACGATGTGCAGCGCGATCGGCTCCACCTGCCAGTCGTCCATCGCCGTCTCCAGCGCGCCCGATTGCAGGTCCTTCCAGGCCAGGAATTCCGGCTGTAGCGCGAGGCCAAGCCCCGCCCGCAAGGCCGGTGCCAGGGCCTCGGCATTGTTGGCCAGCAGCGATGCGGGTATCGCCTGGGCGAATTCGCCATGCCGCTTGTGGCGGAAACGCCAGCCGCTGCCGCGCGAATAGCTGTATTGCAGTGTGCGATGCGCGGCCAGGTCGCGCGGGTGGCCGGGGCGCCCGTGGCGCTCAAAATAGGCCGGCGCGCCGACCAGCAGGATGCGCACGGTGCACAGGCGCCGGGCCAGCAGGCTGGAATCGGCCAGGGTCGAGATGCGCAGGGCCATGTCGAAGCCCTGGGCGACCAGGTCGATCAGCTCGTCGCTGAAATGAACGTCGAGCACCACGTCGGGGTGGCGCGCCATGAATTCCGGCAGCACCGGCGCCAGGTGCGAGACGCCGAACGACATCGGCGCCGCGATCCGGATGGGCCCGCGCAGGCTGGTCGACTGCTCGGTCACCTC
The DNA here is from genome assembly GCF_015070855.1 of Pseudomonas lopnurensis. Taxonomy (GTDB): domain Bacteria; phylum Pseudomonadota; class Gammaproteobacteria; order Pseudomonadales; family Pseudomonadaceae; genus Stutzerimonas; species Stutzerimonas lopnurensis. The sequence goes on from NZ_JADDIX010000070.1 coordinate 39,259, forward strand.
GGCCTCCACCGCCTCGCCCTCGGCCAGGATGCGGGCGGCGCGCTCCAGCGCGGCATGGCCGCTTTCGGTGAGCGACATTCGCCGCGAGGTCCGATGGAACAGCATGGTTTTCATGCGCCCTTCCAGGCGCGTGATGGCTTTGGAAACGGTGGCCTGCGACAGGCCGAGTTCGCCCGCGGCGCGGGCGAAGGAGCCCGTTTCCGCCACCTTGGCGAAGATCGCCCAGGCTTCGAGATCCGGCAATTTCTTCATGGCGGTCCTGGAAATGATCCGATCACATCGATCCCATAGGATTCTCCCTAATCGGCATGAAGCCTGCCACACAGCACAACGAAAATGGAAAGGATGGTTTTCCATCAATTCCATTCTCAGCATTCGTGCGCCTGCCTATAGTGACGCCATCGAAACGTACTCGACCTGGAGGACAGCATGATCGAACGTCGCCCCTTCGACAGCCTCGGTGGAGCCCACCACGGCTGGCTCGATGCCAAACATCACTTTTCCTTCGCCGGTTACCGCGACCCGGAGCGCGTGAACTGGGGTGCGCTGCGGGTCTGGAACGACGACACCATCGCCCCCGACACGGGCTTCCCGCCGCATCCGCACGCGGACATGGAAATCATCACCTATGTGCGCGAAGGGGCGATCACCCACGAGGACAACCTCGGCAACAAGGGCCGCACCGTGGCGGGTGACGTGCAGGTGATGAGTGCCGGCACCGGCATTCGTCACTCCGAGTACAACCTCGAGCCGGGCATCACGCGGATCTTCCAGATCTGGATCGTTCCCGACCGCCGCGGCGAGCCGCCGGCCTGGGGCTCCAAGCCCTTCCCCAAGGGCGACCGTTCCGGCCAGTTCCTGGCCCTGGCCAGCGGGGTGGACGGCGACGAGGACGCACTGCCGATCCGCACCGACGCACGGGTACTGGGCGCGACGCTGAAGGCCGGCGAAACGCTCGAGTACCACTTCGCCGACGCCAGCCGCTATGGCTACCTGGTGCCGGCCAAGGGCACGGTCGAGGTCAACGGCATGGCGCTGGAGACGCGCGACGGCGCCGCGATCCACGGCGAGGAACTCATCCGCATCACCGCCAGTGAGGATGCCGAACTGGTGCTGGTGGACGCCGCCGGCTAGGCGGCAATACTCAGGGTGCAGGGGTTTGCGGCATCTCCTGCACCGGGCCGGGAATCGGTGGCGCTCGCACGTCCGCCAGCCGCGGCCCGACATGCCAGCGCAGATGGAAGGCGAACTCGAGAAAGTGGTATGTACCCCGGTTGTCAACGCGGATGCCGACGTCCAGAGCGAAGTGCTGCGTTTCCATCGGGCCGAAGGACGCCCGGTGGCGCGGCATTTGCTGGCGTTCAACCATCCGAGCGAAGGACGGGCATAGGCCTGGCTGTTGCCGTTCATTCGCGGCCGCGCTGGAGCCTCGCGGCGGCCAGCGCTATCGGGCCGGCAGTTTTTTCACCTGCTCCAGCAACGGCCCGCACTGGTCCGCCTGGCCGCCACTGGGTGCGACCAGGGCCAGCAGGCCGGCCACCGGGCCGACGGTGGCGCCCAGTACGATCATCCCCGCGCCACGCAGCGCCAGCGGGCCGGCGTGGACGCCCGGGCGCGGGCTCTTCAGGGTGCCCCGGACGTACAGCGGCGAGCGCAGCGAAATGATGCGGATGCCCTTGGAGCGCGGCACGATGTTCATGTCGATGTTTTCGGTCCTGAAGTTGACCTGGCCGGTGACGTTGATCACCGCATTCTCGGTATCCAGCACGAACAGCCGGGGCTCGGCCAGGCCATTCTTCATCCCCAGGTCGAGCACCGCGCAATTGATCTGCACCTCTTCATCACCGAACAGGCGGCCGACCAGGTAGTTGCCGACGTTGAGCCCGGCCAGCTCCATCAGCCCGCGGCTCACGGTGCCATCGTTCATCAGCAGACGCAGTTCGCCGTTGGCGCTGCCGAGCAGGGCGGCGACGGAGTTGCCGGTGCCCTGGATATCGGCCTTGCCGTTCAGTTCGCCCAGGCTCTTGTGCATGCTCTCGACGTTGGCGAACAGTTGCCGCAGTTTGAGCGAACGGGCCTCCAGCCGCACCCGACCGGCCAGCGGCGTGCGCTGGCCGTCCAGGTGCACGTCGGTTTCCAGGCGCCCGCCGGCCAGGCCGAAGCTCAGCGGCTGCAGGCTCAGCACGCCATCGGCGAGCACCACGTGGGCGTTGAGGTCCTGGATGGGCAGGGCCTCGTCGTGAACGATGCGCTTGCCGACGAAACGCACGTCGGCGTCCATGTCGCGCCAGCGCTCGGTACGGAATTCCTCGACTGGCAGCGCCTTGTCCGCCGGCTGCCGGCTGGTTGCACCGCGTGCCTGGCGGGATTGCTCGGAATCGGCGCCGATCAGCGGCGCCAGGTCGGAGAAACGCAGCTGGTTGGACGTCAGCTCGCCGCTCAGCCGCGGGCGCGGCTCACCAGCGACGTAGCGGAGGTCGCCCTGGATGTCGCTGCCGCCGATACGGCCGTTGAACCCCTGGTAGTGGAACGAGGCGCCGTCCGGGTCCTGCAGGTCGGCGCGCAGGCGGCCATCGGTGGAATAGGCGCCGGTGTCGGGCAGGGTCACGCCGATCAGCGGGTAGAGGTTGCCCAGGCTGTCGCCGGACAGGCGCAAACGCAGGTCCAGCGCGCCGAGGTTGCGCGGATCGGTCAGGGTGCCTTCCACCGTCACCCGGGTCTTGCCGGCGCGCAGGTCGACCTGCAGCGGGAACGGCAGCGCCGCGTCCTGCAGCGCCAGCAGGCCGCCCACCCGGCCTTCGCCGGACACCGGCTGGCCACCATAGCGCCCTTCGGCATTCCAGGCGAAGGCGTAATCCTGGGTCGCCGCGCCCTGCAACTCGTTCTCTTCGCCTCCCCCGCCTTGGGCCGCACCGAGAATCTGGCTGTAAGGCATCGGCTCGCCCAGCGGCGTGACGTCGAGTTTCACTTCGGCGCGTGTCACCTGATCGTCGAGGCTGACGCGGCCCTGGTCGAAACCGATGGTGCCGATGTCCAGCACCCAGGCGGAGGGTTTCTCCTCTTCCGCTTCGTCGCTGGCGGCCAGGTTTTCGAAGGTCCAGTTGGCGCGGCCGTCGGCGAGCCGTTCGATGTGTGCCGACGGCCCGCCGAGGGTGATGGCCGGGATGCTCACGCGCTTGCCCAGCAGTGCCAGCGGGCGCAGGTCCGCCGCGACGCTGTCCAGGTGGATGAAATAAGGTGCCTGGCCCCACTCGGCATTGCCCAGGGTGATGTCTTCGGCGGTCAGGGTCGGATGCGGGAACCAGGCGCGCCAGCCGGGCAGTTCGCGGTCGCGCTGCCAGCGCACGTCGAGCTCGCCCTGGATGGCGAACGGCCGGCCAAGGGTATCTGACACCCGTTCGTTGAGGGTGGGCCTGAGCAGGTTCCAGTCGAAGGTGGCCAGCAGCACCACCAGCGCCACGGCCAGCACCGCCACGATTGCCAGGAACCACAGGAGAATGCCACGGGCTCGGCTCATCGGTCTCTCGCTGTTGCGCTGTGTTCGTCTTTCTTCGACTGGCATGAGCCCCGATCGACTCCCCAGCGGCCTGGCGATTGCCCATGCGATGAGCCCGCCAGCCCTGTCAACATCGGCAGCGGATGGCTGCCCGCGCCTATTCTCCGCGGATGTACTGCTTGAGCTGCTGGATCAGGCTGTCCTGTTCGGCCATCGTTTCCTTGACCACGTCGCCGATGGAGAGCAGTCCGACGGTACGGCCCTCGTCGATCACGGGCAGATGGCGCAGATGCTTCTCGGTCATGATTTGCATGCACTCGCGAACGGTCTGCCGCGGTTCGACGGTGATGACCGTAGTGGTCATGATGGCGCTGACCGGGGTGGCGAACGAGGAGCGCCCCTTGAGCACCATCTTGCGGGCATAGTCGCGCTCGCTGACGATGCCGACCAGCCGGCCCGAGCCATCCGCGACCGGCAGGGCGCCGACGTTCTTCTCGGCCATCAGCTTCAGTGCATCGAGCACCGAGTCCTCTGGGGCGATCACCACCAGCCCCTGCATCTGCTTGGTACTGATTACCTGCGCAACCGTTTTCATGGGACAGCTCCTTTCTTGTTGGCCGTAGCGGAAAACCGGCGCTGGGCGTTTCCTTGCCGAGCCAGCCGAAGCCAGAAGATATAGCGTTGCGGCCAGTGGCCAAAGCGTATTTTTCTCGACGGCGGCGAACCTTGTCCGCGGACAACTTCCACGCCGGCCAGCGAAAACGATCAACCACGGTGACAAAGCCATCCACCCACGAGGCGGGGTGAATTCGGATCGTGGGCGATCAGGACGCCAGCTTGAGCCCCACCAACCCCGCCAGCACCAGCCCCACGCTGATCAACCGGGCGGGCGAGGCGCTTTCGCCGAAGAAGGCGATGCCAAGCAGCACGGTGCCGAGCGCACCGATGCCGACCCAGATGGCGTAGGCGGTCCCGACCGGCAGCACCCTCATCGCCGCGGCGAGCAGGTAGAAGCTGGCGGCCATGGCGACAAGGGTGAGGAGGCTGGGAAGTGGACGGGTAAAGCCGTCGGAGGCCTTGAGGCCGATGGCCCAGGCGACTTCGAGCAGGCCGGCGATCAAAAGCATGAACCAGGCCGTATTCATGGTTTTTGCTCCACGAAAAGGCAGGTCGTCCCACGTCAATCAGGCATCCGATGGGTCGTCCCAACGGAGAGGTCGCGGCACCTTAGCACAGCCGGCAGCTTTTCAGAGCGGCTGACGCAGCGTCCACTCCGATCATTCGACGCCTCGTCATTCGCTCACGTCGACGGGGGCCTCCTCTTCGGAATGGCTGGGGTCGCGGCTGTCCAGCTGCAGGAACAGCGCAGCCGCCAGCATGGCCATGGCGCCAACGCTGAGGAAGGTCAGCTGGAAGGCCCTGAGCACCTCGTCGCCTTGCGCCCCGCTCACCGTGAACCCACCGAGCAGCGCGCCGGCCGTGGCCACGCCCAGGCTCATCGACAGTTGCACCACCACCGAGAGCAGGCTGTTGCCGCTGCTGGCGTCGGCATTGCTGAGGCCGATCAGGGTGACGGTGTTCATCGCAGTGAACTGCATCGAGTTGACCATGCCGATCAGGCCCAGGTGCAGCAGCAGGAGCAGCGTCGGGGTCTGCGCATCGATCGTCGCCAGGCTGGCGATGAGGCTGCCGAGCAGCAGCGTATTGCCGATCAGCAGCCGGCGATAACCGATGCGATCGATGATCGGCTTGGCCAGCGACTTCACCGCCATGGCCCCCAATGCCAGCGGAATCATGCTCATGCCCGCCTGCGCCGGCGAATACCCCAGCGCCACCTGCAGCAGCAGCGGCAGCAGGAACGGCAGCGCCCCGCCGCCGAGCCGCGCGAACAGATTGCCGAAGATGCCCACCGCGAAGCTGCGCGTATGGAACAGCGCCGGGCTGAACAGCGGTGCGTCGATGCGCCCGGCACGCAGCCAGTAGGCGGCCATGCAGGCCACGCCGCCGAACAGCAGCAGGGTGACCCGCGCATGCGGCATGTGCATCTCGCCGAGCCCTTCCAGGGCAATGGTGATGAGCACCATCGCCGCGCCGAACAGCAGGAAGCCCAAGGTATCGAAGCGCACCCGCTCGGCGCCTTTCAGGTCCGGCATGAAACGGAACGCGGCGATGCAGCCGATCACGCCCACCGGCAGGTTGGTCAGGAATATCCAGTGCCAGGAGGCGTATTCCACCAGCCAGCCACCGAGGGTCGGCCCCAGCAACGGGCCGACCAGCCCGGGCAGCGCGATGAAGGCCATGATCCGTACGAACTCGCTGCGCGGATAGGCACGCAGCACCACCAGCCGCCCCACCGGCAGCATCAGCGCGCCACCGAGGGCCTGCAGCACCCGCGACGCCACCAGTTGGTTGAAGGTGCCCGACAGCGCGCAGAACAGCGAGCCCAGGGAGAACAGCACGATGGCGGCGACGAAGATGCGGCGGCTGCCGAAGCGATCGGCGATCCAGCCAGAGGCCGGAATGAGCAGGGCGACGGTGAGCATGTAGGCGATGACCACACCCTGCATGCGCAGCGGGTCCTCGGCGAGGTCGCGTGCCATCGCCGGCAGTGCGGTGTTGAGAATGGTGCCGTCCAGCGTCTGCATGAAGAACGCGACGGCCACCAGCCACGGCAGAATGCGGGCGGTGCGGGGGTCAAGCGGAACGGGCGGTTGCATGGAGTCCCCGGATGCAAAAGATCAATAGCTTAGAGGAACCGGCGCCACCGAGTTCGCCGAAGCGGCGGCGGCGCGCACCTGCGACAACAGGCCGCGCCCCGCGTGCAGAGCCCACCATAGCGGACGCTGGCAGCAAACGGAGCATCTCCCGGAGCACGCGTAACAAAATATTTCTTTCAAAATTGACGAGAATCATTATCATTCTGCGGCGCAAGTGCGACCCTCGCCCCGTCATTCCCACTTTTCCGGAGGCTCCAATGCGCATCCCCGCTACCCTGGCCATCACCTCGCTGCTGCTCACCCCGCTCGCCCAGGCGAAGGAATATCCCATCGGCGAGCCGCAACAGTGCGGCGGCATGGAGGTCGGCGCAGTGTACCTGCAGCCGGTCGAAATGGACCCACCCGGCATGATGCGCGCCGCGGCGGAATCCGACGTGCATCTGGAGGCTGACATCGCCGCGACCGAGGACAATCGCAACGGCTGGCAGGAAGGCAGCTTCGTTCCCTACCTGAGCATCCACTACGCGCTGCGCAAGAATGGTTCGGACGAAGTGATCGAAGGCGACTTCCACCCGATGGTGGCCAACGACGGACCGCACTACGGCGACAACGTCAAGCTGCTCGGCCCCGGCAAATACCAGCTGACCTACAAGATCCTGCCGCCGGGCTCGGGTCACACCATGTTCGGCCGCCATACCGACAAGGAAACCGGCGTCGCGCCCTGGTTCGAAGGCTGCGAACTGAACTACGAGTTCACCTATGCCGGCATCGGCAAGAAGGGTGGCTACTGATGCGCCGCGCCGGGCGCTCGCTGCTCGGCGTCCTGCCGCTGCTCGCCGGGCTAGCGGGCCCGGCTCAGGCAGCGCTGCCGACGTACGAGCTGACCATCCGTGACGGCCATTTCGAGCCCGCCACCCTCGAGGTTCCGGCCCGTCAGCGCTTCAAGATCATCGTGCACAACGCCGGCAGCGGGCCGACCGAGTTCGAAAGCACGCCGCTGCGCGTCGAGAAGGTGCTGTCACCGGGCGTGACCTCCTTCGTCGTGATCCATCCGTTGAAACCGGGGCGCTATCCGTTCTTCGACGAGTTCCACCTGGATCTTCCCGAGGGCGAGATCGTCGCCAAGTAGTAAGAGGAGCACATCATCGTGGGCCAATCCATGTTCATCGTCTGGCGCGAAAGCGTCGAGGCCCTGTTGGTCATCGGCATCCTGCATGCCTGGCTGCGTCAGCAACCGGGCGCCGGCAAGGCCCTGCGCATGCTCTGGGCCGGCGTGGCCGCTGGCCTGGGGCTGGCGGTCGCGCTGGGCTGGGGCATCCTGCAGGCCGGGGACTGGCTCGCCGGCAGCGGCGGCGAGTGGTTCCAGTGCGCCATGCTGCTGGTCGCCAGCCTGCTGATCCTGCAGATGGTCGGCTGGATGCATCAGCATGGCCGCACGCTGAAGACCAGCCTGCAGAACAGCGCCGCGGAAAAGCTCGGCCAGGGCAGCGGCTTCGGTCTGCTGTTGCTCGCCATGCTCGCGGTCGGCCGCGAAGGCAGCGAGACGGTGGTGTTCCTCTACGGCATCGGCAACCAGCAGCAAGGCCAGGACCTCACCCGCTTCGTCATCGGCGGCGTGCTGGGCTTCGTCCTCGCCCTGCTCAGTTACGCCGCCCTGCAGGCCGGCAGCCGCTACTTCAGCTGGCGACGGTTCTTCCAGGTCAGCGAGGTGATGTTGCTGCTGCTCGGTGGCGCCCTGCTGATGGCCGCGCTGGACCGTTTCAGCGGCCAGCTGATGGGCATGGACGTGCCGGAAGTGCTCTACAGCGTATTCGGCGACCCGCTCTGGGACACGTCGGCCCTGCTGGATGACGGCAGCGCACTGGGCGGCACCCTCGCCGGCCTCACCGGCTATCGCGCCATGCCCTCGCTGGCCGCCGTGGTGATTCTGGGGTTGTATTGGCTCGCGGCATGGGCCTGGCTCAAACCCCGGGCACAGGTGCAGCTCGCTGCGAGGCCGGCGTGATCGCCCAGGCGCCGTGGCTGGCGCGACTCGGCGATCTGCTGCGTCAGCATGCGAAGGCCATTCGCATGCTGCAGTGGCTGGTGGTGGGCTTCTACCTGACGCTGCTGGTGATCCCTGCCTTTCTCGACCTGCCGCCGGCCCAGGCCGGCATGCTCGACAACCTGACGGTACTGGCGCAGTTCATCTTCTGGGGCCTGTGGTGGCCCTTCGTGCTGCTGTCGATGATCTTCTTCGGTCGACTGTGGTGCGGCGTACTCTGCCCCGAAGGCTCGCTCAGCGAGTGGATCAGCTGGCGCGGGCTGAACAGGGGCACGCCCCGCTGGATTCGCTGGAGCGGCTGGCCTACCGTGGCGTTCATCCTGACCACCGTCTACGGCCAGTTGATCAGCGTCTACGACTATGCCCAAGCGGCATTGCTGATTCTCGGCGGCTCCACCGTCGCGGCGATGCTGGTGGGCTTTCTCTATGGCCGCGGCAAGCGCGTCTGGTGCCGGCACCTGTGCCCGGTCAGCGGCGTGTTCGCCTTGCTCGCCCGGCTGGCGCCGGTGCATTACAAGGTCGACGAGCAGCGCTGGCAGGAGAACCGCGAGCCGCACCTGCCGACGCCCAACTGTGCGCCACTGATCGACATCCGCCGCATGCAGGGCAACAGCGACTGCCACGCCTGCGGCCGCTGCAGCGGCCAGCGCGGCGCGGTGCAGTTGAGCCCGCGTTCGCCCAACGCAGAAATCCTCATCGTCGGCGGTCAACAGCAAAGCGGTCACTGGGACAGCACCCTGCTGCTGTTCGGCATGATCGGCCTGGCCATGGGCGCCTTCCAGTGGACCGTCAGCCCCTGGTTCATCGCCCTCAAGCAGACGGCGGCGGAGTGGCTGGTGGAGCGCGACATCTTCTGGCCGCTGGAGGCCAACGCGCCCTGGTGGCTGCTGACCCACTATCCGCAGGCCAACGACGCCTTCACCTGGCTCGACGGGGCGGTGATCCTCGGCTACATCTTCGGCGCCTCTCTGCTGATCGGCGGCACGCTGTGGCTGCTGCTGCGCGGGGCGGTGCGTCTGCTGCGCCGAGGCGACAACGTCTTCCAGCACCTGGCACTGGCATTGACCCCGCTCGGCGGCGCCGGGCTGTTCCTCGGCCTTTCCGCCACCACGGTGAAATTGCTGCGCTACGAAGGCTTCCTGCTGGCCTGGGCGCAGCCGGCGCGCGCCGCGCTGCTGCTCGGCGCCATCGCCTGGAGCCTGTATCTGGCCTGGAACGTGATCGGCCGCCACGGCGCCAACGGCCTGCGCCGCCTGCTGGCATTCGCCTGCGTCGGCACCGGCTGCGCGCTGGTGGGCTACGGCTGGTGGCTGCAGTTCTGGGGCTGGAGCTGATTCGTTACGAGTGGTGGGCTGAAGCCCACCCTACCTCCCCGCTCCGCAACCACCTGTAGGGTGGGCTTCAGCCCACCGAAAACCGCTACCGGGTCGCACCGACTGCCAGCCATGCGGGTCGGCTCGCGCCTCAGCCGCGCAGCACGAACAAGGGAAACAGTCGCCCCAGTCGGTCCCAGAGCTTCTGCTGGTCGTAAGGCGCGCGGTTTTCGGCCAGGGCGTCGTCGAGCATCTTTGCCGTCCGCACGCACTGCACGGCAAAGCGTTCTACGCCCCGCTTGCGCAACCGCTGCGCCATGTCCCAGAGGCGCTCGGTATCCAATAGCTGCCAGTGCACGGTGGTGCGGCATTCGTGATCCACGCCGCTTTCCAACAAGGCCTCCAGGCTTTTCCAGTTGGCCTCGCCACTGCCCTGCACACCGGTGATCGCCGTGCAGTGCTCAGGCAGTGCCTTGACGTCGAATCCCACCCAGTCCACCAGCGGCAGAATCTGCCGGAACAGCTTCGGCTTGATCCCGGCGCTGTGCAGGCCGACCTTGAAGCCCAGCGCGCGCACCTGGGCGATCGCCTCCGGCAAAGCGGTCTGCAGGGTCGGCTCGCCACCACTGAACACCACCGCTTCGAGCAGGCCGACGCGCTGCTCGAGGAAGGCGAGAATCTCCGCCCAGGGCTTTTCCCCGCTGCCGCAGGCGGGGATCAGTTGCGGGTTGTGACAGTAGCGACAGCGCCAGCCGCAGCCCTGGCAGAACAGCACGCAGGCCAGATGATCGGGATAGTCCAGGGTGGTCAGGGGGACCAGCCCCCCGACCCGTAGTGCTGCGGTCACCGCGCCGCCGCTTCGGTGAAATGCTGACGCTCGCGGTGCTCGGACTGCTTGCCCGGATTGAACGCGGCGACCGGGCGGTGATAGCCCATCACGCGGGTCCAGACTTCGCAGCGCTGGCGTTGGCCTTCGGGCAGTTGGGTCGCTTGGCTCATGGTGTCGCTCCGTTGCTGGGGTGGAAGAACAGTCGTAGGCGATCAGGCGCAGCAGCCCTGTTGTTTTTGCAGCAGCGCCTCGTCGCATTTCGGGCAGAACTCGTGCTCGCCGGCCAGGTAGCCGTGCACCGGGCAGATCGAGAAGGTCGGCGTCACCGTCAGGTACGGCAGGCGGAAACGGCCGAGGGCGTTGCGCACCAGCGTCTTGCAGGCCTGCGCCGAGGAAACCCGTTCGGCCATGTACAGGTGCAGCACGGTGCCGCCGGTGTACTTGCACTGCAGTTCGTCCTGCAGCTGCAGCGCCTCGAAGGGGTCGTCGGTGTAGCCCACCGGCAGTTGCGACGAGTTGGTGTAGTACGGCGCCTCCGGCGTACCGGCCTGGAGAATGCCGGGAAAGCGCTTCCTGTCTTCCCTGGCGAAACGGTAGGTGGTGCCCTCGGCCGGCGTCGCCTCGAGGTTGTAGAGATGCCCGGTGTCTTCCTGGAACTGCACCAGCCGCGCCCGCACATGGTCGAGCAGCTCGATCGCCAGCGCCCGGCCGGCCGCCGTGTGCAGTCCCTCGCTGTCGTCGGTGAAGTTGCGCACCATCTCGTGCAGGCCGTTCACACCGATGGTGGAGAAGTGGTTGCGCAGGGTGCCGAGGTAGCGCTTGGTATAGGGATAGAGCCCGGCATCCATATGCTGCTGGATGACCTTGCGCTTGACTTCCAGGCTCTGCCGGGCCAGCTCCAGCAACGCATCCAGATGCTCCAGCAGCGCGCCCTTATCGTCCTGATGCAGATAGCCCAGGCGTGCGCAGTTGATGGTCACCACGCCGAGCGAGCCGGTCTGCTCGGCCGAGCCGAACAAGCCGCCGCCACGCTTGAGCAGCTCGCGCACGTCCAGCTGCAGGCGGCAGCACATCGAGCGCACCTGGTTGGGCTGCATGTCCGAGTTGAGGAAGTTCTGGAAGTACGGCAGGCCGTAGCGCGCGGTCATCTCGAACAGGCGCTCGGCGTTCTCGCTGTCCCAGGGGAAGTCGTGGGTGATGTTGTAGGTCGGGATCGGGAAGGTGAACACCCGACCGAGGCCGTCACCGGCCTGCATCACCTCGATGTAGGCACGGTTGATCAACTCCATCTCGGCCTGCAGCTCGCCGTAGGCGAAGGGCATTTCCTCGCCGCCGATATAGGGGATCTGCTCGCGCAGGTCCTCGGGGCAGACCCAGTCGAAGGTCAGGTTGGTGAACGGCGTCTGCGTGCCCCAGCGCGACGGCACGTTGAGGTTGTAGATGAACTCCTGGATCGCCTGGCGCACCTCGTCAAAACCGAGGCGGTCCTTGCGCACGAACGGCGCGAGGTAGGTATCGAAGCTGCTGAACGCCTGGGCACCGGCCCACTCGTTCTGCAGCGTGCCGAGGAAGTTGACCATCTGCCCCAGCGCGCTGGACAGGTGCCTGGGCGGCCCCGCCTCGACCCGTCCGGGAATGCCGTTGAAACCCTCATTGAGCAGCGTGCGCAGCGACCAGCCCGCGCAATAGCCGGCGAGCATGTCCAGATCGTGGATATGCAGGTCGCCTTCGCGGTGCGCCGCGCCAATCGCCTGGCTGTAGACCTCGTCCAGCCAGTAGTTGGCGGTGACCTTGCCGGACACGTTGAGGATCAGTCCACCCAGCGAGTAGCCCTGGTTGGCATTGGCGCGCACCCGCCAGTCCTCGCGCGACAGGTATTCGTTCATCGAGGCGGCGACGTCCACCAGCGTCTTGCGGTCGCGGCGCAGGCGGCCGTGGCGCTCGCGGTAGACGATGTAGGCGCGCGCGGTATCGTAGTGGCCGGCCTGCATCAGGACGTGCTCGACCCGGTCCTGCACCTGTTCGACCTCGACCACCCGCTGGTCGGCCAGTTGCGCCAGCACCGCGTCGGTCAGCCTCCGGGCGGCGGCGGCGCCGAACTCGCCGGTAGCCGCGCCCGCCGCCTCGATCGCGCGGCTGATCTTGTCCAGCTCGAACGTTACCAGGCGCCCGTCGCGCTTGCGCAGCGAAGCCGGTCGATTCATTTCAGCCTGCCAGGGCATCGCAGCCTCCACCACCATATGTAGTTAAATTAAATATCGATAACACAATATGGTGTGACTTTAGGCGCTGACGACGAATATCGAATTGACCGGAGTCAAGCTCGCCAAAGCAATCGGCAATCGAACGGACGGCAGCCCCAAGATGGCCGGACTTGTCTGTGGTCAAGGAACCCGTAGGCCCCCGCCTCCTAGGATGCAGCCTCAATAGACCCGGTTGCGCACCCCCGGGGAGGAATCATGCTCACCGAAAAATCCCTTGTCGCCGAGCTACGCCGCCACCATCTGTTCAGCCGGCTGCCGGAGGCGGCGTTACAGGAGGTGTGTGCCTCGGCCAACCTGAAACGCCTGCCAACGGGCGCCTCGCTGTTTCACCAAGGGGACAGGGCCGACCGCTTCTACTTCCTCTTCAGCGGCCAGATCAAACTGCATCGCGTGGTCTGCGACGGCCAGGAGAAGCTGGTGGAGGTGATGCGCGCCGGCGAGTCGTTCGCCGAAGCCCTGCTGTTCAAGGGCACGCCCTGCTACCCGGTGAGCGCCACCGCACTCAAGGCCAGCCTGGTGGCGAGCCTGAACGGCCCGCACTATCGGCGCCTGCTCGAACAGCATCCGGACATCTGCCTGGACATCCTCGCGACCCTGAGCATCCGCCTGCACCAGCGCATGACCGAGATCGACACCCTCACCCTGGCCAATGCCAGCCACCGCGTGGTGCGCTTTCTCGCCCAGTCGCAGCACGACGACAGCGGGGTGATCATGCTCGACGTGCCCAAGCGGCTGATCGCCTCGAAGCTGGGCATCCAACCGGAAACCTTCTCGCGCATCCTGCATCGGCTGATCGATGCCGGGACCATCTCGGTACAGCGACGGCGCATCGAGATTCTCGACAACCGCAAGCTCGCCGCCTATGACGAATGATCTACGGCGAAACGCCCCAGCGTTCTTGATTACTGTCAAAGCCGGTCAGCGCCGTGCTTTGGACAATGGCCCGCGTCACGAGCCCGCCTGGAACCTGCAATGACCGCCACCACACGCCTGCCCTTGGTCTATTCCTGCTCCGGTTGTTCGAACGTCGCCCAGTTGGCCAACACCCTGGCGGTGCGCCTCGACCGCGCCGGATTCGCGGAAATGTCCTGCATCGCCGGCGTCGGCGGCCGGGTCGCCGCGCTGGTAAGAAAGGCCAATTCCAGGCGCCCGATTCTCGCCATCGACGGCTGCCCGATGCACTGCGCGCGCGCCTGCCTGGCGCAGCACGGCGTCAGCCCGGACGTACATATCACCCTCAGCAGCTACGGCCTGCGCAAACGCTACCGGGAAGACTGCAGCGAGGAAGAGATCAGCGCGCTGTTCGAGGACATGAAGGACATCATCGCCAGCGACCGGATGCAGCTGCGTGTGGGGTGACATCCATCGAAGTTGACGGCGGTCCGATGCACTCAGAGAAGTGCGAATCTTCCTGGTGGGCTTCAGCCCACCGGGCGAACCAAAGGAAAAGAAGCGCCGATGGTTCCCACGCTCCCGCGTGGGAACCTAGACCGAGGTGATGCGCCCTGCGACACAGAGCTTCACCAGTAGCGCGCGCTCGGCATTTCCCTCGATCAGGCCCTGGCCGCCTGCGCCCGACTGGCCGCGGCCACTTCTTCCCCCGCTCCCTGCAGCAGCTTCCACAGCCAGCTCGGCAGGGTGTCGGGGTCGAGGCTGTCGATCAGGTTCTTGATCGCCAGGCCCAGTTCGGTGTCGCCCTCGATGACCAAGCGGCGGCGGAAGAACAGCGTGTCCGGGTCTTCCTGACGGCTGGCCAGCAACAGGAACTCGCGCCAGTTGCCGCGGATGGTCACCTCGACCGGCGCCTGCGCCGCGATGCGCAGCCTCTCGCGCTCGCAGGTCAGGCACCAGGCCAGGCCGAGGTCGGCGACTTCGAGCTTCATCCAGTGGCCGTCAAGCACGTCGAAGGCACCGTCGCTCAGTGCTTCGGCGAATACCTGGTTGAGGCTGCGCTCCAGCGTCAGGCGCTGGAGCAGGAATGGCGTCTTGGCCGCAAGTGGCAGCAGCCGCCCGCCGAGGCTCACCAGATGGGCGCGCGGGTTCAGCATAATCCGGCCTCCTCGGCACGCAGCATGCCCGGCCGACCATGCCAATACCCATTGCAGCCGTCCACCGCCAGCGGCGGCAGCGCGCCCTTGCGCACCGCATCGAAGGCGCCGATCACCTCTTCCATGCCGGCCGCACGCGGGCTCAGGCGCAGCAGGTCGGCGCCGCTATCGACCAGGCCCGGGTAGTCGGACAGCAGGTTGCTGACCGTGGCGGACATGGTCTGGATACCGTTGATGGTGAACAGCGCCTCGCCCTCCTGGCTGAGTAGCGGGATGCCCTCGGGATAGTTCTGGCAGCAGAACTGGCAGTCGTCCTTCGGCCGGTTCTCGGCGCGGGCGGTGAAGCAGCGCGCCGAATAGGCCAGCGGCAGGTGGCCGTAGGCGAAGACCTCGATTTCCGGCAGCGTGACGTCCAGTTCCTGCAGCTGCGCGCGGGCACTCCTGATCAGCGCACCGGAAGCCTCCACCGGCGGCACCCAGCGGGTCATGCCGCTGGCCACCAGTTCGGCCAGCGCGTGGCCGTTGTAGAGGTTCAACGCCGGCCCGCCGACGAAGGGCAACTTGCGCTCGGACATCAGTTGCACCGCACCCATGTCGTTGGCTTCCACCAGCAGCTCGCCGTTGTCGCACAGGCGACGCAGGCTGGACAGCTCGGAAGCGGCCTCGACCAGGGTCAGGCCGGACAGCACCAGTTGCGCCGACGAGGCTTCGGCCAGGTCGCGGGCCAGCCCCAGCCAGTCGTCGAGCATCATGGCGCGGCGCTTGGAACAGACGGTCTCACCGAGGTAGATCACATCCAGCGGCTGGCTGGCCATGTTGGCGTAGAAGTCCAGCGTCTGCTGGCGATCCCAGTAGAACAGCACCGGGCCCAGAGAAAGTTTCATGGGTGACTCCTCGTTCATTGCCAGGCCCGGTGATAGGCACCCAGGGTGGTTTGCGAGCCTTCGGAAAGGCCGTCCAGCACCTGCCGCCAGCCGGGTTCGACCGCATAGCGCTGCGGCGCCTTCAGGTAGCTGTCCAGCGCGGCGCGCCAGACGCGGGTGACCTGTTCGACGTAAGCCGGGCTGCGCTGGCGGCCCTCGATCTTCATCGCGGTGACGCCGATGGCGGCGAGTTCGGGAATCAGATCCAAGGTGTTCAGGCTGGTCGGCTCTTCCAGCGCGTGAAAACGCTGGCCGTTGACCATGAAGCGACCCTTGCACAGCGTCGGGTAGCCGGCCGACTCGCCCTCGGCGTAGCGGTCGATCAGCACGTCGTTCAGCCGCGAGGTCAGCCCCTCGGGTTCCTCGCTCCAGCGCACCGCCTTGGCCGGCGAGCAGACGCCGCAGAGGTTCGGCGACTCACCGGTGAGATAGGAAGACAGGTGGCAACGGCCCTCGGCCATGATGCACAGGCTGCCGAAGGCGAATACTTCGATCGGCACCGGGCTGCTCGCCGCGACCTGCTTGACCTGCTTGAGCGAGAGTACCCGCGGCAGCACGGCACGGTTGATGCCGTAGCGCTCCTGATAGAACGCCAGCGCCGCGGCGTTGGTCGCCGAGCCCTGTACCGAAAGGTGCAGATTGAGCCTGGGATGGCGCTTGCTGGCGTAGCCGAGCACACCGGGGTCGGCGGCGATCAGCGCATCGACGCCGAGGTCGGCGGCCTGGTCCACGGCACGCTGCCAGCGACTCCAGCCTTCGGGCTGGGCATAGGTATTGACGGCGATATACAGCTGCCGGCCCCTCTCGCGGATCAGCTGCAGGCCCTTGTCGAGCTGCTTCTCATCGAGATTGAGACCGGCGAAATGGCGGGCGTTGGTGTCGTCGCGAAATCCGACGTAGATGGCATCGGCGCCCTGCTGGACGGCGGCCTTGAGCGCGGGCAGGCTTCCTGCCGGGCAGACCAGGTGCATGACAACTCCTAGACATTCGGGTACATGCGCGCCACGCACGGACGGCGCGGCGGTCGTTCGGCTGAACGGAAAACAGCCGGCAGTCTAGGCAGCTGACCAGTGGCCAGCATTGATAGGGGTCAAGATTGCCCGGACGTCGCGACTGCGACGAAAGGCAGCACGAATGATTCCGCCAGTAGCCACGGGGCTGGCGGAAAGAATGCCTCAGATGCCCTCGTCGCCCTCGAACTCCTCGGTGGCGCGGGCCACCATCTGCCGCCACGCGCCCGACTCCTCGCCGAGCAGGCGGATGGCCTTGAGGCTGGCGGCGAAGGCGTCACGGTAGTGCAACGGATTGTTTTCGCTGGCGGCGCGTTCGGCGAAGGCCTGCGCCTCGCTCAGCAACGCTTCGAATTCGTTCTGGTTCAGGGCCATTGGGCTCTCCTCGACGGGTGATGTGAGGTTAGACCATGGCTGGTCGTCTGCGACTCTCGTCGGCCGACGGGCGCTACTTGAGCTTCAGCCGCCGTGCCAGCTTGTGCAGGTTGCTCGGATCGACCTCCAGCAGGCGCGCGGCCTGCGCCCAGTTCTCGCCACTGGCCTCCAGCGCCCGGACGATGGCCTGGCGCTGGGCGGCATCGACGGTGTGGCGCAGCGGAAGCACCTCGTCGGCGATTACCGGTTCGTCGGCCACCTGCGGCACTGCCACGCCGATGGCATGGCTGTCCAGGTCCAGCAGATCGGGCTCCAGGGTGAGGATCTCGCTGCGCGACGCGCCGCGGCTGAGCAGGCGCAGCGCCGCGCGACTGACCACGTGCTCCAGCTCGCGCACGTTGCCCGGCCAGGAGTAGCCCAGCAGCGCACGCTCGGCGGCCGGCGACAGGCGCATGCTGCGCAGCCCCAGGCGGGCGCGATTGAGCTCGAGGAAGTGTCCGGCGAGGATCAGCACGTCGTTGCCGCGCTCGCGCAAGGGCGGAATCGGCGCCGGGTAGACCGACAGACGATGATAGAGATCGGCGCGGAAGTGCCCGTCGCGCACGCTGTCGCGCAGATTGCGGTTGGTCGCGGCGATGATCCGCACGTCCACCTGCCGCGGCTTGTCCGCACCGAGCCGCTGGATCTCGCCGTTCTGCAGGGTGCGCAGCAGCTTGGCCTGCACCGTCAGTGGCAGTTCGCCGACCTCGTCGAGCAGCAGCGTGCCGCCGTTGGCAGCGTCGAAACGGCCGGGGCGATCGGTGGTGGCGCCGGAGAAGGCGCCCTTGACGTGCCCGAACAGCTCGCTTTCGGCCAGCGATTCGGGCAGCGCCGCGCAATTGACATGCACCAGCGGTTTGTTGCGCCGCCGCGAATGACGGTGCAGCCAGCGGGCGAACAGCTCCTTGCCGACGCCGGTTTCACCCAGCAGCAGCACCGGCAGTTCGGAATCGGCCACCACCTGCAGTTCGCGTAACAGCTCGCGGATCACGCCGCTCTGGCCGAGAATCTCACCGTCGCCATGATCCAGCGTGGTTTCCATCACATCGCTGCGCGCCAGGCGCAGGCCGCGATTCTCATGTTCCAGGCGGGTCACCCGTACGGCGGCCTCGATCACCAGCGTGAAGCGCTGCAGGTCGCAGCGGGCGTCGTCGTCGAAGGTGCCGGCATGCAATGCATCGAGGGTCAGCGCGCCCCACAGCTTGCCCTCGACGTACAGGCTGACGCCCATGCAGTCGTGCACCGGCAACGGCTCGCCGACATGTTCGTCGAGCAGACCGTCGTAGGGGTCGGGCAAGCGGCTGTCCGGCTCGAACCAGGTCGGCTCGCGCTGCGAGAGGATCGCCGCCAGACGCGGGTGCTGGGCGACGACGAAGCGCCGGCCGAGCGCCTCCTGCACCAGCCCGACCGCTGCCAGTGGACGCAGGCTGTCTTCGTCCAGGCGCAGCAGCACCACCGCACCGCAGTGGAAATGTCGATGCAGCGTCTGCACCAGGCGCTGCAGGCGCACGGCGTTGGGCAGTTCGGTGGTCAGATCGGCAAGCAGTGCGTCGGCCATCATGGTGCTGGATACCCTCAGGGTTTTTAAAACCATAAACGCTTCGGGTCATTTCCACCAGCCACACCCCGCAATCGCCCGTTTCCGGCGGCCCGGTGCCTGGCATGGCTGTTGCGATGGTCGAGTCATGTTCCTCAGGACCGCTGCCATGACCACCGACCTTATCGACCAGACACTCGGCAATCTTGCCTGTTCGGTGCCGGGTGCCACCCGTGTATTCCGTCAGTTTCGCCTGGACTTCTGCTGCGCCGGCGACGTTTCGCTGCGCGAGGCCGCCGCGCGAATCGATATCGATCCGCAGATGATCGCCGGTGCATTGCTGGCACTGGAACCTGATACCACCGAGCAGGACTGGCGCAGCGTGCCAGCCGGAAAGCTGATCGAGTACATCCTGGCGCGCTTTCACGAGCGCCATCGCGACCAGTTCCCGGAGCTGATCCGTCTCGCCAGCCGTGTCGAGCAGGTGCACGGCAACCGCCCGGAATGCCCCAACGGGCTCGCCGAACACCTCTGGCACATGCAACAGGCGCTGGAGAGCCACATGCTCAAGGAAGAGCAGGTCCTCTTCCCGATGCTGCAGCGCGGCATGCGCTTGCCGCAGGCACAGGGGCCGATCTCGGTGATGCGCTACGAGCACGAGGAACACGGCAACTCGCTGGTGCAACTGGCGCTGCTGACCAACGACATCACCCCGCCGGCCAATGCCTGCAACACCTGGCGCGCGCTGTACCGCGGGCTGGAGGAGCTGCGGGACGACCTGATGCTGCATATCCATCTGGAGAACAACGTGCTGTTCCGTAACGCCGAGGGCTCCGGCCCGGGCGACCAGACGACCGATCAAGGCAGCGAGGCGGCCCGCTCATGAAGCAGTACCTGCAACCGCTCGGCTGGGGCCTGGCGATGGCCTCGGTCGTCGCCCTGGCCAGCAACTTCGCCCTCGCTGTGGTCGTCGCTACCGCGCAGGCCGCCACGGTCCACCAGCACCGCCAGCACGCCCAGCCGACAGTGGCCAGTGATGCGCTACCCGGCGAGCGCTGGGCTACCGATGAGGCCTTGCGCGAAGGCATGACCCGCGTCCACGAGGCGGTACAACGCAGCCTGCCGAGCGATCCGGGTCAGCCGTTCGATGAGCAATCGGCAGCCGCGCTGCAACGCGAGATCGAAGCCGCGACCGCTTACCTGATCGCCAACTGTCGGCTGCCGGAAGCCGCCGACGCCAGCCTGCACGGTCTGCTGAGCGATCTGCTCGAGGGCGCCGAGGCACTATCCGATGCCGAGCAGCGTGAAGCGGGCCTGCAACGCATCTTCGCTGCACTGGAACGCTATACACAGCTGTTCGCCGAACCGGTCTGGCGTGACGGCTTCCTCGCCCACCCGCATTGAGCATGCAGGCAGCGAATGGCTCTTCGCATGCGTTAGGCTGGGCCGACATTCATTGTTGTTAATCGAGACAGGACGCCTTGCATGGTGCTTCACCGCGTACACCACCAGATCCTTCGCAGCCACCACCTGTTCGAGCCGCTGGAGGAAGAGCAGATGGAAGAGCTGCTCAACACCAGCCAGTTGCTCAACCTGGACAAGGGCGACAACCTGTTCCACCAGGGCGAGCCGGCGCACCACTTCTACTTCGTCATCTCCGGCGCGGTTAAGGTCTATCGCCTGACGCCGGACGGCCAGGAAAAGGTCTTCGAGGTGATCGGCAATCGCCAGACCTTCGCCGAAGCCATGATGCTGATGGACACGCCCAACTATGTGGCCTCGGCCCAGGCGGTCTGCCCGTCGCAGGTCTACCGCTTCTCCAATGCCGCCTACATGCGCCTGCTGGAAGCCAATCAGCGGCTCACCTTCGCCCTGCTCGGCAAGCTCTGCGTGCGTCTGCACCAGCGCATCAACGAGATCGAGACGCTGTCGCTGAAGAACGCCACGCACCGTGTGGTTCGTTACCTGCTGACGCAACTGGCGCGGACGAAGGACGACAGCAACAGTTTCGAACTGCCGATGGCAAAGCAACTGGTCGCCGGGCACCTGTCGATCCAGCCGGAAACCTTTTCGCGGATCATCCGGCGCCTGATCGACGAGGGCATCATCACCCAGGAAGGCCGCCAGATCGCCATTCTCGACCGCCAGCGGCTCGAGCAGTTCGAGTAAGTACGGGCAAGGCCCACGGCTTTGCCGGACCAGAGGAACGCCACCATGCCCCAGTGCCTGTACTGCCAACAGGACCATCCGCCACAGGAAACCGAATGCGGCAACTGCGGCATGCCCCTGCCGGCACGCGCCGACAGCGCCCCGCAACGCCGCCAGCGGCGCTTCCTCTGGTTCTGCATCGCCCTCAGCATCTTCTGCGCAGTGATGATCGTCTGGCTGCCGCGCTACCTGTTCTGACCGTAGGGTGGATCACGCTTCACCGATCCACCGGGCGGCATCGCGGTGGATGTAAAAAGCGACATCCA